>CAMJQW010000007.1 GCA_946408125.1 uncultured Fibrobacter sp.
CCTTGCTCTTGGCCTGGCGCGCCTTCGGGCTCTGCTTGACCCATTCCTGTTCGCGAGCCAAACGCTTCTGCCTGTCGGATTCGCCCTTCTCTTCGCCACGGAGGCGTTCGAGTTTCTGGTCGAGCCACTGGGCGTAATTGCCTTCCCAAGGAATGCCGCGGCCGCGGTCGATTTCCAGAATCCAGTTCGTCACGTTGTCGAGGAAGTAACGGTCATGCGTTACGAGAATCACGGAGCCCTTGTATTCGCGGAGGTGGCGTTCAAGCCAGGCAACCGTTTCGGCATCCAGGTGGTTCGTCGGTTCGTCGAGCAGCAACAAATCCGGTTCTTCGAGGAGCAAGCGGCAGAGGGCCACGCGGCGCTTTTCACCGCCGGAGAGGTTCGTCACCGGCCAGTCGCCCGGCGGGCAACGGAGCGCGTCCATAGCGATTTCGATATTGCGGTCAAGGCTCCACAGGTCCTGCGCGTCGATGATGTCCTGAAGTTTCGCCTGTTCGTCGAGGAGCTTGTTCATCTCGTCGTCTTCCATGGGTTCAGCGAACTTCATGGAAATCTCGTTGAAGCGGTCGAGCACGGCCTGCTTCTTGGCCACAGCCTGCATCACGTTTTCCTTGACGGTCAAGTTCGGGTCAAGCTGCGGTTCCTGCGGCAGGTAACCTGCGGTGCGGCCCGGTTCAATCCAAGCTTCGCCCTGGAATTCCTTGTCGATACCCGCCATAATGCGGAGGAGCGTCGACTTACCGGCACCGTTCTGGCCGATGATGCCAATCTTTGCGCCATAGTAGAAACTCAAAGAAATGTCCTTCAGCACCTCTTTGTTAGGCGGATAGGACTTGGTCATCTTGTACATGTAGAAAACGAATTTTTCTGCTTTATTCTGTTCGGCCATAGTTAAATGATTGGGCCCGGAGGGCCGCGGTTAATGGTTAATCCACCTCACAATATAGTAAAGATTTACATTTTTCCGAGCCTTATGATTGCCCATTTGAGCACGTTTTTACTATATTTGGCCCCATGGATTTCGGGCTGTACGGAAATACATGGTGGAGCAAGAAGTGGCTAGAGACGCTCCTTGCCGGGGCCGACGCTAGCGTCGTCGCCACGGGCTTGCGCTATGCCATCCGCGAACAGGTCAAAAGCATCGACATCGTGGACAACCGCGTGATTTCTGTAGTGAAAGGCCCGAACGGCGGGCTGCACAACAACTACATCGTATTCCCGCTTTTTGCACGCGAGCGCTGTGAGATGTTCATGAGCCTCCTGAGACAGCAGCCCTCCGAGATGCTTGCCCTGAACAACAAGGCGCTCAACGAGTCCATCGAAATCCTGCTCGCCAAGAGCGGACTCCAGCTGTTTGACGAACCCGAGAAGGTGAAGATGGGCTGCGACTGCCGCGACCCCCTCCCCTGCAAGTACACCGTCGCGACTTTCTTGAAAATAGCCGAGCAGGCGAATACCGACCCCGGCGTGCTGTTCAAGCTGCACGGGATGGACATCGCGATGGCGAAGAACTTTACCGCGGCACCCGCCGACCTGGACGCCCCGACGGAATCGAGCCTGGTACGTACGCTGGGCAAGTCGAGCCGACTCGTCGACGACGATGCCGGAGAAGTCGCACCCGGGAACGGCCGCGTCGACGACCTGGATTTAAGCGAGGATTCCAGCGCAAGCTTGTTTGCAGGCACTCCCGGCAATTCGAGCCGCACGCCGCCCCAGCAATTGCCGCAGTTCGATTTTGGCGATTGGAAGGACTATTCCCGCGTATTGCCCGCCATGCTGCAGAACTTCCCGAAGTTCTGCCCCGCCGGGAACTTCCGCAAGAGCTTTACCGACGAGCTGGAAGGCTGCCACAAGTATTTTTGCGGCTACGAGAGTTTCAGCGTCTTTTCCGAGCACTTCCGCGCATACAACGCGAAGACTTTCCTGATGGAGAACGAGTCCCTGCGGGTATTCCACAAGGGAGAATGGCGCTGGGCATTCGAGCAGAGTAGCGGAGGCAAGGTCATCCGCAACGACCTGACGGTCGCAAACATCATGGGCGCACTCTGCTGCCTGAGCCAGGGCAACCTCTCGTGGCACCACTACACCGTGCGCTACCTGCACCTGCTTTTGCAGGTCGCCTTCTACCTTGTACGTACCGGGGCCATATACCCGCAGGTATTCTGGATCAAGCCGGACGTGGCGCAGATGCGCTGGCTCCCGGCCGAAATGCTGCCCGAAATATTGGGGATCGTCGCGGACCTCGAGGCGGCCGCCCCGCAGAAGTTCGCATTCTCTGCAAGCGACGGGGACTTCCGGGAAATCGCCGGCCCCGCAGAACATATCCTCTCGCTGTTCATCGGCCAATTGCTGCATTTCGCGCGCACCTACAAACCGCCCCTCAAGACGAACCACGGAAACCTCCTCTCCTTCTTCTTTGACTGCGTATCGGGCAAGCTCGCGAACAACGCGCATGCCATCCCCGGCAAGATACAGCAGTGGTTCTCGGTCTACTCTAGCCTCGATTTCAGGAGCCAAATCCTGTTCGCCTGCCGCGAATCTGGCGACGAAGTCGCACTCGACGTATTTATCCTCGACGGGAACGGAACCACGGAATCGCGCGCTCCGCTTTCCGCACTGTTCGAAAGCAACGACTCCCGCCTGCTTTCCATTTTGAATATCCTGAACGGCGTGGCCGACTACTTCGCGCCCATGGGCAAGTACCTGGAACGCAGGGCATCCTCCCCCATCATGATGCACGGCAGCGAGCTGCTCGGCTTTTTGCAGGACTGTCTCAAGAAACTGGAAGTGTTCGGCATCCGCACGGATATCCCGAAGAACCTTTTGAACGTAGGCAAGCCCAAGCCCAAGATGCGCCTGCAGGGCAGCATGAGCTTCGGCGCGTTCACCGCAACCGATTTGCTCGACTTTGACTGGGAAATCGCCATCGGCGACGAGAACGTCTCGGCAGAAGAATTCCTGGAGCTTGCCGAAAACGCAGACGGGCTTCTAAAATACAAGTCGCAATATGTCGAGGTCAGCGCCGAAGACCTGCAGAGGATCCGCGAACAGATTGAAGGCCGCGCGGAGGGCGCGAAAAGCCCTGACGCGGGAGCGGGTAGTGCCGGCAAAGACGCCGCGGGCAACGAAAGCACGGACGAAAGCGCGGACGAAGCCCCGGTCATTACGCAGGCGAAACTCGTGCAGGCTTGCTTTACCGGCGAATGCGACGGCGTCCCGGTCGAGATGGCGGGCGAATTCAAGCAGCAATTCGATGCCTGGCGCGCCGAAACTGAAGTACCCCTCCCCGAGCACCTGAATGCGACCATGCGCCCCTACCAGGTGCGCGGCTACTCGTGGATGTACAAGAACCTTGAAATCGGTTTCGGTTGCATTCTGGCTGACGACATGGGCCTCGGAAAAACATTGCAGGTCATCGCGTTCCTCCTCAAGATGCACGAAGAAGGCAAATTGGCCGAAAAGAAGGCACTCGTAGTGATGCCTGCGGGCCTCTTGTGCAACTGGCAAGTCGAAATCAAGAAGTTCGCGCCAGAACTGACTTTCTTCGCCTACCACGGCGGAAGCCGCAACCTCGAGAAGTTCAACGCCGACGTATTGCTCACCACCTACGCCACATTCCGCAAGGACTTCGACGAACTGAACGAACGCCCGTGGCAGGCGATCGTCATCGACGAAGCGCAGAACATAAAGAACGCGGACAGCGAGCAGAGCAGGCTATTGCGTCGGATGCGCGCTCCCATGAAAATCGCAATGAGCGGCACTCCTGTCGAAAACCGCCTCATGGAATTCTGGACCATCATGGACTTCGCGAACCGCGGGTTCTTCCCGAGCGCGACCGAATTCCGCGAAAAGTTCGAGACGCCCATCCAGAAAATGGGCAACGAGAAGGTGGCGGAAACGTTCCGCAAGATTACGGCACCCTTCATGCTTCGCCGCCTCAAGACCGACAAGAGTATCATCAGCGACCTGCCCGACAAGATTATCCAGGACGAATACGCCGAACTCACCAAGCCGCAGGCGGCGCTGTACCAGAAGACGCTCGAGCACTTTATGCAGGAACTCGAGATGGAACAGGCGCTCAGCGAGAAGGCGAACGACGCACACGCGCTATTCAAGCGCAAGGGAATCATATTGCAGATGATTCTCGCCTTGAAGCAAATCTGCAACCACCCCGCGACATTCCTGAAGGGAGCCGCAGCCGCATCGCAGGAGAAGGTCGCTGAGCCCGCCGAAGCGACACCAGCAGAAAATATGCCGGCAACAAGCGCGCCGGCCCTTTCCTCCGGCAAAATGCAAATGCTCCTCGACCTGCTCACCTCCATTCAGGAACAGGGCGAAAAGACGCTCATATTCACGCAGTTCGCCGAAATGGGATTCCTGCTCGAAAAGACCATCACGGAAGAACTCGGGCTCCGCACGCACTTCTACCACGGCGGATGCACGCAGACGCAGCGCACCTCCATGATCGAGGACTTCCAGAAGAACGAAGACTGCAAGGTGCTTATCCTCTCGCTAAAAGCAGGCGGCACGGGCCTCAACCTCACCGCCGCATCGCAGGTCATCCATTACGACTTGTGGTGGAACCCCGCCATCGAAGCGCAGGCCACCGACCGCGCCTTCCGTATCGGGCAGACGCGCAACGTTCAGGTCCACAGGTTCATCACCAAGGGAACTTTCGAAGAAAAAATCAACGCACTTCTCGAAACCAAGAAGTCCATCGCCAATATGACCGTGAGCGCAGGCGAAACCTGGCTCGCCGACATGGACGACAAGCAGCTCGGCGAAGTCTTCGGGCTCGACAATACGATCGTGTAGACAAGCCCCATCAATGCCTATATTATATTTTAAGTTCGAATAGCGTAAAAAGTTGAGGAAAGATGCGACGCAAGGACAGGGAAATTTTAGGCGATGAGAATATTGCGAAGATTATCAAGCAATGCACGACCTGCCATGTCGCGATGACGGACGATGCAGATGCAGGCATGCCCTACGTGATTCCGCTGTCGTTCGGGTACAACCTGAATGATGGCGTGCTGGAATTGTATTTCCATTGCGCACATGTCGGCAAGAAGTTGGATTGTATCCGCAAGAATCCAAATGTCGCGTTCAGTATGTGTGTCGAAAACCGTATCGAGATTCACGAAGATGTTTATTGCAAGAGCGGACGCTTTTACGCAAGCATCGTCGGACAGGGCAAGGCTGAAATCGTCGAAGACGTCGCCGAGAAATGCCGCGGACTCTCGCTCCTAATGGAACGGCAATCCGCCGCAACGCACAAGTTCGAATTCACGCCCGAACAGGCCGCCACCGTGACCGTATTCAAGATAACGAGTACAAGCTTTACCGGAAAAGCGAAATAGCACTTTCCGGGCCTTATTCCGCCCAGTGGTTTCCGTTGTAGTTCTTGGCGGTGTCGGCATCCATGCCGATTTGGCGCACGAGGTCTTCCATGCTGGCAAATTTCTGTTCCGGGCGCAGGTAGGCCATCAGGTCGAGCACCAGGTGCTGCCCGTAGATATCCTCGCTAAAGTCGAGAAGGTAGGCCTCGATGGCCATCTGGTGGGGCCCGGGCGCAGAGGGCTGCACGCCGATATTCACCACGGCACGGCAAATGCGGCCATCCGCAAGCCTCGCGGACGCCACGTACACGCCGGATTTCGGCAGGAACTTGTACTGTTCCACCTGCAAATTCGCGGTCGGGAATCCGATGGTATGCCCAAGGCGCTTGCCCACGACTACGGTACCGGAGAGGCGGTAGGGGCGCCCGAGGTAAGTCTGTGCGCGGGAAACATCGCCGTTCAAGAGCGCATTGCGCACGGCGGAAGAACTCACGCGTTCACCCTTATGCAAAACAATCGAAAGCATCTGCGTAGAAAGTTCCGGGAACGCGGCGGTAATCGTCTCGTAGTTGCCCTTGCCGCCCGCGCCAAAGCAGTGATCGTGCCCAAAGAACATAGAGCACACGTCGCGTTTCTCGATGAGCTCCTGCCGCACGAAAACATCGAACGGGAGTTTCGCGACTTCGGGCGTAAACGGCAACACCAAGAATTCGAGTCCGAGACTTTCAATGAACTCGCGCTTTTCTTCGGTGGTGGTAAGGAGCAGCGGGTCGCCCACGCCGCGCAGCACGTAGTTGGAATGGGGTTCGAAGGTAATGACGGTCGGTGTCCAGCCGTTGACCTCGGCAACGGCCTTCAGGGTACGGAAAAGCGCCTGGTGCCCCAGGTGGCACCCGTCAAAATTGCCCATCGTCACGGCTCTTTTCTGTTTCTCGTTCACCGACATTCGTTCCCTACCTTGTCATCCCCGCGAAGGCGGGGATCTTACTCATCCTCACCTAAATATATCTTCGGGCAAATGCGGCCCGGTTCGTAGCGGCACACGCTCTGCACGTTGCCATCCGCATCGGCGGCAAACACGAGCCTATCGCAATCATCGCCACGACCCTGCTGTTTTTCTGCGCCCTCCACAGGTTCGCGCCACGGAATCCAATTGCCCTTGCGGATAACCGCCATCTGGTCAGCATCGAGCTTCACGACCGGAAAATCGAGCACCTGCTCCACGGATTTCAAATGTTCGCGCGTCAGGTCTTCCCCGCGCACGGCGGATTTCACGTTAACCTTCCCGATGCGGTGACGGCGAATCTGCGAGACACACCCGCAGGTCCCAAGAGCGCGGGCAATATCGCGCCCGAGCGCCCGCACGTAGGTTCCCTTGCTGCAAACGCACTCGATATCGAACGTAGCAAATTCCTTGCCGGAGCAGCCTTCGGTTATGCCGCCCTCGCCCACGACCTTGAGCGACTCGATGTGGATGCGACGCGGTTTCATCTCGAAATCCTTCCCGCGTTCGGCCCAGTCGCTCGCGCGACGGCCGTCAATCTTCACTGCGCAATAGCGTGGCGGAACCTGATCGATGTCACCCGTAAACTGCGGAAGAACGCTTTCTAGGGCGGCACGGCTCACCGTCAACGCGTCCCCCTGTTCCACGACATCCCCGTCCCACTCGAGCGTGTCGGTCTCGTAGCCCAGATGCAGGCGGAACGTGTAGCACTTGTCCTTTGCCTCCACATAAGGCAACAAGCGTGTCGCGCGACCCGTCGCAGCGATAATTAGGCCCGAGGCACGCAAATCGAGCGTACCCGCGTGGCCGACGCGCTTAGTGCAAAAGACCCTTTTCAACGGGAAAAGGGCCTTGAAAGATGTTTCTCCAGCAACTTTGTCCAGGAGGATGAATCCCGAAAGAGCCAACTAAAGGTCTCCTTTCTGCTTCAACTCCGCCAGAATGCTTTCGATATGCATCGCATGTTCCAGGTTCTCGTCCAACATGAACTTCAGTTCGGGAACCTTGAAAATCTTGAGAGACTTTCCGAGGACTCCGCGAATGAAGCCTGTCGAATTGTTGAGCCCGACGATGGTATCGCGCTTTTCCTTGTCGCTGCCCATCACGGAAACGAGAGCCTTCGCATAGCTCAAGTCTTCCGTAATGTCCACGCGAGTAATGCTTGCGAGGCTGCTCACACGAGGATCTTTCAAGCCCTTCTGGATGAGCTTTCCGATTTCCTCGCGGAACTGTTCGCCAAGTCTGTCTGTCCTGCGGCTCATTAGGCTCCCTTCTCGGCAGCGGCCTTTTCGGCGGCAGCCTTCTTGGCCTTCTCTTCGGCTTCTTCACGGGCGACGTCTTCGAGCGTACGGGCAACCTTGACTTCCTTGAAGAAGATCAGGCTGTCGCCTTCCTTGATATCGTCGTAACCCTTGAGGCCGATACCGCATTCGAAACCGCGGGCAACGGACTTCACGTCGTCCTTCATGCGCTTCAGAGACTGCACGGCGGTAGAACCGAGTTCCACGCCATTGCGGTACACGCGCACGAGGCTCGTACGGTCCACTTCGCCATCGGTAACCATACAGCCGGCGATGAGACCAACCTTCGGTACCTTGAACACCTGACGGATTTCTGCTTCGCCCTTGATTTCTTCGCGAAGCACCGGCTTGAGCAAGCCTTCCACGGCGTTCTTGATATCTTCGATACAGTCGTAAATCACGCGGTAGTTGCGGATTTCGATGCCTTCCTTCTGGGCCATCTCACGCACGGAGAGCGAGGGCATCAGGTGGAAGGAGATAATGATTGCCTGAGCAGTCGTCGCGAACAGGATATCAGAATCGGTAATGGCACCCACACCCTTGCGGATGATGTTGACCTTGACTTCCCTGTTCGTAAGCTTTTCAAGCGAGGCGGCAAGAGCTTCGGCAGAACCACCCACGTCAGCCTTGACGATGAGGTTGAGTTCGGAGAGCTTGCCTTCCTTCTGTTCGTTGAACTTGGATTCAAGCGAGATGGTGCTACGGGCGCGGAGGTCGCGTTCACGAGCAGCCATACGGCGCTTGCTTGCAATTTCACGTGCGGTCTTTTCGTCGTCGACCACGATGAGGTCGTCACCGGCCTGCGGCGTACCGTCGAAACCGAGCACCTGGCACGGCGTAGAAGGCGGAGCGGCCTTCATCTGTTCGCCGCGTTCGTTGAACATGGCGCGAACCTTACCGGCGTAAATACCACAGACAAACGGGTCACCCACATGGAGCGTACCGTTCTGCACGAGGATCGTGGCCATGGAGCCCTTGCCCACGTCGAGCTTGGATTCCACCACGGCACCGCGGGCGTGAGCGTCCGGATTCGCCTTGAGTTCCTGAACTTCGGCTTCGAGGGCGAGAGTTTCGAGCAACTGGTCCATGCCCTGGCCCGTACGTGCGGAAACTTCCACACAGCTCGTCTGGCCACCCCACTGTTCCACTTCCACACCACGCTCAGCGAGCTGGGCACGGATCTTGTCGGGGTTTGCCGTCGGCAAGTCAATCTTCGTGATGGCGACAACCATCGGCACATTCTCGCGCTTGGCAAGATCAATGGATTCAACCGTCTGGGGCATCACCATGGAGTCGGCAGCCACGACAAGCACGATAACGTCAGTCACCTGAGAACCACGGGCACGCATAGCGCTGAACGCTTCGTGACCCGGAGTATCGAGGAACGTCACCTTGCCCTGCGGGGTCGTAACTTCGTACGCGCCGATATGCTGGGTAATGCCGCCGGATTCGCCGGAAACCACGTGGGTCTTACGAATCCAGTCAAGCAAGGAAGTCTTACCATGGTCCACGTGGCCCATGACGGTAACCACCGGATGACGCGGCTGGAGGTTCTCCTTGGATTCCTCTTCGACGCCGAGGGCGACTTCTTCGTATTCTTCCATCAGCTGGGCTTCGTAGCCGAATTCGTCGGCCAGAATCTGGATGGTCTCGAAATCGAGGCGGGCGTTGATGGTCACCATCATGCCCATTTCCATGCACTTCGCGATCACGCGCGCGGGCATCTGGTCCATAAGGCCAGCGAGTTCGCCCACGGTAATGAAGTCGGAAGTCTTGAGGATCTTCTTCTCTTCGCCGGAATCGTTGCCGTTGTGTTCCTTGCGATAAACCTTCTTGACAGGCTTCTTGGAAAGGTCGGCCATCACGCGCGAGACGTTCTGGCGCACCATTTCCTGCTGCTGTTCTTTCTGGTTGTCCATGCGGTCGCGGCTGTTGCCGTGACGGTTCTTGTCGTTACCATGGCGACCGTTCGAATTCTTGTTGCCGCCCTGGCCGCCCATCGGGGCGCCACCCTGGCTGGCATTGAAAGCTTCCTGCATGGAGCCGCTGGAGAATCCTCCGCTACGGCCCGTATAACCACCGTGGCTGCTAGCGCCGCCCGGACCGGGTCTGCGGTTACCGCCATTGCGGGAATCCTGTCCGCTGGTGCGCGGGCCAAAAGAGCCCGTGTAGCCTTGAGCGTTACCCGGGCCGCGGTTACCGCCAGGACGGCGGTTGTTGCCTCCCGGGCCACGTCCGCCCTGCTGTTGCTGAGACTTCGCAATACGGGCAAGGATAGCGGCATCGGGCTTGAACACCTGCGCCTTCATGGGCGGCTGCTTCAGTTCTGTATCGGCCGTCATCATGGTCGGTGCGGCAGGAGCGGCCGGCTTCGGGATCGGCTTCGGATCCGTCTTGACAGCAGGCTTGGGCTCTTCCTTCGGAGCCGCCACCGGAGCGGGAGCTGCCGGAGCAGCAGGCTTCACCGCGGGAGTTTCAACTTTCTTTTCTTCCGGAGCAGCAACCGGTTCCGCAGAAACCTTCGCGGCCGGAGCAGCTTCGACAGGCTTTGCCGCAGGAGCAGCAGCTGCCGGAGTCGCGGGCGTCTCGGAAACTTGAGCGGGCTTGGCGGCAGCGGGTTTCGCAGCAGGCTTCACCGTAGCCTTGGCAGCAGGCTTCGCTTCATCGGTCTTCTTGGTTGCCTTCTTGAGGCTAACCTTCACACCATTCTTCGTGGTCGTCGTGGACGCGGCCTTCTTCTTTTCGACAGGGGCCTCTCCCGATTCGGACGAAGCCGACTTCTTGA
Source organism: uncultured Fibrobacter sp. (assembly GCA_946408125.1). GTDB lineage: Bacteria > Fibrobacterota > Fibrobacteria > Fibrobacterales > Fibrobacteraceae > Fibrobacter. Next base: position 10,429 of record CAMJQW010000007.1, read on the forward strand.
GGTTCTTGGACCGGGCGTCCTGCTTGGCCTTTTCCGCAGCCACCGCTTCTTCGATCTTCTCGAATTCCGCAGCGTTCACCTTGGAAACCTGAGTCAAGACCTTCACGCCGTTGTCGCGCAAAAGCTTCATCACGAAGTCACTCTTGACCCCATGTTCCTTTGCCCAGTCTACTGGTTTAATCTGATCTAAGTTACTCATTAACTAGCCTGTTTAAGTTTCCTTGAAATTTTGCTTCCGAAATCGAACAACGTTCCGATTATTCTTCGGCCGGAGCACCCTCTTCTGCAGCGCCGGCTTCAGCATTTTCACCTTCAGGAGCGTTGAAAAGGCTTTCTACCCTGCGGACCGCATTGCGGTGGAGTTCCTGCGGACGCGGAGCAAGCACCTGGGCCTTGGCTTCGTCATCCTTCTCGGACCATTCCTTCTCGCCGAACACGTCGAGGTTGCGGCCCACCAGCTGGGCGGCAAGCTTCACGTTCTGACCATTCTTACCGATAGCCTGAGCGAGGTTCTCGTCGTTAATCACGACCACAGTACGGTCCGTACCCGGAACTTCTGCCAGCTTCACGACGTTAGCCGGAGAGAGGGCACGCGTGATGAACACGTCGAGGTCCGGATTCCAGTGAACGATATCGATACGTTCGTTGCCGAGTTCGCGCACGATGGTCTGCACGCGGGCACCCTTCATGCCGACGCATGCGCCCACCGGGTCGATCTTCTCGTCGCGGGAGTAAACGGCAATCTTGGCGCGGTAACCCGGTTCGCGGGCAACGCCCTTAATCTCGACGGTTCCTTCGTAAATTTCGGGAACTTCCTGACGGAAGAGTTCCTTGAGGAACTCGCCACTCGCGCGGGACAGGATCACCTGCGCACCGCTCTTCACGGATTCTTCGACGCGGGCGATAACGGCCTTCACGGACTGGCCCTGCACAAGGCGTTCGTGGCCGATCTGTTCGCGAGGCGGAATCACGGCTTCGGTCTGCTTGCCGAGAGACACAATCACATTGCGGCCTTCGAGACGGAGCACTTCACCGCTGATCATCGTACCGATGCGGCCACGGTAGGTGTCCATCACCTTCTGGCGTTCGGCATCGCGGATCTGCTGGGTCAAAAGCTGCTTTGCGGTCTGGATGGCCTGGCGTCCGAACGCTTCCGTCGGGACTTCCATTTCAAGAACGTCACCAGCCTGCGCATCTTCGTTGAATTCGCGGGCTTCGTCCACCAGCATGTAACCTTCGTCGAGCTTTTCAACTTCGTCGGCGGTCATGGCCGGATCGTAGTCCGGGAAATCATCCACGACTTCCACGCGGAGGAACACATGAATCCTATCTTCGTCGTCAATTTCAACTTCGATCTTCTTGTCGATATGCAGATACTTGCGGGCCGCAGAAATCAAAGCCTGCTTCAGGGCATTGAGGATAACGGAGTCATCCATATTCTTGGCCTCGACAACAGCCTTGAGCGCATCGAGCAATTTAATCTTGGGTTCGTTCTGTTTAGCCATTTTTGACCTTCCTATTATATTTGTACATCCACCTTGGCAACCAGCACCTCGGCACGGGGAACCACAATGTTCCCGGCGTTGCCCTTCAGCGCAAGCGTCAAATTTTCCTCGTCCGCTTCGACAAGTTTACCCGTAATCGGCTTTCCGGTACTTCTCGTGACACGGATAAAGCGACCCTTGTTGCGGACAAAATCTGCGACCGACTTCAGGGGGCGGTCAAGCCCCGGAGACGAAACTTCCAACGTATAGGCGCCCTCGATGACCTCCGGGTCAAGATCGAGCGCATCGGAAAGGTGTCTGCTGACATTGGAACAATCATCAATCGTCACGCCTTCGGGCTTATCGATATAGAGCCGAAGCGTCTTGCGCTTGCCGGCACGGAACATGTCGCTTTCCACGAGCGTAACGCCGTTAGCCTTGCACGCAGCCTCGATCAATGATTCCAATTTTGCGTTGGTTACCAAATAAACCTCTGATTTTATAATAAAATAGCCGTCCGCTAACGGAGGGAATCAAACCTAAAGCGGGGGCTCATGGCGAGATTCCTTCCACGGACAGTCTTAAACCGCGTACAAATAGAGAAATTTTAGGGCGATTCTTCAACCCCCAAACGCTGGGTTTAGCGCCTTTGGAGCCTGTTTTCCACCATAATCCAGTCGTTCAGGCCGAGAAGCGTATCGGCAAGCGCCTTGAGCGAATCCCTGAGCGCGGCAAAACGCGCCTGGTCCGCACCGGAACCCGAAGCGAGGTCATGGTCTTCCCCAACGTCGCTACGGTAATCGTACAGCCCCGTCGCAGCGTTGTCGTAGGTGTTCCCGAGGATGCGGAAAGTGTCGAGAGCGAGGGCGGACTTGCCCGAATGGACGCCCGCGGCAAAGGGCATCCCCCCCTGGCGGAAGAGGTTGTGGCCCATGAACGAATTTGCGGCCCTTATACCGGCAAGCGAGAGCACTGTCGGGGCGATATCGCATTGACCTGCTGCTTCGGAAATCCACCTGCCCGGATTCTCGCGGATGGCCGGCGAAGGGCCGTTCACCACAAACGGAATCCACGTCACGTTGGAATAAGCCTCGCTGCCAATCGCGGACACGCCATGTTCCCCCTGCGGGAACCCGTGGTCGCCCAGGATAATCACATAAGTATTGCCAAACCACTCCTCCCCGGACAGACTCCCGAGGAACCTTCCCATCTGCGCGTCGGCCCAATGCATCGTGAAGCGCATGCGATCGGCCTGCGGGAGCGCCTTCGCCGAATCCGGCATACCTGGAACGAGATTGAACGGATAGTGATTGCTGCGGGTAATCATTGCCGCAAGGAAAGGCTTGCCCGCTGAAAGCGACGCAGGCGCCAGCGAATCACGAATAAACGAAGAAGTCTTGTCGAAGAACGTCGAATCATCCTCGAAGGCGCGGTCATAATGCGTGCGGTCATACCACTTCTGGAACCATACAGACAAATTATCCCAGGCCGGATCCGCCGCCGAGAAGAAATGCGCGCTATAGCCTTCATCCCTAAGAATCGATGCAAAACTCGGGATATCCGCATACACGAGTTCCGACGCCGTCAGCTTGTAACGGTGAGGCGGGAAACCGAAATGGCTCGAAAGCACTCCACCGACGGTCGGCACGCCACCCGCATAGAACCGTGTCCAGGCCCAACCGGATTTCGCAAGCGAATCGAGGACCGGAGTGGCCGAAGGACGGGAATCCTCCGGATTCATGAAACCCACATCCATCCCGCGCTGGGATTCCATAAAAATGACGATAAAGTTTGGTTTCGCGGGAAGCTCCGCCAAGCCCGAATCTGCATTTGCTTGCACACCGGAATCCACAACAACCTTGGGAACTCGGTACATCGGGAAATCTTCATACGGATATTCGTAAAGATCCGCGTCCGGGCCTTCCACCTGCGCCCAGAACCTTCTCGAAGCCTCCGTAGCCGCGGCGATGAATGCCGGGTCGACCTTCGCGCCGCCCGAGACAATCTCACGCAAATCCTTCACGACAATCTCCACCACCGGTTGCAGCTTGCGCATACGGTTCGTCCCTTTCCAAATCACGTTGAGGAACAGCTCGGAGAAACCGAAGAAGGCGATGCATCCGATAAGCCACGCGCGCAAAAGCGAAACGCGGACATTGCAACGCAGGAACCCCTTACGGATGAGCCTGTACAGCAAGAACGCAAGCGGCACGATGCCAACAAGCAGGAACCACTGCAGGTAAGGGATGGACTGGTCCGACGAGACGTAGTCGGGCAAAATCGAGAGCGAAGACGCATCCTTGTACGTGTTCAGGAGCGAAATGGAAAAGTGGGTCCCGAGGAAGCGCTGGATTTCGTGATCGAGGAGCGTAAACGGGAGTATAACCGCCTGGATGACGCAGAATACGGGAATCACGTAACGGCGCAGCCTTGATGCCGCAGGCAGGAACAGCGCAAGCAGCAGGAACGGCAGCGCCATCTCGGCAATCCAGATGTAGTCGATGCACAGCGCGTGGAAAATGTACCAGTCGGGTTTCGCGACAAACGGGATCCCGTACGGATTATTCCTGAACAGGATGGCGAAGCGGAGCACTCCGTGCACCGCCCAGAAGGCAAGCACCGCCGCAATGACGCAGAATGCTGCTTTCAAGCGTATTTGTCGGGAATCCGTTCTTTCCATAGCTCCAAAAATAGTTATCTTGTGTGCCGATATGATATACGTCCTACTTATTTTGGCCAGCATTGCAGGAATCGCGCTCTCCGTCTTTTACCTCCGCAAGAACGTCATCCGCATCAAGGAAAAGAACAAGAACGAGCCCAAAGCCTACAAGCGCGTGATGAACTACGCCCTGACCGTCATCTGGTACGGCTACCTGCTCGTATTCTTCGTAGGGCTCACCGTCAACAACACTATCTTTTAGCCGCAAGCCAACGTTCGTACAAGAATAGCGCTATCAGGTTTTTGCCGTCCACGAACTTGTGGGCGGCTTCTTCGTAGGGAAGCACTTCCGTACGGATCCATTCGTTCTCGTCCACGTACGTCTGGTTCTTGCCGTCCATGGCATTGAGCTGTTCGCGGGTCACGTCGCGTTCGATGGCGTACAGGCGGATGCGTTCGTCCAGGATTCCGCAGCTTCCCGCAAAACCGGAGGTCGTGCCTTTCCACCAGAAATCGGTCAGGTCGATCAGCTCCGATTCGTCGGCCTCGATCTGCGCTTCTTCTTCGAGTTCCGAAAGCGCCACCTTGCGGTAATCGCCGCTCCAGTCCAGGATTCCCGCAGGAATCTCGAGCGAAGCCTGCTCCGAAATGGCGAACCTCGGCTGGCGCACCAGCAACAAGTACTTCTCGCCTTCGCAGCGCAGCACCACCAAAACGCCGACCGCATTGCCGCGCACGAGCACGATCCCGTGAACCGGGCGGCCATCCGGAAGTTCGGCCGTCGCGTTGAGCTTGATGAACAGCGGGCGGTGGACCTTCGCAAAAAAGTTGACCGACTCGAAGTGGATCTTCTTGACGACAAATCCCTTCTCGGAAGCCTCGAGCCAATCCTTAAAAATCCTGCTTTCCAGAATAAGGGAATAATCTTCCTCGGCTATCTCCGGGGAAAAGGTATACTCGATCTTGTTGTTCATAAGTCTCCGGTGTTGTTGCGCTACTTCTTCTTGACGACCTTGGCGGATTTCCAGATGGTAATCAGGCTATCCACGTCTACCGTATCGGCCACGAATGATCCCGTCCCGATATTGAAGATGTACATGTCCTTCGTCGTCGAAGGTCCGCACGACGGCTCCGATTTGGAAGGCTCGAAGATTTGCCTCGTCACGACGAAATCGTTCGCGACTCTGAAGGCACTGCGCGAAAAATTGTCCAGCGTTCCGCATTCCGAAATGGATTCCATGTAATACGTACTCGTGTGCCAGATGGTATCGGGGCGTTCCTGCAGTTTGCCCAAATTCGTCGAGTCGTTTTCCCAGCGGCTGCTGTGGCAGTACACCAGGTCGGTATCCGCGCAGGCAAGGCGTACGGGAACAAGCGTCGTGTCGCCCAGTCGCCATGACGACGGGAACAGCGTATCGGAAACAAGGGAATCGCAGTTGTCGATGCGCAGGTTGCAAATGGATTTCATCGTACGCCAGACGAACACGCGCGGGGTGATGGAATCAAGAACGCGGAGTACCGAGGGAGAGCCCTTCGTGCGGAGCGGGAGCGAATGGACGGAATCGAAAAGGGAGTCGACATAGATGCTGACCGTATCCCATTTCATGGTTCCCCTGCGCACAAGAATCGAATCCAGAAGGCTGTCCTCGTCGTTTCGAACCTGGATAGACGATATGCCTTCCAGCACGGATTCGCTCATATAGAATTTCAGGGTGGTGTCGGGATGGAACCGCGGTGCGGCGCAGTCCTCGTCAGTCACGTGGAGGACAAAGAACGGCATCAGGACAAGCGTAGTATCATTTATGGAAGTCCGCATTCCGATTCGCTGCAAGGCGCAATTGGAGAACGTCCAGATGCTGTCCATGTAAATCTGCAACGTGTCGCCCGCAAGGTAGATCAGGCTACCGCTATCCAGGGTTGCCTTCGAAAAGAATCCGAGGCCATTGTACGACACCTTGGAAGATGTCAAATCGAGCGGGCCGTCGTCATCCTGGCTACACGCCCAGAACCCGAAGGCCAGCGCGCACGAAATCAGAATGTTCCTTAGTAAATGTATCATCAGAAACCCACCTGGCTCCTGAATTTAGCAATTTCCACGCTGTCCGCCAGATGGCATGACTTGTAGAAATCCGCCCAGCGGACAAACAGGCCGTTGCGGCGCACCGACAGGAAAAAGGCGGCGCTGTCCCTCGGTGGAAGCCTTCCCACCACGGAATTCACGTCGACCGTATCCCCCACGGAGGCACCCAACGTTATTCCCGAAATCCGGGAAACGACGTTATTCCCGTGATCAAATTCCACGAAGGAACCGACCGAATCCTTTCCGGCAGCCACGACAACTCCAGGCAATATCGGATGGAGCGGCGCCTCGCCCGGACCGAGAAATTCATCTTCGGATATCAAGCGGTCCAAGCCCGCAAAATCGAAATTCTCCGAAATCGGGATGTTCGACCAGTCGAGCGGGAGGTTCGGGCAGAGTCCCGGGAACCTGCATCCGGTCGAAGCATCGACCCACACGCGCGACGAATCCTCCAACATGATGTTGAAGTATGTATAAACTAACGAATCTTCCAGAAGGACCATCAGGGCGCGGTCAAAATCATCGCGGGTCGTTACCCAATGGAGCTTTGCGGTCGGCAATTTCCTTATCGAGGCCAGATAACGCAAGAACGGATTCGGCAGGAGCGGAGTGGAGTCATTCACAATCCAGGAGCACTGGACCAGACTGTCCTTGAGTTCGAAATCCTTGCCGCCAAAGCTCCTGCACTGCTCGTCCCAAGGCTGGACCAGGGAATCGGCATCGTTCCCGGGAAGCGGGAGCATGCCCACCACCTTGTCCACGAGACCGAACTTGAAAGCGAGGAATACGCACGTGAAAAAAACCAAAAGCCGGAACACAGGAATGTTTCGGCGCTTGGACTTATACTTTTTCTTGCATCGATATTCCGAAAACTCGACGGCCATTATTCAATTATCGCATCAGGAAGAATGCCGTAAGCCCGCCAAGCACGATCAGGATGACGATAATGGCAAGCACGGTCGTTCCAGAAGACTTTTCTTCGTCAAAGGGCATGGCCAAGCCCTGCTTAGCGAGTTTCTTCTCGTCCTTGGTAATCGCGTTGAAACTCTTGGTAAAGCGGCGCTGGTGCCCCGTCTTGCGTTCTGCGCGGGGTTCGTCACTCGAAGAGGACGATGCCGAACGGACGTTCTGCGATGCCACCGGAGCCGAAGTCGATTCGTCCACTCCCGCCGAGGAGGTCTGTTCCTCGGGAGCCTGCGAATGCAGAGAAAAGGACATCAGTTCTTCTTCAAAAGCGAAAACCCTGAGCTTGCGGTCAAGTCCGGCCTTCTTCAGGCCATCCAAGATTGTATTGCTGTTGGTAAGGAGGGCGAGCATGCCGCCCTTGGAAGAAAGCTCGTGCTGAAATTGCAAAAAGGCGTTATAGGCGTCGCTATACACGAAATCAAGCCCCATCAAGTCCACGGCGACGAACTTGTCATCGGGATGGGCATCAATCAGGGCACGTGCGTCCAGCTTGAACTGTTCCGCATCAAAAGCCCCTATCGGATTCAGGGGTGCGGACAGCAAGTCAAAAACGCCAACTTCGCGATAATTCTTTAAATCAGGCATACAACAGAAATATAGACTAAATTTCGAAAAAAGTGAACAAAATCACACAAAAAAGCAAACTTTTAGCCAAAAAAGCCTGCTATTCCTCCCAGTACATCCCTCCCGCCGGGGCCATCTCCTGCGCTTCCTGCTCCGCAGGAACGGCATTCTCTTGCCGCTGTTCTTCCGGTACGGACGCCTTTTCCGCGGGCGCCTCCTCCCGAGCAAGCTCTTCCGCGGGAACCTCCTCGGGCTCCTCGGCAAGGACCGACTTAGCCGCGTCGGCCGGCGTCAAGTGTCCCTCGGGCTTGGAGTGCGAGAACAGGTAAGGGCTCACGCTGATGCTCACGCGGTGCACGGGGGAAAGCACCGGGTGCGATTCAAACGCGTAATCAATCTTCAAGAAACTCGCGACGACGATTCCCGCGCCGGCGGTCACGCTCTGCCAGGTCGTAAAGCTCGACAAGCCGGCGCGCAACGAGAGCCCGAAGTCGAAATTGAATTCCAGGCCGCCGCGGCCACCCGAGAGCCAGTCAAACGGGTCTTCCCAGAGCCGTCCGCCCGCGCTTTCGTCGGTATCGAGATCGAGGTCGCGGGCTTCCCTATGGAATAAGCCTGCACCCTGCCAGTAGAGGCCGAGAGATCCATAGAGGTAATTCACCGGCAGCTTGTAGCTTGCCGCAAGATAGAACTCCGGCGACGAATACTCGAACTCGCCCGATTCCCAACTGGTTGCCGAAGACGTCCAGCCCTTGAGGAGTCCGGAAAGATACAGGCTATCGACCGCACGGAAGCGCACGCCCGCGTCGCCGCGGAATCCCCAACCGGTCTGGTCCATATCGCGGTAGAGCCCGTGGAACGAGAGGCCCAGTTCAAGCCTGTCAAAAATACGCCTACCCCACGACACCGAAAGCACGTAATCCGCTATGGCGAGCGTATTGTAGTATGTTCCCAGGGGAACGTTCTCCCCTTCGCGGATATAGGGAATATCATCGGCCCCGAACCGGGACAGCGCAACGCCCAGGCCCTGCCCCGCCCCTAGCGGAACGACGACCGAGGCAAAGTCATACTGGGTATCCTCGAAATAAGCCGTATGGGAAAAGCTCACCCAGGTATAATCCACACCGGCAAGCTGCTGCGGATTGGAAACCAGCGCCAGGTAGTCACCATCCACGGCAATGGACGAAGACCCCAAGGCGGCCGACCGCGCACCCGGTTCGATATCCAGGGTTGCATTCGCGTAGGCAACGCGGTCGGCGGCATGAGCCACACCCGACACCAACGCGAGAACTGCAAACATTTTCCATCGAGCTGTCATTTTTCTGTACCCAAGATAGATTATTTTTTAAACTACAAAATTCGGATGTAAAACAAATGCCTCTTTCCGATCATATTCAACAATTCCTGGCGTATATTGCCACGCAACGCCGGTATTCCCCCAGGACGGTCGACACCTACCGAAAATCCCTGGAGAAATTTACCGAGTTCATCGGCAACGACGCTCCGCTCGAGGCATTTTCGGAATCGGGCATCAAGGGATTCGTCTGGGACCTCAAGATGAAGCAGAAGCTCGCCCCCACGAGCATCTGCGAGCACCTCGCAGCCCTGAAGAGTTTCGGGAAATTCCTGGTGCGTTCGCTCGTCCTTCAAAAGAATCCGGCCGAGAACATCCCGATGCCGAAGCGCCCCAAGCGCCTGGTGAACGTGCTCGGGCAGAAGGATTTGGCCGAAGAAAAATTCCCGGAACTGCCGCCGGACGCCAAGCTTCCACAGGTGCGCGCACGCATCCTGCTCGAACTCATCTACGGGTCGGGACTCCGCATCTCGGAATGCCAGAGTCTCACCTGGGACCGCATCGACACGAGCGCAAGACTCGTGCGCGTACTCGGCAAGGGCAGCAAGGAGAGGATCGTGCCGCTCACCGAAAGCTTCATCGAGCGCATCGGCAACTACAAGCAGATGGAAGCGGAAGCAGGCCACCTGCCCACCGCGACAAGCTATGTATTCTTGAGCGAAGACGGCAAGCCGTTCGGGCTACGCACGCTACGCAACGATATCCAGCACCTACTGCGCGAAATCGGCTGGGAGGGCAAGGCATCCCCGCACGTGCTGCGGCACAGCTTCGCCACGCACCTGCTCGAGAACGGCGCCGAAATCATGAGCGTAAAAGAGATGCTCGGACATTCGAACATCTCCACCACTCAAGTCTACACACATGTGAATGCGGAACGCCTGCGCGCCGCCTTCAAGAAGACGCACCCGCGCGCATAAATAATCCGGAATTAGAAGAAGCTTCCCTTGATGCCGACGGCGATGGTCCACTGCTGGCCGAAATCGTCCCAATCGGGAGCGTTCCATTCCTTCATCGGGGACTCGTCATACTCGTCCTTGGCATTCGCACCACCCGCCTTGTCGTGAATCGGCAGCGAGAACGCGACGAACACCGGGATGTCCGTCCTCGAGAATTCAAGACCATACACGAGAGATGCCGACCACGCCTGGTGATCCGGATCCGGTTTCGGGTCGTAACTGTTCACCTTCTCCGAGGCAATCCACGCGACTCCCAGCGGTGCCGAGAACGTGAGGCCGAACGAATGAACGAATCCGGGAATACCGCGGTACCCGTATGCAATGGAGGCACCGACCGAAGGCGGCGTGAATGCACCGAGGTCGTTTTCGCCATAAGGCTTGAAACGGTATTCGAAGCGGTCACTTCCGTCCTTGATGTTCTTCCAGTAAGAATCGTTGAACTCGTTCTCGCCCGAAATCAAATGCATCGCGAACGGATGCGTATAGGTGAGCCCGTACAGCCAGATTCCCTTATCGGTATCGCGGCTGTAATCCCAACCGAGGGTCAGCGAATACAGGCCGGAGCCCTTCTGGAAACTGCTCGGCAGGAATTCCTGGCTCGCATCGGCACCGCGCTTGATGTCGTACTGTCCCGTCGGAATCGTAAGCGACGCCGAAAGCGATGCCGCGCCGCCGCTACCGATGGTCTTGCTGAAGTCGAAAGAAATATCGCCCATACCGCCGGTCGTCTTGTCCGTCGGATTCTGGTTGCTGCGGTACTGCACTTCACCCTGGTGCGACATGAAAGGAATCGAAACGCCGAACTTGGTAGACCACGTCGGCTTGATCGAGAAATGCGGGGTCATCGTGAGGCCCGAGAAATTCTGGCCCACGTTGTACTTCGTAAACACTTCCGCTTCCAGGTAACCGCCCGAAACGCCCTGTCCAATCCACTTGATGCCGTCACCGGAACCGCCGCCGGAACCGCCGGCACCGCAACCACCGATGGACTCCCACGGCGTCGCGGGTTCCACGGGAGATTCAAAACCGATAAAGAAGGCAGTCGCCGCAATGGCGGCAAAGGCACAGCATTCTGTCAAGATTCTTCTTTTCATGTCGTGCCTCACGGGAGCTTAAGCAGGTAAGCAAGGTTAGTGCCGGTCGCAAGGAAGTTCCCGTCCGGAGAACGGCCTCCCGTCATAGGTACGGGAGCAACTTCGCGCATATCATCGAGCCACTCGAATGCAAGATCGCTCGGGGCGTTTGCTGCGATGCGCAGTTCACGCATCACCGTGCGTCCCACGGCGCCATCCTGCACGCTCGTTTCCATCAGTTCCGCCTTGTTGAGCATCTGGCTCCCTGCGGGGAATTCGGCCCACAGTACGAACAGGCGGTCCTGGAATTTAAACCAGTGAGGCTGGGCGGGAGCCGACATCATGCCCGCCGTCTTCTCGATCTTGATAGCCTTCGAACTGCCGGACAATTCCTGAATATAGGCTTCCCATGTCGTCATGTTCTCGAGCATATTGTAGACGACAAAGTTTCCGTCCGGAGAAATCAGCGGGCTGTCGATTTTCCAGCTTTCGCGTCCGGCAGGTTTCTTGAGCTTCTTCGCCTTCGAGAGTCCACCCTTCGCAAAGTCGACAAAGACAATCTCGTCATCCTTGCTCACGTAAGTCAAGCGGACCTTGTCCGTCCCGAAGAATCCCTTCACCGTAGAATCCGTTGCGCCCGTATCGGGAACCGCAGAAGGATCCACCCACAGGTGCGGAGTCGCCTCTTCCTGAATATCCTTGTCGTAGAACCAGAACTTCTTCTTGTCCGCCATACGCACCGCGAAAATCCCGAAATCCAGATTGTCGCAAGAAGTCTTGCCACTCTTGTCGTAACCGCGGAGGGAAACGATGAAGCCCCCATGCGTACTCCATTCCGGATCCTGGAACTGGCATTCACCTTCGTCCTTGTCGACCATCAGGTACCAGTTCACGTTGCCCGCAGTATCACTCACGGTAAGGCGGTCGTGCTGCCTAACGCGCTTGGTCGTATAAATCGAATCCGGAGCGTTTACATCCAGCTTGCCGCTGAAGTTGAGCCAGAGCATCGACGCCGGATAATTCTCCATGTCGTTACTCACCGACGGGTTGCAAATCTGTTCCGAGCCATTGACATGGAACAGCGTTCCAATTTTGGAGGACTGCTGTGTTGCCGTGTCTTCCGTCGTTTCGGCCTCAAACGGGTCCGGGGAATAGCAAGCGACAAGAAGCGCGGGCAGAAGAAATTCAAATATTTTTTTCATCAAGACTCAGGGTGACAATTAAAAAATTACAGAGTGACCTTTACCTTTTCGCGCATGGCCATCACCGTCGCTTTCGCCTCTTCTACGGTATCTCGGCGGGCAAGCAGAACCCCGAGGCGGCGATGGCCCTTGAGTTCGGGCTTGCCGAACAGGCGGAGCGCCGTGTCCGGTTCGGCGAGAACCTCTTCGAGGCCGCCGAACTTCATGTGGTCGGAGTTGCCGTCCACGACGATAGCCTTCGAGGCGCTCGGGCCGTGGAATGCGATATTCGGGATAGGCAAGCCCAGGATGGCGCGTGCATGCAGCGCAAATTCGGAAAGGTCCTGGCTGATGAGCGTCACCATGCCGGTATCGTGCGGGCGCGGGGAAACTTCGCTGAACAGCACCTCGTCCTTGCACACGAAGAGTTCCACACCGAAGATGCCGCGGCCGCCGAGGGCGTCCGTCACCTTCTTCGCGATTACCTTCGCCTGTTCCAGCAGTTCCGGTTTCATCGGCTGCGGCTGCCAGGATTCCTGATAGTCGCCGCCCACCTGGTGGTGGCCCACCGGTTCAAGGAAGCTGGTGCCGCCCACATGGCGCACCGTCAAGAGCGTAATCTCGTAATCGAACGGCACGAAACCTTCCACGATCACGCGGCTCGCGTGGCCCGTGCGGCCCTCGTGCTGGGAGATGTCCCAAGACTTCTGCACGTCGGCCTCGGTCTTGATGACACTCTGGCCATGGCCCGAGGAACTCATCACCGGCTTGACCACGCACGGGATGCCGATTTCGGCGACGGCCTTCTTGAAGTCTTCAAAATTGTCGGCGAAGCGGTACGGGCTCGTCTTGATGCCGAGTTCCTCGGCGGCAAGGCGGCGGATGCCTTCGCGGTTCATGGTAAGCTTGGTGGCTTTCGCGGTCGGGATGACATTGAAGCCTTCTTTCTCGAGTTCCACGAGCGTATCGGTCGCAATCGCCTCGACTTCGGGAACGATGTAATCGGGCTTTTCCAGTTCAATCACGCGACGGAGTTCGGCACCGTCGAGCATGTTGATGACGTGGCTGCGGTGAGCCACCTGCATGCCCGGGGCGTTGGCATAACGGTCCACGGCAATCACTTCGACGCCGAGACGCATCATCTCGATGATGACTTCCTTGCCGAGTTCGCCAGCTCCGCAAAACAGCACCTTCGTGGCGCTAGAACTTAGAGGTGTACCGATTTCTGCCATATTAAACTCCTTAGTTACGTCGTAAATATAAGAATAGACGCGGGATTTACGCTAGGATTAATAAGAAGAAAGGTAGCATTTTGCTGTACCGTCTTCGGCAGCGGTCACAGTGACACAAACTTTTCCAATTTCATTGTGTCCATACTTCACAGGACCTAAGGATATGCCGCTATTGGAAATATTATAATCCCCTTTATAAGACTTCTTGGAACCGTCGTAAGAAATATCCATAGTCAAACCGGGTGTTCCTCTTACCTCCACATCACAAAGAACGGAAATACGTTCAGGTTGCCAACCCTCATTCTGCCAATCATAGGACACATGAATGCAGGCTTCCTGATTGAACGGAATATCCTGGTAAACGGAAGAAGTAATGTTAGAGCCTTCAAATTCCAGCACATAATCCGGCGTATTCGAATCTATCGCCTTCACTGCCGGGCAGGTCACATCCTGCAGGGTATTGTCGTCGTTACCCACAACGAGCGTCGGCTGTATGACATCACCCTTCGCGGCAAGCGTCGCAGCAGCAGAGGTTCCTTCACCGGTCACGCCCGCACCTCCCCAGGTGTAAGTAGTAATGTTCGCACCCTGGGAGACACAACCCGTAACAGTCCAAGCAGCGGCTCCCCCTTCGGCAACATCAACAGTCTCCGAAGTCGCGGTACACTTGCATCCGGTAATCGCAGCACCATTCACCTGGAGCGGGTCACAGGCGATTGTTTTCGCGCCGCCCGAAGGTGGCACATATGTGAGCGACGCAGTCTTTACGCCAGAGGTCGCATAGGTAACGGCATCGGAGCTCGTGTTGCCACGTCTGCTAGACGTTGCTGGCGTAGCACCATCGCCGAAAGTCCATTCAAAATCGCTACTCATAAGTTCCGAAGCGGTCATCGATGTGGACTTCATCATTTTCCAAACCGTAGATTCTCCACGACTTATCGTTTTTTTCTCCGGCCCGCATGTAAAGGAAGCTTCCTCCGTCACAGAAGATGACGAACTTTTTGCATTGGAAGACGAACTCTTGCCTTCGGAAGAGGAGTTCTTGTCCTTGGAAGAAGAACTCTTGTCTTCAGAAGCGGAACTCTTGCCCTTGGACGAAGAACTTGTTTCCTCGTCCTCGTCACCGGACGAAGATGACTTCACCTCGCTGCTCGAAACGGGCGCGCCGTCATCGATCACCCAGTCGCCGTCTTCGCAAACGTACGTTTTCCTTTCGTCCTTCACGTAGGCAAACATGCCTTCGCGCTTGCCGGTGCACACGGAAAGGTCTTCGAACGAAGCTACCACGAGGATGTCGGTCTCTTCGGAAGAAGAAGACTTGGTGGAAGATTTCTTGGACGACGAGGATACATCCTCTTCATCATCAACCCGCTGCACGAAGAAATCATCGTCCTCGTCGCTACAGGCGACAAAGAGCGCGCAAACGGTTGCAAGCAGGGCAACCTTGCGCCCCAAATTCCGGCAATTCTGCTTCTTTATGGACATACGACACCTCTTTAGAATGTTTTCTCCAATGTAACACCTACTCCGGCATTTCCGAATCGACCGCCTTCACTGCCGGGCAAGTCACGTTCAGCACGGTATTGTCGTCGTTAGCCACAACGAGCGTCGGTTGTATGACATCACCCTTCGCGGCAAGCGTCGCAGCAGCAGAGGTTCCTTCACCGGTCACGCCCGCACCTCCCCAGGTATAGGTAGTAATGTTTGCTCCCTGGGTGGTACAGCCAGATACAGTCCAAGAAGCGGCTCCCCCTTCGGCAACATCAACAGTCTCCGAAGCCGCGGTACACTTGCACCCTGTAATCGCGGCGCCATTCACCTGGAGCGGAGAGCACTGCATGGTAGTCTTGGAACCGTTATAGACAAAATCGAGGGTCGCCGTCTTTACGCCGGAGGTCGCATAGGTGATGGCATCGGAACTCATATTGCCATGCTTGCTAGAAGTAGCCGGAGAAGCATCTTCACCGAAAGTCCAAGTGAAGTCCGCGCCGAGAACCGCTGCAGCGGACAACGTAGCATTCTTGGTCATCTTCCAGGCCGTCGACTCACCGCGGTTTATCGTGGCTTTCGCAGGTTCGCACGTACCCACATCTCCACCCGGAGTAACAATCGGTACCGTGGACGAACTTTGCACGCTGGTTCCGCTGGAAATGACAAATGCGGAAGAACTGGAACGCTGAACAATCACCAAAGAGGAAGTCGGCTGCAGGGCCGACGAAGAACTTGTTTCCTCGTCCTCGTCACCGGACGAAGATGACTTCACCTCGCTGCTCGAAACGGGCGCGCCGTCATCGATCACCCAGTCGCCGTCTTCGCAAACGTACGTTTTCCTTTCGTCCTTCACGTAGGCAAACATGCCTTCGCGCTTGCCGGTGCACACGGAAAGGTCTTCGAACGAAGCTACCACGAGGATGTCGGTCTCTTCGGAAGAAGAAGACTTGGTGGAAGATTTCTTGGACGACGAGGATACATCCTCTTCATCATCAACCCGCTGCACGAAGAAATCATCGTCCTCGTCGCTACAGGCGACAAAGAGCGCGCAAACGGTTGCAAGCAGGGCAACCTTGCACCCCATTTTCAGGCAATTCTGCTTCTTTATGGACATACGACACCTCATTGGAATGTTTATTCCAATGTACATTCTTTTTTTACATAAAGCAACAGCAGCCTATTCCCTTATATGCCCATATAGGCCATATATGGCCGTACATTTAACTTCAAGAACTAGTCCTTTAGGCAACGGACGGAGGACGGATCAGGCGTTGTGGTACTCGCCAAAAAAAGCCTGTCCAATTCGCTAGATTGACTCACATACAACATGACCGGCAGAGAATCTTTTTCATCTCTGGAAGAGGTCCAGAAAACTGCGACTTCTCCTACCTTCAAGTCCGAATAGCCATATCTTTCTGCACGCCTATAGCCGTCGGGAACGATACGAAAACCGTACTCGTCCGTACCGTTAAATCCCGAATACCAGCCGGAAGTCGACTTGAGGACATGCGCGGCCGCAGCCTTGGACTCTCCACCCACCGTCGTAATAAGGGTCTCGTATTCTCCCTTGCTAGGCAGGTGCCAGCCTTCGGGGCAAGCAGTCTGGGCCACCATAAACGAATAGAACAATCCTTGCGAATCACATTTTGAGCCCATAAGCCTACAACCACTATTACCCTCGGCCGCATACCTCAAGTTCTCGGCCATCCAGGTCTGCGAACCGATAGTCACCATCCTGTAGGCCTGTCCATCGCGAGCATCGACCAAGTAGTTCCCGATCGAGTCCGGGTCGATGGAGGATGACGAAGACCACGGAAACGAAGATGAAGACGACTCGGGAGGAGGAGGCCCGTCATCCCTGATGCAGCGGACTGGAATCTCAACACCCTTGCGCGCTCGTCCCATGTACACGCGATGCTTCTCTGGTTCAATCGAGATAAGAGAACCGTAGTAGAAATCCGCCTGGGAAGCTGTCCAGAATAACGCCCGGGCATTAATGTCTTCGAGATAGTCTTCCAAAATATAGCCCCTCAACATCGAATCAAAACCGGTTCTGGAATACAGCGAATCGGCAGCCACGGCAGAATCACCGTAGAAAGCGATTAGAACTTCATATTCAGATTTCGAAGGCAGCCTCCAGCCTTCAGGGCAGACTTCCTTGGCATCATCCCAATCATAGTAGTCCCCATATTGTGCACACATTTCTTTTTTCGACGTATAGACACAGTAGGAGAATTTCATCTTGTAACGGATGTTGTCGATAATCCAGGTCTGCGTGCCGATGGTCCTTATCCTGTAGTTTTCCCCGTCACGTTCGTCCACGATGCAGTTGACATCCGTTTCCACGTTACACTTTGAGAACGACTTGATCGACGAGGAGCTTTCCTCCGACGAGGAACTTTCCGAGTTGCTCGAAGCGACTGAAGAAGAGGATTCCCTTTCGCCGCTGCTCGAGATTGCCGAAGATGAGGATTCCTTTTCACTGTTGCTCGAGGCCACCGAAGATGAGGATTTCTTTTCGCTGCTGCTCGATGAATCCTCCTGCAAGGAGCTCATTTCCGGATTCGGACTTGCGGGACTCCACGAATCGTCATCGTCACAGGCGACAAAGATTGCGCATGCCACAAAAGAAGCCAAACACAGTTTCAGAAATTTCATCTTCATTCTCCCCCCCTATCAATTATAGCTACCGATGCTCATGATATTGAATTTACCGGTACCGCCAGCTTTCTGAATCATGATGATTACCGTAGCAAGCGACTTCGCAGCTTCATCGCCAGTTTCCTTCCCCTTGGTTCCCCACTCGCCCCAGCCGGCCCGTCTAAACCGCGACCAGGCAAAGCAGACTTCGTCGCCAGTCTCTGACCTCGGGAGAGTAACATACGGAAGATCATAACCGTAAAGAGGTTCACCCGTACTGAGTTCCAACGTGGCCTCGACATCGTTAGTATAAGAAATGCAGAGGCCACCCCAAGCAGAAGCGTCCGCCACATCGGGATCTGCAAAGGGATCACGGGATAAGCTCTTCACACCGGCGACATTGAAGGCAACGCCGACAAACGGATGGTAGTCCAGCGAACCGACATCAAGTTCAAATTTACCACAGACTCCATCGCACGCATCGATTACCGGATCGAGTTCATCCAGGAAACCAACGTCAATCTTAGCAGGCCATGTAATGGTAGACAAACCTCCTTCAGCATGATCGTCAAAGAAATACCAATAACCGGAAGTTTCCGTACCGTTGTCAAGGCCCGTATTCACCCAATAATCACTAGCGCCCCCTTTCCAATGAAAAAACGTGCCACTGCGAGGATCCTCGACTTCCGACGAAGAACTCTTGTCTTCAGAAGAAGAACTCGTTACCTTGGATGAGGAACTCATTTCCGGATTCGGATTTGCGGGGCTCCACGAATCGTCATCACCGCAAGCAAGGAACAGCGCACACGCGCACACCACGGAAACGCCCATACCCGCTTTAAGAAATTCTGCTTTCATACCCGCTATACCCATATATGGTCCCCCCTTTAAATTCAAGAACTAGTCCTTTAAGCAACGGACTGAAAACGCAGAATACGTGAAGTTACTCGTCAAAAGAAGCTTGTCCAATTCATTGTC
The DNA here is from genome assembly GCA_946408125.1 of uncultured Fibrobacter sp. Taxonomy (GTDB): domain Bacteria; phylum Fibrobacterota; class Fibrobacteria; order Fibrobacterales; family Fibrobacteraceae; genus Fibrobacter. The sequence goes on from CAMJQW010000007.1 coordinate 29,087, forward strand.
ATAACCCACATGCACATAATACGGCCTAGATTCTTTACCTTCGGAAGAGGTCCAGAAGAACGCGAACCTTCCTTGGCCTCGATTATCGTAGCCACCTTCGTCTGGGTGCTTATAGCCATCGGGAACGATACGAAAACCATACTCGTCCGTACCGTTATGTCCTGAATCCCAGCCGGAAGTCGACTTGAGGACATGCGCGGCCGCAGCCGCGGACGCTCCACCCACCGTCGTAATAAGGGTCTCGTATTCTTCCTTGCTGGGCAGGTGCCAGCCTTCGGGGCAAGCTGTCTGGGCCACCGAACTCGCATAGAACAATCCTTGCGATGCACAAACGTTCTTATAATACTCCTTCATACAACCGCTATTACCCTCGGCCGCGTACCTCAAGTTCTCGGCCATCCAGGTCTGCGAACCGATAGTCACCATCCTGTAAGTCTGTCCATCGCGAGCATCTACGAAGTAGTTCCCGATCGAGTCCGGATTGATGGCGGATGACGAAGACCACAGAAACGAAGATGAAGAAGACTCAGGAGGAGGAGGTCCGTCATCCCTGATGCACCGGACTGTAATCTTAAAATGCAAAAGACATTGTCCCATGTACGCTCTATGATCCTCTGGGTCAATCGAAATATGAGAACCGTAGTTGTAATCTACTTTGGAATCAGTCCAGAATACCGCTCGGTCACCCACGTCATGAAGAATGCAGCTATTATAATCCACATAGCCCCTCAACATTGAATCAAAACCGGTTCTGGAATACAGCGAATCGGCAGCCACGGCAGAATCACCGTAGAAAGCGATTAGAACTTCATATTCAGATTTCGAAGGCAGCCTCCAGCCTTCAGGGCAGACTTCCTTGGCATCATCCCAATCATAGTAGTCCCCATATTGTGCACACATTTCTTTTTTCGACGTATAGACACAGTAGGAGAATTTCATCTTGTAACGGATGTTGTCGATAATCCAGGTCTGCGTGCCGATGGTCCTTATCCTGTAGTTTTCCCCGTCACGTTCGTCCACGATGCAGTTGACATCCGTTTCCACGTTACATCTCGAGAACGACTTGATCGACGAGGAGCTTTCCTCCGACGAGGAACTTTTCGAGTTGCTCGAGGTCACCGAAGATGAGGATTTCTTTTCGCTACTGCTTGAGACCTCCGAAGAAGAGGATCCCTTTTCGCTGCTGCTCGAGGCCGCCGAAGAAGAGGAGCCCTTTCCACTGCTGCTCGATGAATCCTCCTGCAAGGAGCTCATTTCCGGATTCGGATTTGCAGGGCTCCAAGAATCGTCCTCGTCACCACAGGCGACAAAAAGCGCGCAAACAGTTGCAAGCAAAGCAACCTTGAGTTCCTGGATTCCCTTACCAGGCCAAATAGCATGTAGCACTTTCATTACCCCCCAAATCCAGCACCAACTCGGATTTATGCCCACCGATTGTATTCTTGATAGGAATAGCCGCCGTCACATAAACAGAACCCGAAAACTCCACCCCGTCAATCGACCCCGATATCGGATTTAAATCATTGACGGAGCATGCAAAGGTGCAAGTTCCAGAAGTCGAGGAATGCCAATCCTCCGGCAAATTCATGACCACCGTCATCGTTCCGCTAGAAGTAAATGTTATTCCCGACTCGAGAGTTCCGTAAGACGTAAATTCGTAATCCGGCACATTCGAATCAATCGCCTTCACTGCCGGGCAAGTCACGTTCAGCACGGTATTGTCGTCGTTCTCCACGTAGACCATCGGTTGAGCGGATTCGCCCTTCGCGGTAAATGTCGCCGTAGCCGAGGTTCCCTTGCCTAAGATTCCTTCCCCGATCCAGGTATACCCGGTAATTTTCGCGCCCTCACTCGTACAGCCCGTAACGCTCCAAGCGGCGGTTTTACCCTCAGAGATGTCTACCGTCTCCGATTCAGCGGTACACTTGCAGCCCTCGATGGCGATTCCCTGTACCTGCAGCGGAGCGCACTGGATAGTCTGCGCGTCATGCATCGACGTCTGAACCCTGACTGACGCCGTCTTCGCACCGGAAGTCGCATAGCTGACCGTCGCGTTCCGGCTTTTATCCGTGACGTCATTCTTGGTCGCATCGCTGTCAAATGTCCACGTGTATGTCGCTTCGAGCATTTCACGGACAGAGATTCCCGACGCATTTGCATTCCAGCGGAAAGCCCATGTCACGGTCGAGTTCAATGCGGCATAATCCCTATCCGGGGCACACGTTCCGAAGATTAATGCAGGATATATGGAATTGCTCGAATCTTCCGTAGATGATGCGGATTCGCTACTGGACGACGATTCATTGCCGGAAGATTTATTTTCTTCTTTGCCAGATGACATCTTCTCTTCACTGCCGGAGGAACCTTTTCCTTCGCTGCCGGAAGATTCCTTCTCCTCAACGCCGGAGGACTTCTTCTCTTCGCTGCCGGAAGAAGCCGATTTACCGGAAGAGGAGGATTTCTCGGACGAGGAATAATCCGGTTCGTCCGCGGAAGCCCGCTGCACGAAGAAATCCTCGTCGTTTTCGCTACTGCAGGCAAGGAACAGCGCACACGCGCACACCACGGAAACGCCCATACCCGCTTTAAGAAGTTCTGCTTTCATACCCGCTATACCCATATATGGTCTCCCCTTTAAATTCAAGAACTAGTCCTTTAAGCAACGGACGGAATTCGCAATAAGTGATACGGTACTCGTAAAAAAGAGTTGGTCCATTTCATTGTGATGACTCACATGCATATAATACGGGCTAGAATTTTTATCTACGGAAGAGGTCCAAAGGAACGCGAACTCTCCTTGGCCTTGATTATCGTAGCCAGAATCATCCGGGTCCTTAAAGCCGTCGGGTACGATACGAAAACCATACTCGTCCGTACCGTTAAATCCTAAATCCCACCCGGAAGTCGACTTGAGGACATGCGCGGCCGCAATCATGGACGCTCCACCCACTGTCGCAATAAGAGTCTCGTATTCTTCCTTGCTGGGCAGGTGCCAGCCTTCGGGGCAAGCAGTCTGGGCCACCGAACCCGCATAGAATACTCCTTCCGATGTACAAACGTTCTTATAATACTCCTTCATACAACCGCTATTACCCTCGGCTGCGTACCTCAAGTTCTCGGCCATCCAGGTCTGCGAACCGATAGTCACCACCTTGTAGGCCTGTCCATCGCGAGGATCTACGAAGTAGTTCCCGATCGAGTCCGGATCGATGGAGGATGATGAAGACCACGGAATCGCCGATGAAGAAGACTCGGGAGGAGGAGGCCCGTCATCCCTGATGCATCGGACAGGAATTTTGAAATGTTCAAGCATTTGCCCCATATACGCCTGATGAGACTTTGGTTCAATCCCGATAAGAGAACCATAGAAGTAATCTTTTTTGGTAGCCGTCCAGAATAGCGCTTGGAAGCCCACGTCGTGGAGACTGTTGCTATTATAATCCACATAGCCCCTCAACATCGAATCAAAACCGGTTCTGGAATACAGCGAATCGGCGGCCACGGCAGAATCACCGTAAAAAGCGATTAGAATCTCATACTCAGATTTCGAGGGCAGCCTCCAGCCTTCTGGGCAGGCTTTCGGAGCATCACTCCAATAATAGTAGTCCCCAACTTTTGCACACTCTTCGTCATCCTTTTCTTCGCCACATAAGGAGTGTTCCATCTTGTAACGGATGTTGTCAATAATCCAGGTCTGCGTGCCGATGGTCCTTATCCTGTAGTTTTCCCCGTCACGTTCGTCCACGATGCAGTTGACATCCGTTTCCACGTTACACCTTGAGAACGACTTGATTGACGAGGAGCTTTCCTCCGACGAGGAACTTTCCGAGTTGCTAGAAGCGACCGAAGAAGAGGATTCCTTTTCGCCGCTGCTCGAAGTCACCGAAGATGAGGATTCCTTTTCGCCACTGCTCGAGGCCACCGAAGATGAGGATTTCTTTTCGCTGCTGCTCGAGACCGCCGAAGAAGAGGAACCCTTTCCGCTACTGCTCGAGGACAACCCTTGAGAGGCGCTCATTTCCGGATTCGGACTTGCGGGGCTCCACGAATCGTCATCGTCACAGGCGACAAAGATTGCGCATGCGCACACCACGAGGGCGCATACACCCCACCTTTTCATATTCTTCATTATTCATTCCCCCTAATTAACCCATACTTTTTTAAAACTTCGTATCGACCGGATTGAAGGTGAACTTGACGCCGGAGCGTATCCATCCATCGTAGCCGTCGTCACCCGATTCGTGCGCGAGATTTTCGTACTTGCGGAAACCGCCTCCCACGTAGAATCCGAACCAGCCGTTCACCTGCATCTTGTAGAGTCCGTCCAGCAGGTACTGGGATTCCTCGACTCCCGAAGGCGGCGTGTCGCCCCCATCGAGAGCGACGTTGTAATCGGTGTACATTTCCTTGTCGCCCTGGCGGAGCCAGGCGAGCGTGAGGGACAGCGAATGCCTGCCGTATTGCCAACCGAAATCAAACCACATGTCAAGGGCGTCCGCACCGCGGCGGTAGCCTATCGGGTAATCCACAAAGTAGGCGTCGGCATAGTCCGGGTCGTCCTGCTCGCGGTAGTTGCTGCGGTAGTTGCGGCGGCTCGTGTACTTGAGGAGCGGCAGCTTGCTGTTGTTCGCCACCGGGTCGGTACGTACCACGTCGAGCCTCCACGAGAAAAGCCCGTGCCGGGCCGTCTGCATTTCGTGATAGTAGCCCACCAGGTAGTTGATGACGGAGCGGCTCGTGCCCTTGTCGTCGTCTTCGCCGACCGGGCTATTGATGTCTTCCATGTTCACCTGAGTATAGAAGCGCGCGCCATTCGAGGTCTTGTAACCGAATTCGGCCGAAGTCGCCGCCGAGGTATAACCCGTGGCATAGTTGTCGTGCCAGTAGATGAACGGGCTCATGGAACGGAATTCGGGAGCCTTGCCGCCGATCATGCTCTGCTCGGCCACGTAAATCCAGAACTTGCGGGTTTCTACGCCGAAGCGGTGGAACATGAACGTCTTGATGTTGTCGGTATAGGTGCGGTTGCGCTGGTTCGCCACCTGCTTCGAGGGTTCCGTACATTTCTGCGCGTAGGCCTCCGTCCCTTCGGGAGGGCATCCGGTCGCCGGATCCACATCGTCGCCGTAAAGCCACGCATTGAGGGAACTGTAAAGGAAGTCGTAGCGGAAAATGCCCGGAGCGAACTTCCAGTGCACGCCATCGTGGTACGGGGCACCACCCACGAGGATGTCGTTCTTGGAAACCTTCAGGTCGTCTATCGCGAAGCGCCCGAACTGCACAAAGCCCACCGGGTTATACCACTTGGCGTAGGCGTTGTTCGGCACGTTGATGTCGAGCTCGCTCGGGTCGTACGTGAAATTCTTGTGGAGGTCGTCCTGGTACCAGGCTTCAAGATCGCGGCGCAGCGGCGCTTCCAGGAGCACATGAAAATCCTTGTAGCCCGCGCGGAAGCTGAGCGTAAAGAAGGGGTTGAGATGTTCCTCGTAGCTGCGGGCGTTTTCGAGGGGAATCTGCAGGCCGCGCCAGTTGCCGCCATACCATTCCGCCGTATCTACCGCGAACATAGGGTCGGTCGGACCGCCGTTAAACCCGATATCGAAATCCGTGCCTATCTGAAAATAGCCGCGACTACCCGATTGCGCACCCGCGGAACCGTCAGCCCACGCGGCAGCGGCCGCCAGGCAAAAAAACGCCATAAGAACAGAACGTTTCATCTCTATCTTGTAATTTAACAAAAAGAATGCTTTGTGCGCAAGAAAAATGTTCCTTGCAAGATAAAAGCGCCCCGCAACAGGTGCGAGGCGCAAAAAAAGGAAAGAGTCGCCCGGGCAGGGAGACCCAGGCGACTCCCTTGTGTTGTGGTGAGCACGCACTCGCGCGCTCGTTGTGTGTGTTAATTATCCGGACTAGAACAGGTCATTGTCGCCCAAACGGAGGAACGCCGGAACGTTGTAGTCGATTCCGTTCGTCTTGAGCGAGTTTTCAGGATACTTCAGGGAACGATCTTCCTGGGCAGGCTGCATCACCGGTTCGGACACCGTCTGACGGGAATTGGCAGGATTGCTGTAATCACCGTTGGACAGGGTATCCACATCGGCCATGGCAGACATCTCTTCGGTATCGCGCTGAGAGCTGACCGTCGTGAACACGAGTTCTTCTTCGGCCTGGGCCTTCGCGTTGAACTGGGCGGAAGCGAACTTCGCCTCTTCAACAGGAGCGGCCGGAGCCTGGGCGGGCATCACGTCCATCGGCATCGTACGAGCTTCGGGAGCAACAGCCGGCATGGCAACCGTATTGTGCGCGAGGGCCGCGAAGTTCAGCGTGGTCGGACGCGGAGTGGCCTGCTGGATACCCGGCTGGATCACCGGAGCCTGCGGGGCCGGAGCCGGCTGCTGGAAACCAACAGACGGAGCACCGATGGTGTTCACGATATCCTGGGTACGCTGGGCAGTAGCCTGCTGGATGGTCTGCTGGGCAGCGGAGCCACCGCAACCCGTCGCGATGACGGTGATGCAGACCTTCTCGCCGAGTTCCGGGAGCAGGATGTCGCCGATGATGATGTTCGGGTCACCCATGTCACCCACAGCCTTGTAGATGTGTTCCATGGATTCGCTGTATTCGATCATGGAGAAGTTTTCGCCATGGGAAACGTTCACGAGCACGCCGGTGGCGCCTTCCACGTTCACGTCTTCCAGGAGCGGAGAAGAGAGGGCCATATCGACGGCACGGATGCCGCGGTTTTCGCCTTCGGCGATGCCGGTACCCATGAGGGCGCTGCCGCCGTTGGTCATGACGGTGCGAATGTCCGCAAAGTCGACGTGGATGAGGCCATGACGGAACATGATGTCGCAGATGCTGCGCACCGCGTTGCCGAGGATTTCGTCGGTCAGGCGGAAGGCTCCGTCGAGGGTGAGGGTCTTGTCGGTAGACTGGACGACGCCCATAAGCTTTTCGTTATCCACCACGATCATGGTGTCGACCTTGTCGCGCAGTTCCTTGATGCCCTTCGCGGCATTCCTGGAGCGGACGGGACCTTCGTAGCGGAAGGGCTTGGTCACGACGGCGACGGCGAGGATGCCCATTTCGCGGGCAATCGTACCGATAACCGGAGCGGCACCCGTTCCGGTTCCGCCACCCATGCCAGCCGTAATGAAGATCATGTCGGCGCCCTTCATGGCTTCCTTCAGTTCTTCGATGTTCTCTTCGGCAGCCTTGCAGCCCACATCGGGCTTGGCGCCGGCGCCGAGAGTCTTGGTCGTCTTCTGGCCGATGGCGATCTTGTGATCGGCCATGCTCAGCTCGAGAGCCTTGGCATCCGTATTGACGGCGTAGTATTCCACACCGGCAATCTTCATGCCGACCATGCGGTTGACCGTGTTGCCGCCGGCACCGCCGACGCCAAACACCTTGACCTTGGCATTGTTGATGGTAGATTCGTCCATCATGATATGGGACGTTTCGTTGGTTTCGAATTCACTCATAGTTTTTCTCCCTGATGATTGTGAGTGGTTGTTGTTAGAAATAAGTCCTGAAAAAATCCATGAATCGCTGAAAACCCTTTTTCACCGACACGGAAATCTGTTTACCCGTTTCGCGCCTTCTGTTTTCACGCTGCTTGCGTGCCGCATAGTGCAACAGCCCTATGCCGGTCGCGTAAGAGGGATTGCGGAAAGCTTCCTGGATACCGCTTGTGCCCTTGGGGTGCCCGATGCGCACGGGCTTGCCGAACACCTTGTCCGCAAGTTCGTCGATGCCCTCGAGCGAGCAGCAGCCGCCCGTAAGGACGATACCGCCGTTGATGAGGGTATCCATCTTGTGCTTTTCCAAGTCTTCCTTCAAAGTCTTGAAAATTTCGACCACGCGTGCGCTGATGACGCGCGCAAGGAGTTTGCGGGAGCACTGGATATCGCCACGATCGCCGACACCCGGGACCGGGAAGGTTTCGTCCTCGATCAGGTTGCTGATCTTGCACGTACCGTATTTCTTCTTGATTTCTTCAGATTTGGACAGCGATATAGGTACCTTGAGGCACTTGCTGATATCGCTAGTAATGGTATTGCCCGCGAGGTCGAGCGATGCGGTATAGCGGACCGACTCGCCCACGAATACGGCGATGTCCGCCGTGCCGGCGCCGATATCGATCAGCGCAACGCCCAGCTCGCGTTCGTCGTCGGTAAGAACGGCATAGGCGGCGGCAAGCGGCTCGAGCACGAAGTCCATCACGTGCAGGCCGGCGCTTTTAACGCACTTGTCCAGGTTCTGTATTGCATTCGGACGGGAAGTCACCACCTGGACATCTACGCCCAGGCGCCGGCCGTTGAGGCCCTTCGGATTGCGGATGCCCGCCTGGTCATCTAGCGTGTATTCACCCGGGAACACGTGGATGATCTGTCCCGCGGATTCAGGAATGGTGCTCGCCTGGTTCTTGACGTTCTCGATATCCTGGCTTCGCACTTCCCCGGTCGGGAGCGTCACGAGACCCTTGTAATGCAGTGACGTCACGTGCTTACCCGCAATGCCCACGTAGACGTCATGGACATCGACCGATGCGAGTGATTCGAGCTGGCGAGCCGCCTTCTGCAGGCATTCCACCACGGAATCTATCTCGTCGGAATTGGTCAGCGGAAGGTCACCGCATTCCAGAACGCGGACCGAGTTTTCGGTAACGGCCCCCATAAAGAGGTTTATCTTGGAAGTCCCGATGTCAAGGCCGAAAATCAGGTCTTCCTTCCTTATTTCATTCTGTCTGTTATCATCCATTGAGACACCTCTTGTCAAAATTTCTTACGTAGGCGAATCCCGCATAGCGCAAATCCACCTCTCCCGCGCATCGAATGTCCTGCGGGAACCCGGCCCTTACGGATTCGTAAAGGGAATACATTTCCTCACCCCACCCCGTTTCGGGAAAGAGCACCCTGTGGCCCACATCCCGGAAAAACACTTCGAACGCCCTGTCTTCTTCGCTCCACGACACCTGCGAAACCTTGTCGTAAAGCTTCCTGTCCCCGGAGCGCATCGCATAGAGGAACAGCGAAATGGGCTTGATCTTGTCTATGGATTCGACATCCGCAACCGGAAGGTGGAATGCCGTCGTCATCGAAAGCGGCAGAACCATCCCGCGTTCGGAATACACGGTCGCCTTGCCTCCGTTGAACACGGACACGACCGGAGACGCTTCCTTGAGCTTGATTTCGAGCGACGACGGGAAATACTTCTTCACCGCGACAGAATGGATGAGCGGCATCTGCAGGAGCGATGCCTGCACCGAATCGGCATTCACTTCCGACATGAGCATTCCCGGTTCCACCTGGGCGTTCTGCACCACGTCTTCCCAAGAGAGCATACGGTTGCCCTCGATATCGATGTACTGCAAATGGCGCAGTTCCATCGGATTGAAGCGTTGCAGGTAGAAGCGGTGCGTCCAAGCGGCGGCACCGGCAATGGCAATCACGAGGAACAAGATCCAGCCACGGCGTTTGAACCAGCGGAACGTTCCGCCGACGCCACGCTTCACTTTCTGTGCGCGTGCTTTCTTCCGCTTTTCCTCGTTGTAACCGATTCTGCGGCCCAAGAATGTCGTCTTGGATTCGCTCAAATACATTCCTCCAAAATGCGAGTTCCGAGTTTATAAATGTTTCCTGCACCCATCAGCACGACGACATCGCCCGACTTGAGCTCATCCTTGAGGATAGGCAGCAAATTCAGCTGGTCGCCCACGAAACGGGCATTGCGGTGGCCACGGTCGCTTGCGCTGTTTGCCACGAGCGCGCCGGTCACGCCTTCAATCGGGCGTTCACGTGCGGCGTAAATATCAGTCACCAGGAGCACATCGCAGTTGGCGAACGCCATGCCGAAGGCTTCGTGCTGGTCGCGGGTACGGCTGAACAGATGCGGCTGGAACGCAACCACAATTCTCTTGTCCGGGAACGCCTCGCGGAACCCGAGAAGGGTCGCGGTCGATTCCGTCGGGTGGTGTGCATAATCGTTGAACACCATAATCCCGTTCTTTTCGCCCATGAATTCAAAGCGGCGCGTGACGCCCTGGAATTCGGCACAGGCCTTACGGGCTACGTCGGCAGAAATGCCTTCCTCGATAGCGAGGGCAACCGCCGCAGTCGCGTTGAGCACGTTATGGCGGCCGGGAATCTGGAGGCGGAATTCGCCCAGGCACTCGCCGTCGTTCAAGATTTCAAAAACCGGGAAACCCTTCTCGAAGCGCAGGTTATCCACGCGGTACTTGGCCTGACGGCTGAAACCGTAGGTAATCACGGGCTTGCGCACGCGGGAAAGAATCGCCTGCACGTTCGGGTCATCAAGGCAGAGGATCGCCTGCCCGTAGAAAGGAATCTTGTTCACGAACTGAACGAAGGCGTCCTTGATTTCCTCAATATTCTCATAAGTATCCAGGTGATCGGCATCGATATTCGTGACGATGGCCGAAGAAGGCATCATCGAGAGGAAGCTACGATCGAACTCGTCGCTTTCGGCAATCAGGTAATCACCCTTGCCCACCTTGGCGCCACTGCCCTTGCCCTTCACGACACCGCCCACAATGATAGTCGGGTCAAGGCCAGCTTCTTCCCAGATTTGGCCGACAATGGACGTCGTAGTCGTCTTTCCGTGCGTACCGCAAATCGAAAGCGTGTACTTGAGGCGCATCAGCTCACCGAGCATTTCCGCGCGGCGGATCACCGGGATGCGGCGGTTGCGGGCCTCGACAAGTTCAGGATTGTCATGCGGCACGGCAGAGGAATACACGACCAGGTCCGCATCCTCCACGTTCTTCGCGTCATGCTTCGGAGCAATCTTTATGCCGAGTCCCTTGAGGTATTCGATGACCGGGCTTTCGCCCATATCGGAACCGGACACGTCAAAACCGTTCTCGTGCAGGACTTCGGCGATACCGGACATTCCGGCACCCCCGATGCCGACAAAGTGCAGGCGACGGACTCGTTTACAATCATTAATCTGCATTATGCATTTTCCTTTTCCAAAATGGCCTTCGCAATCTGGTCAGCGGCGTCGGGCATTCCGAGGCCCTTCGCGGCAGCGGCCATCTTTTCCAGTTTTCCAGCGTCGAACAAGAGCGATTCCACTTTGTTCCACAAATCATTCGGTTCGTTATCCAATTCCACGAGGCAGGCTCCCGCCTTTTCCACGACGCGAGCGTTATGTTCCTGGTGGTTCGCAGTCGCATGCGGGTACGGCAGCAAGATGGAGGGCTTACCGAAAGCGAGAATCTCAGCAAGTGCCGAAGCACCCGCACGGCTAATAATCAGGTCCGCATGCTTCATGTAGGCGTAGATGTTGTTGAGGAATCCCCTGACAGCGACATTCGGGAGTTCACCCAGGCGGCCGTTGATGGATTCCACATTCTTCGCGCCCACCTGCCACACGACGGAAACGTCGTCGCGCGCCGTAATGGTCTTGATGCTTTCCTCGATCTTCACATTGATTCCAGCCGCACCCTGGGAACCACCCACGATAAACACGGCCTTCTTGCCCGGAGCAAATTCGGCCGGGCGGGCAAGGGAATCACCGTCGGGGAGCTTGCGCACCGGATTTCCAAAAACCATGCACTTTTCCGCGGGGAAGAACTTCGCCGCCGCATCGGAAGTCACGAAGATGGTCTTCGCATAGCGGGATCCGACCTTGTTCGCGACACCCGCGACCGCATTCTGTTCCTGCAGGTAGACAGGAATTCCGAGGCGTCCTGCCGCCATCACGATGGGAAGCGACACGTAACCGCCCGTCGCCACGACCACGTCGGGGTTGACCTTCTTCACCACGCTCTTCGCGCGAACGAGAGACTTCGAAAGCTTGAAGGGAAGAGCCAAGTTCTTGAGGAACGGACCGCGGTGAAGCGGTTCTGCCGTAATGTATTCATACGGCCAGTCGCCCGCCACAAGGCGTTCTTCCATGGAATCCTTGCGACCCGCGAACGTAATGTCCGTATAGCCCATCTTCTTGAGGCTTTCGGCAATCGCTACCGCCGGAAAGATGTGGCCACCAGTGCCACCGCATACAAACAGGAACTTTTTCATTTTTCAGCCCTCGTAAAATCAAAGCCGCTAAATGCATTGGCCGCAGGCCCTTCGCATCCGGTCATATATGGTTCAACAATCTTCTTGCCCGTACCCGCCTTGGAAATATTCAGGAGGATACCGATAAACAATCCCGAGAAAATCAGGTTCGTTCCGCCAAAGCTCAGGAACGGGAGCGGCTGCCCCGTCGTCGGGAAAAGACCCGTACAGACGCAGACATGCACAAGGAAATTCAGGAAAAGCGAAATCGTCAACGCGACGGCCATGTACTTGCCGAAACGGGTAGAAGAATTCCTCGCGATTTCGAAGCCCTGGTAGAACAGCAGCGTAAAGGCGAGCAGGACACCGAACGTACCGATAAAGCCCATCTCCTCGCCTATGACCGCATAGACCACGTCCTTGTGGGCTTCGGGCAGGTAACCGAGCTTCTGCATACCCATGCCGATGCCGGTACCGAAAATGCCACCGTTCCCGAGCGCTTCGAGGGCCCTCTCGCCCTGCATGGCGGAATTCTGGTTCGCAGTCGGGTCGAAGAACGCTGCGATACGCTTGGAAGTATGAGACTTTATCAAGAGCACGATAACGCCGACAAAGGCGCTCGCGCCCAATACGGGCAGCAGGTACTTGAGCCTTGCGCCGGCCACGAGCAGCACCACGAGGGTAATTCCCGCAAAAAGAATCAACATCGAGAAGTTCGGCTGCAAGGCAAGCAGGATGGCAGAAATCACGAACGGGATGCCCGGCTGGATAATGCTGCACTTGAGCGTGCCGATATGCATTCCCGCCTCGGAAAGCTTGGTCGCGACCATCGTGATAAGCCCGAGTTTCAGGATTTCGGAGGGCTGGATACCCCAAATCCAACGGCTCGCGCCCTTCACGTCGCCACCGGCGACAATGGCCGCAAGCGTGAGGATGCACCCGACGATAAAAATGACCCTCGCGCCTTTTTTCCAGATGGAATAATCCACCTTCGCCGCGATAAACATGGCCGCCAATGCCACAACCACCTTCCAGCAATGCGCCTTCAGGTAGTATTCCGGCGTAAGGCCGAGCTTGAGCGCATGCGTCGTCGAGGCCGTGTACACGACGACACAGCCAAGACACATCAACACGAGTGTCGACAGCAGCAGAAGCTTGTTTACGCCAGATGTCATGACAGAACCATTCATCTACAATTACGCCTTAAATACGGGAGTCATCTTGAGGAGGGCATCGACGACCTGCTCCATGTGCATGCCGCGGCTACCCTTGACGAGGAGGACATCCCCTTCCGAAACGGTGTCTTCCAGGAACTCGATGACTTCCTGGACGGATTCAAAATGGAACACGGACTTCATACCGCGGGCACGCGCACCCTTCACATAATTGCGGGCATCCTTACCCACGGCGAGGAGCAAATCGAAATCCATCTCCGAAACCAGCGCGCCCATCTGGGTATGCATATTCGCGCTTTCCTTGCCAAGTTCGAGCATATCGCCGAGGATGGCGATGCGCTTTCCCTGGGTCTTCATGTTCCCGATGGTCTGCAGAGCCATCTTCGTAGAAGACGGATTCGCGTTGTAGCAGTCCGAAACAATCTTGAAACCGTTCGCCCTCTTGAATTCCATGCGCATGTTCGTCGCACGGTAGTTTGCAAGAGCCTTCGCGATAGCCGTCATCGGAATGCCGAAAGTCTTGCCCACCGCAATGGCGGCAAGGGCGTCGTACAGGTTATGCGTGCCAGGAACGTTCAGCACGAAATGCGTGCGACCGATGTAGAAGTCGGCGCAGGATTCATCGTTCCACACAAGCCTTTCGGGGCGGATGACGCCGCGTTCCATACCGAAGGTCAGAACCTTCACGTTGCGGGTCGACTTGACCTTGCAAAGGCGCGGGTCGTCGGCATTCAGGATGAGCGTGCCGCCCTTACGGAGTCCGTCACGGATGGTGATCTTTTCGCGGAATACGCCATCCAGGTCGCCGAGGCGTTCCAAGTGGCTTGCGCCGATGTTGGTGATGACGGCGACATCCGGCTCGGTGGCGAGCGAAAGCGGACGGATTTCATTGGGACCGCTCGTCCCCATCTCCACGACTGCCGCCTCGTGTGAATGCTTGAGCTGGAACAGCGTCATGGGCACGCCGATGTGGTTGTTGAAGTTACCCTGGGTCGCATGGGTGCAGAACTTCATCGAAAGGACGGCCTTCGTCATCTCCTTGGTGGTGGTCTTGCCGTTACTTCCCGTAATGGCGACTTTCTTCACCTTGAAGCGGCGCTGGTAACCCTTGGCGAGTTTCAGCAACGCAGCGGTGGTATCATCCACCGGGGCATACATGTTGAAGGTATTCTTCTCAACGGCTTCCTGATTAACGATGCTCATCAACGCACCATCCTTTTCCATTTGGTTAACAAACTGGTGGGCGTCAAAACGTACGCCCTTGATAGGCCAGAACACGACGCCCTTGGCCTTTTCACGCGAATCCATGCAAAGATTCACCTTACGCCGGAGCACACGGGACGGGACACCCACGGGGGTTGTCTCCAGAATCTCGAGCATCTCGGCGATTGTCAAATCAAGTTTCAGCATTTCTCCATTGCCTTCACCGCTTCTTCGCGGTCGTCAAAATGATGTTTCGTCTTCCCGACGATCTGATAATCTTCGTGGCCCTTGCCCGCAATCACGAGCCAGTCGCCTTCCTGCAGCTCGGCGCACGCCTTCGCGATAGCCTCGGCGCGGTCTTCTACAACTTCAAACTTCTTCGTGGTCATGCCGGCACGCACATCGGCGATAATATCGCCCGGCTTCTCGGTACGCGGATTGTCCGAGGTGAGCCATGCCTTGTCGGCAAGCGTTTCCGCGATATGGCCCATGATGGGGCGCTTGGTACGGTCGCGGTCACCACCGCATCCGAAAACCACATCCAGGTTCCCGCGGCAAAGCTTGCGGGCCGTCTGGAGCACGCGTTCCAGGGCATCGGGAGTGTGGGCGTAATCGACAACCACATGCTTGCCGCCCTTGTTCCAGACCTTTTCAAAGCGGCCCGGCACGCGGACACTCGCGAGGGCGGCGCGCATCGAAAGTTCCGGAATGCCAATCGCGTGCGCCCACGAAAGCACGAGCAGCACGTTGTCCACGTTAAAATCGCCACAAAGCGGGGTCTCGAACTTCTCGGCAGAAATCATCGGGAGCGTAAATTCGAGCCCGAATTCCGTATTCTTCACCTCACCTTCCGTCTTTACGGAAGCCTTCGCCTTGCCCTTGCGAGACACGGCAACCTTCTTGCAGGTGAGGGATTCATAGAGCTTGTCACCGTAGGCATCGTCGATATTGATGACCGCCACGCCATTTTCCGCGAGGTACTTCGTGAACAGGAGCTTCTTTGCCTCGAAGTAGTTTTCCATCGTCTTGTGGTAATCCAGATGGTCCTGCGTGAGGTTGCTGAACAAAGCGCTCCTGAAGCGGATTCCGGCAACGCGGCCCTGATGCAGGGAATGGCTGGAAGCTTCCATCACCAGGTCGGAGCAACCCGCGGCAACGGCCTTGGCCGCAAACGCGAAGAGGTCCAGAAGCCCCGGCGTCGTGAGCGTCGCCTGCACCGAGGAATCGCCAATCTTATTCTTGATCGTGCCGAGGAGCGCCGTCTTGTGACCGGCGGACTCGAGCATCGCATTCATGAGGAACGCGCTGGTCGTCTTGCCGTTCGTTCCGGTAACCGCGTGGCATGCGAGTTTTGCAAAAGGATCCTTGTAGAAAGTCTGCGCCGCTTCCAGGCGAGCCGCCTTGACATCCGCCACCTGGATCCACTTGGAGGCAAGCCCTTCCGGCGCAGGCGTCTCGCCCACAACCGCGACCGCACCCGATGCCACGGCGTTCTGCGCGAACATCTCGTAACCATCCGCAGGCATCGAGAAGAAGAGATCACCCGGCTTCACCCTGCGCGAATCGTCACAAAGTCCCATCACGGACAACTTCTGCATCAAAGCATCCGAAATCATCAACCTCGCTCCTTCAGGGTCAACCGGCAGATCATTCCCTTGCGGATAGCCTCATCCGCTTTCGGCGTCTGCGAAGCAACACGGCCCTTTCCTTCATATTCAACATTCATACGGATATTGCCCATCACTTCCAGGGCATCCTTCAGCGAAAGTCCCTTCAGGTCCGGCATCTTGGTCGCGACCGCCTCGGCGACGCCCAGAACGATACCGGCGGAATCCTGCATGTCGATCCGCTGCGAAATAACGCGATTCCCTTCGCCATCGAACGTCACCGAGCAGCCCTTGCTGTCGGCAAGCTTCTTGGCCGCCTCGACGGTCATGCCCATGAAATCCACATCGCAAGAGCGATTCGGGTTGACCTGCGCCAGATTGTAGCTCATCGGCGAGAGCGACGGGTGGTAGTAAATCCCTTCCATGATGCGGCGGAAAATCGGACCCGCGGTAAGGCCACCCACGTGCTTGCCCTGCGGGTCATCCACCAGCACCAGGCACACATAGCGGGAATCCTCGACGGGAGCAAGCCCGATGAACGATGCCACCTGATGATCGCGGTCATACTTGCCCGTTTCCTGGTTGTACTTTTCGGCCGTACCGGTCTTGCCGCCGAACATCACGTCCGTAAGCTTCTTGGAGGCAACGCGCTTCGCCGTACCGCTATTCACCACGCGGTTCAGCATCGAGCGGATCTTGGAGGCCGTCTGTTCGCTCACCACGCGGCGCACTTCCACAGGTTCCTTCTTCTCGACCAGGTTCCCGTTCGCATCGCGCCATTCCTTCACAATCAGCGGTTCCATCAGCTTGCCGCCGTTCGCAATCGCAGCGTACGCCATCACCATCTGGATGGGCGTCACCATCACGGCATGGCCAAATCCCATCGTCTTCAGGTCACTCCCGCTGTTCGCGGCAAGCGTATGCGGATCCTTCAGCGCACCGGATTCTTCGCCATAGAAGGAATCGGAAGTCTTCATGCCGAACCCGAAGTGGCTTGCGGTCTGGTAGAACTTCTGCGCACCCACTTCCGTCGCAATCTTCGCGAACACCACGTTCGAGGACTGCACCATCGCCTCACTCATGTTCATATCGCCATATTCATGCGTATCGCAGATGGGATTCGTCTTCGGGTTCCATTTCCAGCACTTGCCTTCGTTCGGGAACACGCGGGTCGTATCCACCGCACCGCTTTCGAGGGCCGCGGCGGCGGTAATCACCTTGAAGGTGGATCCCGGTTCGTAGGCCATCGCCACAATCTCGTTCTTGGACATGCGACCGATTCCCTGCGTCTTGGAATTCGGATCGAACGTCGGGTAGCTTGCCATCGCGAGGATTTCGCCGGTATACGGGTCCACCACCACGGCGCTCGCGCTCTTCGCGCTGAATTCGGCGACGCCGTCCTTCAGGGCCTTCTCGACAATTTCCTGCATGTCCCTGTCAATCGTCAGCACAAGGTTCTTGCCCGGTTCGGCCTCGGCCACGTTTTCGCTACGGCTGTAAATTTCACGATGGCGTACATCCTGCACGCTCACGCGGAAACCTTCGACACCCGTGAGGCGGGAATCGAAAACGCGTTCCATGCCCATGTTGCCATGGCCGTTGAAGTCAAGCTTACCCACGATCTGGCTTGCAAGCTTGCCCTGCAAGAAAATACGACTGTAGTCGAGCACCTTGTTCGCGGTATCGCGCAGGTTGTCCGCTAGCACGACACCGTTCCTGTCCATAATCTGACCGCGTTCCGCATACACGTTCCTGGAACGCACGACCATGTCCTTCGTCTTCGACTGGTAAGTTTTCTGGTTCAGAACCTGGATGCTGAAGGTCTGGAGCATAAGCACCACCACGATGCTCATCACGATCCACTTGATAAATGCGAGAGGTTCGAGCCTGAACTTATTCATTCCGGCCTCCCTGCATAAGCACTTTCACGGGAACCCCATTCAAGTCGAGTTCCGCACCCTCGGCAAATTCCCCGAGGTTTTCCAGAGACGAAAGCTGGTTTATCTTGAGCTCCAGCAAAAGCGCGTCGCGCTGCAGGAACGTCACTTCCTGCGAAAGCTTGTGCTGCGTTTCATACAGGCTGTTCAGACGGTTCTGCAAATAGAGCGGAAGCATAAAGAAAAGCACCATGATCAGCAGGACCACAACGACAATCTTTAAGATTGACCTGTTGCTGGTGGGTACACGTAATTTTTCCGTCGCGCTCATATCCGTTCGTATACCCTTAGTTTTGCAGAGCGCGCCCTGCTGTTGTTTGCAATTTCTTCGTCCGTCGGCAGAATCGGCTTGCGATTCACCTTCTTCAAACGCTGATGGTTGCCGCCACAAGTGCATACCGGCATGTGTTCGGGGCAGATGCAGGCCTTCTCGAATTCCGCGGCCGTTTCCTTCACGCAGCGGTCTTCCACGGAATGGTAGCTCATCACCACCAGACGACCGCCCACCTTGAGGCAATCCACCGCGGCACGCATGCTGTCCTCGATTTCCTTCAGTTCGCCATTCACTTCCATGCGGATCGCCTGGAACACGCGAGCCAGAAGTCCATTCACTTCGCGCCTCTTGTCGGGGAACACGGATTCCACGACAGCCTTCAAATCGGAAGGAACAATCTTGCGTCCTTCGGCAGACACCGCCGAAACCATTTCCACAATGCGGGTCGCAAGCTTGAACGCGCGATCCATATCGGCATTCTTGCGAAGCACCGCGGCAAGCTCTTCTGCATCAACAGTGCGGAGCCATTCCTGCGCCGAGATTCCTTCGCGGCGGTCCATGCGCAGGTCGAGCGGGTTGTTGCCCACGAAGGTGAACCCGCGTTCGGATTCATCCACCTGATGGCTGCTGATTCCCAAATCGTAAAGGATGCCGTCCAGAGTATTGGGAGCAATCTCGTTCTTCAATTCGCCGAAGCGCACCGGATGCACAATGAACTTGCACTTCACACCCGCAAGACGCTTGGTGGCGAAAGCAACCGCATCCTGATCGCGGTCGAACGCATGGAGCGTTCCGTTTTCGTTTAATTTGTTTGCAATCGCGTATGAATGTCCGCCACCGCCGAGAGTACAATCTCCGTACACGCCATCGGGCTTGATGTTCAAGCCGTCGAGGCATTCGGCGAGCATTACCGGATTATGATAGAACGGAAGATCAGCGGTTTGCATCACTGCCCTCCGTCAAGCTTTCACCGTAGAACGCAGCATCGAATGCAGCAATATCTTCATTTGTCTGCAAACCATACTTGGCATTGAAGCGTTCAGGATTCCATAGTTCGAGAGTCTTTCCGCGTGCAGGCACATAAAGGACTTCACCCTTAAGACCAGCATACTCCAACAAAATCTTGGGAAGTAAAATGCGGTTTTGTCCGTCCAGCTCCACCACGGTGGGCCAGAGGTTTCTCCGAACTAGGTCTGCTTGACGGCGGTCGGACCGGCAGTCCAGGTCCGCCATGAACTTTTCGTATTCGGGCAAGGTAAACAACCGGAGGGTCTGCGCCGGGCCACGAGTGACCACGAAGTTTTCCCCTTCGGAAGCCGTAAGCTGACGACGGAATTCCCTTGGGAAGGAGGATCTTCCCTTTCCATCGATAGCCGTTTGGGCTTGACCTATGAAAGACGTAAAGTTCATACTAGTTTGACACATTTTACCACAACACAGTACAAATCTACCATTTTCTACCACTTTGGCAACAGAATGTGTAAAAATGTCAGTCCGAAAGCATACGAAAATCATACCTCGGATCCAGGTCCGACCGCGATGTAGTGAACAAAAGTGCACAAAACTAGCAGTTTATATGTAAATTGCTAAATTGAGGATTATGCGCCATCTCTTTCTTGTCCTCGCAGCCCTGAGCCTGTTCGCCTGCTCCAATTCCGAAACCCCCGGTTCCTCCGGGAACGGATCGTCCGAGCCCCTGCCCGCCTACCTGGAAGGCATGGTGAAGATTGCGTCGAACGGCGGCGAAGTCTTCCTGGGGACCAATGCCGAAGAAGCGAAGCCCATCGAACGTCCGCAAATGCACGCGACGTTCAGCTACGATTTCTATATCGCGAGGACCGAAGCGACCTGCGGGGAATTCAACGAACTCATGCACGGCGAAACGGGAATCACGCTCAACTGCGCGAGCAACGACATTCCCGCTACAGACGTCTCTTACTACGACGCCGTCCTCTTCACGAACGCAAAAAGCAAGGCCGCAGGCCTCGACACCGCCTATACCTATAATAAGATTGTACTTGACGCCGAGAAGCACTGCACGAACCTGGAAGGATTCGAATTCCATCCCGAAGTGAACGCTTTCCGCCTCCCGACCGAAGCGGAATGGATCCTCACCGCCAATATGTACTCGAACAAGGTCTACAGCTGGAACTCCGACAACTCGGGATTCGCACTGCACCCGATATGCACCAAGGCGCCCAGCAAGGACGATATCTGCGACATCGTCGGAAACGCGATGGAACTCGTCAACGACTGGATGGGAAGCCTTCGCGACACCTCCGTCCACAACTACCTCGGCGCCTCCGAAGGCTCCTCCATCGGGCAGCGCATCGTCAAGGGAGGAAGCTACCGCGAAGCCGCCGTCGCCATCAACCACTACAGCCGCGGTGATGTCTATACCGTAACTTCGGGCACGCGCACGGCCTACATCGGTTTCCGCATCGCCTTCGGCGCCATCCCGAACGCAACCACCACTAACGACGAAGGCGACACCCAGTCCGGAGTCATCTCTCCCGTGGCGAATTTCGCGACCGTCCGCTCCCTCGCGGGATCCTTCATGGTCAAGCTCGCCTTCCGCAACGACATCTCCGGAAACCTCGCCTTCATCGACTACGCGAGCGGCGATCCCTACGTTTCAGAAATCGCGGACACGATGGACGTGTACCATCCCGACATCTCCCCGGACGGCAGCCGCGTCGCTTTCTGCACGGGCCTCGAAGGAGTCTCAGGCAAATCAGAAATATATGTCCGCAAGCTTGACGATGCGGGCTCGGACCTCGTGAAACTCGACTTCGAAAATGCGGCCATTCCCAGATGGCGTGTCCTTGAAAGCGGCGATACCGTCATCGTGTTCGTAAGCGACGCCGGCAACAACCGCGAAAACGCTACGTTCATGGGAAAATCCACCTGGCAGGTCACCTTCGCAAACGGGAACTTCGGGACCCCGCAGAAACTCTTCGACGGAGCCTACCACGGAGGTATCAGCGACGACAACTCCCTCGCCGTCACAGGTTCGAGCCTGTTGCGCGCACGCATCGCGAAAAGCGGTTCGGACAGCTCCACGGACACCGTCTGGTACGCGGGTGAGCAAGCCTGCAACGTATCGCTTGCAAACGACGGCAGCAAGCGCACGATGTTCCTCGATTTTGGCGGAAAGCCCGGCAGGGAATTCGCAGGCAGCAGCTACGGCACGCACGAACGCCTGCTTATCGCGGACAAGAACGGCAAGCTGATCCAATCCGTCGCGGCCCCCGGAGGGTACAGCTTCGACCACAGCGAATGGGTCCACGGCCTCAAGGATATCGCCGTCGCCACGCTCGCAAACAAGAACGGGGCACACACCAAGATTGCGCTTGTGGACATTTCGAACTCGACCCTGGTCGAACTTGCGAAGGGCAGCGAGCTGTGGCACCCGTGCCTCTGGGCATACCCCCTCACCGGAATCTCCACTTACGGGAAACTCGACCCGGATAGCGCCGCATCGTATTACTACGGGCGCGACGCGAAGCTATTCACGTTCAAGATGAACGCGCTCTGGTCCATTTCCGATTCCGTCGAGATTGTCGCGCTCGGATCTTCCCGCATGAGCTCCGGATTCGAGGCAAAGGCGATGCAGTCCGGATACGCTTTTAACATGGCGACCGTCCCCTGCGATATGGACGTCATCGGCTTCGCCGCCGAAAACTACGTCCTGCCGCACTGCAAAAAACTGAAGTTCCTCATCGTGAGCGTCGATTTCGACCTCTGGTCTGAAAAGCCGGGCTACAACCTGAACAAGAACATCGGCGGCATTCCCGGATTCGCCTACGACAAGAACCACTCTTACTGGAAGGATTCGCTCCCGCCGCACTTCATTGAACTGAATACCAACTACCTGAAGGGCATCTACTTCCTGGACAGCTTCAAGGAAGAATACCTCGGATGGGTGAACCTGCAACCGGGCGGATGGACTACGGGCGGCTATAACGAGAACGCGGTCGTAGGAGATTCCACGTGGAGCGACAGCCGCATCTATAGCGCAAGCATGGACCGCCTGAAGAGCCTGATCGAATACACCCGCGAAAAGGACGTCGTCCTCGTCGGAGTCATTTTCCCGCAGTCGCCGTACTACAAGAAGACGGGCTCGTTCGGGCGTTACGGCATGCGCCGCAGCACCGCGGATTCCCTGACCAAGGTCCTGAAGGACTGGACAAAGAAATACCCGAACTTCATGCTCGTCGACGAGAACAAGATGGGCAACCACGACTACACCGACGATATGGCCTACGATTACGACCACCTGAGCATTCCGGGCGCACGAAAGATAACCATGACGCTTGACTCCCTTATCGGATTACGCAAATGAGAATTCCCCTCCAGCTCGCCATCATCTTCGGCATCTGCGTCGTAGGCGAAATCCTCCACCGCATCGTAGGCGTACCCCTGCCGGGCAACATCATCGGGATGGTCATCCTGCTTGCGTTACTTTGTTCTAAAATCATCAAGCTGGAGCAAATCGCGGAAGTTTCGGGATTTTTCCTGAAGCACTTGCCGCTATTCTTCTTGCCGCCGAGCATCGCCATCATGGGCGTGGGCGACGACATCCTTTCCAGATGGCCGTTGCTCCTTTCGCTCTGCATCGTATTCACGCTCATAACGATTGCCGCGGGCGGAATCTCCACGCAGTTCCTGATACGCAGGCAGGAACTCCGCGAAGCGAGACGAAACCATTCCACCGGCGCCGGGGGCAAACGATGAACGCCATTGTCAATTCTCCCCTGTTCGGCATCCTGCTTACGCTCGTCGCATTCGAAATCGGCGCCCTCATCAGCAAAAAATTCAGGTACACGCTCCTGAACCCGCTGCTCATCGCGAACGTCCTCATCGTAGGGTTCCTGCTGCTCACGGGAATCAGCCTCGAAAGCTACAACGTGGGCGGAGACTATATTTCTCTGCTGCTCTCTCCCGCGACCGTGATACTCGCGGTTCCGCTCTACAAACAACTGCACAACATCAGGAAGTTCTGGAAGCCCGTCCTGGCAGGCATCTTCGCCGGTAGCCTTACGTCCATGGCGTGTGTTATTGGGGTGAGCAAGCTACTCGGGCTCGGCGGGACACTCATGCTCTCGCTCTTGCCCAAGTCGATCACGATTCCCATGGGCAGCGTCGTCTCCGAACAGATCGGAGGCATTCCCTCCGTCACCATCATCGCCATTACCATCACGGGAATCACCGGAGCCGTCGCAGCCCCGGTCGTATGCAAGTTCTGCCGCATCAAGAACAGCGTCGCCCAGGGTATCGCCATCGGCACGGCGAGTCACGCGCTCGGCACCACCAAGGCTATGGAAATGGGCGAAACCCAGGGCGCCATGAGCAGCCTCTCCATCGGAATCGCAGGACTCTTCACCGCCATCACGGCTCCGATAATCCTCTCCTTCATTTAGGCACACAAAAAAAGGGCCGACCCGAAGGCCAGCCCAATTTCAAAGGATGACGCTATCCGCTAGTTGCTGGCAGCGTTCTGCACGCAGCGCACGGAGTAGTAGTTCGTCTTGTAGTAATCGTCTATAGTCAGTCCGTCCGAGCTGTAGCTGAAAATCGCCACATACGCATAGCTGGAACCCGCCTGAACCGACGAGAAGAAGTACGCATTATCCGTCGAGAACGACGACGAGGTCTTGGAACCGGACGGAATGGCGCTGAATCCAAGCGTATTGCTCGGCATCACGACCGTATACGAAGTATAGGTGGTGAATTTCCAGGCGTCGGTAGCCTTCAGCAAGGAAGCCGAATTGCCAGCCGCGGCAAAGAGCGATCTCCATTCCGTCGTATCCGGAAGGTGCCAACCCGCGGGACAGATGCCCTGGTGCGGGCTCTTGATAGAATCCACCGAGATGGAACCGTTACCGTAAGTAGCAGAAACCTTCATTGCGGCAGTCCACCTGTAAAGGAGTCCGCCCGTCGCACAACCAGGATCGCGGTTATCGTTACAGGCGTAATCGGTCGTGGACATGGTCGAATCCTTGTAGCCCAGGTTCTGGGCCATCCACGTCTTGCCGCCGATCGCAACCGTCTTGTAGGTCTTGCCGTCGCGGGTATCCTTCAATTCGCCGTACGTCACAGAGGGATTGGTCCAGTCCTTCTTGGTCTTCATGTCCATCGAATCGGCCACCCACTTGCTGTTCGAGCAATGGAAAGAATAACCCTTGAAGCTATAGTCCTTCCCTTCGCGGGCCTCCGTACAGGCATAGAGCAAGCAGACATCCAGGTCCTCGGCCTCACGCCAGCCACCGTCGTAGACATAATAGAGCATGCTCGAGTTCCTGATCAGGCAAAGCGGGTTCAGGTCTTCGTAGTTGTCCGCCCACGAATCGTAACTGAACTGCCCTTCCCTGAATTCGCCATCAGTTCCGGCCTTCCAGCCGACAGTATCGATCATCGTGAGAGACGGGCTGCTCCAGTCGCCATAGGAATCGCAATAGTAGTAGCCATACGTCGAGGCATTGTAATAATCCACCACGCCGTTCGTGTCGTACACAATCTCGTTCTTGCGGGCAGACGTGCACTTGCCGAATATGGATTCGAGGATATCCACCGACGACGAGGAAGACCTGTAGGACGAAGAGGAGTAGCTGCTGGAGGACTTCGCAGAAGACGAAGACGAGAGCCAGAGTTTGTATTCCGTCCAGTTACCATCGCTGCAGATAACCCTCTCACCGATCGAGGACACGTAAACAATCGCGCCAACCACCGACGGGAGGCATGCAGGGAGCGCACTGATCGAAGAAACCGATGTCGGGATGGACTGCAAGGCATATTCCAGCCACTCACCATCGACGCACATCAGGTTCACGTTCAGGCTCTTCACGTAGAAGACCTTGTCTTCACGGCTGTAGTTACAGGCAGGCAGGTTTGAGTACGACGAGACAGTATCGTCGGCGACGACTCCCTTCTTCATCTTCTCGACGTCGGCACGCCACACGGCGATGTCGACCCAACCGCCACCGTAACAGACCTTGCGGGAATCTTCCTCGGAAAGGTACACGACCATGCCTTCCCTCTCCGTGGTGCACTCGAGCGAATCAAGGTCCTTCTCGGACTTCACATAATCATCGACGCTATCGGCGGGATCGTAATCGTCATCGCTCCCGCAAGCGACCAGGGCCATCGAAGAAAGAAGCGATATAGCAAACAGGGCAAAAATATTCTTTTTCATGATGACCTCCTATTCCTCTTCTTCGCTAGAAGAAGTTTCCACTACATCAGAAGAACTTGCAATCACCTCAGACGAAGAGGTCTCCACAACGGCCGCAGAACTTGGTATCACCGCAGACGAAGAGCTCTCCTCGACAACCTCAGAACTAGTCGGGACCACGGTTTCGGAACTAGTCGGGACCACGGCGGAGCTAGGAGCAGGGGACTCGGCCGAAGAACTCGAAGCTACGACCGACGAACTCGACGTCGGCACGACCGTCCCGCTGTTCTTCACGCAGCGGAGCGAACAGTAGTAGCCCTTGCCTGTATAGTCCCTGGAAAGATTCTTCGAACTGTAAGACATGGTAAACACATAGTACCTGCTGGCGTTATACTGCGTAGCCGTACAGAACGTCGTTTCGAAGCCGCCCTCATCCGACTGGTCTTCGCCAGCCGGGACCGCCGTAAAGCCCGAGGAGTTCGTCGGCGTTATCGAAGAGTAGTAACTCCAGGCGCCCACCGCCATCAGGGACTGCGCATCGCTGCTCACCGACTTGCGGAGGTTCTGCCATTCCGTGGTATCCGGAACATGCCAGCCTGTCGGGCAGATACCCGTGCCGTCCATGTTCTCCGATGTCGCCAGGGCGGACTCGTATGCCGTCGTGAGGTTCATCGCGGCGGTCCAGCTGTAGAAGCGTCCGCCCTTCGTGCAGTTCTCCTCAATATTGCCATAGCAGGCGTTGCGCAGCTGGAGGGCAACCGTCGTCTTTTCATCCGCATAGTTCAGGTTCTCGGCCATCCACGTCGTCCCGTCGATCGTGACCGTCTTGTAGGTCTTGCCGTCGCGGGTATCCGTCAGGGACCCGTAAGAAACTCCGCTGTTGAAGAAGCTCTTGCCGCTCATGTCGTAGAAGAGCTGTTCCTTCCAGGCAGAACCGTTGCACATGTAGGTCACGGTTCCCTTCGTCGCGACCGTACCCGCAGTCGTCGGGAGGCACGCCTTGCTGAAGCAAATTTCGAGAGTATTCGCCTTGCGCCAGGTAGAACCCGTGAACACGTAGGTGTAGCGGTCGTTCGTCTTGAAGGCGGAAGTACAGGCGGCATCCGTAGAAGAATAGTATTCCGCCCAGACGCCGTTCTTCAAGGCGCCCACGACGGTGTCGGTCGGGAATCCCTTGGTGTCCAGCTCGAATTCCGTCGTGGAGAGCCACAGGCCGGAACGGCAGACATACGTGTCGGTGCTAGACTCGTTAATCTCGTCGTCAGCATCGATGGCATACTGGCCTTCCTTGCTCGCGTTGCAAACGCCGAGCACGGAATCCCTCAGGACGTTGCCCTTCCTGTAATCGCGCGCAGACGAACTGGACGAACGGTAGCTGGAGCTGGACCAACCAACATACTCGGTCCAGTCCCCGTCATCGCAGACCAGGATCATCTTGTCGTCCTTCACGTAAATCGAGTCACCCTCGTGCGAGGAGTTGCAGGGATACGACGTAATTTTCGAAATCGTGGCGATCGTATCCATCGAGGTGCCCTTGGAGCTGCTGGATTTCGTCTTGGCCGGCTTGTATTCCTTCCATTCGTAATCCAGGCAGCGCATGTACGAGTTGAGCGAGGCGACGAACACCACCATGCTGTCGTAACCGTAAGAGCAGTTGTAGAGCATGCTGAGCGAGGGGATGGTATCGTCCGCCTCGGCATAGATGTTCAGCCTCGTATTGGAGCTCGCCGAGCCGCCCTCGTCGGCCGACAGGACGAATTCCGACCAGAACCCATCTGCGCAGTAAAGGTACATCCGCTCGTCGGCAAGGTAGACGGAGTCCCCGTCATTCGACTTGCTGCAAAGCGGGAGGTCGTCGTAAGAGTCGACCTTCGAATACTTCTGGGTCGGGTCCATATCGTCGTTGCCGGAAGCGGAATCCCCGCAAGCCACGAAACCACCCGTCACCAGGCCAATTGCTAATATCGAGCTAAAGCGCTTTTTCATGTGCGCCCCTCCTTTATGCCAAAAATACACCGTAAATATAGTTTTATTTCTTTTGAAGTGATATAACCTTCCCTCAACAAGTCTACTCATCTTTCACACAACGGACTGAATGAAATTCGTCTTTTTGAGCCGATCCTAGAGCATCAATCGAGATTTCATCAATCGAGTAGGGATTATAGATATCCGTATATACATGTGTCTTATCAATTTCAGTAACCAACCAAAAACTTGTCGAACCGAAATGCATTGGGTCATCAATCGCCCAAAAAAATTCCGACAACTGACCTGTGTGAAAACCATCATAATTGGTCAATCGCCAAGTAACTATTCTAGAATATTCATCATATGTCGGAAGGTGCCATCCTTTAGGACATACGCCCCGGACTTTTTCACTTGAACACTTATGCCATTTCTCATCTGTATCAAAAAAACCGCATCCCTTTCCATCTTCACTGAAAAGCGCAGCACTATCCATTGCCGCAGACCAAAGATAAAGCCGTCCAAATTTTTCATCGTTACAAAACGACAAATCATCCCAAATGCACCAACTGGAAGAATCCAAGGTTGACGTCGGTTGCAAATAAGCATAATTCAGATTATCTACCATCCATATTTGTTGATTGATTTTCAATGTCGCATAAATTTGTCCATCCCGATCGTCGACCAGAATCCCATATGGAGATTCCTTGGTGATAGACGCATCTTGATCCGAAGAAACCCCCATAACGCATCTGACAAAGCAAGAATCAGGTCCATCCTGCATGGCTTTTCTGGGATCTTTTAGATTATAGCCAATAGACGCCTTGTATTTGTCTAGAAACATGGTGTACATCACCTCTCCATCCGTTTCAGTAGACGAATAAAAACAGGTTCTGGGCCCATTAAAATCTCCAGACCACCCGATTATGGTATTTAAGTTATAAGCAACCGTATATTCATTTTCAACAGCGGCAAATAGGGTGTCCCATTCCGGACGGCTAGGCAGATGCCATCCGTGAGGACATATTCCCTGGACGGGATATGCCGGCGAACATTCCGGGCCATATCCACATCCTCTCCCATTTCCAGAAAGAATTCCGGCACTATCCATGGCCACGCTCCACGAGTACCTACGGCCATATCTCGCGCAACTATCTTGAGAGTCATACTGACATACGCTATTTGCCGCTTCATAGTTCAGATTTTCCATCATCCAAACTTGGCTACCGACAGCAACCGTCTTGTATTCCCGTCCATCGCGTTCATCCACCATCGTCCCGTAAGATATGTACAATTCGCTCGAAGAACTTTGCCCTAGGGAGCCTGACGACGAAGACATTAGACTTGCCGCAGCGCAAGACTGCTCCTCAACATCCACACTTAAAGAATCGCCATTGGAACAGGCAGCAAGCAAGAAAGCGGCTGTCGCAAAAAGATGTATTATAATCCTGCGCATAGTGGTTCCTCTTTTACAATCCATCAGCATTTTTTATTCGAATAGAGCGAAGTCGTAGTCCTTCACACAACGGACTGGGCGAGCAAATTGTTTGCTTCCCGAATGCTTTGGTTCATCATATGTATAAAAATTCACTCGGTCAAATACATCGTAGAATGCCTGAACAGAGTCTTTCTCTGAAGAAAGCCACAGAGACGGGTCATAGTCTTGGTGCCAAAATTTCATATCTACCGTATTGAGATATCCCGCATACAGCATTTCATTGTCAAACTCTTCACAATCATTATCAATACTATCACTACAATGACGACTCCAATAAAATAGATTCAAGTCTTCGTTGTATGAAGGCAAATGCCATCCTTCAGGACATACTCCTCGGACTTTTTCATCCAAGCACTTATGCCAATCCTCATTCGAATCATAAAAACCGCAACCCTTTCCGTCGTCGCTAAACACCGACGCACTATCCACCGCTGCAGACCACAGATACAGTCTCCCATATTTTTTACAATCATCCAGATTATTTTCATAGCACCAGCTGGAAGAATCTAATGTTGACGTCGGCTGTAAGTAGGCGTAATTCAGATTTTCCACCATCCATATTTGTTTATTAATCCTTAGCGTCTTGTAAATTTGTCCATCCCGATCGTCGACCAGAATCCCATATGGAGATTCCTTGGTGATAGACGCATCTTGATCCGAAGAAACCCCCATAACGCATCTGACAAAGCAAGAATCAGGTCCATCCTGCATGGCTTTTCTGGGATCTTTTAGATTATAGCCAATAGACGCCTTGTATTTGTCTAGAAACATGGTGTACATCACCTCTCCATCCGTTTCAGTAGACGAATAAAAACAGGTTCTGGGCCCATTAAAATCTCCAGACCACCCGATTATGGTATTTAAGTTATAAGCAACCGTATATTCATTTTCAACAGCGGCAAATAGGGTGTCCCATTCCGGACGGCTAGGCAGATGCCATCCGTGAGGACATATTCCCTGGACGGGATATGCCGGCGAACATTCCGGGCCATATCCACATCCTCTCCCATTTCCAGAAAGAATTCCGGCACTATCCATGGCCACGCTCCACGAGTACCTACGGCCATATCTCGCGCAACTATCTTGAGAGTCATACTGACATACGCTATTTGCCGCTTCATAGTTCAGATTTTCCATCATCCAAACTTGGCTACCGACAGCAACCGTCTTGTATTCCCGTCCATCGCGTTCATCCACCATCGTCCCGTAAGATATGTACAATTCGCTCGAAGAACTTTGCCCTAGGGAGCCTGACGACGAAGACATTAGACTTGCCGCAGCGCAAGACTGCTCCTCAACATCCACACTTAAAGAATCGCCATTGGAACAGGCGGCAAGCAAGAAAGCGGCTGTCGCAAAAAGAGGTATTATAATCCTGCGCATAGCGACCTTCAACAACTAATGAGAAGAAACATCCTTCCCGACGACCACAGTCGAAAGGATGCTTTCGCCCACGGGAATCCCGCAAAGGTCCTTCAGGCTTTCCTGGTAGGCGAAATGGAGCGGCCTCGCGTTCTTATTCAAGAGCCTTGCTCCCATGTCCAGATTTTCGGCCAAAAATCCCGCATTGAGGTTCAGGTACCTGTATGCGCGTTCACCCAGGAGGTTGCACGCCTCGTTCAGGTCCGCCGTGAAGATGACCGCGAACGTGGTGTTCTGCGCCTGCTCCGGCGTGGAAAAACACTTGACGAACTTCTTGACGTCGAGCTTGCCCGCCTGCATGTAGAGAGACTTGCGCACGGGCACGTAGCGGTACGAACCGGGATACACGAACATCGCGTCGAACACCACCACCCACACCTTCAAAAGGCCCGCCCCGAAGGCGTTGATCTGCCCCATTTCCATCCAGCGCAAAATGGAGGAGAAGTCATCGAGATCCATGGTCATCGCCGCGAACGGGCGGAGCGCCGCGGAACGCGGGCGCAGGAACCAGATTTCTCGGAAAAAGTACTCGTTCGGGAACTTGGCCGGCGCGAGCGGGAATTCCTCGCCGGGCAAGGCCTTCGTAGCGACGCGCCGTATCTTTACGCACCCGCCGACATCGCAGATGCATTCCGCGCGGTTCTGGAGCAAGAACCTCGCCGGATAACGCGTACCCGGTTCCAGGACTTCGTTCCTGTTGGAATAAGCGAACTCCCCCATTCCCTCGTCGAGCGAATTGAATCCGGCCGCACTGTTCTCGCGGAAAACCGCCATGGCGGCAAGCGGGATTTCGGTGCGGCCGAGCCCGAGCGCCACCGCAACCGCGTCATCGACAAACGCCCCTACCGGAAAAACGCGTTCCCCCCTCGACTTCGCAAAGAGCATTGCATTCGCACACGCGGAGCCAACATCCATCTGCACCTGGCGATAGGCCGCCTCGCGGAACCGCCATACGGCGCGTTCCATCATCCCGACAAAAACGTAGAGGCAATCTGCCTGCGAAACGAATTCCTTTTCGGGAAAGGCATCGACGAGAGCCGACATGGCCTGCTTCGAACCAATGCTCACGAGTTCCCGGGATTCGGCATCGTAATAATAGACGCCATCGGGAACGCTCCCGTTGCGGACAACCACGTAGACGGCAACCGAATCGAGCGCATCCGCGGATACGGGCGCATGGAGCGGGAGCTTGGATTCCCCCAACGGAAACCTCTTGGCCCCACGGTATCTCCGGTCGGCAATCGGAACCTCTTCCCAGTGCAGGGCAATCGGGTCGCCTACGCTTCTCGGGGCGTACAGGGTGGACTCGTGGTATGTCTCGGAATAGAAGGGCACGTCAAAAAGATAATAAGATTATGCCTTTTTTCGCCCCTAAAACGCCTTTTTACGGCATTAAAATGAGACAGTTGATACAGATTTATCTCTTTTTTTTCATTTCAGGGCCGTTTTCGCCGTCTTTTTTTTATACATTTTAGGCATAGAGGTGTATATGAAACTTACGAAACGTGCCGTTTCTGCGATGTTTTTGGGTTGTGCCGCCTTTCTTGCAGGGTGCGGCGATTCCTCCACTGATTCCACACAGACCGAAGAAATCAATGGTCAAGTGCTCCCCACGGACTCGGTTCCCGCAATCGACACGACGACGCCTCCGGCTACAGACTCCATCCCCGCGACGGATTCCATCCCGGTAATCGAGTTTACCATTCCCGAAGAAGCGGCCGAGATTACGCCGGCTATGACGATTGACCCGGACACGGGCAAGGGCCTGCTCCTCGACGACTTCGAGGACGGCGACAACATGAGCCTCCTCGGCGAAAACTACTGGTACACCTACAACGACAATAACGGCGGGGCCGACGGCGACGGAGCATCCGTCATCCTCACACCGCTTAACGACGACGGCTACCCGAAGGCACGCCGCTCCGACAACGGCACGAACTACGCCTGGGCCGTCTACTACAAGCTCGACAAGGGCGAATATAAGTATGACCCGTACGTGGGCTGGGGCGTCGAACTCCCCGACTCCATCGACTACAGCCGCTTCGGCGGAATCTCCTACTGGTACAAGGGCGGCGCCCACGAAATCCACGTGGAAACCTCGGATGTCGAAGATTACGACGTGCATCTCGCCAAGATCACCGTCTCTCGCGGTTGGAAGAAGGCCGAAGTCCGCTTCAAGGACCTGGTCCAGGGCGGCTGGGGCAAGGAAGTCGATTTCGACGCGGCCCACATCATCAAGATCAGTTTCCAGGCGAAGGGCAACGGCAAGAACGACTCCGTGCTCATCGACAACATCTACCTGCAGGACACGAGCGAAGTCGCGAAGGATACCGCCGACATGAAGATCAACGACCCCGAGATTCCGGAGGTCACCATCGGCGACATCGCCATTTCGAACCCGCTCCAGGCCAAGGCGATGAAGTACCTCGACAAGGGCATCAACATCACGAACTGGCTCGAAGAAGACGGCACCTTGTTCAAGGGAACGTTCAAGTTCAACGAGGACGACGTGAAGCTCATGGCCGACAACGGCATCAAGTCGCTGCGCTTCCCCATCGACCTCGACCAGTACGCCACCAACCGCGACAAGTTCGTGGCCGACACGACCGGTACCGTCGAGCTCGAGTTTGACGACGCGAACCTCTTCGCCGTACTCGATTCCTTCGTGGAATGGACCGGCAAGCACGGCATGTCGTTCGTGATCGACTACCACGAATACGACAACAGCTACAACATGACCAGCGCCAAGAAGCCCGGCTACACGAGGATGATGGCGAACGTGTGGAAGCACGTGGCCGCCCATTACGCGAGCAACTCCCGCGAAGACATCTTCTTCGAGCTCCTGAACGAGCCCGACATGAGCAAGGGTCAGGTAACGAGCGTCCTCTGGCGTGCCGCAGCACAGGAAGACATCGACTCCATCCGCACGGTCGACACGACGCACACCATCATCTTCGGTGATGCGAAGTGGTATTCCATCGACCTGCTCAAGAAGGGCGAACCGCTCAAGGACAACAACATCATCTACGCGATTCACACTTACGAGCCGTTCGTGTTCACGCACCAGAGCGCCAGCTGGACTGACCTCAAGAGCGTCAAGAACCTGATGTTCCCCTACGACAAGGAAAGGTGGTCGGAATACAGCGCCGACTTCGGCGTGACCAAGTCTCTCCCGAACGGGTACAGGAACAGCATCCTGAACTACTACAAGATAGGCAACAAGGAATACATCTTGAGCCTCATCCTTCCCGCGAAGGAATGGGCCGTGAAGAACAACGTCCCCGTCATCATCAACGAGTTCGGGGCCTACAATTTGAAGACCGACAAGCAGTCCGTACTGAACTACATGACCGCCATGAGGGAAATCAGCGACACGCTCCAGATTCCGCTCACGCACTGGGGCTACACGGGCGGCTTCTCGCTGTTCGAATCCACGGACGGCGTCAAGGGCACAGGTTTGATCGAAGGCATGAAGGAAGCCTTCGGACTATAAAGTTCCTCCTAACCCAAAAAACAAGCCGTGCGAGCAATCGCACGGCTTTTCATTTAAGACCGCTCGCGCTAGATTCTATCATACATGTTCTGGTTGGCGCTCGCTCTCGCCTACATCGCCGATTAATATCGGCGATTACGGCTCACTATGACCGACGAAAAAGTGGGTTTTCTGGCGTAAATTTCCTAAATTTCGGGTATGCGCATCGGCGGGACCATCATCATGCTGTTTTCGGGAGCGGCCCTCGCCGCCGGTTTTTACGGCAATAACAGCGACATCCGCTGGAAAACGGCGGGCACGGACCACTTCCAGTTCATCTATCCCGCAGAATATTCAAGCCACGCGGCCAAGGTCTCGGCTTACGCCGAGGCAGTCTACGACTCCGTCGTGAGCCGTTACCATCACGACCTCCCTAGCCGCGTAAGCGCCACGCTCAACAACGCGCTCTACAGCAACGGCAACGCCATCCCGAGCGAGAATTCCATCAACCTCTGGCTCACCAACTGGGACTTCAAGGTCCGCAGCAGCCACGGCTGGCTCTCGGACGTGGTGACGCACGAATTCAGCCACCTGGTGAGCATCGAGAACGCGAGCAAGTTCAGGCCGAACATATACGGATTCCAGGTCAGCTACTCCGACTACTACAACGAGCGCACCACGCAGGACTTCGCGACGATGGTCCCGTTCACGCTGCAGCCGCTCTGGTTTGCCGAGGGTACCGCCCAGTACGAATCGAGCCGCATGGGATTCGACGCCTGGGACACGCACCGCGACATGCTGTTGCGCGTGGCCGCCTTAAACGACAGCCTCCTTACGCTCCCCTACATGCACGACTTCTCGGACAACTCGCTGTTCGCGGAACTCGGGCCCTACACGCAGGGATTCTCGCTCGTGCGCTACATCAGCGCCACCTACGGTGAAGACGCTGTCCCCAAGATCTGGCACGAGATGTCCAAGTTCCATCGTCTCACGCTCGACGGCGCCATCAAGAAAGTCCTCGGCATCAGCGAGCAGGAACTCTACGACAACTGGAAAAAGGCAATTACCGAAAAGTACCAGGCACAGCGCGACAGCCTCGGAACGCTCGTCGAGGGCACCAAGATGACCGAAGGCGCCTTCTGGCAAGACTTCCCCGTAGTCGCGGGCAACAACCTGTACGGCGTCTCGAACTTCGGCGGCCCCTGGTTCGACGGAGGACTGTTCAAGATCGGAACAGAAGACGATGTTAAAGACAGCGCCGAGGCCAAGGACTCTACCGAAAAGATCGATGGCATAGAAATCGGCGAACTCACCCTCGAGAACGAAGTCGAAACCATCGACATCGGCGACTACGCCAAGCACGGATTCAAGATCAAGAAGGGTTGGCTCGACAAGGGCATCGACGTCCACGAGGACAGCGTGCAAGGTCCCGTCCTCGCCTACGTGAGTTACCAGAACCGCGACAAGGACGGACACGCCCACTTCGACATCGTCGTAAGCGACACGAACAAGAATAACGTCTCGGTCACCTACCTCGCCGATGCCGTCTATCCCGCATTTGACCCGCAAGGAACCACCATCGCATTCGCCCTGCGCGAACCCTACAGTACGCGGTTCAAGCTTTCCAAGGTCCCGTACCCCAAGGACCTCACCGACTACACCGCCGATGATCCGGTCGACATCTTCGTCCCTGACGCCAAGTACAGCTACTACAATATCTACAGTCCCAAGTTCAGCCCCGACGGCAAGAGGATCGCATTCGGGTTCTTCGACGACAAGGTCCGCGGCATCGCCATCATCGACGCCGACGGCAAGAACTTCAAAATCGTAAGCAACGAAAGCTACGACGAACGCGACGTGAACTGGATCGACGACGACAAGATCGTGTTCGCAAGCAACAGGAACGGCATCTTCAACCTCATCGAGAAGACGCTTTCCAGCGGGGCCGAGCGCGCGATTACCAATGTCGTGGGCGGTGCTTTCACACCGGCACTCGCAAAGGACACGCTTTACTTTACGCAGTACGACAAGGACGGATTCTCGCTCTACAAGATGCACTACGGCGAAGTCCCGATGGTTAACGACACGACCGTGAACGTCACGGAACGCGACAGCGTCGTGCAGGTGGCGGATACGGCATGGGCATGTATAGCTCCAGATTCCGGCTCAGTGGCCGGAATGACGCAAGATACGGTGGCCGAAACGGCGCAGGACTCCTGCACGAAATCGCCGACGGTCACGATGCGCGATTCGACCATCAAGATTGCCGATACGGTACGCACCGTCACGCAGAAACCCGCCGACGCTCCCATCGCGCTCCACGGCACACTCGCGCCGCGCACCGAGAAGCCCCTTGAAATCAACGACATCGAATTCGCGGGCATCGAACGCGACTACAGGCCCATCCCGAACATCCCGCTGTTCGTCCCGATGCTCGTATTCAGCGAGAACGCGCCCGACCTCACGGTATTCGGCGAAGGCAAGCTCAAGGTCAAGGCGGGCCTTGCCGCCATCATCAGCGACGCGCTCAAGAAGAACACCGTCCAGCTCGGGCTGTTGCTCGAACTCAGCAACGGATTTGACTACATCAACGGCGACGGACTCAATCCCGAGCAGGAAAAGGAATTCTTCGCCTCCTGGGAAAACAGGAGCACGCCCATCGACCTCTCGCTCGGATACTCCTACGCGAACTACACGAGCAAGGACACCGTCCGCTACGAAGATGTCCGCGCCCACAACGGCGACAGCATCGGCACGAGCAATTACGCCATCTCCATGCAGTCCATCGTAGGTAGCGCCGGCTACAGCGTCTTCAAGAGCATCGACACCCTGCAGGTCGCGCTCGGTTACGACTGGGCGAACTTCAACCTTTACGAGGACAACTTCGACTGGACTTACCAGAAGAGAATCAGCGCGCTCGTCGCCTTCGGCCTCTACGGCGACCACGAGGACGGCGCCGAGATTACCGGACAGGGCAACGGACTTCGGCTGTACTACCAGTACGCGAATTCCGACCTCTACCGCCCAGGCACCTTCGCCGAAAGCTTCACCGTGACGGCAAGCGGTTCCATCAAGCCCAAGTACAGGAACTTCAACATCAACGAGTTCGGCCTGGACGCCTACGGGAGCCTGCAGAGCCCGCTTACGGGCGCGCGTCTCGCCGCCGGCGGCAAGATTGGCGGCATATTCAACTGGAGCACCGACGCGAACCAGGATACGCTCGACTCGTACTACTTCAATCCCGTGTTCCTCGAAGGATACCCCTACCTGAGGAGTTCCGAGAGCTACACGCTCGCAGGCATGCGCACCGCCGTCGCCGAACTCCACTACCTGTTCCCCGTCTACGACGACTGGCGCAAGGGGGCTTGGATTTTCGAGACGAGGCATTTCTACATCGATTTGTTCGCGCAGATGGGCGCCGCCTGGAGCGGCAAATGGTTCGACACGGACAAGCTCACCGACCACCGCTTCTGGGACCGTTCCGTCGGGCTTTCGTTCCGCATGAGCAACCGCATATTCTACGGCACGCCGCTCGACATTACGCTCACGCTCGCCCGCGGTCTGAACCGCATCGGCGAAGACGAAGATCTGCGTGGAGGCCGAAAGCTAAATCCCATCGACATGCCGCTCATTCCCGAAAGCGTAGCACCCACGCGAATCAAGTTCGCGGTCGGCATGGGGATCTTGAACAGCTGGCAGTAATTTAATTGCGCTTCTTGGCGCGGTCGGCTTCGCCGGGCAGCAACTGTCCCGGACTCGTGCGTTCGCCGTCCTTGCCCGGGAAATTCGGGTTGTACTGCTTGATCTTGTTTTTCTTGACTTCGCCCTGCACTTCCGTGAGGTGCGTTTCCCACTCCTGCATGGCGTTATCCAGGTCGGCGCGGGCAGCAAGCATGAGTTCGCGGAGCTGCAGCAATTCCTGCATCTGCTCGCGCTTCATGATCCACAGTTCCTCTTCCTCGGGCATACGCTCGATATTGAAGAGCAGGTTCAGGTACTTGTCCTCGGCTTCCTTGTAAGCCTTGTAGGTCTCGGTATAGAGCATGTGGCGGTCGTCCACCATCGTCTGCTGCGGCGACGGGTGCGAAGTGCAACCTGCGGCAACAAGCGCAAGCGCGGCTATCGGGATAAGACGTGTCACTGCTTTCATAGGACTATTCCGTAGGTTCCTCGTACTTGACCTTCAGGTTGTACAGGCGTTCGTTGGTCACGTGGCTCGTAAACTTCACCGTATCCTTCGTCACGGGATGCACCATCGTATGCGTACCGACCTTCACCTCGCGTTCCTGGCAGGGCACGCCCGTCTCGGGGTCGATCATCACCTCGAACTGGGTGTCATATTCCGCCTTGTGGCCATCGGTGTAAGCCTTGTACTTATCCGGGATGATGTTGCTATTCACGTGCTGTTCCCAGATATAGTACGGGAAGCTTTCCGTCTCGTGTAAGTAGACGACGTAATCCAGGCACCTGCGGTGGTCGCGATTTTCAAAGCCCTTCGTAACGACGGAGTCGATCTTGATGAGCGCAAAGTTCAAGCGGCCCTGTTCTTCGAGCATCTTCGTGATGTTCGCCTTCACGGGGACCGTTCCCGTCAGCAGGTGGTCCATCTCCCAGCGGTGCTTTTCCAGGCGCTTCAGGTGCGGCTTGTAGCTCGGGTTCAACAGCTGCTTGCGCCAGCGTTCCGGCATCGGGATCCTCTGCAGCAGGGAATCGTAGCCGTCTTCAAGGCCCTCGACGCTGATCACGTTGCGGTCAACGGCCTTGACATCCACGTTCTTGACACGCCATGCCAGTTCCGAGGGCATGTAGTTCTTGAGGTAACCGCGGGACTTGTCGATCTTGTACTCGCGCTTCACCACCAGGGTGTCGCCCACCGAGGAATAGTTCAGGTCCGCATAGGCGGCCGTGATGGTTCCCATCTGCTCCTCGCCGTTCATATCGATAGTCGCGAAATAGCTTTCGGTATACAGCTCGATTTCTACGGGAGTGGCGACCTTGTAGTTCAGGGTCACTTCGGATTCCCCGCAGGCGGAGAGCAAAAGGGCGGAACACGCCAAGGGCAGGAAGGCTTTGAAATTCATCGTTTTTCCAATCAAGAATGGGCTCGTTTACTTTCTCACGAGTTCGATCTGCTTCGAAACAATCACGCGACCGTTCGCGGAGATCTCGATCACCACCGTTCCCGGTTCCTTGTGTCTCGTCAGTTCGCGGGCCGACATGAACTCGCTATGCTTGGTGCGACCCTGGAGCGTGTACGAGCTCATCTTCTCGGAAACGCGTGCATCGTGGCTCCAGATTTCCTTACCCTTGTTGGCGAGCGTTCCTTCGTAGAAGCTCATCCTCAGGGCATTGAAATCGAACCCGGTCCCGTAACGGAACTGGATGTACAGCGGTTCGCCCAAGCCGAACTCGCTGGAAGTGTCCGCCACGATCTGCAGGGCAGGATTCCATTCCCTTCCGCAGACGATGATCGGATCTTCGGTACGGCAACCGGTCCACAAGGAACCGACTACCATCAGGATTGCAAGAATAGCCAATTTAGCTTTTTTTCTCATTTTTCCCCTCATTCGTTAAAACCAGAAACGCATGCCTATGCGGAAATAAAACTCGGGAATTTCCCATTCCACATCGGTATCGTCATGCTTGTCGTAATCCCACCACAAGTAATGGAACTCGGCCACCGGATTCAATTCCAGGAAGAACTGCAACGCGATGACCGGGAATTCCCATTCATATCCGCCCGTCACGCCACCGCGAATCGCGATTCCGTCCACATCCCAGTCGTTACCGATATCCTCATCCCACCAGCCGATGCCCCCGACAGGACCACCGTAAAATCCCATGCGGCCAAAATCGGCAGGAACCGCCGCGAGGTATAAATTCCAGTAGTACCCGAGATAGACACCCAGGGAATTGTCCCCGCTGCTGAAATAAAAATGCCCGTAGATATCGATTACCGTCGTCTCGGACATCCGCATCTGGAAATCGAGACCGGCGTGTTCCCCTGGATTGCCGGCCTGCAACCAGCCACCGACACCCATCGACTTTCCGGCAGCCGCACTTTGCGCAAAAGATGCGGTCACCAAGAAGAAAATCGCCACCAGGAAAAATCTCATACAAGCTCCTATACGGGCGACAAATTAGAAAAAAAAGCTAGCGTCCAACAACCAGGAGCATCTCGAGATGCGGCGTTTGCGGGTAAAAAGCGAACCCGCGGGCGGATTTTATCGTAAATCCGGACAACGCGAGCTTCGCGTAGTCGCGGGCGAGCGTCACCGGGTCACAAGAAACGTAAATTAATCTATTCACAGAACTCGCCGCAATGGCTTCCAGGACTTCTTTCGGGAGGCCGGTGCGCGGGGGGTCGACGATGAGCGTCGCAGGGACGTCCACCACGTTATCCATAAGCCACTGCTCGGCAGGGGCGGCCACATTCTCGACGGAGGTCCCTCGCGCGCCGGACATGCCTACCGCAGACAAGTTCGCCTTCGCGTGTTTAAGGCATCCTTCGTCACGCTCCACGGTCGTGATGCGCCTGAACCGATCCTTCAGCATGCACGCAAAAAATCCTACGCCGCTAAAGAGGTCGATAAGCCACTCGTCACTTGCATCGCCGCTTGCAATCCCTTCGTCCACGGCATCGCGCACGGCCTGCACCAGCTCCGGCAACAATCCGAGATTGCTCTGGAAAAACACGGATGCGTCCGACGCGATTTTTTCTCCGCCGATATCCACGACACTCTGCGCACATTCCGCGAATGCGCTTGCTTTCATACCGGCGTAACAGTACGAAACATTCCCTGCACCATCGTCGAAAATGTTCACGTCGATCTCGCGGGGGAAGCACGTTCCTTTGTCTGTAAATATTTCTCGCGCAGGGCCCTGCAAAAAAGCGTTCAGCGCAGGCGTCAGCACCGGGCATTCCCTGAAAAACGCGATGCGGTTGCTTTCCTGTTCGCGGAAACCGAAGCGTACGATTTCACGGTCTCCCGCCCGGTCCTTCACGGCCACGACCCGCGCACGATTCCTATAGCCCCAGGGATTTCCGGTACGAATGCAAAAACTGTCCGGCAGGTCCGTACGGGCGAGACGCCTGAAATTCTCGCGCTCCACGCGCTCGAGGTATTCGGCCTGCTTTTCACTCTTCAAGTGCTGCAGGCTGCAACCTCCGCACCTGCCGTACAGGGGGCAACGGGGCTCAGCGCGGTCAGGACTCGGTTCAATAATTTCCACGGCAACGCCGCGTGCAAAATCTTTTTTGGACAACGTAATCTCGACGCGGCAACGTTCTCCTGGAAGCGCGCCCTTCACGAAGCAGACACGCCCATCGGGCAGGCGCACCATACTCTCGCCGCCCTGCACCATCTTCTCGATGCGGACATCGAATGTTTCTCGGGGTTTCCTTGATTTCGCGTAATTGCGGGCCATGGACCACAAGATAGAATTTTCTCGCCGTGCATTCCATCGTCAAAAACACGCCCGTCATCCTGTTCATAGGCCCTGGCAGGCATTTTTAAATGTATTTTTCTATATTTCGGGCTCAAAAATGAATACCGTCCTTCTGCCAGATACGCTTACGGCGGCTAACAGCAAAGAACTGCTGCGGAATTGCAAGAAGCAACTCCACGTGGGCCCGCTTTGCCTCGACGGAAGCAATCTCGCGAGCATGGACTACAGTGCCGACGCCTTTTTCGCGCTGCTCGCCGAACTGGCCGAGATAACGGGCAACAGGCTTACGCTGGCACACTTCAACGAAGACATCAAGGCGCACCTGAAATCGCTCCGCAAGATGGACCCGCCCGACCGCCCCGTGAAGGGCACGAACAACGTTCTCGAAATGCTCGGCGGCCTCGGCTTCACGTTCATCAAGGAATTCGTCGAAGTCCTCATCCTGCTATTCATGTCCATTTACTGGACCATATTCGGACCTTTCGACAAGGGCAAGATTCATTTCGGTGGCGTCACCAAGCAGATGTTCAAATCGGGCAGCGAAGCCATGGGAATCTGCTTCTTGTTCGTGGGTCTCATTTGCCTCACGATGGCATTGCAGAGTTCGGTGATGCTCAACGCCGTCGGTGGCGGTTCCTACCTCGCGTCCGGTCTCGGGTTCCTCATCTTCGCCGAAATCGGCCCGCTGCTCACGACCATCATCCTCGCCGGCCGTTCCGGCAGCGCCATGGCGGCCGAAATCGCGAACATGAGCGTCTGCGAAGAAGTCAAGGCCATCAAGTCCATGGCCATCCCGCCGGTGCAGTACCTGGTCGTTCCGCGCTTCATCGCCTTGAGCATCACGACACCCATCCTTTCGTTCTGCTCGTCCATCGTCGGATGCCTTGCCGGGTTCCTCATCGCCTACTTCTTCTGCGATATTTCTTTTTCTAACTACATGATGGGCATCCGCGACGGCATCGACCCGATGACCTTCCTCAAGAGCACCATCAAGGCCCTCGTATTCGGCTGGATCGTGACGCTCATCGCCTGCAACAAAGGTCTCAATGCCCACGGCGGCGCCGAAGCCGTCGGTAAGGCGACTACCGCCAGCGTCGTTTCCGCCATCTGTTCCATCGTCATCGCGGACACGCTGTTCGCCTTCATATTCTACTAGGGGTAACCATGGAAGAAATCCTGAAAGTAGATCACCTGAAGGCCAGTTACGGCAACGAGACTATCCTCAAGGACATCTCGTTCGGCGTAAGGAAGGGCGAAATCCGCATGGTACTCGGAAGTTCGGGCTGCG
Source organism: uncultured Fibrobacter sp. (assembly GCA_946408125.1). Lineage (GTDB taxonomy): Bacteria > Fibrobacterota > Fibrobacteria > Fibrobacterales > Fibrobacteraceae > Fibrobacter. Next base: position 71,577 of record CAMJQW010000007.1, read on the forward strand.
GCAAGTCGACGCTCCTGAACAATATCCTGAAATTCATCAAGTCGGACTCCGGCACCATCACCTATTTCGGAAAGACTTTCGGCGCCAAGGAAGGGCTCGACAGCGAGACCCGCATGCGCACGGGCGTACTCTTCCAGAGCGGCGCCCTCATTGCCGACTTGACCGTCGCCGAAAACGCGATGCTCCCGCTGAAGCGAAGCATGCCCTACATGCCCAAGAGCCAGATGGAAGCCATCGTGGCCGACCGTCTCGAGAAGGTGCACCTGCTGCACGCCTTCCACAAGTTCCCCGGCGAGATTTCTGGCGGTATGAAAAAGCGTGCCGCCCTCGCCCGCGCCATCGCGCTCAAGCCCGAACTGCTTTTCTGCGACGAACCTTCCACGGGTCTCGACCCGGTCACGGCCCGCTCGCTCGACGAGCTCCTGCTCGAACTGCGCGACACACTCAAGGTATCGATGGTCATCGTGAGCCACGAACTCGAGAGCATCAAGATTATTTGCGACCGTTTCGTGTACCTGAAAGACGGCTATGTCCTGATGGACGGCACGCTCCAGGAAGGCATGGAGTCCGACGACCCGACGCTCAAGCACTTTTTCAGCCGGCAATGCCCCAAGGAAACGTATTCCACCGGCTTCTACAATTTTGAATTTATTGATTGAGTTGGAGACACAATGGAAACCACCCGATCCGAAAGAATTAAACTTGGCGCCTTCATGCTGTTCTGCGGGATACTCATCTGCGTATTCCTCGGCTACGTGCTCAAGCGCTACTTAAGCGAGCAGTACGACAACTACTACACCATCTTCGACACCTCGGTCAACGGGCTCTTCGTCGATGCGAAAGTCAAGCTGAACGGTATCGACGTGGGTAGCGTCACGCAGATTACCATCCACGAGCAAAACCTGAACGAGGTCGTGGTTTCCTTCAAGGTCCACCACGGCACGCCCATCAAGCAGGGCACGCGCGCCGGCATGACGGCGGGCATGAACCTCACCGGCGAAAAGCAGGTCATCCTCTCGGGCGGTTCTTTCAACGAGCCGAACGTTCCCGAAGGCGGATTCGTACCGGCCGAAAAATCCAGCTTCGACCAGATCGCGAACCAGGCGAGCGACATCGCGAGCCACGCCGACTCCGTTCTCATCAACCTGAACGCCATCCTCTCGAACGAGAACGCCGAGCACCTGAGCCGTGCCATCCAGAACTTCGAAGCCGTGACCAACAACCTGAAACGCATCACGCAGGACCTCTCCAAGCCCATCGAGAGCATCTCCAAGTCCGCGGAATCCATCCACACCGTGATGTCCGAAATCGAGAACGCGAAGATCGCCTCCAAGGCAAGCGAGAACCTCGACATCGTAAAGGAAAAGCTCGAGGCGCTCGATACCAAGAGCTTAAACGACAACCTCACCGAGGCCATGGCCTCCATCAACCAGCTTTCCAAACGTCTCGACCAGATGGTCTACAAGAACCAGGACCAGGTCGGCGAAGCCATCGTGGAACTGAACAGCGTCCTCGAGAACCTCGAGGAGTTCAGCCAGAAAATCAAGAACAACCCGTCCGCCCTCATCCGCGAGCCCGCAAAGAGCCGCCGCAAGTAAGGAGGAACCATGAAAGTTTTCGATCTTGCAAGAATCATCCCGGCAGCAGCCATCCTCCTTACCGCCATGACCATGACCGCCTGCATCGGCGGGGCATCCAGCGAACCGACACGCTATTACACGCTCGCCGTCGAAAAGATTTCCATGCCCGAAGCAAGCGCGAAGGGAAAAGTCCAGGTACGCAAGTTCACGATCGATCCCGCCTACCAGCGCGCAAACATCGTCTACCGCGAGTCCGCCTACGACTTCATGTTCTACGACCTCGACCTCTGGGCAAGCCGTCCCGACCACATGGTAACGCAGGTCGTCGCGGAATACCTCCAGAAAAGCGGGCTCTTCGAAACCGTCGAAATCAAGGGAAGTTCCAAGCCGGAATTCGAGGTTTCGGGAAACATCGCGGCCATCGAGGAAGTCGACGAGGGAAGTTCGCAGTATGCAAGGCTCGCCATCGAGATTTCTTTCCGCAAGGTCGATAGCGAAGCTCCCCTGTTCGAAAAGCGCTACGAGGACAAGGAGACGATGGACAAGCGTGAACCGCGGTTCATGGCCGAGGCCACCTCGAAGATGCTCGCCCGATTCATGGAAGACGCCCTAAAGGAAGTCGAAGAAGCCCGAACCAAATAAATCGCGCAATCGCTTGTTCAAAAAAAATTAAATTAGGGATATCGCAAGGAGTGATTATGGATTTTTCTCATAGACAAGACCTTCCCGAACTCGCCAAGTCCTACCTGTTCAATGTGCAGTTCTTCTTCGAGAACGTCCCTCCGCGCGATGAAGAAAAATTCAAGGAACTGGCCGCCACGCTTTCCGTGAGAGTCCGCAAGGTCAAGTTCCTGAAAGAAGATACGAGCGATGTCTTTTCCGTCGTCGAGATTTCCTTCGACGAATTCGAGGATTACCTCATCACGACCTGCATCAAGAACGAGTACCTGGGCCATTTCCACATGAACATCATACACTATTCCAGCGACATGAAGCCCGTGTACGAAGAAAAATTCTTCGACTGCAAGGCCGCCTATGTCGAGGAATTCTGCTACGACAAGTTCGATTCCAGCCAGGAACGTCTCATCAAGACCATCGGCATCAAGTGCAAGCGGTCCAAGTAGACCGGTACCCTAGCCACGAATGACCGGGACGCAGTCAAGCAGTTTCTTTGTATAGTCGTTCTGCGGGTGCGAAAGCACTTCGTCCGCTTCGCCGCATTCGACGACCTTCCCGAAATACATCACGAGCACGTTGTCGCTCAATGCACGCACGACCTGCATGTCGTGGCTGATGAAGAGGATGCTGAGTCCAAGATCGTTGCGCAGGTCATCCAGCAGGTGGAGGATTTGCGCCTGCACGGAGACATCGAGCGCACTCGTCACCTCGTCGCACAGGAGGATTTTGGGAGAAAGCATCAGGCTCCGGGCAATGCACAGGCGTTGCCGCTGTCCCCCCGAGAACTCGTGGGGGAACTTTTGGAGGGAACCGGCAGGCAAGGACACGCGTTCCAAAAGTTCTCGCGCGCGCTTTTCCGCCTTGTCGAACGCGACCCCGCGCGCGCACAGCGGCGCCGTGAGAATCTCGATGACCGTCTGTCGCGGGTTCAAGCTGCTGAACGGATCCTGGAAAACCATCTGGACGAGGTCGGAAACCCGCGACGTTCCCGCCATACCGTCCTTGACCTTGTTGCCGAACAGGCTGTACGATCCCGAAGCCATCGGGACTAACCCGACCAGCGATTTTACGAGTGTCGTTTTTCCGCAACCGGACTCGCCCACGATACTCAGGATCTTGCCCTGCGGCAATTCAAATGAAACATCGTCGACTGCGGTGAAGAAATCCTTCACCTTCCCGAAAACCCCGCCCCGGATAGGAAACTTAACCGAGAGGTGTTGCACCTCTATCGCGGCTACAGAATTAGGCATCCGCCTCGCCTTCCAGGCTTGCGAGCGCATCCTGTACGCTTTTTTCAGTCGCTACGAGAATCTGCCGGCATTTTTTTAACAAATTCGTCGCTTCCTCGACTTGGCCCGCCAATTCGTCTATGCCCATTTCGGAATTGTCAATCTTCTCCAGAATGGCTTCCAGGCGGTCCATAGCGTTTTTATATTCAAGATTTTCGTTACTCATATTACAGAATATAGTTACATTTAATCCGTATGTACCACAAAAGGCAACATGGCAGGACCTCTTTCGGCATCGTCACGGCAATCGCCCTGGCGATACTCCCGTTTTTGTTCTGCAGTTGCCTCGACATCCCGAGTACTCCCGAAAATCGCCGGGAAATCGAGCACATCAGCGTCTATGTGATGCAGGATGGCATTCTGGACTCGTCCCTGCTGAAAATCCACCCCAGTGATTCCGCCACGCTAAAAGTCAACGTGTTCCCGAGACAATACAAGGACGACCTCTCTTTCGAATGGATCTTTGAAAGGAATATCGTCAACGGCCACGTCACGGAAACCCTGGGAACCGGGGACAAATATGTCATTCCGCCCGCGGCAAAGGAAGCTTCGATTCCTACGCACTTGATCATCCGCGACCCGCTCGGCTCCGAAATGAAGATTTCCCTCGACATTGCGGTAAATACGCCTCCGCACATGGATTCACTCCTATCGCCTACCGCCGGCGACACGCTATACGGAAGCACTTCTACAGCATTCGAATTCCGCTGGCAAGCCTCCGACAAGGACACCGAGCTGGGCGACAAGCTGAACTACACGCTCGTCATCGACGGGATGCGCTATAACCTCGGCACCCTGAACCACATCCGGCAATCAGGATTCGCCCCCGGTCCGCACTCGGCATACGTAATCGTTACCGATTCCTATGGAGACCTCGATTCCATCGCCCCGCAGGAATTCTACGTCCTCGATACGCTGGAGGGCAGCCTATGAAAAGAGCGCTGCTGATTCTTGCGTTCCTGATCGCGTCGTGCAGCGACAGCGACGACTTCATTTTCGACCAGGCGGAGCAGACGGAAATAAGCATTTCTGCAATGCTCTCCACGGAACTGGATTCCATCAACCGGAAAGGCAAGGCTGATACGATCCACCCGCGGGACACGCTCACGTTCATCGCCGAAATCGACCCTTCCCGGTCCATACGCATGCAGAAATACTACTGGACCTTGGATGGACACAGGTGGGCCTCCGAATTCAGTTTCCGCACCAACATCGCCGAACCGGGCCACCACAAAATCGCCCTCGTTCTCATCGACTATTTCGGCGACACCCTCAGCGACACGCTCAACGTCTGGGTCGGCAATCCACCCGTCCTGAACGACAGCCTGATAATCCCGCTTACGGGAACGCAGGGACTTTCCCCGGACGAGGCTCTTTCCTTTGCCTGGAATGCGTACGACCCCGACTCCATATACGACATCCGTTACCACTTCACGCTTTCAAACCGCAGTAACGACACACTGCTCGACACCACCCTGAGCAATTCCTACCTGGTTTACAAGAAGCCGTTCCAGCCTCTCGAGACGTACCACTGGCAAGTGAGCGCCTATAACGAAATCGGGATGAAAGCTCAACAAACCATCGACGGGACTTTCCATACGAAGGGGATAAAGGACGAATCCTGCATCATAGGCGAAATCCAGACATCCGGACATAAAAACCGACATTCCTCCGAAAAAATCAAAATCCAAGTGTCATTCATCGATACTTCCGGAAAGGCCGTCATGACGGATACCCTTGCGGGAGCCACGAATGGCACACTCGAATACAAGACAAATCCGATTCCGGCAGGAACGTACAAGGTCGTCGCAAGCTCAATCGATTTCAGCGATTACCTGGGCGATTCCACGACCGTCAAAGTCCTCCCCTCGGAAGTCATCCAGGCAAAATCGCTCTTCCTGGCCGACATGATTCCGCCGACGATTTCATCCGTCAAGGACAACGCGGATACACTTGACCTGGGAGACACGCTCCTGTTCCATGTCGAAGACAACGGGGACAACCTCTCGCCCGAAGACATCTCCGTCACATTTGATTCCAAGTCCATTGACGGAACGATTTCCCTCAAGAATGACACGCTTGTCGTCCCGATGACGGGCGCACCGCATTCTACCACATTCCGCCTATTGACCCTTTCAGCCACCGATCTGAGCGGCAACGAGTCCAAGCGTAGCTTCTACGTCAAGCCCGACCGATTCTGGTTCGAATGCAATGCGGACACGACCATCTATGAAGGCGAAGTCCTGCGGCTGCATGTCGAGGATACGAACCCGTACGGTTTCGAACCCGACTCCTTCTATTTCGACATCTTCACTACGGATCAGCCCATCACGATCCATGCGACCAATCCGTATGTTTCTTTCCTGGTCACTTCCGGAGCGTTCTCCGAAACGACCAACCATGTTCGCACCGGCGTCCGTTACACGAACGGCATCATTAAGTGGCGAGAATGGAATGTCACGCGTTCATTCACCACGAGGAGCAAATAATGACTAGACTGCTCCGTATCATTGCCTTCGCCCTGATTCCGGCCCTGCTGTGTTCCTGCGGGGATGGCGCGCTTATCCAGACCGAAAGCATTCCCGAGATTACGCAGCAAATCTACGTCGTCCCGGAACGTTACAACGATGAACCGTATACGTTCGGTTACCAGCCCCACCCCATCTATCTCGAAGCGGAACGCACCGTCAAGTTCTGTGCGACCTACATCGTCGATGACCACTACCTGCCCACGATCATCTACGACGACTACATTACCGAAAAGATCTGGGACATCGACGGCAATTACTTCAATCTCAATTCTGTCCGCTACTCTTTCTCGGAGCCGGGGCACAAGGTCGTCACGCTGAAATCCATCGACAAGATGAACGACACTATCTCCGAAGTCCTCGATGTCTATGTGAACACCCCTATTTCGGCAACCCTCGAATCACCCAAGGACGGATTCAACATGGCCGATCCCGTTTCCGAAGACGGAGTCGAGCTTTCATGGAAAGTTTCCGGAACTGACGAATGGGAAACCTCCTACTGCACCATCTTCGCCTCGTACAACAAGAATACGGTCTGGCAAAACCCGCTCGCCCGCGGCGGTTGCAACGAACCCGCAACCATTCTCGGTCCGCTCGCCGAAGACATTCCCGAAGATTCCTCCGTCACAATCTACTGGGGCGTCGTCGCCACCAACTACGCGAAGAATTCTTTCAGCGAAAGCGACACCACAGACATCTTCCATTTTTCCACCAAGTATAAGGGCGCCGATTCCGCAGACCTCGTCATTCCTATCAGCTACGACGGCTTCTGGGGAGTCGATTCCACCAGCATGCGCATTACGCTCCTGAATTCGATGGGAGACACGCTCGCGACCCACGTCGGTTCGCACATGGATTCTCCCGTCATCATGAAGGTATTGCCGCAGACCGACATCCGCATTCTCGCCGAAGAATCCTTCAAGCAGGAATACAAGGCAGAGCCGATTACCATCGACATCATGGCTCCTAGCCGCTACGAACTCGACACCCTATTTTTCACCGACAGCATTTCGCCATTCGTCGAACCCGGCTCCGACCGTTTCGAAGAGTCCGACAAAATCATCTTCTATGCATTCGACAACGGCTCGGGCATCAACGAGAACCGCATCACGGTGACAAGCGGCGGAGACACGCTCACGCACTATTACGATTCCCATAAGATTTACTTCAGCCATCCCCCATTCATCGACTACTGCTTTATCAAAGTCGTCGTCCAGGACAACGCCAAGAACGTTTCCGCCAACGTCTTCTGGAAACTGCAGCGAAGGGGCGCTGAAATCATCGTCACGGGACCCTTTGACAAGGAAGGAGGATACTAACCATGCTCCGCAATTCCTTCCTATTCTTCCTGGTCCTGTTATTCGGCACGCTCGTTTACGCCGAGAATGCCGATTCCACGACCGTTCAGGAAAAATACCTCCACATTTCGACGAACCCTTCGCATGCGGACGTCTACATCAACACCGCAAAGCCGAGTCACGCCAGCAGTCCCGACTACACCCTCCCGGGATTCATTCCCGTTCCCGCAGGCGAATCGAGCATTCTCGTTTCCATATTCCGTCCTGAATACGCCGACACGGCAATCCAGGTGACGCTCTCGCAAAAGGACACCTCCTTCCTGATTGTCGCCCTGCGCCCGAACCTTGACGAATCGGTCACCGAGAAACAATACGGCGAGCTTGCACACCGCAGTCGCCGAAAAATCGGACACAGACTTCTCATCGCCTCCATCGTGCCATTCGTAGCCAGCGGCATCGCCGCAGCGGTATCGTACTACAACATCGAACGCGCCAACAGCAAAAAAGACGACATCGACGACGCGCTCTTCTACGATGGAGACGCATACAAGCAATCTTTTGACGATTTCAAGAATTACAGGGACAACGCAAGGAAAGCGAAAAACATCATGAATTTCGGACTTATCCTGGGCGGCATCGTCTTTACCACGGGAGTCATCCTTTCTTTCTAGGTAGCTTATGAAAAAGGTCTTCGCAGCACTCGCACTCGCCCTTGCGGCATTCGCCTTTTCCCAGCAGGAGCAGGGAATCTCGGCCAATGTTGAACTGTTCTCGGGAACAAAGCAACGTGCGCAGTTCCTGGGTATCGAGAACGACACCGTAAAGCTGGGCGGCTACGTCAAGAACCAGTTTACCGTCGTCCGCATTCACAAGGACAAGTTCAAGAGCATCCTCGATGACAACGGCAACGACCTGCTCGCTCCCCCCGCTCCCGTAACAAGCGATTCAAATGTCGCCGTCGCCGATTCCACGGCACCCGACAGCGCCGCGACGGATTCCATCGCAGAAGAACCGCTGTTCTCTTCTAGCACCGTCCTCGTCGCTTACGAAAACACGACTAGCGACTCGACCCTTTCTGCCCAGATGACCGCACTCACGGCAAGGCTCCTGCTCGAAGGAAACGAACAGGTTCACGTTCTCGGCAGGTCCGACATTCCCGAATGCAACGACGATATCTGCCTCCAGAACACGCTCCACAAGAAGGGCGCAAAAACAATTTACAACGGCAAGATAACCAGCGCATTGAAGCCGGACAGCATCACTCTCGAGCTCTCGCGCATCACATTCGAGGAAAACCTTCCCGAAGTGCACAAGGCGAAACTCTCGCTCTCCAAGAAAACCGCGTTCAGCGACGCCATCGCGAACAACCGCATGCAAAACCTGATTCTTTCCGCAAAGAACATCCCCCTCCCGGAAAGCGCGCCCAAGAACAGCTACATCATGGTAGATACCGATCCCGAAGGAGCAACCCTCTCGCGTCCTGAAAAAGACGCCATCTGCAGGACTCCCTGCACATTCGTCGTGACCGATACGGGCAAGGTCGAAGTCAACGCCTACTGGAACGTAGAATCCCAGCTATGGGGAGCCCAGAGCTTCGTACGCCCCATTCCCGGTGACACGGCAAAAATTTCCCTGCGCCTCAAGCCGATTTCGCCCGAAGTTCACGTGATTACTACGCCGAGCGAAACGGAAGTATTCCCGGGTAGCGCAGAAATCACCAAGCACAGCAAGTCCATCGGCAAGTCGCCGACAAAGTTCCCGCTCAACGAACCGGGCATGGCAAACATCACGCTGCGCCACATCGGGTACAAGGACACCGTCGTTTCCTTCTATGTCGCCCCCGTGAACGAAATCCGCCTGAATGTCGAAATGGAAAAGCTTACCGACTACAACGAGATTGCAAAGCAGAAGGAATGGCAACACGACAGAAGGATGTCCCGCGTCGGGCACGCCCTCATGGCCGGTGCGATTGCCCCCGTCATCATCAGCGCGATCTTCGTGTACCTCGGAAGCCAGGACTACGACGACGCAAAAACCATCAAGGACGAGCTCCGGATGCCCGGATCGGCAAAGGGCGAGAACTACCAGCAGAAGGTCAAGAAGAACAAGGACCTCGTAGATGACGGCGACAAGAAAATGATTATCGGAGCCTCACTCGCGGGAGCGGGCGTCCTGCTGTTCGGAGTAGGCCTCTTTTTATCATTTTGATTACATTCAGACCCGGTTTTTCACTAAAAAAACGTGAAAAAAGGCCTTTTTTCGCCCCCGGTTCTGCCGTTTATGTAAAGAAAAACTAAATTTTGAATGATGCGTAGATTTATTATATCTCTTTTGATTCTTGCGGTCGCGGCCATGGCTGCCGACTTCGAGCGCTCCAACTGGCGTATGCAGTTGTATTTGCAGACCGAACCTGCAATCCTAGTTTTTGAAGACTCCGACCCCCAGTTCCTGATCGATAAAGACATCAAGGAAGAAGTATTTGCCGTTCCGCTCTCTTTAGGCTTCCTCTGGAGCCCGCTGATTACGCCCGCCTGGAAGGCCGACATTCCGTTTACCCTCTGGCTCGGTGTCGAGGTCAATTCGTTCATTCTCAACTTCAATGCGGCCGGTTTCGGCGAAGTCCTCGCGAACGACGACTACAAGTTCGACGGCATGAACAAGGACAAGGAAAAGCTTGAAGCGGACGGTCAGAGCCTGAGCTTCCGTTCCTACGCTCCATCCGTCCTCGGCGGTTTCACCTTCAATATCGGCGGAGACTTCGACCTCCGCGTGCTGGGTGGCTACGGCTTCCAGTTCTTCACGTTCACGAACGACAACAACGGTTCGCAGCGTGACGTTTCCACTTACAGCCCCACGGCATTCGTTTCTGGCGCCCTGGAATACCGCATTACCGAAGTCTTCCAGGACGTGGACCTCAAGATCGGGATCAACGTGCGCAGGGACTTCCTGCCGTTCGAAGACATCAAGGCCTCCAAGACGTCCAAGGTCACCAACGACGAATTCCCGCCGGCATACTCCGGAATCGAATTCGACAAGATTTCCTACAAGTTCCCCGTGCGCGTGGGCCTCGAGTTCAGCCTCGACTTCGGGCGTGAAAGCCGCCGCGACCGCCGCATGCGCTACAAGCTCCACGACCGCGACGACGTGCTCCGCAAGAACAGCGAAGTCAAGGATACGCTCAGCGATTGGGACTGCATGGCCATCGAACGCGACTACCGCTTCTTCCTTGACGAAGACGGCGAACTGCCTGACATGACCGGCGCCTACACGAGGAGCCAGTTCAACGACGTTCTCGAAAGCTTCCTCGCCTTCTGCCATCCGGCAGACCTCGCCACGAAGGAGCAGCTCTATTCTACCCTCGATAGCGGCAAGGTGCAGTTGAAGGAATACCAGGTGCGCCAGGAAGATTCCCGCTTCGACCAGGTCATGGCGTCTAACGATCCGGAAATGCTCGAGATGTACCTCGAGTACTACCCCGATTCTCCGCGTCGCGGCGAAGTCGAGGCCAAGCTCAAGAACCTGAGCGAATACCACAAGTTCCGCGAAATCCAGGCGCAGAACACCTTCAAGGCTTACCTCACCTACCTGAACGACAATCCCGACGGTGCGTTCCGCGACGAAGCGGAAGCGGGCATCTTCGAACTCGTGAAGGCCGGCAACCGCCTGAAGGATTACGAGATTTACCTGAAGCGCTTCCCCAACGGCAAGTACGTCGAAGAAGCCAAGGCCGCCCTCAAGGCAGCAAGCAACGAAGAGCCATCCGCCATCGAATACCAGGCTCCGGAATACACCGAACCGGAACCCCAGGTAGAAGAAGAGGAAGAAGCTCCTGCCAAGAAGAAGGGCAAGGCTTCGAAGAAGGGCAAGAAAGCTGCCGCCAAGAAAAAGGCCAAAGGCAAGAAGAGATAAGGGCTACGGCCATATCCCATGAAGTTTTCGCGATTCATTATTCCCGTCCTTATCCTCGCCGGGGTCGCCTTTGCCGGTGAACCGGAGGGCAAGGTCAGCGTCTACACGCAGATTATCGATTGGTACAATGCCAACCTCAACTACTGGACCATCGCACTGTTGATGGCGGTCGAGAGTTCGTTCATTCCCTTCCCTTCCGAACTCGTCATCCCGCCGGCGGCGTACCAGGCCATGCAGCCCGGTTCCAACCTGAGCATCGTCCTCATCGTATGTGCGGGTAGCGCCGGAGCCCTTGTCGGAGCGTTCATCAACTACTACCTCGCCCGATTCCTCGGCAGGCCGATTATATACAAATTCGCAGACAGCCGTCTCGGACACTTCTTGCTGCTCGATGTTACGAAGGTACAGAAAGCCGAAGACTACTTCCGCGAACACGGAGCCGTATCGACGTTTGTCGGCAGGCTCATCACGGTCATCCGCCAGCTGATTTCCATTCCGGCGGGTCTTTCCAAGATGAAGATTCTTCCGTTTACTTTGTACACATTCCTGGGTGCAACCATCTGGAACTGCGTACTTGCGCTCCTCGGTTACCTGGCCCACGGCCAGAAGGACCTCATCGAGAAGTACAACTCGGAACTGGCCATCGCGCTGCTTGCCGCAGGCGCGCTCTTCATCGGTTACATGGTGTGGAACGCGGTAAGGCCCCGCAAGAAAAACTAGAACTCGCAATTCTTGATGCAACGGTTGCCCTGGAATTCAGCTTCCAGGACCTTGACGCCTTTTTGATAACGGCGGTAGGCTCCATGACGGATTCCGCGTACGAAGGTCATCTCTTCCTTTAACGCACCCAGGTCATCGTATACCTGCGCCTTTCCATGAATCTGGCCGTTCTCGTAAGGCAGGCGACGACGGACCAGACCACGTTCATCCCACTCTTCGCTATTGCCGTTCAGCACGCCATTCTTGTAGACTTCGCGGGATTTCTTTTTTCCGTTCTCGTAGTAATCGGTGCTGGCACCATCTTCCACGCCATCCTTGTATCCGACCGTCTGCCAGAGATTTCCGTTCTCGTAATAGCTGCGGAATACGCCGTCGAGCTTGCCCGCCTTGTAGGGAGCCTCGATGGCGAGCTTGCCGTTCGGATGGTAACTGAGCGCGGCCCCTTCTCGAACGTCGGAGCCTTTCTGAACCGTGTAGATGCGCGAAAGCGTACTGTCAGGGTAATATTCCCTTACCGTGTCAAGCGCGACCGCGGGCGATTTCTGGGCCATCGCAATCGTGCAGAACCCGCATAGAGAAATACACAACGAAAAAAACGTTTTCATCGAAATCAAATGTAGCTTTATCGCCAAAGATTATGTATTTTGTGGGGCGTAATGCGTATTACTTTTTTAAATCCGCCCTTCCATCCGATGTTCAGTCGCGAGTCGCGCAGTCCGTGCGTGACCAAGTCCTCTACCCTTTATTGGCCCATGTTTTTGAGCTACGCTGCCGGTACGGTTGAAGCCGACGGTAACGATATCCAGCTCATCGATAGCCCCGCCATGGAGCTCGACCTCCCAAAGACTTTGGAAGGCATCAAGAAGTTTGACCCCGCTCTTGTTGTTTGCAGCACGAGCACCCCGAGCATTTTGAACGACCTCAAGGTTGTGCACGCCATCAAGGAAGCACTCCCGAACACGAAGGTCGCCATCATGGGCACGCACGCGACCGCCGAGCCGCTCGAATCCATGGAGATGGAACCGAGCCTCGATTTCGTGATTATCGGCGAGGCGGACTACACCGCGAGGAACCTCGTGCGTTACCTGCGCGGCGACATCAAGGAAATTTCCAGCATCGCAGGCCTCGCCTTCCGCAAGGCGGACGGCACGACCGACTTCCAGCCCGAAGGCCCGAAGATCGAGAACCTCGACGAACTTCCGTGGGTCTCGAAGGTCTACCGCAAGCACCTGTACAGCTGCTACAAGAAGTACTTCTACGGAGCAAACCTCAACCCGCTGATCGTGATTCTCTCGGGTCGCGGTTGCCCGAACCGCTGCAGCTACTGCGTGATTCCGCAGACGCTCAACGGCCACAAGTTCCGCCGCCGC
>CAMJQW010000008.1 GCA_946408125.1 uncultured Fibrobacter sp.
TTGCCCAGGCTTCGAAGGCCCATGCGTTCATTCAGGGCCGCGCCTACGTGACGCCCGAAGACGTGAAGGCCGTCGCCATGGAAGTGCTCCGCCACCGCATTATCTTGAGCTACGAGGCCGAAGCGGAAGAAGTCTCCGCTGAAACTGTGGTGCAGAAGATTCTCGACAGTGTTGAAGTGCCGTAAAGGCGAGAGTCGCGATTGCGTAAAGCAAATGTTAATTTATATGTAATTTCAGGGAGGCTTGTCGCAAGCCTCCTTTTGCTCGCTATGTGCTCGTGCAGTTATTCGCATTCCGACCCGTGTCAGAGCTCCGTATACGAGGAATGCAAGCAAAGGACGGAGGATACTATGCTTTCTGATATCGTCTGCTCCGAAAAAGCGGAGTCCGAGTGCGAGGATTAGGGCTGACGGGCTTGAAAAATTGCTATCTTTATGGCGAAAAAGGGCGCAGGGAAATCCCCGGCGCTACAATTTCGTGTTTTAACAGCAATCGACTCGAGGGCGGCTTGCCAAGGCCATGCTCCGGGTCACAAAAATGAAGGATATATGGCAAATCGTGTTGTTATCGGCTCCCAGTGGGGCGATGAAGGTAAGGCGAAGGTTGTTGATTTCTTGACGCTTGATGCGGATATCATCGTGCGTTTCCAGGGCGGCGCGAACGCGGGCCACACCGTCGAGGTGGGTGACCAGAAGTTCGTGTTCCACCTGATTCCCTCGGGCATCATGCACAAGGACAAGATTTGCGTCATCGGTAACGGTGTCGTGCTCGACCCCATCCAGACCCTCGCCGAGATTGCCGACCTGCACACGAAGGGCATTAACCCCGAAGGCCGCCTGTTCATTGCGAACAACGCCCACGTGGTGCTCCCTTACCACTCCGCGCTCGACAAGGCGAAGGAAAAGAAGGCGGGCAAGGCTGCCATCGGCACGACGGGCCGCGGTATCGGCCCCTGCTACAGCGACAAGGTGAACCGCATTGGCGTACGCGTGGGTGACCTCATGGACGAGCGCGAACTGCGCCCCCGCGTCGAGGCTATGGCCAAGGTCCACAATGAAGAATTTACCGTGATGTACGATGTCCCGGCGATCGACCCCGAAGTGGTCATCAAGGACTACCTCGAACTCGGCCAGAAGATCAAGCCGTTCGTCACCGACGTGAGCGAGATGCTCTACAAGGCCGTGAAGGCCGGCAAGCGCCTCGTATTCGAGGGCGCCCAGGGCACCATCCTCGACGTGGACCAGGGTACCTACCCGTTCGTGACCTCTAGCAATACGGTCGCGGGCTACGCAAGTTGCGGTGCCGGCATCGGACCTACGGCCTTGGATGAGGTCTGGGGTGTGGTGAAGGCTTACACGACTCGCGTGGGTAACGGTCCCTTCCCGACGGAACTTTTGGACGAGACGGGCGACACGCTTCGTAAAATCGGTAACGAATATGGCGCCACTACGGGCCGTAACCGCCGCTGTGGCTGGTTCGACGCTCCGGTGGTCCGCAAGGCTACCGTGGTGAACGGCCTCACGCACCTCGCCATTACCAAGCTCGACGTGCTCGATACCTTCGATACGGTGAAGATTTGCACCCACTACGAGTGCGATGGCGAGAAACTCGACTTTATCCCGAACCAGCTCTCGAAGGTGGGCCGCTGCACTCCGGTGTACGAGGAAATGCCGGGCTGGAAGTGCGACACCACCAAGTGCCGCAGCTACGACGAGCTTCCGGAAAACGCAAAGAAGTATTTGCAGCGCATGGCCGAACTTGTCGATGTGAAAATTGGTATGATTTCTATTGGCGCGAAGCGCGACCAGAGCATCGTCATCGACGCAGGCCTTGCTGCCGGGTTGAAACTCTAAAAACAAAAAAAAGAAGGAATGAGAATATGGACGCTAACATCTTAGGACTGTTGAAGGGAGTTGAGCTCTTCTCGGAACTGAACGAAGAGCAGATCGGGATGCTTGCCAGCCTGGTTGTCGCTCAGAATTTTAATCGTGACGAGACCGTGGTGCTTGAAGGCGATGATTCCGTGCAAGCGCTATATCTCATTGCTTCCGGTTCGGTGCAGGTCTACATGACCGGCGTCGATGGCCGTGAGACGATCCTTAGCTTCCTGGAACGCGGGGACTTCTTCGGCGAGATGTCGCTCATCGACGGCGAACCGAGGTCTGCTTCCGTGCGTACGGTGACGGATGCCCAGCTCCTGATCATCCACCGCGAATCATTCCTGAAGCTGATCCGCCAGTCTCCCGAGATTGCAATGGGACTCCTGAGCGAGATGAGCAAGAGACTCCGCAAGGCGAACCGCCAGATTGGTTCTCTCTCTACGATGTCGGTGAGCGGCCGCGTGGCGGGTACGCTCCTCAACCTCATGGAAGAACGTGGCGTCCGCATTCATACCGACAAGGGCACGATGGTTACGGTCATTCACAACCGTCCGACGCAGCAGCAGCTTGCCGATATGTCGGGCACGACCCGCGAAACGGTAAGCCGCATCTGCTCCTTGCTGGTCCGCACGGGTGCCATCGCCATGACGGGCAAGGACATCGTCATCTTTGATGAAAGTGCCCTGCAGGAAAAGGCTACCAAGGGGTAGCGGTAAGCATGCGGTTGAACCGCTGATGGTATTATGAGTAAAATAAAGAATATTCTAAACAAGCTTTTATCATGGATTAAGAAGGCTCCCGTGGTAAAGGCTCTTTGCATTTGGATTGTATTACTTTTTGTTTTAGCCATCTTCGTTGACAAGATTGCCATGCCGATCTTTTCGGGTCATTTCGCCTCGACCGGTGAAGTGCCGAACTTGGAAGGCATGAGCGAGGAAGCCGCCCAGAAAGCTCTGGAAGATGCGGGCTTCAAGTATGAATGGCTGGAAGAAGGCCGCTACAGTTCGCAGATTCCCGCCGGGATGGTTCTCGTGCAGATGCCTGCGGCAGGCCGTATCGCAAAGCTCGGCCGCACGGTCAAGCTTACGAGGAGCCTCGGTCTTCGCGAAGTCGTGATTCCGGACCTGCGCGGCAAGAGTCAGAAGCAGGCGGAAATTTCGTTGTCCCGCGCAGGGCTAGTTCAGGGTGAAATCGTCAAGGGCGCGCACCAGAGCATTCCGCGCGGTGTCGTCATTCGTACCATTCCGCTTGCCGGCAAGAAGGCTCGTATCGGCGATACGGTCAAGGTCGTGATTTCTGCTGGAGTCACGACGGGCAAGGTCCTGCTTCCTGATTTCTCCGGAGAGGTCATCGACAACGTGTACCCGAAGCTGGAAAAGCTCGGTTTCAAGGTCGGCGATATCAAGCGAGTCAAGGGCGAAGGCGGCGAGGCTCCGGGAACCGTTCTGGAAACGGCTCCGCGTTATGGCGACTACCTGCCTCCGGACACCAAGATCGATTTCGTGATAGCAGACTAGGTTTCCTATGGTCCGGTTTATGGGTGTTTTTCTCGCAGTGCTTGCACTGGCGCTATCTTTGGGCGCCTGTAGCTCTGCGCCCCGCAAGCAGGACCAGCCGGAAAAGGTGGCGCTTACAGCCGCAGATTCTGCAGTCATAAAGGATGCTCTCGAGACGATGAGCATGCCCAAGGACTTGGATGTCGCACACGAGTCCTTCATTCGCGCACAGGAGATGGAGCTTCGCGGAGAAAAGCAGCTCGCCGAAGTTTTCTGGCAACGCGCCTACGAAGCCGATCCGGGCAACCGTTATCTCGCATTCTCTGTTGCTTCGAGACTTCAGGCTCATGGCAACGATTCTGCCGCTCTCGCCATCGCGCGTAAGGCGGCCCGCTATAAGGGCCCTGTGCTTGCAAACCAGCTGGAACTTCTTGCCAAGCTCTACGTGAGGGAGGGCATCGCCGATTCCGCCCGCAAGTATTTCAAGGCCGCCCTGGATTCTTCGCACAACCAGGACATGACCCTGCTGTACGATTACAGCCTTTTCCTTGAGGCCGTACAGGACAAGAAGGAATTGGTGAAGGTCTATGACGCCCTCCTGCCGCAGACAAACTACATCCAGTCTTTGTTCGCACGCCAGGTGAATCTGCTCTTGGAACTGGGAAAGGATTCTGCCATCGTCGAACTGTTCGGAAAGGCGTACGATGCGACGGGCGACAAGGAATTGCTTTCGAAGATGGTACAGGGACTTGCCCTGCAGAAAAGGTTTGGCGAAGTCCGCGCGATTGCCGATACTGTTACCGGGAAAACGGAAACGGACGAGGAAATCATCAACTCGGCTTTGCTGACTTACGGCGAAACGGAACGCGAGGTGGCGCTCAAGTTTTTGAAGAAGAAGGTGTACGAGGACAGCATGCGTACGCCGGTAATGCTTTATTATCTCGGTAGCTATGAATTTGCTCTTGGCGAGAAGGACAGCGCGAAGGTCCATCTGGATCAGGTGTATCTGAAGCTGGGAAAGAATCAGGCCTATGCGGCGCAGGCTTGCCGCGCCCTTTCGGGCATTGCCTTTGCGGCGAACCAGAAGAAGGAAGGCCTGAGGTATGCTGAACTTTCCGATTCCCTGCAGCTTGGCGGTGACAAGAATTTCCTGGCGCTTGCCTACGGCTATGCGGGCGTTTACGAGGGTGCGTATGCACTGCTCGATTCGATGATGGACGTGTGGAGCCATTGGACCCCGATGGCGGGGGTTGCCGATTCTGCGACGATGGGAATGCTACGCCTGAAGGCGAGGCGCGCCCACAGGCAGCTGCAGCATTCCTACGCGCAAATCCTCCTGATGGAAGCGCGCTCGATAGAAGATGATGGTTTGGCGGATACCCTCAAGCGTGCACATGCGCGTGAAGCGCGTACCAAGGCCGAGCTCTTCTGGGAAAGCATGCTGATGTCGGATTCGTCGGATATGTTTGTTCGCTCCATGATGGCGATGAACCTGGAACGTCTGGAACGTTACGAGGAATCGTTCCAGATGTTCGAATTCCTGCTGAAGAATGCGAACCCCTCGCTTCTGGATTGGCCGGAAATTCTGAATTACTACGGCTATTCCCTGATAGATTTGAACCGCTCTCCCGAAGAGGTGGAAAAGGGTTACCAGATGGTCGTCAAGGCGCTGGAACTGGATAAGGGCGGAAGCCCCAACGAGGCGTATCTCGATTCGAAAGCCTGGGGGCTCTACCGCAAGGGAATGTACGAGGAGGCCTTTGCCACGTTGAGTCTCATCAAGGACAAGAATTTCGAGAAGGACTACGTGTACTGGGAACACCTTGCGGCCATCCAAGCCGCGCTCGGCAAGAAGGCCGATGCGACGAAGTCGTACAAGAAGCTTTTGAAACTCCGGCCGAACCATGCCGCTGCCAAGGAATTCCTGGGCAAGAAGAAGTAGGTCGCCATGTTTGCCCGTTCCCTGCCGTTCCTGACATTTATCGCTGCGGCGTGCCTTGCGTTTGCGCTTACGGGCTGTGCGGGAAGCAGGGCCCCGTCGCCGTCATCGCAGGCTTCCAGCGTAGAAGTTGCCGTCCGAGACAGCCTTCGTGCGAAATTCGTATTGACGATTTTGGATAGCCTTGATAAGGAACAGGAACTTGATGCGGTTCTTTTCGCTGTGCCGCATTTGCGCTACCGCATGGAGCTGACGGGCCCGATGGGCGTAGGGGTTGCATCACTCCTGTGGATGCCTGACGGCTGGAACATGGTGTTCCCGACAGAGAAGAAGTACATCGCCGGCATGGGCTACATGGTGGGCATCGTGGGTGACAATACGATGCCGATGGTACCGATTCACCAGATGGCCGACATCTTTGACGGCATCCTGGTCCCGGAGAACAGCGAGGTGCTGGCCGAAAGCGATTCGGTTGGGTTCCATGTGGTGAAGGTGCGTGCGCCGAGCGGGATGATGTTTACGTATGGCAAGCAGGGTGGCGACGTTGCGTGGCTCATGCGCGGCAGCGGCGACAATGCCGAAGTATTGCATTTTTCGGATTTCAAGGAATTCGAGGGAATCCGCGCTCCCGGATACGTCACGTTTGAGACGGGCGGAAAGACGTTCATGAAAATGCGCGTCAAGAAGGTGACCCGGAAGAAGGAATTCAGTCTCGGGACCTGGCGCCTGAATATTCCCAAAACCTACAAGCGCATCGGGGGCTAGGGAGCTCTAATTTTGTAGATTGGATTGTGTATGAAACGTTTTGAATCGGTTTTCTTCCTTTTTGCCTTTTTGCTGATGCTCGTGTCGCCGGCCCTTGCCGTCGATACCCTTGAAGTTTTCATTTTGCGCGTCCAGTTTGCCGAGGAGAAGACGGACAATTCCCTCACTACGGGCAAGGGCACTTTCGGGACTGTTCCCGACAAGAATTACAGCCTCGACCCGACGAAACATAGCGGCAAGGTGCCCTACTGGGAAAAGCACCTGCAATATGCCGATTCCTATTATCGTGCGGCGAGCGGAGGCAAGCTTGCCATAAAGACGAAGGTGTTTCCGATATACACGCTGAAGAAGCAGATTATCGATTATAACAGGACGAGCAAGATGGATGGCGAGAAGACGGCCGAGTTCGACGAGGCCCGCAGTCGCGACTACCTCACGTTCGTCTATGATGCGGTCGTCGCGGCGGCTGTTGCCGATACGTCCGATGCGTCCCCCTTCCGTATCCCGCTTTCCAAGAATCCGAACGTGAAGCGTGCGTACATGATCGTGCATGCCGGTGCGAGCAGGCTCGTGGATGGCGGCAGCATGGGTACCGACAATGCGGATACTCCGGGCGACTTTATGGATGTCTACATTTCGCGCGACGCCTGGGAATACCTCAAGCCCGATTCCGCGAAGAATGCTGATGTGAAACCCGCTTTCGGAATCAACGACAAGGGCGATTCCGTAGTGAACGGCCTGCTGATTCACGGTTCCGTTTTGGATACGTTGCGTTCCATCATGGTGGTGAGCGAGACTGCTTCGCAGGATGGTCTCAACTGGGGTGTGAACGGTATCGTTGTAAACCAGATCGGTCGTGAGCTTGGGCTCCCGAATACTTACGACGTGGTCAAGGGCATTTCGCGCTTGGGATACTTTGATGGGATGGACTTTGCCGGTTACAATGCGGGCAATGGATTCCTGCCGTCGTTGCCAGCCGCCTGGGAACGCGCCTACATGGGCTGGAGCCAGGTGAAAGAGGTCAGGCCGACGGCCGGGCACTCCGTGACGGTGGATGTCGCGGCGGCCGGTAGCGGGCTCGGCACCGAAATTGTGAAGGTCCCGCTGAACGCGAGCGAGTACCTGCTGATTGAAAACCGCCAGCGTAGCTGGAACAAGGAGGGCAAGGTAAGCTTTGTGCTCGGCACGGTAGACGAGGATTCCGACACGACGATGCGTACGGTGGTTGTCGACAGCTTAAGCAAGGTCTTCGAGGACAGCACCTGCGATGAGAAGGGCAAGTGCAAGCCCAATATCAAGAAGGCGAAGGGATTGATCGTGGGGCTCGACAGCTACGATGCGGGCATTCCTGCAAGCGGTATCGCCGTCTGGAAAGTGAACGAATGGTATTTGCGCGAGACGCTGGAATACGGCATCGCGAACTTCTGGGGTGGCGACACCCTGCGTGACCACCAGTTCGGTCTTTCGCTTGTCGAGGCCGACGGTATCTTGAGTATCGGCAAGACGTTCAAGAATGCCCTCGGGCAGGACACGTACGATTACGGAAGCGGTACGGACCTTTTGCCGCACAAGAGGATTCCTGCCAAGGATTCCAAGCAGAAGTTCGAGACGCTCACGAAAATCGGGCCTACGGGATATGCCAACACCAAGACGACGCAGGGCGGCTATACCGGCATCAAGATTACGGTGAACGTGCCTAAGGGTGCCCGCGAAGAAAAGACGGCGAACTCCTTCATGGGCGATAGCGTAGTGAACTATGCGGCACCCGTCATAAGCGTGACTATCAGCATCGATGACGGGAGCATTGAAGGGAGCCAGTTCCCGCGTGAACTCGGCCTGAATTCGGCGGTGCGTGGTGCGGTGTTCGTGGACGACCCCGAACATGAGGGCGAAAAGATTCTCGTGGTGGGCGCAAAGGATGGAACGCTGCAGGCATTCGGCGCGATGGGTGATACGCTGTTCGTGGCCGATACGTCCGTCATGCTCAAGACTCTGACCCGCGACAGTGCAAAGTACGAAGTGCCGCTGTACCGCGTGGGTGCAAGCTACGGTCCGCTGGTGGGCATGGCGAGCGACGGCAAGGACGTTTACAGCCTGCATAGGAAAAAGCTCGTGAAGACGAGTTTTGCAGGTGGACTCCCGACGCAGCAGGAAATGGACGTCGATTCCGCGACGGCGGGGCCGATGGTGCTCAAGGGATATTCCTGGTTTGCGAGCAAGGGCAAGCTTTGGCGGAATGGACAATGGCAGAAGTTGTCGGATGATTTTGTCGCCCGTGATATGGCTTACTGTGGCGATCCTGCAAAGGATGATAGGCGAGGAGAAGATGCGAACGGCAACAAGTACAGTGCTCCGAACGGAAACCAGTTCGTTTTGGCGGGAGACGATGGACGTATTGTTCTTGTAACGGATTTCTTCCGCTCCAAGGCTGGCGACGAACTCACGACGGGATGGAGTAGCTGGACCATCAACTCTCTCGACAAGCAAAGGCTCAGGGTGGCTTGCACCGATCTGGACCGCGATGGAAAGGATGAAATCATTGTTGTTGGAAGCCGCGGAGCCGCTGCAGTCCTTAGGGAGATGAATAAGGGACTGGAATCTCTCTGGTCCAAGACCTACAAGCGTGGCGCCGGTGGCACGAGCGGCTTGAAGGACGAAACCTCCGGCATCGCGATTGGTGATATCAACGGTGACGGCTATCCCGAAATCGTGTTCCTGGGCGATAACCTCGTGTATGCGCTCGACCGCTCGGGGCTCCCTGTTGCGGGCTTCCCGGTTAAGATTTCCCGCGGTACTCCCGTGTTTGGATTTATGAGTGACCCGGTTCTTGTAGACGTGACGGGCGACGATGTTCCCGAGATTCTTGTGCCGAGCAGCGACGGCCTCGTGTATGCGTATACGGGCAAGGGCAAGCCGGTAGCGGACCAGTTCCCGCTAGCCGCAGGTAGCTTTGAATACCAGGATACGCTCGGGACGATTTTCCCGATGAGCATTTTTGTCGCGGATGCCGTTCCGGGCAAAAAATCGGCAGGTCCCGAACTTTACGCTTTGCACCGCAGCAACATTTCCGCGTTCCGTCTGCGTGGAGCCTCTAGCGATGCGACGAAATCTCCTGCGGCATGGACCCTCCCGGCGGGAGGAAACGAGCGTATGGGATATTTTGATGCATCCAAGCTCCGTGATGTTGAAAAGCAGACCGCGAAGGATGAGATTACCGAATTCTTCATGTTCCCGAACCCGGTACGCGGGGGAGTCGCGAAGGCACGATTTGAAATCGGTGCCGAAGCGAAGAATGCGACACTCGAACTCTACGATATCACCGGCCTGTGCGTGTTCAAGACGAAGATGTCCGATGTGAAGCAGGGTCGCAACCAGTTCGAGCATCTCGACCTGAAGAAACTCGGCTCCGATGTATATACGGCTCGCTTGAAGGTGAATTTCAAGAGCGGCAAGACGAAACAGAAACTCTACCGCGTAGGTGTGGTGAAATAATTTCGGAATTCAAAACGCGGGGCTATATGGATAGACTTGCATACAAATTAATTCTATCGATTGTGGGCTTGGTTTTTTCATTCACGTTCTCTGCATGCACGGCAAGCGGTGATGCCGAAGAGATTTCTCCAGTGATGCCCGATTCCGCGTCGGGCGGAAGTAGCGGAAAATCGGGCGACGATCCCGTTTCGAGTAGTTCTGAAGCAAAGAAAGAGTCTAATGCTGAAATCGACAGTGCCATTGCGAGAATGGGCTGGTCCGATATTCCTGCTGCGATGCTTACGTATGGTGGAATGTCTTTTACTGTAGATGAATTCAAAATGTCTACAACCGAAGTGACCCAAGGCTTGTACAGAACGTTGATGGGGGAAACGCCGACTCAAGGCCATACGGGTGACATGTATCCTGTCGAGAATGTGAACTGGTACCAGGCGGCACTGTTCTGCAACAAGCTTTCCAAATGGAGTGGCCTGGATACCGCCTATATTTACAAGTCTGTGGGTAAGAGCGATGTCCTGGAAGATATCGAAATAGATTATTCCGTCGAAAGCATAAGACTCCCGACTGAAATGGAATGGGAAATCGCATCCCGCGGGGGAACCACGACTACGTACTATTGGGGAACCGATCCGGCTTCCGATTATGCGTATTATGGACAAAGTAGCGGCCCTTCGGAAGTAGCTCAATTTGAGCCGAATGCGTACGGGCTATACGACATGGCAGGCAATGTTGCTGAATGGGTGAACGACTGGTATGGGGCTTATCCGGCCGAATCGGTAATCAATTACGGTGGCCCGGATAAGGGGGACTATCGCGTGATTCGGGGTGGCGGTTGGAGCAACGTAATCAAGGATTGCGCACCCGATGTCCGCGACAAGAAGGAACCTTCGTATAAGTCTGCCAGGGTTGGATTCCGTGTTGTACATTCTGCGGGATTCTAGCCGTTGAGGTGCGTCCTCCCGGGTCTATTTTTTTTACATTTGCAGTATGAAGAAACTTTTGATGATGGCAGCTGTTGGCTGCGTCCTTTTTGTGGGTTGCTCCAAGGAGGAGGCCCCCGCTCCGCTTCCGGCCCTTAAGCCGGTTGAACTGCCGAAGAATACGGCTGGGTTCTATTCTGGCCGTCTGCCGTGTGATGATTGCAAGATGCGCATGGCCCGCATGGAACTTGCCGAAGATAGTTCCGCGACGGTTGTACAGACAATCGTGACGGATTCCATGAATACCGATACCCTGAAGGGAACTTATGCCGTGAACGGGGAAGAACTTTCCTTGTCGATTCCGGATGCTGCGATGAACTTGAAGTTCAGGCGGGATTCCTTGGGCAACATGGCGCTTTTGACGGGCGCCGGTACGATTTACGAAGATGCCGACGGTACAAGGTTTGAAATGATTCGTATCCTTGTTCCGACGAAGAAGCTGACCCAACCCGTGACCGATTCCGCAGGGGAAAAGTAATGCCTTGCAAAGTCCTTGTCGTAGATGATGAACCGCTAGCCCGCATGCGCATCAAGTCGCTGCTGGAGCCCTACGCTTCTGAATTCGAAGTGGTGGGCGAGGCTGGTTCCGGTGCGCAGACTCTCGAGAAGATTCGGGAGCTGGACCCGGACGTCATCTTCCTGGATATCCAGATGCCGGACATGGACGCATTCGAAGTGCTCAAGAATGTGGGCGATGACGATATGCCCCTAATCGTATTCACGACGGCCTATGAGAACTTTGCGCTCCGCGCCTACGAAGAGAATACGGTTGACTACCTGTTGAAGCCGGTCGATCCGGAGCGTCTCGAGAATACCATCGAGAAGCTTCGCCGCAATCTGTCTAATTTCTCGGCGCAACAGCAGATGCCCGAAGATTTCTCGTGGGAGAAGTTCCGCGAGATGGTCAATGCCCGCGGTTCGTACCTCCAGCGTGTCCAGGTTAAGATCGGCGACCGCATCCTGCTTGTGAATGTGGACGAGATTATCCGGTTCCACAGCGAGGAAAAGTATACGACAATTTATACGGCCTCCGGACAATATATCATCGATACGCCGTTGGTCGATCTCGAAAAGAAGCTCGATCCGAGCCAGTTCGTGCGTATCCATAGGGCGCATCTTGTCGCGATAGATTACATTGCCGAAATACGCAAGTCCGATATGAGCCGCCTTGTCGTTGTGCTCCGCGACAAGAACCGCACGCAGCTGCTGGTGAGCAGGAATTTTGTGAAGACGGTTCGCAACCTCTAGTTTACGGTCTTTTTATGGAACAGTCCCCGAAGAAATTTTCGATCAAGAACTTCCTGAAGTCTTTCGCGCGGGAAATCATAGTCCCTATTGTCCTTGCCCTTGTTGTCATCCAGTATGTCATTCAGGCGTTCCAGATTCCTAGCGGCTCCATGGAAGATTCCCTCCTGACGGGAGATTTCTTGCTGGGACTCAAGTTCACGTACGGGTCTCCGATTCCGTTCAGCAACCAGAAGTTTCCGGGATATGCCTATCCCGCTCCGGGCGATGTCGTAATTTTCCGCTATCCGGGCGAACCGGAATATCCGGACAACAATCCGCAGCGCTACACGCACCTGTTCAACGCCCTCATGTTCGGCAACTTCTATTGGGACCATGAGCCCGAAGAAGGACAGCCGCACCTCGTGCATTATCCGGATGGCCCGAAGGACTATATCAAGCGTTGTGTCGCTGCAAGCGGTGATACGATTGCGGTTCACGGAGGCAAGCTTTTCCGCAACGGCGAGCGGCTCGATACGATTCCTGGACTTGGCAAGTGGACGGCATCCGTCCGTACGCTTTCTCCGCGTGACGAGGTCGAGACATTCGTCGTCCCGTCTGTCGGTGATACGATTTATGTGGATTCGCTGTCCCTTTCGCGCCTGTGGTGGCTCCGTTCCATTGTGGCGCAGGAAAATCCGGATTCCCACGTGGAACTGGTACTCGACTTGCTGCGCGACGGACGTGAGTCTAACGGCTATGACTTCGAAGATTTCCGCATGCCGGTCGAAAACGATCGCGCGATGGCGATTAACGCGCTCTTCACGAGAAACCGCATCATTATCCAGAAGCCGCTCGTTCAGGGCGATACGGTTTCCGGCGCCATGAATTTTGGTTACTTCAAGCAGCTTTCCTCCATCGGCTTCTTGCCGATGATTGATCCGCACGAGAAGGGCGGCATGACCCGCAAGGTGAGCTATGTGAGTTTCGAGGCGTCCCTGCTGCAGGATTTGGAGGGCAACGTCGCGCGTTTGAACGCCGAGGCTATGGAACCTGTTGCCGCGGACAGTTCTGTGGAGAACTCTGCGGATAGCGCGGCTGTTTCGGACGACAGCACGAATGTGGCGGCATCTCAGCCGGAGTTTGAAATCCGCAGGAAGCTATTGCTCGACGGCAAGCCGATGGATTTCTATGTGATAAAGACTCCCCAGTTCTTTATGATGGGCGACAACCGCGACAATTCGGCCGATAGCCGCTACTGGGGAACCGTGACGCTCCGCAATATCCGTGCGAAGGCGTTCGTGATTTATTTCTCGTTTGAAAACGATGACCAGAAGTTTGCGCTCGGCAATCCGTTCACTTGGTGGAGGATTCCCTTCAGCATCCGTTGGACCCGTATAGGAAAGATTATCCATTTGATTGACTGATGAAGTTCCGTGTTCTTGCATATGCTCTAGTCTCTGGCCTGCTGCTCTTGTGCGCGGGGCTTTTGGCTTGCGCTACGCAGGTGGCTCCGGGCGGTGGGCCCGAGGATAAGCTTCCGCCCCGCGTGGCGGCCGTCTATCCGGCTCCCATGACGACGAACCACCCGAACGAGCTTTACGTGAAGCTGGAATTTGACGAGTGGATTAATGCGAGTATTCCGCGCAGTGCCGTTTCCATATCGCCCCCGATCGAAAAGAAGTTGAAGTTCGAAGTGAGTGGCAGGACGCTTGAACTCACGTCGCGTGCGGAGCTGGATGAAAATACGACCTATACCGTCACGTTTGCAGGCGGCATCAAGGACCTGCACGGCAATTCCCTCGCTACGCCCTTTACGGTCGTTTTCTCGACCGGTTCGCATATCGATTCCCTGACGTTGAGCGGACGCATACTCGTGAACGACACGATGGTGCGCAAGTCGCTTTTCCCGAGTATCGGACTTTTCTTGATGGGTTCGGAACGCGAGGGCCGCAAGTATCTCGAAAAGTTCCGCGATACGGTGACGCATGCCCTCGATACGCTGCCGATGCTTTCCAAGGAACCTCCGCTGTTCATTACGCGTGCGGACAGTGCGGGTAATTTCACGCTTACGGGACTCAAGCCGGGGCGCTACCGCGTGATCGCCTTTGTGGATGCGAACGGTAACCAGCGCCTGGAACCTGCCGTGGAATTGGCGGGTGTCTGGACGCAGGACCTGGTTCTTGATTCTACGACGAAGGATACCGTATGGATTCCGCTTGCAGACCACGATACGAGCCATGTGGAACTCGAAACCGTTTCGCAGCCCTATGCGAATGTTTTGGAAGCTTCCTTCAACCGTCCCGTGCGTTTTGATTCCGCTTTTGTCGACACGAACAACTGCTCCCTTACTTCTCCCGAAGGCAAGACGCTTTTCCCGCGGTACGTCTATCTCGGGGCGAGTACGAATAAGCCGCAGTTTTTCTTTAATCCGGCTCCCAAGAAGGAAGTCCTGTACAAGTTTGCGTGCAAGTCGGCGGTGGATTCGCTCTTCCGTGTGCTGGATACGCTCCGTAACGAAGCGGAACTGGAATGGACCGAGAAGAAGGCTGATACGCTGGATCCGTCGGTGGCAACGACGAAGCTCATATCGCGCACGGCAGTCGCTTTCCCGTCGGACTCGGTCGTGATAGCTTACAACAAGCCCGTGCCGGATTCCGTGAGGGATTCTTTCTTCGTGGTGATTGGCAAGGATACGTCGAGCGTGCAGGTGCGCCGCGTGGATCCGATCCGCTTTACCTTGCAGAACGAGCCTTGGCCTACTGATACGAAGGTGAAGGTCCTTTTGGGCTACATGGACACGACGCTTGCCCGTGCCGACTCCAACGGTGTCCGCGATACGGTGATTGAACTCAAGTACAAGCAGTTGCTACAGTTCGAAACCGTTGCCAAGTTGAAACTGGCCTCGCTGAAGGGAAAAATCCCCGGAGCGGGAGAAGGTGCCTACGTACGCCTCAAGGTGGTAGGCAAGACTTCGTATTATTATGCTTCTTGCGGCGGTGACGGAAGCTTCTCTTTCGACGACCTGGTCGAGGGAAACTACTTTATGGATTACTATTATCCTGAAAAGGGATCTCGCGAACCGGATGCGGGCGGCTTGAATCCGTTCCGTTATGGTTCTGCTTGGCGCGCTCCGAACGATACCGTCAAGATTGCGAATGGGGAAAACGATTTGGAAAAATTGGTGCCGAACTTGCCGGCGCTAAAATAGGAATGAGAGGAGGAAGGTATGCAAAAACTGCCTGATTTTGTTGCGGTGGACCTGGAAACGACAGGCCTTGATTTCGAAAAGGACGAAATCATCGAGGTGGCCCTCGTCCGCTTTGTAGGAGGTGCGCCGACGGATTCGGTGGATTTCCTGGTGAAGCCCAACGAAGCGAAGCTCAGGCCGTTCATTGAATCGCTTACGGGCATCAGCAATGCCGAATTGGAAAGCTGTGGCGATTTTGCCTCCGTCGCGGGACAGATTTGTTCTTTTATCGGCGACCTGCCGCTGGTGGCGCACAATGCGAACTTTGATTCCAAGTTCCTCAAGCGCACGCTTGGCAATGTGGGCATTCCCTACGATGACCATGTGTTCTGGGATTCCCTGACGCTCTCGAGGATTGCTTACCAGGATATGCCCAACCATCGCCTGGATACCCTTGTGCAGGCGCTCGGGATTGAAAGGAGCCGCGCGCACCGCGCGCTTCCCGATGCGGATGCCTGCGGAAGGCTTTTCGTGATGGCGTACGAAAAGATTGCCCAGATGGATCCGTGGCTTGTCGATGCCTTGACCCGCGTTTCTGCCGGGTCCGATATGGAAGTCCTTTTCGGCAAGGCTTCCGCGGCTGATCTTGAATCGCCCAAGTACGCTCTGGGCGAAGTGAATCCGGAAACGACCGCGCCCGCGGGGATGGCCGTTCCGCGCGTGAGCGAGTTCTTCAAGGAAAACGGATTCCTCTCGATGAGCATGGAAGGCTTCAAACCGCGCGAGACGCAGACGGATTTTGCTACCGCCGTGGAACGCAACATGCATAAGGGTGGCCTTTGCGTCATGGAAGCTCCGACGGGTTCCGGCAAGACGCTTGCTTACCTCGTTTCGGCAGCAAACAAGGCCGTATCTGGCGAACGTGTCGTCATAAGCACGGCGACGCGTGCCTTGCAGGAACAGTTGTGGAACCATGATATCCCGCAGATTGCAGGTATCTTTAACGGGTTCCTGAAGCCGGCTATTCTCAAGGGCCGCGACAACTACATTTGCCTCCGCAAGTTCGAAGAAATCCTGAAGTCCTGCTCGAACTTGCTCTTGCCCGAAGAGATTGATTCGTTCATGTCGCTTGTTCCGTGGGTCATCAAGACGGAAAGCGGAGATATCAATGAATGCAGTTCGTTCAACCATGTGCGCAATCGCGTCCTGTGGTCAAAGCTTGCCAGCAACGCGCCCTCTTGCCAGGGAGAAAACTGCCCGCACTTCTTGAAGTGCCCTGCGCTGTGCGCAAAGCGCCGTGCGATGGGTGCGAACATGGTGCTTGTGAACCATGCCCTCTTCCTTGCGGACCTTTCGCTCGATTTCGCGCTGTTGCCTGCTTACGAGCATATCGTGTTCGATGAAGCGCACCGCTTGCCCGAGTTCAGCAATCAGGCATTCGGTCGTTCGATTTCGTTCTTCAGTTTCCGTAACGTCGCGAAGACGCTGGTGCCGAGCCGCGGCAAGCATGACGGCCTCATCGCGGAGCTGCAATCCAACCTGGCTCCGGACGATGCCGCCCATAGGGATGAATGCGAGCAGCTCATATTCGATATCTGCGAGACGGAAAAGGCCCTGCACCGCTTCTTCATGAAGATCGGCAAGAAGGTCCAGAAAAACAAGAATGGAAAGAGCGGGCTTGTGTACACGAAGGGCATTCACGCGGAATACGATGCCGACCCGAAGGCCGTCTTCGATCAGTTCGAGAACATGAAAAATCGTGCCGACAAGCTCCTTGCCGCGCTGGCCTGCTATGAAGCGAACCGCGGGCTTGTGAAGGATGTTAACGGGTGCATGGAAGACCTGTCCCGTTTCATTCAGGATCTCGAGTTCCTTGTCAAGGCGAACCGCGATGACTGGGTTTTCTATCTCGAAGAACCGTTCAATCCGCATACGCTCAAGATGCATGCGTACCCGCTGCACAGTGGTAGTGTATGGAGAACCAAGTTCTATCCCTGGATCAAGTCCGCCACGTTCACGTCGGCTACGCTTGCCGTGCAGGGAGACCTTTCCTATTTCGCGAAGCGGATGGGAATGGCTTCGCTCACCGGAGGCAAGCGCCCGTTCATGCGCGTGTTTGCGGAACAGCCCATGCAGGATTCCCGTCGCAAGATTATGGTGACGCGTTACCTGCCGAAGCCGTCTGATCCGGAATACGGCGAAGCCTTGAATGAATGTCTCGCGAAGGTGCTTCCCAACGTGGAAGAGAATACCCTGGTACTCTTTACCAGCATTGCCCAGATGCTGAAAACGCAGGCGGCGCTCGCTCCCGTATTTGCGGAAAAGAACAAGCTGCTTCTTTGTCAGCATGTGGACGGCGCCCTTGACGGACTCGTGTCGATTTTCCGCACGTCTCGCGGTGCATGCCTCCTTGGCTGTCAAAGCCTGTGGGAAGGCGTAGACTTCCCGGGCGATGCGCTCAAGCTCCTGGTGATCGCGAAGCTTCCGTTCCCGAATCCTTCCGACCCGCTGGTGGCGGGAGTCTCTGCGGAGATGAAGGCCCGTGGCGAAAACACGTTCAAGGATTTCTTTGTCCCCGAGGCATTCATGGAAATGCGTCAGGGACTTGGAAGGCTTTTGCGTAGCGAAGAAGATTCCGGCAAGGTGCTGATTCTCGATAATCGTATCGTGAAGGAATCCTACGGAAAGACTTTCGCCCGCATTTGGGACTTCAAGCACAAGCAGGCGAATTCCGTAAACGATATTCTGGACTTCGTTAAATAGACGAAAGCTTATTTTTTTGCTAAATTTGCGCACCTAATTGAGGATACCGGATGTTAGATTTGCGCGAATTTTTTGAAGGCATGTCGAAGTCGATGCTTCGCGAGGTGCATGCCCACGCTTATGGCAAGAAAGGCCTTTTGAATAACGCCCTTATTCAGGCGGAAGTACAGGATTATTTTAGCGATTGTGATCGCGTCTCTTCGATTTTTTCCAAGATGGAACCGTGGCAGCGTCGCTGCCTGAATCTGATATACCATAGTGGCAATCGTGGCCTTTCGTTCAATGAATTGCGCTTGACTGTTCCCGTGAGCAAGAGCAATGACTTGCAGACCTTCTTGCTCTCGATGTGCCGTGAGTACATCCTGTGGCGCTCGTTTGTTTCGGGAACGGCGATTTATCTCGGCTTCAAGAATTTTGTGAGTTGCTTCGAGATTGCTCCCGAAGAAAACGTGGATGTGGACAAGCCGTCCGTCGGTTATGGCAACCGTCTGGATTTCCATGTGTGCACGGTTCTCGCTCATGCCAAGAAGGGTGAACTCAAGGTGAATTCCAATGGAATGCTCCACCGCCGTAGTCGCCAGATTTGCATGGAAACGCTTTCCTCCCCGCATGCGGTCAGCGAGAAGGCTTGTGATAATGAGGTGGTTCTCATATTCACTTTCTTGACGCAGAACGGATGGCTTGAGCTGGACGACTCGACTTTGTATCCGTCGGAGAAGGCGCTCGACTTCTTGCGGAAGAATGGTTTCCGCCTGCATCAGGACATTCTCAACTGGTGGATCCAGGTCCGCTTCCATGGGGACGTGAACCACTGCAAGCGGTTGCTGCGTAAGCTGACTTCGGGTCTCGGTGTTTCGGAGGCGGCATTCCTTTTCTGGGTGATGGATCCTTCGTATCGAATCCTTGAACGCAACAAGCAGCTGTCCTGGGAATACTTGCCCCGCCCGCTCCGCGAACTCTGGCTTCTCGGGCTTGTGAATTTCCAGATGGTGGACGAGAAGAGCCAGGAAAAGATTGCGGCGGTTGTGCTCTCCGACATGGGCCGCGAATGGCTCGATACGGGAGTAATCCCGCAGGCGGAGTCCAACGTGTCCGCCCTTCCGAATTTTGACCTTATCGCTTCGACGGGAACGTCTCCCAGGGTCCTCTTCATTCTGGCCTGCCTTGCAAACATCAGGAGCGACGACACCTTCCTTTGCTTCAACTTGACCAAGGAAACGTATCTCGCGGGCCTCAAGAGCGGCTTCCCGGAATCGGAAATCGAACATTTCCGTTCGTGGATCAACCCGCCGGCGAATGTCTCCGCGACTCTCGAGGAATGGAACGCCACGTTCTACGGTGCACGCGTTCGTACGGTCCGTTTGTTGAAAATCGACGATCGCAAGATTTTGGGCGAGCTTTCGCACTTCTCGCATTTCATGGATTGCGTCGAGGAATATATCCAGGATTACGGATTTATCCTGCGCCCGGATTGCGAAAGGAATGTTTTTGAGATCCTCGAGAATTTCGGTTATAGTCCCTATGTCGCGGAATCGTCCGTACAGAGGTCTCCGGCTCCTGTTGACGAATGGCGCAAGGACTTCTGCATCGGGTGGCTGAATGCGGGTGCCATTGATTACGACCTGAAGGAAGAAGTGGACGAGACTTCTATCCAGAAGACGCTCAATGCGACCAAGTATGGCAGTATGTACCAGAAGCTCGATTCGTTTGATCTTGTGAAGGTGCTTCGTTACGTGAAGACGACCGGAACGCTGATTTCAGCGCAAGTCAAGGATCCGGCCAAGCGTGCCGAGAAGGTCCGCGAGATTACCTTCTTCGTGCATTCCCTCCACTTGGGACGTTCTCCGTTCAATATCGAAATCCAGGAGTTCGGTACCGAGGCTACATACCCACTGTCCCTGAACTTCATCCAGGAAGTCAAGCTGTTGCACAAGAAGACGCTCTAGGGGAGCGTCTGCGCATAGGCGGCGATGTCGCGCATTTCGTCGACGGGAATCTCGTCGATGTATGCTTCCATCTTGCGATCTTCGTCGCCGAAATTCATCTGGTACCAGAACGTGGGCAAGTCCTTGCGGGCACGTATGCCGATGTACTCGGGCTGGCCGCCCGGGTTGAAGTTGATGCGCATCCCGTCTTCGCCGTGGCACGGCCTGCAGTTCTGGTAGAACGATTTCGCCCCGCGCTTGAGGTCTGCGCCAATGATTTTCCCGTCCTTGTCGAGAAGTTTGTACACCAGGTAGGCCATGCGGGCGTCTACCGGGGTGAGCGTATCTCCTGGCGATCCCGGTTCCGGTTTCACCGGAGCGGTCTTGACGGGCTCCTTCGGGCCTGCCGCGGCAACCACGGTTGCCCCGAGGGCAATCCCGTACAGCGTAAGGGCGATGAACGCCTTGTTCTTCCAAGTATTCACGATGCAGAATATATATATTGTGGAACATGAAAATGGATGTGCTCGTTTTGTCTGTGCTTGCTTTAGCGGCCAGTTCTGTTGCTGGGGGGAATATGAAACCATCGGTTATGGAAAGTCTTAGTTTTTTGGGCCGGTGGGACCACCGGGCTTCAGGGTCCTGTGCGAGCGCTCCTGCCGCGATGGTCAAGTTCAATGCCGATGCTAAGTCGGTGACGTTTGACCTGGATGGCTATGCCCGTTGGAGATTCGACGTCGACGGAAAGTCGGTCATCTTGTTCGAAACGAATGGCCGAACCACGAAGAAGCTCGGGGCTGTCGGCGACGGCAGGTTCCATACTTACCGTCTTGTCAAGATAAGTGAAAGCAATCCGGGCGAGGTCTGCCTGCACGATATCGCCTTGGGTCCTTCGGGCAAGTTTGGTCCGAAGCCCGCCCCGTCGAACCGTCGCATCGAGTTTATCGGGGATTCGTTCACGGTCGGGTTTGGCAACGAGGGAACGAATACGGATCCTGCCGAACTGGAATTCCAGAAGACGGACGCCTCGAAGAGTTACGCGTTCCTTCTTGCCGACGGCTACAAGGCCGATTTCCAGGTGAATGCGGTGAGTGGGCGCGGTCTCGTGCGCAATTATGCGAATATCGCTCCGGGCTGGACGCTCGCCAAGCTGTACGACTATGCCGTTCCGGGTATCGCCGCGACAGAATCTTCTCCGGCCATGTGGGATTTGAACAAATTCCATCCGCAGGTGATAGTCCTGTTCATGGGAATCAACGATTTTCAGGGAGACCCTCCCTATGCGGATAAGCGAATTTTCAAGGTTGCCTACGCCCGCTTTTTGGATAAACTCCGCGCGGCCCATCCGGGGGTTAAATTCCTGTTGCTTTCGACCAAAGTCTGGCCGAATGACGATTTGACCCCCACGATTCAGGAAATTTATGACGAACAAGTGGCCGCCGGACGCAAGGATTTGGAATTCAAGGTCCTCCAGACCGAGAATGTCGGCCTTTTGGGGCATCCTGACGTGCGTGCGCACCAGGAAATGGCCAATATTATTAGGCCTATTATGGGGCGTCTCGGGGGATGGCTCTCCCGTTAGGGACCCTTTTTTATATATTTAGAAGAAATTAGAGGATAGCGTAGGAAATCCACATGTCTCAGATAATGCAAAAAATCTATGCGCTGTTCAGGATGAATATCCTGATCTTCGTGTTGCTTGCAGCGACGGTTATAGCCCTATTTGCGTATCAGAACGGTCTGGATGATATTGAATTCCTGAATTTGTCCGATTATCCCTACGTGATTGCCGAATCCGATTCTGTTGACGGGGGAACGTCCGCGATTGCCTTTGAACGCACGGATTCTTCCATCATAGTTGACTACGAATTGAGGGAAGGCTACGCGTACCCCTATGCGGGCGTCAAGATTTTCCTGGGAGACGGAAAGACCCGTGGAAAGGACCTTTCCCATTATGACAGTATTTTCGTGTGGGTGAAGCCCCGCGGCGAAGGTACGGTGCGTCTCTATATGCGCGGTTACGATTCCGCGTTCTACCGCCAGGACGACGAGACCTCGCTCAAGTTCAATGAAGTGGAGTTCTTCCCGCTTGAAGAAACGTATCCTGCCGTGTTTGTCCCGCAGGAATTCCGTGTCGCTTCCTGGTGGGTGGCCCAGAACGAAATCAACGTGCATAAGGCGCGCGTCGATCTTTCGAACATCCCGCTTATCGAAATCCAGACGGGTACGAACGCCCCGCTCGGTTACGGAACCCTCGAAATTAGGGGGCTCTGCTTCAAGGGCAAGAAGATCGCGAAGGTCGACCTCGTTACGATCCTCGTTACGATTTGGTTCGTCACGTTCCTCATCATCCTTGTCATCCGCTTCTTCGACTATAGCCGCGAACGCGTGGCCAACAAGCGTAAGCAGGAGGAACTCGAGAAGAACCTTGCTGCCTTGCAGATCGAGAAGAGCGAATACGAGAAGTCCAGCAAGGAAGACCCGCTGACCGGATGCCTCAACCGTGCGGGCTTCAGCAGCATCCTCTTGCGCGAGCAGGAGAACTTGAGCAAGAATGGTTGCCCGGTCTCGTTCGTGATGCTCGATATCGACCATTTCAAAGAAGTTAACGATACTTACGGCCATAGCGTCGGCGACGAGGTTCTCGTGAACCTGACCCGCCTCATCCGTGACAAGATCCGTAATACGGATGCGCTGGTCCGCTGGGGTGGCGAAGAGTTCGTCATTCTTTGCGGTGACACGCCGATCCAGAATGCGCAGTTCCTTGCCGAAAAGCTCCGTGTGGCCATCGAAGGCGCGACGCTCATCAAGCAGCAGCAGGTGACCTGCTCCTTCGGTATTGCCGAGATGATTCCTGGCGAAGACCCGAAGAAGCTGTTCGAGCGTGCGGACAAGGCCCTTTACTCCGCCAAGGAGGGCGGCCGCAACCGCGTGGTCAGCGCCATGTTCAAGTACCGCTAGGTCGTCATGGCGCGCTGTTTCAGGTTATTCATTGTCGCTGCGGCATGTGCTGCGTTCTTGTCGTGTGCGGGGAAACCTGCGCCCGAGGATGAACCTCCCGAACTGGAGTTTCGTCCGCTCATGCTCCGCTGGAAGGCGGTCACCCCCGAGGACGAATTGCACCCCGACAAGGACCCCTGTGTGATTCGAATCACGGCGGCGCTCATGCGGAACCCCCTGGTTATCAAGTCCGAAGCTCCCGAACTGGAATACCTGGTCGTTTACGGAAAAAAGGGCGAAAAGCTCGATTTTGACGGAATTGCGACAAATCCGGAGCTCTCCGGAAAGCCTGAATTCCATTGGACCACCACCTGTGGTGGGGATGAAAATGTCGTTGTAAATTTCCACAACGGACAGTAAACAAAAGATAACCATTTCTTCTCGTAAGGTTCTATCTTTATAGAGGATAAGGAGATGGGGAAACTTGTCTGTTGATTATAGAGGAAACTTACCGTGGAACCGATTTTCGAATATACCGACTATAGAGAATGGCTTAGGGATGCGTTTGATGACTTCAAGAAACGCAAGTCCGTCATCTCGTGGCGCTATATGGCGATGAAGCTTGGGGCTGACCCGGGCAATCTGTTGCGTGTTTCCCAAGGTAAGATCCACCTCACTCTTTCGCTTGTGCAGCCCATGGCGGAATTCTTCGAGCTGAGCGAGAAGGAAACTGCCTACTGGACCGAGCTCGTCTATTTCGGCCGTGCGAAGACCGATGCCGAAGCCTTGAACCACTATGAGAAGATGCAGATGCTCAAGGGAATCCCCCTCAAGCGTCTCGCGAAGAAGGAATTGGAGTTCTACCGCCACTGGTACTGCAACGCAATTCGCTCGATTATCGGCATTTGCAAGTTCAAGGACGACTATGAGGGCCTTGCGGAGAGCTGTACGCCTGCAATTTCT
This sequence comes from uncultured Fibrobacter sp., assembly GCA_946408125.1. Taxonomy (GTDB): domain Bacteria; phylum Fibrobacterota; class Fibrobacteria; order Fibrobacterales; family Fibrobacteraceae; genus Fibrobacter. Next base: position 23,558 of record CAMJQW010000008.1, read on the forward strand.
GTCGAAGAGGCAAAAAATGCGGTGAAACTTTTGTATGATTTAAACATGATTTCACGGGATCGGGATGGATTTTGGAAGGTTAACGACACCTTCGTGAGCACCGGCGGTAACTGGCGGTCTGAAGCTGTTCGTACTTTCCAGAAGGAAACGGTCCGTCTGGCGGGAGAATCCCTTGAAAGGCATGCTCCGCCCCTCCGCGACATCAGCACGGTGACCATGACGTTCAACATGGACGACATCGCCCTAATCCGCGAGAAGATCAAGGAATTCCGTAGCGAACTTTTGCGCATGTCCCAGGAAGGTACCGGCGACGATACCGTATTCCAGTTGAACGTGCAGCTGTTCCCGATAGGCTTTGCGAAGAAATTGCAGGGAGGCGCAAAATGAAAAAGATAGCGCTTCTCTTCTTATGGACTGTGTTCCTATGTTGCTGCTCGAACGTGACAAGCGAGACCGCTGGCGGTCCGGGTAGCGAGACGACTAACGGCATTGTCGCGATGGTCAACGGAAGTCCGGCCTCGTATGCCGGTGTTGCCTTGCGTAAGGTCGACTATACGGTCAACAATCATGAACTCGAAAATGCGATGGTCCAGCCGGACATCTATGCGAACGAATCGGGTAGCTTTGCGGTGGACTGCGAGTCGAATGGTAAATATCGTTTGACGGTGGTGCATGGTGGAACCGCCTTCACGAAGGTTGTTTCTGGAAGCGAAGTGGATAATCTCGATACGATTGACCTCGAACCTACGGGTTCCGTGATGGGCTCCGTGGATGTACCTGATGGTTCCGATTTCGTATGGGTTGGCGTGCTCGGGATGGACGTCATGGTCAAGACCGATTCTGCCGGACAGTTCGCCCTTCCGCAACTCCCGTCGACGGACTCTCTGGAAGTTTACTTTGTTCGTGATGGCGGACATTCTAAATTCACGACGGCTGCTGTAAAGCCTGTTGCATACCAGACTGAATTCCTGGACCTGACTTCTCCTGAACCTGTCGACGACTTGCAGCACATTGTCGCCTTGGTGGATGGCGAACCCGCTAAGTACGCCATGCTGGCTATGCGCCCGGTTGATTACCTCGTTGATTCTGCAGTTGCAGAAAATTCTGCAATCGTTGCCGATTACTATGCGAATAGTAAAGGTACGTTCTCGTTTGAACTTCCGGATTCTGGATCGTTCCGTTTGACGATCGTTCATTCGGGATATGCGTTCACGAAGATCATGAAAGTCGAAGAGATTGCGAAGCTCGATACGGTGAAGTTGACAGCCATGTCCAATATGCAGAGCAAGGTCACTCTGAATACGCCTGCGAAGTTTGCGTGGGTCGGCGTGAAGGGCTTCGATGTTCTCGTCAGGACGGATGGATCGGGTAAGTACTCCATGCCGCTTTTGCCGGCCGGTGATACGCTGGAATTGTATTTCAAGAGGGAAACTTTCGATAGCGTATATGTGACGGAAAAGATTGTGCTGGATTCCGGTTTGACGGAATTCTATTCCCCGGTCATGGTGCTTGCAGACTTTGAAGGGGATACGGTCCTCGGCGATTGGTATTTCAGTGTAGACAAGCTGGGCTCCTCCATTACTTACGGCAAGCAGACTGCGTCCGGAAAGAGTTCCGATATGGGCTATCCGTCGCTGGGCGTGACTGCTGCAAGTGCCAAGGATTCCGTGCACGGAGGCGTGTTCTACGGCAAGTACAATCTCATTGCCGATGACAATGCCTGGGCGCTTGTTGGAACGATGTTTGAATCGGATACATCATGGAACTTCTCCGAACTGGATTCTATCTCCTTCTGGGCGAAGGGCAAGGGCCAGATTCGTGTGGCTTTCGAGAGGTGGGATTCCTTCTCGGAAATGGCAGGCTCGGCAGAGAAGGCCGCTAGCGGATGGATGGACATGAGTTCGACGAAGTGGACCAGGTTCGTGATGAAGCCGAATGACCTGTGCTTCAATTCCATGGATGTTGCGAACTGCGCCTCGTCCTGGGAATCCATAAAGAAGCACGTCCACCAGATGCATATGTTCGTGAGGGGCGGATCCGAGATCTATCTGGATGACGTCACCCTGTATGGAGCCCTGTTCTAAGACTATTCTTTTCGGCAACGGATAGTTCGTTGCTGTCGATGAGGAGCCGCCCGTTCAGGACGGCTTTTTATATGGTTTTTCGTCTTTTTTGGTGTTGTTTTTAGAGCTCAATTTAAGTATCTTTGTGCTAATATGGAAACCCTTGAAAAAGAAGCGGCTGTTGCCCTCGATTACCTGTCCCGCATTTCGAAAGAGGCGGAGAAGAAATTTGAAGAATTTTTACCGCCCGTGAGCGATCGCCCCGAGCGTCTCCATGAAGCGATGCGTTATTCGATGTTTGCCGGAGGCAAGCGTTTGCGTCCTGCTCTTGTACGTGCGGCGTTCGACATGTTCGGCGGCAAGGGGACCTCCGTGGACTATGCTATGAGCGCCCTCGAGATGCTCCATACGTTCTCGCTGATTCACGACGATCTTCCCTGTATTGATAATGACGATTTCAGGCGTGGAAAGCCGACGAGCCATAAGCAGTTTGGTGAGGCGACCGCCGTGATGGCGGGAGATGCCCTCTGCATCCTTGCGTTTGAACTCATGGGCAAGACGGGTAATGCGAAGGCGATTGAAGTCCTTGCGCATCTGCTTGGTACCTACGGTATGATCGGCGGCGAAATGATCGATATCGAATGCGAAGGCAAGCATGTGGATCTCGAAATTGTCGATTATATTCACTACCATAAGACGGCGGCCCTTATCGAGGCTTCATTGGAAGTGGGCGCCCGCCTTGCGAATGCGGATGAGGCGGACATCAAGATTATTCGTGATTATGGCCGCTCTATCGGTCTTGCTTTCCAGATTGTCGACGACATTCTGGATATCGTGTCCACTACCGAGGAATTGGGCAAGGATGCCGGCTCCGATATCGAAAAGGGCAAGGCGACCTATCCGTCCATCGTGGGTCTGGACAAGTCCAGGGAACGTGCCAGGGAACTTTACGAGGAATCCTTGCGTGCGCTGGAACAGCTCAAGTGCGACACGACCCTCCTGCGCTCCATAGCGGCATTCATCATTACCCGGGTTAAGTAATGGAACTTAAAGACGTAAAGTCTCCACAGGATATCAAGCACTGTTCCATCCAGGAACTGAACAGCCTCGCTTCGCAGGTGCGTTCGACCATTATCGGTCAGGTCGCAAAGCATGGCGGGCACTTGGCGTCCAGCCTCGGGGTGGTCGAGCTTACGCTTGCTCTCCATTATGTGTACAACGCTCCCGAAGACAAGATCGTGTGGGACGTTGGTCACCAGGCTTATGTGCACAAGCTCCTGACGGGCCGTTACGATAGGTTCGAGACGCTTCGCCAGCAGGGAGGTCTTTCGGGATTTTTGAAGCGTAACGAGAGCGAGTATGACTGCTTTGGCGCGGGCCATGCGACCACGTCCATCTCTGCAGCTCTCGGCTTTGCCGTCGCCCGCAACCACTTTAACCGCAAGAACAACGTGGTGGCCGTCATTGGTGACGGTTCCATGACTGGCGGTATGGCTTTTGAGGCCCTGAACAATGTGGGCATCTCGAAGCAGAACATGACCATCATCCTGAACGACAACAGGATGAGTATCGCCCCGAATGTGGGTGGGTTCAGCAAGTACCTGAACCGCGTGATTTCGGACCCGGTCTACAACAAGATGCGTTCTGACCTGGACCGCCTGATGAAGCGCCTGCCGGGTGTGCTCGGAAGCCGCTTCCGTGACCTGTTCCTGCAGGTGGAGACTGCTGCGAAGAATGCGGTGAAGCCTGGCGCCTTCTTCGAAGATATGGGCGTCCGCTACTTCGGGCCCATCGACGGCCACGACATCAACGAGCTTATCATGATTCTCGAGCGCGTGAAGTCGCAGCCCGGTCCGTGCATCGTGCACGTGCTTACCGAGAAGGGCCGCGGTCTCGATGCCGCCGAGAAGAACCCGACCAAGTTCCACGGGTGCGGACCTTTCGATCCGGAAAGCGGTCTCCCGCTTGCCCCGGGCAAGCCGAACCCCTCCCTTACGAGCGTATTCGGCAAGACTTTGCTCGAACTTGCGAAGAAGGACAACCGCATCATGGGTATCACGGCCGCCATGCCTACGGGCTGCGGTCTGGATATCGTGGCGAAGGAACTGCCCGACCGCGTTATCGACGTGGGCATTGCGGAAGAGCATGCCGTGACGTTTGCGGCTGGCCTTGCCTGCGATGGCGTGGTTCCGGTGGTCGCCATCTATTCAAGCTTTATGCAGCGCGCTTACGACCAGATTATGCACGATGTGGCTTTACAGAATCTGCATGTCGTGTTTGTCCTGGATCGCGCTGGTTTGGTGGGAGCGGACGGCCCGACGCACCATGGTGCTTTCGACCTGTCCTTCTTGCGCACGGTTCCGGGGATGACCGTCTTGGCGCCCAGTAACGAGAATGAACTTAGGGATATGATTGCTGCCTCCATCGATATGGAAGGCCCTGTCGCTATCCGCTATCCCCGCGGGACGGCCCTTGCAGAAGAGCTGCTCCCTCCTGCCGGCACGTTCGACGCCAAGTGTCCGAAGGTCATCGAGCAGGGAAAGGACATCCTGCTCCTCGGAGCGGGATTTATGACAAACGAGCTGAAGAAGACTGCCGAGATCCTGAAGGGGAAGGGTTACAACCCGACTCTCGTGGATGCACGCATCATCAAGCCGCTGGACGCGGAATGCTACCGCAGCCTCTTCGAAAACCACAAGGTCATTGTCACGCTGGAAGACAATACCCGTATCGGCGGTTATGGTTCTGCCGTTATGGAATTGATGGCCGACCTGGGCTTTACGGACAAGAAGTTAATCCGTTTTGGCCTCCCGGATCATTTTGTGGAACAGGGCAATATTCCGGACCTGTACAAACTCTTGAAAATTGACGGAGAATCCGTCGCAGAACAGTTGATGGAAAGATTATGAGCGAAGAAAAGAAGCGCACCGTGAGAATGACTCTGGACCGCAAGTTCGGAGTCAGCGAAAAGAGAGATGAACGGCGTCCTCGTCGTGACGAAGGGAGCCGCGAAGAGGCCCCTGCGGGAGATCGCCCGTTCCGTGGCGAACGCCCCCGTGGTGTCAGGGGACTCCGTGAAGACGGTAGTCGTCGCGAAGGCCGTTTCGATAGGGAACGCCGTCCGCGCCGCTTTGGTGATAAGCCCTTCGGTGGGCGCGGTAGCCGCTTTGGCCGCCGCGACGGGGATTTCTCGACACGCAGGCCCCTCGATGGGCACGTTCCGGTATACCGCCAGCGTCCTGAACGCAAGGCGGAACTCGTTGACGAGAATATCGACGAGGCCACGCTGGAAGCACGTTCGGTTCAGGCTGAACAGAATGCCGATTCCGCTTCCAATCCGCCTTGGTTCCGCAAGCTCCTCGCGCTCACCACGGAAAAGGGCCGCGAACGCGAAGGCAAGTTCCTCGGTGAAGGCGCCCATGTTGTAGAGGAACTCGTTTCCAAGCACCGCGAAATCGTTATCGCAATCTATGCGGTCGAGGGCTTCGAGAACGAAGAACTTGTCGAAAAGATCAATGAAGCCAACATTACGCTCCACACGCTTTCGCCCGAGCAGATGAAGCAGCTTTCCTCGACGGTCACTCCGCAGGGAATCATTGCTTTCTGCCGTATTGCAAATACCAAGCCCGTGTACGAATCTAGCCGCAGCGTGCTGACGCTCGTTGACGCCGTGCAGGATCCGGGCAACCTCGGTACGCTTTTCCGCACGAGCCTCGGTTTCGGATCTGATGGTATGGTGCTTGGCCGCGGCACGGTGAGCCCGTTCAATCCGAAGGTGGTTCGCGGTTCTTCGGGTACGTTCCTGCGCGTTCCTTTCGAGTTCGACATCGACTTGATCGACCATATCAACTTCCTGCGCAGCAAGGGCTATACCATCATCGCGACGGACCTGCATGCCCGCCAGGCTCTCAAGGACATTCCGAAGCACAAGCTCCGCAAGATGGCCTTCCTTGTGGGTAACGAAGGCGCCGGTACCAACCAGTACCTGATCGAGCTTGCCGACGAGACGGTGAAGATTCCGATGAGCAGCGAACTTGAATCGCTGAACGTCTCCGTGGCGCACGGTATCCTCAGTTACGAGGCCGCCCAGATTCAGGAGGACCTGAAGTAATGGCGAACTTCCACGAACGTCTTGAACAGAGGATTGCCAAGTGCGGCAACCCGGTATGCCTCGGCATGGATCCGGTCTTGAAACTCATTCCGTTCGAAGGCAGCGCCGAAGAAAAGATCAAGCGCTTCTACCTCGACATTCTGGAATGTGCGCTCAAGCGTAACGTGACGCCCGCCGTGGTAAAGCCGAACAGCGCCTACTACGAATGCGTGAGCGTGCAGGCGATGCTTGTGCTGCAGGAACTGATTGAAGCCTATCGCAGTGCTGGCATTCCGGTAATTCTTGACGCCAAGCGTGGAGACATCGGCAAGTCGAGCGCCGCCTATGCGACGGCCGCCTACGACGTGTACAAGGCCGATGCCGTGACGGTCAGCCCGTGGATGGGCACCGATTCCGTCGGTCCGTTCATCCGTGAAAATTCCGAGAATGGCGCTTACGTGCTGCTCCGCACGAGCAACAAGGGTGCGCACGATTTCCAGGACATGCCCGTTGTCTGCGGTGATGACCCGCGTGACATCGCGAGCGCCTTCTACTCCGTTGCCGATAAGATTTTTGAATGGGATGGTAACCACGGTTACCTGGGTGCTGTCGTCGGTGCGACGCATCCCGAAGAACTCGAACAGATTACCGCTTACACGGTGGCGAAGAAGCACGAGATTCCGTTCTTGATTCCTGGCGTTTCCATTCCGGGCGTGCCCGGTGGCCAGGGTGGCGATGCGAAGACGGTCCTTACTGCGATTGCGAACGGTGGCGGCAAGCGCAAGTTCCACGTGCTCAATAGCAGCAGCGGTTTGAATTTCGCATGGCAGCGCAACAACACGCCGGCAAACTTCGCGAATGACTGCATCGACGCGCTGGAGAAACTGGCCGAGGCCTGCGCCATATAAGTATTTATGCGGTTCCTTGTTTCCATAGCCCTTGCGGTGGCGCTCATTGCGGTGGCCTTCAATTTTGCGAAGCCCCTGCCCAATACGCTCACTGACGATTCCTTCTTGCCGAAGGCCTCTTCGGTGAAGTTCATCGCTGCAGGGAACAACGCCGCAGTTGCGGGACTCTTTTGGATCAAGGGGCTTACGTCTCTTGGCGAGAGCTACCTGACGGGCAAGGAATACAACTACCTGAGCCACGTGGCAAACCTTTCCACGGAACTCGATAGCCTGTTCTTTACGCCGTACTATTTTGTCGGCAGCATTACTCCGACGGATACACGTGATACGACAGACTTTGCGGTTATGCGCCGCGCGCTCAAGAATTTTCCGGATGAGTGGAGGCTGGCTGTCGGTTATGCCCTGCGTCTCTCGAACGGGCCTTACCCGAACAAGAAGGAAGCCGCCGACGTGATGCGTCCTTACTTCGATAGTCCCGATTCCACGATTCCCGAGCATATCCGCCTGATGTACCGCAGCTTTGAACTTGATGCGGAACAGACGGAAACGGCTCTCGAGATGGTTCTGAACGATGTGATGCAACCGCGCTTCAAGAAGTTCCGCAAGAGTTTCTACAACAAGACTTTCCGCGTGCTTGGCTACAGGGGCGTGGGAGTGACTGAAGGTCGCGACTCGACCAAGTATAACGAAGTCAAGAAGACGATCGATGCATTCTCCGAAGGCAAGATTCCTGCGCCGTATGCCTTCCACCACCTGCTTGCTTTGAAGAAGGTGGAAACCCCGAAAGTCGAAGAACCTAACTAATTATTCCGCGCAACGCTTGGAGTTGTTCGGGAGTCCCATCAGTTCGAATGCGTTCTTGCAGCGGAGCTTCAGGTCTTCCGCTTCTTCGGCCTTGGTGGTCTTGAGCTTCGAACGCTTGTAGAGGATCGTCGCCGTCATGTACGGCTTGTTCCCTTCGATGGATTTCGCTTCGGCTATGCGGTAGAGGGAATCGGCCTCGCCGCTGTTGCCTTCCAGGTCAGCCATCATGGCCGCGGTAAAGGCGTAGAAGCCGCCTTTCTTGTTGCTCTTCTTTCCTGCCATCTTGAGGGCTTCTGCCGCATCGTCGCTTCGGTGCGATCCGGCATAGCTGATGGCGCATTCCGCATAGAACGCCGCGGCGGTGGCCTTGTCCGCTTTCTTGAGGGCGTCCTCGTCCACCTTCCCGCAAAGCTTGGCTCCGTCGCCGTAGTTCTCGCGTGCATTCGCGAGCGCGATCTTTGCGCGAAGCAGGTTAGTTCCGGTCGTGTTGTCGAGGGCTTCCGGACGGACAATCGATATCAGGGAATCGGCAAAATCCAAGTCGAGGCTCTGCGTACGGATTTGCGCCATGGCGAGCAGGACGCGTCCTTCGGAAAGCAGGTCGGCTTCCTTGCGGCTAGCAAGGAGCGCTCGTTCGAGCTGGTAATAGGCCTTGGCGTATTTCCCCGCATTTATGGAGCGCTGGGCGCGGGCGGCAATGGTCCCGGATTCGGAAGCGTTCGATGCCGCGGTAAGCGCAAGCAAGGCGATGATGGCGAACTTCCTTACCATAGCGTCTCCACCATGAACGGCACGGAATCCTTGCTCGGCATGTTCCTGCGGACAATCCAGATGTTGGAAATGCCTTCCATCAGGTCATCCGCGTTCTGCAATGTGCCTTCCGTCGTTTCCATGAAATCGGCGATATTCGAGGTCATGAGTCCCAGCTTGTCGACCATGCCGTCTACGCGTCCCATAGTCGTGTCCATGGACTTGACGAGTCCGCCGACATTGCCCATAAGTTCGTCCACCTTGGCCGGAAGGGGCTTGAGGTCGGCGACGATGGAGGACATGTCTGTCGTCATGTTGTCGATCTTGCTGACCATCGGCGGAACGTTTTCGCTAAGCGTGTCGAGCAGCTTGCTCGTTTTTTCAAGTGTATTCTTGCCCGCGTAGGTAATGTCGTCGAGGCGGTTCAGCTGGCGGTTCAGGTTGTCGTAGAGTGCACGGGACCCGAAGAGGGCGCCGATGGTGGTTCCCGTATCCATCGCCATGGCAACGAGAGTGTCGGCGGCATCAATGAGTTCGTTCACGCGTCCCAAGAGCTCGTTGGTCGTCTCGAGGACTGTTTCGATATCCTGCGCCTTGCCTGCCCGTATGAAATCCCCTTCGTGCAACACGTTGCCCTTGCCGCGACGCACGTCGATGTTGATGACGCGGGCGGAAATCATGTTCTGGTCGCGGATGGCGAACACTTCGGCGCTGTCGGTAATCCAGTTCTGGAATTCCGTGCGGATGGTAAATTCTATGAACACGCCGTCGTTCTGGATTTTCATCTCCGAAATCTGGCCGACGTCCACGCCGCTGATCTGGACGCGGGTTCCCGGACGGAGGCCCAGGGCCTTTTCAAAGGTGCTGTGAAGCTTGTACTCCTCGACGCCGATCATGCCGCTCGTGAAGAGCTTGGTATAGAAAACCAGTGCGAAGAGAACCACGGCCAAGGTGAAGAAAATGCCGACCAGTAGGCCCGACAATTCCATCCAGTTCACCTGTTTAAGTGGTTTAAACCTCATATTGCGAAATATATATAAAAATTCGGAAACATAAACACTATAGGGGGTATTTTGAATAACTTTTCGTTTTCTAATTTAAGGGGTGTTGGAGGTCTATTATGGACTTTTTTGAATTTTTGGACACTTCCGTGACTCCGTACCATACGGTGGAAACCCTGAAAAAGATGCTTGCCTCGGCAGGTTTTTCACCGGTGGGGCTGGAAAACGTTGCCGGAATGGCCTGTGGTGATTCCTTTTTTGTCGAGAGGGGTTCTGCCCTGATCGCGGTGCGCATGCCGCGCAATTTTTCTGCCGATACGCGGGTCCGACTGGCGACTGCGCATGTTGATTTCCCGGCCCTGAAAGTGACTCCGAATCCGGACAAGGAGTGCGCGGGTGTCCGCAAACTCCATGCCGAGGTGTACGGGAGCCCCCTTTACACGAGCTGGCTCGACCGTGATCTCGGGTATGCAGGAGTGATTGCATACCGGCATAACGAAAAAATCATGATGAAGGCCGTCCGCGGAGACAAGCTGTTCAAGATCCCGCAACTTGCGGTCCATCTGAATCGTGGCGTGAACCAGGACGGACTCAAGGTGAACCCGCAGACCGATCTTGATGTGCTGTGGGGGAGCGCCGGAATGGACGCTCCGCATTTTGAGGATGCGCTGCGACGTGAACTTTCGGCGGGCGAGGAAATGCTCGATTTCGACATCCGCTTCTTTGATGCGCAACCCGCGAGCAAGGGAGGCTTCGATGACGAGTGGGTCTATTCCGGAAGGATCGACAACCTGAGCAGCTGCCATGCAATCGCCGAGGCCATTGTTGACGCGTCTCCGAATGAAAACGACATCTGCGTCGCATGCTTTTTCGACAACGAGGAAGTCGGTTCGGTCACCCGCGAGGGCGCCGGCGGCAACTTCCTGGAATCTGTACTACAGGCCATATGGTTAAGCGGGTGTGCAAGCAAATCGCCTGTCCCGCTTTCTGCCGCACTGGAACGCTCGCTTGCGCTTTCTCTCGATGTCGCGCATGCGGAACATCCCAACTTCCCCGAAAAGCACGAGCTGAACCACGCGCCGATTCTCGGGAACGGAATCGTATTGAAGACAAATTCACAAAGGCGCTACGCGAGTGACGTGATGGCGTCGGCCCGCCTGCGCGATCTCTGTTCCCGTGCGGGTGTGCCGCTCCAGGTGTTCGTGACGCGAAACGACATGCCCTGCGGTTCGACAGTCGGCCCGACGGTTTCTGCGCGTCTCGGGATTCCGACCGTCGATATCGGCGAACCCATTCTGAGTATGCACAGTATACGCGAAATGATGGCGATTAAGGACCACGAAAGCATGACGCGCCTTGTTTCGTCTTTCTTTTGTTAAATTTATCGAGGAATGATTTCGGGTATCATAAAGAAGCTGCGTAACCGTTTCCCCCGCAAGTCGCTTGCGGGGCAGTTCCTCCGTTACATGGTGACGGGGGGTGTTGCCTTCGTGGCCGATTTCGGACTGTTCGCGCTGTGCCTTTACGGTTTCGGTTGGCACTACCTGCTGGCGAACCTCGTGGGCCTGGTAGCAGGCCTCGTCCTCAATTACCTGATGAGCATCCTGTGGGTGTTTACCGCCTGCAAGCGCATCCTCAAAACGAAGAAGGGCATTGAATTTGTCCTGTTCGCGCTGGTGGGGATTGCGGGCGTCGGTATAAATCAGGTGCTCATGTACCTGATGGTCGATGGACTTGGCATAAACGAGATGGTGTCCAAGATGATTGCCGCCGTGCTCGTGCTCATGTGGAACTTCGGTGCGCGGAAACTCATGCTTTTCCGCGGGAAAAAGACTCTTTAAAGAACAAAATTGCGTGATATTCTTTATTGCGTTTCGTAAAAAAGCGCAGGGAAGTTGCGTTTGAAGTCGAAAAAGCTTATCCTTTTCTATATTCGTCTATATGAAAGAGAATCTCAAAATTGCCGTAATCGCGGGCGCAGGCCCTGCGGGTTTGACTGCCGCGCTGGAACTTTTGCGCACGACCGACGTGAAGCCGGTCATCTATGAAGCCGAAGATGTCATCGGGGGAATTTCCCGTACCGCACGCTACAAGGGCAACCGCATGGATATCGGCGGTCACCGCTTTTTCAGCAAGAGCGATACCGTGATGGACTGGTGGCAGGGAATTCTCCCGCTCCAGGGTGCCGCGAGCAAGGATGACATCGCCATCGGGCGCAGCGTGCCGCTTACGGAAGGCGGCCCCGATCCCGAGCAGACGGACTACGTGATGCTCTGCCGCAGCCGCCTCAGCCGCATCCTCTTCTTGCGCAAGCTTTTCGACTATCCGGTGAGCCTGAACGGCGACACCATCCGCAATCTCGGTCTCTGGCGCATGTTCAAGATTGGCATGAGCTACCTCAAGGTGCAGCTGTTGCCCGCACGCAAGGAAAAGAGTCTTGAAGATTTCATGATCAACCGCTTCGGCGTGGAACTCTACCGCACGTTCTTCCGCGACTACACCGAAAAGGTGTGGGGCGTGCCGTGCAGCAAGATCAGTCCGGACTGGGGTGGACAGCGCATCAAGGGCTTGTCGATCACCAAGACGGTGATCCATGCGCTCAAGCAGATTTTTGCAGGCAAGAAGAAGACCGATGCGAACGCCAACGGTGCGGACATCCGCCAGAAGGATACCGAGACGAGCCTTATCGGGCAGTTCCTCTACCCGAAATTCGGTCCGGGTCAGCTCTGGGAAACGGTCGCTGAAAAGATCCAGGAGATGGGCGGTGAAATCCACATGGACACGAAGGTCGTGGGCGTGGATCGTTCCGCAGACGGCAAGCGCGTGGTAAGCGTCGTTGTCGAGAGCATGGACAATACGGGCGTCTTTATGCACGAAACTATTCCGTGCGATTATTTCCTCAGCACCATGCCGGTCAAGGAACTCGTTGCCGCGATGGATGGCGAGAAAAATCCCGTGCCCGCCGAAGTCAAGCGTATCGCCGATGGCCTCGTGTACCGCGACTTCATTACCGTGGGCCTGTTGCTCGATAAGCTGCTCATCAAGAATCCGGCAAAGCCCGGCACTCCCGAAAGCAAGCTCAAGTTCGTTGCCGACAACTGGATTTACGTGCAGGAATCCGACGTGAAGCTCGGCCGCATCCAGATTTTTAACAACTGGAGTCCCTACCTGGTTGCCGACCCCGAGAAGGTGTGGATCGGTCTTGAATACTTTGCGACCGAGGGCGACGATATGTGGCGCATGCCCGACAAGGACTTCATCAAGTTCGCCATCGACGAGCTCGACAAGATTGACGTGGCAAGGCCCGAAGACGTGCGTGATTCAGTGGTGTTCCATATCAAGAAGGCGTATCCCGCCTACTTCGGTACCTACGGCGAGTTTGACAAGATCCGCGAATATGTGGATCCGGTCGAGAACCTCTTCCTCATGGGCCGCAACGGCATGCACAAGTACAACAATATGGACCACAGCATGCTCGCCGCCATGGAAGTCGTGAAGTGCATCCGTGAGAACTCTACCGACAAGACTGCCCTCTGGAGCGTGAATTCCGAAGAGGAATACCACGAAGGTAAAAAGTGATGCTTGCAAAACTGAAAAGGTTCAGGGAAATAATCTTTATTGCGGTGGCGGTTCTGCTTGCTGTCGTGTATTTTGTCATCAGCCCTGGAATCGATAACGTCGTCTTGCATCGGCAAGGGAAGGATGTTGCATCGGCCTTGCCGATAACCCTTGCGATGAATCAGGGTGAGCCTTTCGCTGTCGATATGGACATCACGTCGGGCATTGGCGGGGATTTCACTTTGGACATCCATCCGGACGATTGCGTTACGCAGTTGCGCGTGAACGGGACGGATTTGCCGTTCCGGAATTATCCGGGACACTGTAGCTGGAACCAGGGCTTTATTCTGGACAAGTCGGAAATTGAAAGGCATGTCGGAAAGGGGCATTCGAATTTCCACATCGAAATTGCTCTGCGCAACAACGGCGGTCCCGGCGGCATAAATGCGGAATTCAAGTCGAGCGGATTCCTGATGAGCTTTTTGACGGTGCTGTTCTTCCTGTGTATCGGGGGCTTGATTTTCTCGATCGGGTCGCGATTCAATATTGATCGCCGCCTCTTGCTGATTTTCTTTTTTGGAATGCTCCTGCGCGTAGGCTATACGCAGGCGACGTTCTTCGATGAACGCGGTCACGATACGGGCGGACATGTCCGTTACATGCAGATCATTGCTGAAGAACATCATATACCCAAGTCGGATGAATGCTGGACCTGCTACCATCCGCCGGTCTACTTTATCGCGAGCGCGGGGGTCTGGAATGTTTCCCGCTGGTTTGGCTGGGTTCCCCAGAATGCGGTGAAGTGGTTCGACTTCTTGATTTCGCTTTTTGCCCTCGGCTTTGGGCTTGCGTGCATCAAGAACTCGCTATGGGGAATGCCCCGGTATATCGCGGCATTGCTATGGAGCGTGTGGCCGGGATTCATCCTTGCCTCTCCGCGCCTCGGGAATGATATCCTGTTCTACGCGATGCACATCATCGCTTTGTGGGGATGCATCCGTTATATCAAGACGGGCATGGGCAAGTACCTGCTTGCCGCGGTGATTTCTGCCGCCGTCGCCTACTGGACCAAGTCTACGGGAGCCATCGCGTTCGGCCTTGTCGGGCTCACCGTCCTGATGCAGTCCGTCCCGCGCCTGCTGCGCGGCCTCGGCCGCCTGGAATGGACCTCTATCGGGCTTCTCCTTGTCGTGGGAACGATTGTCATCGTACGTGTGCTCGGCGGCGAGATTGTCGCGAATGCCGCCGGTAACGACAACACCGTGCTCGTCCAGAACAATCCCGGTAACTTCCTTTTCTTCGACATCCGCACGTTCCTCACGCAGCCCTATACCGATCCTTGGAACGATGAACTCGGACGTCAGTTCTTCTGGAACTATCTCGCGAAGACATCCCTGTTCGGCGAGTTTACCTTGCTCCGGACAAAGGTGGGCTACTGGCTTGCGGCGCTCGTGAGCGCAAGCTTCCTCGTTATGCTCGGGTTCGGCTTGCGCGGTTTCTGGAAATCGAAGATGACGAAGCTGAACGTGTTGCTTGCCGCCCAGGCGCTGTTCTTCTTTGCCGCCATGATAATGCTTCGCCTCAAGTACCCGCTTTCGTGCAGCAACGACTTCCGCTACATCATTCCCGTGCTTCTGAGCTGCATCCCGTGGGTAGCCGAGGGCATGGCGGGAGACGAGGCTTCGGGCAAGCTGAAGGTGTGCGGAATCGCGTCGGTAGCCGTTTTTGTGGTCTGCTCTTCTCTCTTGATATTGAGCCTGTAGGTTGATGATGTATAGGTATCGCGATAATTTGAAGATGTTTATTCTGTGGGGCACGGTCTGTGTCGTAGTCAATATCCTTTGTTCTTTCGGGAGTTCCTACGACGGTGACCAGAGTTTCTGGGTGGGCTGGGTCCAGCAGTTGATCGAAGGCGGATTTGGAAACTTCAAGGGTAACTATCCTCCATTCTATGTCTTATGGCTTTGGATCGTGGCGCAGATTCATTCTGCTTTCGGAATCGCGGTAGGCAAGACGCTTTTCCTCAAGTTCATGTGCCTCTGGCCGGTATTCTTCGCGCACCTTTTCCTGGTAGACTGGATTTGCCGCGTCATGGGCAAGTTCTCTTTCCCGGAATGGAAGCGCCACCTGCTGGTCGGCTTCATCGCGTTGAATCCGGCGCTGTTGCTGAACGGCCCTATCTGGGGGCAGGTCGACTTGCCGCCGGTGCTGTTCGCCCTTTTCGCGGTCTACTGCATGTGCCGCCCGCGCCTCGTGATATTCGCGTCCATGCTCTACGTGCTTTCGCTGTTGACCAAGTTCCAGATGATCATGTTCCTGCCGGTGTTCGGCGGACTCTTTATCAGGAACTGGAGAACCTCCTGGAAGGGTCTCCCGTTTGCCTTGCTCGCAGCCGTGCTGGTGTTACTCCCGTTTGCTATCGGAGGGAACCTCGTTTCGATGCTGACCCGTGCCTACGTGCAGGTGTCCGGCCAGTACCCGTATGCCACCTTCAATGCGGCGAACCTCTGGATGCTCATGGTCGGAAATGTCGCGCCGGATAACGCCCCCATCTGGGGACTCACGGAAGCCGGTTTTGGATTTTTGCTCAAGCCCGCGATACTCGGCCGCGTCTTCTTTGTCGCCGTATCCGTCTTCGTGTTGGTCAAGTCCATCCTTTGCCGGAATATCCGTACGGCATTCTCGCTCTGCACGCTCAACGCTCTCGCGTTTTTTGTCGTGTTGCCGGGTATGCATGAACGCTACCTCATGTACGCGATTCCCGCGTCGCTTTGCTGGTGCGTCTGGGATATGCGCCGAGCAGGCTTCCTGTGTGCCGTCATAACGTTTGTCGCTTCGCAGAATGTCAGCATCATCAACCCGTTCAGGGGCGGCTATGTCTGGAAGATGACTTCCTTTGCCGGGTGCGCAGCGCTGGTGATCGCCATTGTGGTTATCGCCTACCCGCAGCTGGTCAGCAAGATTGTACGCAAGATCTCTTCGCTGAAGCTTCCGGCGTATGCGCCCTATGTTCTGCTATCGGTCTTTGTCTTTGCGGAAGGGGGCGTTCTGGCCTTTGAATCCCGTCCCGTGGTCGTCCCGAAAGCCGACAACGTGCTCGTGCTGACGGAATTGAAGATGCAGGATTTCGAGCAGCAGTACAAGTCCCCCCGAATTGACGCGTCTGTGGAAGACCGCTTCTTGACGTCCGGGGACAGGTTGTACAAGAACGGCATCGGTACGCATGCCCCGTCGCGGATATCCTTCCATTTGCCCGAGAATGCCGATACGCTCTATCTGGGCGCTGGAATCGACGATGAAGTCTACGACCGTGGCCAGGCGACGTTTATTGTGCGCTTGGATGATCAGGTGGTGTGGAAGAGCCCCTCTCTCCGCGGAAGGGATAAACCGGCATTTGCCAGGATCCCGGTCAAGGGCGCCAGGCATCTTGAGCTTGTGACCGAACCGGACGGAGATGACAATAGCGACCATGCGGACTGGCTGAATGCCTACCTGAAGCTCCGCTAGAGGGGGTGTTTTTTCGGGCTGCCTTTTTTGTATATTACTTGCGGGAATCGAAAATCCCAGGATATTTGAAGGCTTTAAGATGCGTTTTTTGGTGATTTTGGTATGCATGCTGTCGGTCGCCCTCTGGGCGCGGCCAATCAATGACGGCAATAAACTGTTCAAGAACGGCGACTACGCCGGAGCTCTTGAAAAGTATATGAAGGCTCGCGAGGCCGAGCCTGCGAATCCGCTTTTGTTCTACAACATCGGTACGTGCCAGTACAGGCTCGGCAACTACGAAGAGGCGAAAAAGGAACTGGAAAGCGCCGTGCGCATGCCGGACAAGAAGATGGCGGCGAAGGCTGCATATAACCTTGCGAACACGTATTTCCGCATGGGTGAGAAGGCTGCCGAAGGCAGCGAACGCATTGCGGCATGGCGCGAGTCGGTCGCGTATCTCAAGAAGGCGATTGACCTCGACAACGATTTCGAGAACGCGAAGAAGAACGTCGAAATCGTGCAACGCAAGCTGAAAGAAGAACTCGACAAGCAGAAAGAAAACAAGGACCAGAATCAGGACCAGAACAACGACCAGAAACAGCCGCCGCTTTCCGACAAGGCGAAGGAAGTCCTGGCGCGGGCACTCCAACTTTGCAAGGACGGCAAGTATGCCGAAGCGAAGGAGATGCTCGAGAACCTGATTGCCGAAGACGAGACTGCGGGCCAGCTGAGCGGGCACGTGCAGCGCATCGACGACGTCATCGAGATCAAGGCGGGCCGCAAGCCCAAGGCGAAGATTGACGCGAGCAACACCGACAACGACCTGGAGGTAATCTGATGAAAAAGATTATGTTCATGGTCATTGCCCTCGCAGCTGCGGCCTTTGCTGCCCCGAAGTCGGCGAGCGCCTATTACAGCGATGCCGCTTTCCAGTACATCGAGAATCGCTTGCCCTCTGCAGAGATTACTTGCAACGAAGGTCTGCAATACTATCCGAACGACCAGAAACTGCAAATGCTCCTTGACCGCATTAAGGAGGCCAAGGACGAGCAGAAGAACGAGAACAAGAAGAACGACAAGAACCAGGATCAAAACCAGGACCAGAATCAAGATCAGAATCAGGACCAAAATAAGGACCAGCAGAACCAGGACCAAAACCAGGATAAGCAGGACCAGAACAAGGATCAGGGTGAAAGTTCTTCAAGCGGAAGCGATGACCAGAATCAGGATCAGCAGGGCGGTGGAGAGTCCAGCAGCAGTCAGGGCGAAAGTTCCGACAGCAATGGCGGTCAGCAGCCCGAGCCGCAACAACCCGAAGAAGGCTCAAGCGATAGCCAGGGCGGCGAAGAACCCCAGGAACAGCCTATGCAGATGGGCGAGATGACTCCCGAGGAAGCCGCGCAGCTCCTGAAGGATTTCGATGAGCAGAACGGCGAACGCAAGCCCTGGAAACCTATCCGCGGTCAAGCACGCCCGGCTAAAGACTGGTAGCCGAGAGTCGCGACGGCAAGCTCGCTTGCCGGCATGACCGAGGCGCCAAGTCTTGCGCGAAGCGCAACGACTGGTAAGGCGAGTATCGCGCGAAATCGACCTCAGTATGTCATCCCCGACCTGGTCGGGGATCTTTTTTATATTGTTCTGTATGAGATTTCGTCCCCTTGTTTTTTTATGTGCGTCGACTATGAGCCTTGTCGCTTGCGGTGACGATTCGTCTTCGACGCAGGTTACCGACATTCTGTCAAGCGAAAGTTTGCAGGTTTCAAGTTCATCGCTGGAGCAGTCTTCTTCCGCAGAAGCTCCGGCATCGAGTTCCGTAGCGGCATCAAGCTCTGACGCGGTTCCCGGCAGTACACCCGCATCAAGCTCCAGTGACGCACCGGTTTCTAGTTCCGTACCCGCGTCGAGTTCCAGCATTGCTGATGCTTCTAGCTCCAGCGAAGTCCCGGAATCCAGTTCCGGCGAAGTTTCCAGTTCCAGCGTAGCCCCGGTTTCAAGCTCGAGCAGCGTCCCTGAATCCAGCAGCGAAGACGAAGGCGACGATGGCAAGTGTAACGACTGCGACAGCTATACGGCTGCCGACCCGACCCTCACCGAAAACGGCGGCAAGGGATCCGTCACTACCTACGGGAGCGTTACCGCGAAGGAGACGAGCTTGGGTGGCGCTTGCAATTATGGACAAACTAACATCCAGTATTATGCGGCCATACACGTGAATGTTTCCCCCGGCGATGATAAGGGCCCGTGGAATGGCGGCGCGGCCTGTGGCGGTTGCGTGCGCGTCAAGGCGAAAACTCCCGATGGATGGAAGCGCGTGACGGTGCGCATTACCGACCGCTGTCCCGATGCGAACTGCGGCGTGGATCTGGGTGGGGCTCCTGCGGCTGACATCATGGGCAACAGAGTAGGCCGTTACTACGGCGAATGGGAGTTCGTGAGCTGCGAGGGTGTCGATGGCGTGTGGGGAGATTCCACGTCGCTCTGGGTCAAGGAGAGTGCGAGCACCTTCTGGAGCATCGTCCAGGTGCGCAACCCGAAGGACATGGTGAGGTCCATCTCGATCGAAGGCGTGGATTCCCAGGATTCCTACAGCCTCGAGATGGTCGTGGGCACGGAGAACTTCTGGACGGTCCCGCCTGAGGTCTTGAAGACCGAGAATCGTTACCGCGTCGTGGTGAAGTACCGTACCGGCAATGACGACACGTGGTATATCAAGGGCTCCGAACTTGCCGTGGGTGAGGCGAACCTTTACCTGTATGAACACAGGGAATAGCGCTTCGGCTAGATTCCCTGGATTTCGACAACTTTCTTGTTGTTCGTGCTGCCGAGGACGACGCGGACGTCGCGCTTGTGTACCTTGAAGTGTTCGGCGAGCAGCTCGCAGATGGCTTCGTTTGCGGCCCCTTCAACGGGAGGGGCCTTGACTTCTACCTTGAAACTTCCGTCAGGCAGAGGCGTCACGCTCTCGCGCTTGCTGCGTGCATGTACCTTGATGTTGATTCTCATCCGGGAACTGAAGGGACCTAGGCGATGACCTTGCCTACCGGATTGATGCCGGGGGCTGTAGCCGGCCTTGCGGGCTGGGGGATTTCCCCGCGCTGGTCGTTTTCCATGGCGGCGAGCAATTCTTCCTGTCCCCTGATGAGTGCGCGGCAGCGGATGAAGTAGTTGTTGCGCAGCTGCTTCAGCTGTTCGATTTCGGCGCGGAGGTCTTCGGCCTCGCGCTTGGTGTTCTCGACTTCGCGGACGGCACGCGCCTTGGCTTCGGCGATAATGAGTTCCGCTTCCTTTTCGGCGCTGGCCTTGACTTCGTCGACGGTCTTCTGCATCGTGACGACGGCGTCCTGGATGGTCTTCTCGATCTGACGGTAGTAGTTGACGCGTTCTTCCGCAATCTTCAGGCGTTCCGTGAGGTCGGTGCGGTTGCGCGACATCTGTTCGAATGCCGTGGCAGCCGTTTCGAGGAACGCCTTGACCTCTTCGGCGTCGATGCCGCCGAAGCTCTTCTTGTGGAATGACTGGTTGCGAATGTCTAGCGGAGTGAGTTCCATCTTGCGCCTTCCGAGAATGGGTTTGCGAATCTTGTAAAAAAAATACATAATAAAGTTTTTTTTGACAAATTGCATTGATTAAATCGTATATTAAAAAGGGAGAAAGGTGGGGAAATATGCTTGAGGGATTAAGGAAAAACTGGAGGAGACAGGAAACTCTGGAGCAGAGGGTTTTCTGGCTTATTCTTGCCGTGGTGTCCATCGTCACGTTTGCAAGCCTTGTACTGACTGTATTTGAGCAGATCAATTATATTGCGGTCTCGCTTTGCGTCCTGAATTTGGTCGTGTGCGTCATTACGGGATTCATTGTGAAGAAGACTTCGTCGATTTCGACGGGCTTTCTGCTGCTGATCGTGTTCCTCGCGTGCATAACCCTCCCGGCCCTGTTTTTCCTGTGCGGGGGCATCCGTAGCGCGATGCCGTACTTCCTGTTGACGGGTCCCTTCATGAGTAGCTTCATCGTCAACCGCAAGGCCAAGATTGCCGGGGCTGCGACATCGATAGTGGTGGGCGTTTCCGTCATCGTGCTTTCGTGGCAGTTTCCGGAATGGGTGACCGCGCCGCCCAGCGAAACTGTCGTATACATCGATATTGCACTCAATTATCTCTTTTTCGGCGTCGCCCTGTTCGGGGTGTGCTCCTATGCGGTGAGGGCGTACATGCGTGAACGCCGGCAGAAGGACGAGTTCATGGCCAAGCTGGAGGACCTGTCCCGGCGAGACGATTTGACGGGACTCTACAACCGCCGTTACTTTATCCAGTATCTGGAGGACGTAGTCTGGCTGCATCGCGATCAGTTTTATGTGGCCATGCTCGACATCGACGGTTTCGCACAGATTAACGAGAAGTACGGGAAGGTCTTCGGTGATTCCGTCATCTGCTCTGTCGGGTCGCAGATAGGACGTAGTCTGAACGAGGAGTTCGGTGAAAGGGCTGTCCGTTTTAGCGGGGAGACGTTCGTTTGCGTCCTCAAGGGGGAATCGGAAATCGAGGCGTTTACCAAGGCGGACCAGATCCGCGAATCGGTTTCCAACATGCAGTGGGGGGAATTCCCTTTCCTCCACGTCACCGTGAGCGGCGGATTCATTTCGTGCCGTGTCGGGGATCCCTACGACAAGCGCGCCATCGTGCGATCGGTCGACGACCTGCTTTATGCGGTCAAGACCAAGGGTGTGAACCAGATAAAGGTGTTTGGCGGTAGGAATGCCTACTGATATCCCAAAATCAAAACATAAATGTTGATAATTTGTTGATTAATTGTATGCTGGTTAGGTGATATTGCTCTTTTTGCTTCAAAAAGTGAAAGCAAGGGCTCCTA
Source organism: uncultured Fibrobacter sp. (assembly GCA_946408125.1). GTDB lineage: Bacteria > Fibrobacterota > Fibrobacteria > Fibrobacterales > Fibrobacteraceae > Fibrobacter. Next base: position 45,084 of record CAMJQW010000008.1, read on the forward strand.
ACCCCTTGATTTGTATGGTTTTTTTGCTAAATTTGCGACTCATAGAAAATTGTATCCATAAAAAGGTTTTATCATGAAAAGAACATTCCAGCCTCACAATAGGAAGCGTGTCAACAAGCATGGCTTTATGGCCCGTATGGAAGACCGCTGGGGTCGTGCAGTTTTGAGCCGTCGCCGCGCCAAGGGTCGCAAGCGCCTTACCATCAGCGACACCGTCTACAAGAAGTAAGTCGGGGTTGGCTTATAGCCACTCTGCGTTCTTACCGGCTGCCGACGCAGCCCGCTTATCGGCAAGTTGCCATCCAGGGAAAGTTCGTCCGTTCACCGTCGTTGTCGATGAAATGGATTGACAGTCCGGATGGTTCTTGTCGTTTCTGTTTTTTGGCAAAAAAGAAAAACGGCAACGCCGTTTACCGCAACAAGTGTCGCAGGATCTTGCGGCCGTTGTTTTTTGGGGCCGTCCCGAACATCGAGAAGCCCGTATGGGCGATGGTTGTCGTGACCGATCCCGCCCCGCTGATGACCCCGGCCCGCCTGCGGGAATCCGCCATGAAGATTTTCCGCAAGATGGGATGGGAATCCCAGGGAGAAACGGGAGATGTGGGAGAAGGTTAAGGGGGCCATCGGGAAGGCGCTGATTGTGCCTATCCGGATCTACCAGGTGGTCCATCCGTTCTTCTTTTTCGGGGTGTGCAGGTTCCGCCCGACGTGTTCTCAGTACGCAATCGAGGCTATCCGGGTACACGGCCCCTTCAAAGGTTTCTATCTTGCTGTTTTCAGGATATTGAGATGCAACCCCTTCTGCAAGGGCGGCTATGACCCGGTTCCGCCCAGAAAGGACAACAAATGAACAAGAATACCATTATCGGTTCCATTCTCATGGCTGTCATCGTCATCTGGTGGATGACGACGAACTCTGCGAACGCCAACGCGAAGGCTGCGGCCGAAGCCAAGGCCCGCGAAGCCGCCGCTGCCGAGGCCGCCAAGTCGGAAACCGCCGACCAGCTGGTCCTCCCGGCTGCAGAACCCGAAATGAAGGCTGCTCCGGTCCTCGGGGCTCCCGCTGCCGACAAGGCTCCTGCGGATAGTGCCGTGGCCGATTCCGCTGCCGCTGCTGCCGCTGCTACTGCCGCAACGGACTCCTCCGCGACGGATAGCGTTGTCGCGAAGCCCGCGATCCTCCCGCGTACGGTGACGGTCGAGACCGACAAGTTCATCGTGACTCTCGACAACAAGGGTGGCAAGGTCCGTAGTGTTATCGTGAAGGCCCTGGCCGACAGTGCGGGCAACTTCCCGGAGCTCATCCAGGATACGACCCTCGGTGCCCTCGACCTCACTCTCGGGAAGGCTGACCTGAGCGAAGCCCTCTTTGCGGTCGATGCTCCGGAATGGATTACCGTTGACGCCGATACGAGCGTCCAGTTTGTCTTCGAGGATGTCGGCGGAAACAAGGTCATCCGCAGCTACGGCTTTACCAAGACCGGCGTCTCCGTGCGCCAGGTGAACCGCTTTGTCGGGTTCCAGCCCAACGAATACAAGCTCGCCTGGAAGGGCGGCATGAAGGAAACCGAGGAATTCCCGAAGGGCAAGAGCGTCGGTGGCACGAGCTACTTCTTCAGCGAAGTGATTTTCAATAACGGCGAGAACGTCGAACGCGAGATGGTCCGCGATACGGAATCCTTCAAGAGCGATAAGATGGTCTGGGCGGGACTCCGCCGCAAGTACATCGCGATGTCGGTGCAGTTTGACAATCCTTCTCCGGTGCTCGTGCAGGCCAAGCCCATGAAGGTCGACAACGAGAAGGATCCGGGAACGTTCCAGCTTTCCGTGAGCGATTTCCTGCGCGGCAGCGATTCCCTGAGTTACGATTTCATGATTCTCCCGCTGCAGTGGGACGAGGTCGAAGCGCTTGACAAGGATTACGAGAAAGTCATCGTGAGCGGCTGGACCTGGTGCGGAGCGAATGTCTGGTTCGTATGGATCTGCAAGATCCTCCTCAAGCTGTTGAAGTTCTTCTATGAACTCATCCCGAACTACGGTGTCGCCATCATCCTCGTGACGTTCATTGTCCGCGGTATCACGACTCCCTTTACCGTCAAGCAGCTCAAGTCTACCCGCGGTATGGCCAAGCTCAAGCCGCAGATCGACGAGATCAACGTGAAGTACCGTAGTGACCCGCAGAAGAAGCAGGCCGCCATCATGGAACTCTACTCCAAGAATGGCGTGAACCCGCTTTCCAGCTGCACGGGTGGTTGTTTCCCGATGCTCATCCAGATGCCTATCTTCATGGGCCTCTTCTTCGTGCTCGGTCGCGCCATGGAACTCCGCGGCATGCCCGCATTCCTCTGGATTACTGACCTCAGCCGTAGCGATGTGGTGTGGAGCGGTATCAGCATCCCGTTCGTCATGCCCTCCGGTCTTGCCATCCTCCCGTGGATCATGGTCGTGTCGACCTACTTCCAGACGAAGGTCACTATGAGCGGAAGCGCCGGCATGGATCCTGCACAGCAGAAGATGATGGTGTGGATGATGCCCGCGATGATGTTCTTCTTCAGTGCGGTGATGCCTTCCGGCCTCGTGCTCTACTGGATCGTTTCCAACATCTGGAGTATCATCCAGTACAAGGTCATCAACCGCAACCTCGTGCCGGCAACGACTTCTTCGAAGCTGAACGGCAAGGAAGTGAAGGACGCTGAAATCGTAAAGAAGTAAGCGACTTTCGCGATACAATTTGAAAGGACCGCGTTGACGGTCCTTTTTTTCGTATAAATTATTTTTTGAGCTTGTCGATGAAACGCTTTGCCGGGAACCCTACGAGCTGGAAAGCTTTTTCCCAGACGAAGTCCTTGGCGCGCGCAATGGGGTTTTCGCAAGGGCGCGGGAACCATTCTTCCTTGAAATCGCTTGCGAATCCGGCCTTCCTGATGAGGGCGAGGTAATTCTCGTTCAGGGCGTCGTAGGCGTGGTAGCGTACGAAGTGTTTTTTCTCCTCGTAACTGAAGCGACGCTGGAGCAGTTTGCGCTTTACGAATCCGGCCTCTTGCTTGATGAGTTCCTTGTAGGCGAAGAATACGGGTCTTTCCGTGTGGTACAGCGATTCCATCTTGACTTCGGCTTCGGCGAATTTTTCGCTGAGGGCAACTTCAAGACGCCTCGTCACGTCGTAGAAGTTTTCCTGTTCCGGCGTTTCGAAGAGGTGCATCAGGAATACGCCCAGCGCCGCGGGCTTCATGTACATGAAGAATGACTGCAGGTGCGGCGCGAACTCGTCGTTGGACGTGAGCGACACGACGTCGGCGTGGCTCTTTTCGGCACGGTCGAAATATTCCTGGAACTTGTCCTGGTAATAGACGACGGAATCGTTCAGCAAGAGGAGCCTCTCGATGTTGCCTGCGGTATTCGGTTCGTTGACGGAACCGTTTACGGAATTGCTGATGGCCTGCATGTGCAGGTAACGCCTCCACATGCCGAAATCGAACCCGTGGTTCTGTGTCAGGAAAAGTTCGATGCCGTTGTCGGCAAGGAATTCGTAGCTTGCCTGCGAAAGGGGACGCTCGTTGGTCAGCAGGACGACCTTGAAATCTGTCTTGGACAGATGTTCCAGCGCATAGCGTACGTAGCCGGGAAGTTCTTCTCCGGTCTGGTAGCTGGCATATAGCGCAATCTTCAAGGACATCCTGGACATGAATTACCGTTTCTTGTTGCGGGGCTTCTTTTCGGGCCCGCGTTTCCGCGCACCGCGGCCGGTTCTTTCGAAGGTCGGGGCGTCGGCGTCGAACCGGCCGCCACGCGACTTTCTGTCGCGTCCGCCACGGTTCCTGTGGCCGTGCGCGGAAACGAATTCCGGCTCGTCGAAATCATCGGGCTGGCTTACGTATCCGAGGGCTTCCGCAGCCGCAGCGCGGTCGGCGCGCTCGTGCACGTCGCGATAGCTGTCGCGGGATTCGCCCTGGCGGCGTTTCTTCTTCGGTTCGCTAGAAATCTTCTCGATGATGCTGAAATCGGCCTGACCGCGCAGCGGATCCACGCGGAGGAGGCGCACCTTCACGATGTCGCCACGGCGGAACGTGCGCCCGCTCTTCTTGCCGAAGGCGAGGCCCTGGTCCGGATTGAATACGTAGAAGTCGTCGCCCGCGATATCGCGGAAACGTACCAGGCCCTCGGCGATGGGATCCTTGACGGAAACGTAGATGCCCCATTCCTCGATGCCGGTAACGGTCGCTTCGAAGTCATCACCGATGTGGTTCTTCAATATCCAGCAGCTGCACACCTTGATGGAGATGCGTTCTACCTTCATGTTCTTGATTTCATTTGCCGAGATGAGGTCGCAGACCTCGATGACGCTGTTCACGCGCTCAGCGTTGATTTCCTTGCCCTTGCGCGCAAGTTCGCGGTGGCACCAGAGGTCGGCGTAACGGCGGATAGGCGAGGTGAAGTGGCTGTAATCCTGCCAGTTCAGCGCGAAGTGCCCGAAGCTGTTGCTGTCGTAGTGCGCCTTCTGCATGCTGCGGAGGATGCGGTTCATGAGCGTCTCGTCGTCGCCGGCGCGCTTCACCAGGTGCTGGTACAGCTTGAAGGCGACCGGGTTCAGGTTCGTGTCGCCGCTGCGGGGCTTGCCTAGGTCGCGCAGCATCACGGGGGCATCCTTGAACAGGTCGGGGTACATGTAGTACAGTTCCATGATGTCCTTGGTATCGGGCGCCTCGTGGATACGGTAGATGCCCTGCAGCTTGCGCTTGGAGAGTTCCTTCGCGCAGCAGTTGTTCGCGATGAGCATGCATTCCTCGACCCAAGAATTCGATTCGTCGGTCTCGCGCGGCACAATCTGTACGGGTTCGCCCGCCTCGTTGAACTTGCAGCCGTATTCGGTGCTCTTGAATTCGAGCAGGCCTTCCTTGGCGCGGTTCTTCTTGAGCATCGCGGTCACTTCGGCGAGGGCCTTGATGGAATCGTCGCCCGCTTCCATCATCTTTACCGCTTCCTGGTAAGTGATGCCCTTGGTGATGTTCACGACGCTGCGGTGGAAATCCCAGCTGAGCACGTTCGCGTTCTTGTCGAGTTCCATCATGCAGGTAAAGGCGCAGCGGTCCACGCCCTGGTGCAAGCTGCACACGCCGCTCGAAAGCTTTTCGGGGAGCATCGGCACGGCCGTCCATGGCAGGTATTGCGTGTAGCTTCTTTCCAATGCTTCTTCATCGAGATCGGAACCTTCGGGTACGTAGTAGCTCACGTCCGCGATATGCACGCCCAGCTTGTAGCCGGTTGCGGTGCGTTCCACGCTGATGGCGTCGTCATGGTCCATGGCGCCTTCGGGGTCGATGCAGAGGATGTCGAGCTTGCGGTAGTCAACGCGTCCCTTGAAGTCCTTCGGGCCCGGCTCCTTGATGCCTTCCACGAACTTCTTGATGGCGGGCGAGAAGTCCTTGGGCAGGTTGTTCTCTTCCATGAACTTCGTCTTGACTTCGTCCCAAGAAATGTTCATCGCCTCGGCGCTGCGGTCCACCTTCGCGAGGTAGCTATGCTTGAGTTTCGGGTGCGGGTACAGCGTGAAGCTGATGGTCTCGCCTTCCTTGCCCGGAGCCTGCCTGCGGTGGCACATCTCGTACACCTTGCCGGTCTCGAGTTCGTGGACTTCCCATTTCTCGTCGTCGATCTGGTGCAGTATGCCGCGCTTCACGCGGGTCTCGTTTTCCTTGCCCGTTTGGCGACGGCTGCGTGCGCCAGGCCTGCGGTTGTCTTCCGCGCCCTGTTCGGCAATCTTCTTGAAGCGTTTCTCGCGCTTCTCTTCGAGGCTCTCTCCGTCGCCGAGTTGGTATTCCTTGTGGCTTGTACGCTTCAACAGTCCACGCTCCACCATGTCGGCGAGCATTTGCTTGAATGCCATCTTCTGCTTTTTCGGGAGCCCGAGTGCGCCTCGCAGCTGGCTTCCGACCATCGGTTCGTCACGCAGAATCGCAATAATCTGTTCTTCACTGGGTAAACGCTGTGCCATATCAGGCCTCCTTTGCGCCGGTACCGGCTTCTAATTTCGCTTGAGCAAGTTCTTCCTGCTTGTAGGGCATCGCGGATTCTATGAGATCGTGCAGTTCGTCGCGCAAATCGCCCATGGGCTTGTCCGCGTAATCTTCGCCCTTTATCATCGGGTGTACGACCATCCTGACTTCGCCGCCGTGGATGGACCACTTGACTTTCGGGAGGATTTCGCACGTGTTCACGATGGTGATGGGGAGAATGTCAAAACGTTGTTCCTTTGCCATGCGGAAGATTCCGTTCTGGAACTTGAGCATGCGTCCGTCCTCGGTGCGGTGGCCTTCGGGGAATACGGTAAAATTGTAGCCCTTCGCGATGCGTTCGGCGACCATCTTGCCCATGCCTGCATTCTTGCGGGCGTTCTTGTGTACGGGAATGCAACCGATGGTGCTGATGACCCATCCGAATACGGGAGCTTTCCAGAGGCTCGCTTTCGCCATGAAGGCGGCGTTGCCGATGGCGGGCCAGATGACGTTGATGTCGAGGAAACTCTGGTGGTTTGCCACGATGACGAAACCCTTGCGGTCCTTGGGAATGTTCTCTTCGCCTTCCACCTTGATGGTGATGTGGAACAGCTTGAACGCGATGTGGGTGAAGAAGAACTGGCACACGTTCGTGATTTCTTCCTTGTGCCCGCAGATATAGCCCTTGTAGATGATGTAGGGAATGCCCAGGATCATCATGCCGACAAAGACGACCAAATAATAGAGGAATGCTAGGATGGCGCGCATGGTATTACCTTATTTTCCAGTCGAGGGTCTTTCCTGCCGCGAGCGGGACGACTCCGTTGACGATGTCGGGAACGGTCCACTGCTCCTTAATGACCTCGATTGTTTTCGTTGTTCTCGGGATTCCGTAAAAGTCTGCACCGAAGCCGCCGATAAAATCAGGCAGCTTGTCGAGGTGGCCTGCCCGTTCGAATTCCTGTACCAGAAGCGGGATGGCCACGGGAGCGCTGTAGACGCCCGCCGCCCCGCACGGACATTCCTTTTTGCCCTGCTGGTGCGGGGCGGAGTCCGTGCCGAGGAAAAATTTCGGGTTGCCGCTGAAGGCGGCCTCGCGGATCGCGGCACGGTCTTCAGGCCGCTTCGGGAGCGGCTTGCAGAAGTGGTGCGGCCTGAGGGCGTCTCCGACGATGTCGTCGAGAGTCATCATCAGGTGGTGTACCGTGAATGTCGCCGCCACATTTGCGGGCAATCTCTTGACCGCCTCGACCGACTTCGCGGAACTCAAATGTTCGAAGACGATTTTCAGCTTCGGGAACTTTGCCGCAAGCGTTTCCACGCGCTTGATAAATGCGCTCTCGCGGTCCAGGCAGAACTCTCCCGGTTCTTCGCCGTGTACGCACAGTACGAGACCAAGCTTTTCCATCATCGCGACCACGGGGAATACCGCTTCAAAATCGCTGATGCCGTCCGCGCTGTTCGTGGTGACGCCCGCGGGGTAGTACTTTCCGGCGACGACTCCCACCGCCATCATGTCCTTCAAGTCCTGCTCGGTGTAGTTCGGGTTCAGCTTGAACGTCATGAGAGGAACAAAGTCGGGACGCACGTCCTTGGCCGCATCCATGATCTGTGCCTTGTATTCCGCAATCGCCTTGGCGCTAGTCATTGCAGGAACCGTATTGGGCATGATGATGGCGCGCCCGAATTGGGCTACGAGGTCACGTACATAACCGGGCATCAAGTCGCCCTGGCGCAGGTGGGCATGGAAGTCGTCTGGTAAAGGGATCTGCATATTAGGGAATATAGTAATTAGAGTTTGGAATATTAAATTCGAGGTGTATAATGTGAAATGTGTAATGTGTGATGTTTAATTCCTCATTTCTCATTTCACACCTCACATTCCTCGTCACCCGCTTGTTCGCAAATCACGGAACAGTTCGCGTGAAATCGCGTTGTCCGCGTTCTGCCAGTAATCGAAGGAATGTGGCTCGGTAAGCGTCTTGTTGTACAAGAAAACCAGGTTGCAGTTCAGTTCCTTCGCGATCATCAAATCGTGCGTAATGATGATGATGGAAGTCTTGAACAGGATGCGCATGTTGTCAATCAGCGGCAACAGGTTTCGGCGGTTATAGTTGTCGAGACCGGCGGTCGGTTCGTCCATCAGGAGCAATTCCGGGTCCATTGCCCAGGAACGCGCGATGGCGACGCGCTTCTGCATGCCGACACTCAACTGGTGCGGGAACATGGTCGCGCAATCCCTGACGCGCATCAGGTCCATGGCCATGTTGATCTTGGTTTCAATTTCTTCGGGCGTGCCCCTCTTGTGGTAACGCAGGGGGAGCGCGATATTGTCGCGGACGCGGAGGTTCGAAATCAGGGCCCCGTTCTGGAATACGAGACCGACCTGGCGCTTTGCGATTTCAAGTGCGGTCTGGCGTTCAGCGGGAATGTGTTCGCCGAAGTAGTAGAGCTTTCCCGCGCTGGGTCTTGCAAGGCCTGCAATGACGCGTAACAGTGCGCTCTTTCCTTGTCCGGAAGGCCCGCCGATGCAGATGGTTTCACCCCGCATCAAGGTCAGGTTCGCACCGGAAATCAGTTCCTTGTCGGTATCGCGGTTCCTGTCGAAGAACGCCAAGGCACGGGGCTTCGAAAAAGTCGTTCCCGCAAGTCCTCTGTACGAGAGGTGTAGATTCTCGATTCTCAGCGCTTCGTTCTTCATCAGATAATCTTCGAAATTTCGTTGAAGTAATCCAGGAAATAGAACAGGGAAAGCACGACGTCGGCGCAAACGATATAGAAGAAAGACTTGATGACGGACTTGCCCGTGGCCTTCGGGACCTGACGGATGTCGCGCGGGATGTTCATGGCCTGGTAGCAGGCATTCGTCGTAATGATGCAACCGAATACGATCGGCTTGATGACGATGAAGATAAAGTCCGTGAACGAAAGTGCCTTCAGGATTTCCGTGGTGAGGTAGTCCCAGGTAAGTTGCAGGTTCAGTACGTTTCCGGTAACGGCGATAAGGCCCTTGATGACGAGATAGCCTGCACCGATGGCGCTGCCGCTGAAGATGATGGTCATGATGAACGTCGCGATGGTTCCGCCGATAAGGCCCGGCATCACGAGGTAGCGAATGGGGTCCACGCCCATGGTGGCGAGCGCGTCGACTTCCGAATCGATGACCATGCTGCCGACGTAGGTCGTGAGGGAAGAACCGCTTCGACCTGCAATGAGGAACGCCGTGAGGATGGGGCCCAGCTCACGGATAATCACCACCACCATGAGACTTCCGACCACGTCGCTGAAGCCGACCTTGCCCATCATCGTCATGATTTCCACGATGACGATTGCGCCAAAGAGCGTTGCCACGACGAAGAGGACCGGGAATATCTCGACACCGGTAAAGAACGTCTGCAGGATGACGTTTTTCGAGTCCGTCTTGAAGCTTCGGCTTTCGGAAAAGATCGAGGCGATGGCACGCACAAAAAGGCCCACCTGTTGGCCCAAGGCGCGCTTCATCAAGAACATCCCCATCTTGTGGAAAAATTTTCCGCAGAGGGTGAGTTGTTCTTCCTCTTTTACCAGTTCCTGTTCCATCGCTTTAGTCGACGAGTTCCTTGCCGTTAATTGCATCCAGGATTTCTTTCCAAAGCGTATCCAGACCGGTTTTCTTGAGTGAACTTACGCAGATGGGCTTGGCATCCAGTCCGAACCGTTCCTGAATGAGCTTCAGGTTCTTGGCGAGTTCCGACTGGTTGACCTTGTCCCGCTTGCTGGCGATTACCAGGACGGGGCAACCCGTTTCACGGATGCTCTCCACCGTTTCGATGTCGATGGGGGTGCCTCCGTGGCGTATGTCCACCAGGTAAACGAGTCCACGCAGGTCCTGGCATTTCTCCACGTATTCGCGGATAAAGTCTGCCATCTGATCGCGTTTGGCATTGTTCACTTTGGCGAAGCCTACACCAGGTAAATCTACAAGAAAAAATTGGTTATTGACCTTAAAAAAATTGATTTCGCGTGTTTTTCCCGGTATGGCACTGACTTTTACCAGTTTTTTCTGCCCCATCAGGGTGTTGAGCAGCGAAGATTTGCCCACGTTGGACCGCCCGAGGAAGGCAATCTGGGGCAATCTTTCCTTAGGAAGTCCCTTCAGGCTGACTGCCGCCGTGACAAATTCGGCACTGCGGATTTCCAGCCCGCCGACGATGACCGGGGAAAAACTCATAGGCTGACTCTCCCTTCGAATGCGCGGAGCATGGTGACTTCGTCGATGAATTCCAGGTCGCTTCCCATAGGAATACCGCGCGCGAGACGCGTCTTTTTTACGGTTACGCCGGTAAGCATGCGATCTATCATCAGCGCGGTACTGTCGGCTTCCGGACTGCTCCCTAGGGCAAGGACAAGTTCTTCGATGCCTTCGTCTTTTACTCGTGCGACGAGTTGGGAGAGGTGCAGGTGCTCGGGACCGATTCCGTCAAGGGGAGAAAGTACACCGCCGAGGACAAAGTAAAGTCCCTTGAAAATGCCCGAACGTTCGAACGGGATGATGTCAGAAGATTTCTCGACGACGCACAGGAGTTTCGAACCGGCACGTTCGGTACATGTCGGGCAAACGTCCTGGTCGGTAAACGCATGGCAGAGCGGGCAGGGATGGACTTTCTCGATTGCGTTCGTGAGGTTGCCAGCGAACCGCTCGATGTCGCTCTTGGGGCGCGTCAGCATATGGTAGGCCAGACGGCGCGCCGTCTTCTGGCCAATCCCGGGAAGGCCTGCGAATTCGGCGATCAGCGCCTCGAGGCTTTCCGGTTCAACGCTCATGGGCCCACGTATAAGCGTCGTTGACGCAGCGGTTCAAGAGGGTGGAGGACATGTTCAGATCCTTGAGGATTGCAAGGATTGTCGACTGGTCGTCCTGTTCTACGGCATCAGCAAGCCTCAGCAGGTCACCGAGGCGTCCGGTACGCTGGAGGAGCGCCTGCTTCATTTCTTCGTCGGCGTGCGAATCGGTAAGGATGGATTCGAGCGGGGCGCCGATGAGCGCGTCCATGCGGCTGATGAGGCCGACCATGAACGCCTTTGCGGGCAGGTCGTCGTCGGTCCCGCGCACGACGCGGGCGATCAGTTCCAGGAACTTTGCGCGGTGGCTTGCATTCTGGAACAAGGGCGAGCTCTGCGGAGTCATGCCCATCTCGGGTCTCGCATAGAGCATGAGCATCAGCCATTCCTGGATGTTCCTCATGCCGATCCACACGATGGCGTCGCGAACGTTCAGGATTTTCTGGCTCCGGTACTGGGCATCGGAGTTGACGAACCGCAACAGGTTCTGCGCGACATCCGAGTATTCCGAGAAGCAGTCGCACAGCTCGTCGAGGCTCGGGTGCGTACGTAGCAAAAGCAGGATGCGGAGGATGGCCGCAGAGGTTGCGTCAATCTTTTTCCCGGTCACGAGTTCGGGCTTCGCGAAGAAGAATCCCTGGAAGTAGTCGTAACCTGCGGCGAGGCATTTCTTGAAGCAGGCCTTGGTCTCGACTTTCTCGGCGAGGATCTTGATGTCTTTTGCCTTGAAGAACTTGGCTGCTTCGGCGAGTGCTTCCTCGCTGTTGTCCACGATGTCCATCTTCACGTAGCTCACGTACGGGAAGAGCGGTTCGCACCGCTTGATGAAATCCTCGTTGTAGATGAAATCGTCGAGCGCGAGTTCGAACCCTCGGCCCTTGTAACGCATGACGGCCTTTACCAGCGAGTCGTCCACTTCGACGTCTTCAAGGATTTCCAAAACGAAGCAGCGGGGGTTCAGCAACCCGAAAACGTTGTCCAGCAGCATGTCGCGGCTGCAGTTGATGAACGCCTTGTGCTCGCCGATGAGCTTGGGGAGCCCGATGTTGTTCAGTACGTTCTCGAGAACCTGGGCCGTGGCCAGGACGTCGCTTGCGATAACCGCGGTGTCGCTGGACGGCGAATCGCGGAACAGAAGTTCGTAGGCGTAAATTTTCCCATCGCGGTCAAGGATGGGCTGGCGTGCTAGGTAGGCAAGGGAATGCATACTAGATACGGGCGCTCTTGATTCCGAATAGCAGGATGCTGCGGGCGCCTGCGTCCCAGAGGCGGTCCATGATGGCGTTCGCTTCTTCTTGCGGGACCATCGCCTTCACGGAATACCATTCGCGTCCGTGCAGCTTGGTCACCGTCGGGGCGTCGAGACCTGGAGTGAGTTCGCATGCCTTGGAGAGGAGCTCTGCGGGGCAGTCGTATTCGATCATCATGTACGACTGGGCCACAAGCTTGCCTTCGATGCGGCGGATGAGCGTGTGGACTTCTTCGAGTTCCGTCTTCTGCGGGTTGCAGAAGAGGGCCGCGTTGCTCTTGAACAGCGGTTCGCCCACGATGCGCAGTCCAGCCTGCTTGAGGGTCGTGCCTGTTTCGACGACGTCGACAATCGCGTCTGCCACGCCGAGGCTCACCGAGATTTCAACGGCGCCCTCGAGCACCACGAAATCCATCTGCTTCTTGTAGAAGCCTTCCACGATGTTCGGGAAACTTGTGGCGATGGTCTTGTCCTTCAGTTCGTCGAGGCTCTGCACCGGACTCTCGTTCGGGACGGCGGCGCACATCTTGGAGGCGCCGAAGGGAAGGTCGAGCACCTTCACCGCGGGGCTCTTCGCCTCGGCGTTGAAGTCGATGCCGGTGATGCCCGCATCGATGATGCCGCGGCCCACGTACATCGGGATGTCGCTCGGACGGAGGAAGAAGAATTCGATGCCGTTCTTGGTATCGAGCTGAGTCAGTGTCTTGTAGGGCTTGGATGCCTTGTAGCCGCAGGCCTTCAAGAGTTCCTGCGTGGGCTCGAAAAGCATGCCCTTGTTCGGGAGAGCTACCTTGATCATAGTTTGGCGTACACCTCTTCGAGAGTGAGACCCTTTTCGGCCATCATCACGGCCACGTAGTAGAGCACCTGCGAAAGCTCGAGGCACTGGGCGTCGCGGCTTTCGAAGCGTGCGGCCTGCCAGCTTTCGGCGGCTTCTTCCACAAGCTTTTTGCCGATGGCGTGCGGACCCTTCTTGAAGAGTTCCGTGGTTCCCTTGCCTTCGGGCATTTCCTTCTTGCGCTGGCATGCCAGGGCGTACATTTCTTCAAACGTCATGATTTTGACCTCGTTGTTTTTATACATCGCAAAGATAGTATTTATTATATTTATTGACAGAAGACGTTTTTATTGGGGAAAATAAAATGGGAATGATCAAGTCTTTTGCTATTCTGGGCATTTCCGCGTCGGTCCTCCTTTCCTGTGCGAAAGGCCTCGACGTGAGGGACCCGCAGGTTTTCCGTACAAAGACGGGTGTCATCGGCGTTTTCCGCCAGCCAGCATTCTACTGTAGCGAGGCAAACCCGCACTATATGCAGCTCGGGACCAAGTCCGTACTCGTAAAGCCCACGTGGAGCCAGGAACAGGACAACATGTTCGTCACCGAGCTTGCGCCGGGCAACGCCATCCTGTATTCCTACGCCTACACCTGCGGCGAATTGGAAAACAAGTTCGTGCTGGATACGGCGGCCAATGCGGCCCGTCCGGGGCCCATCGGCCTCGTGGTTCCCGAAAAGGGTTTCTGCAAGACGGTCATTTCCTTCGTGCAGGGCGACAAGCTCTTCTCGCAGGATAAAGCGGTCCTCCATGACATGGCAATCAAGGAAAAGCTGGGCGTGAACATCGAGGAAATCCCGTTCTGCGATATCATCGACAACACGGGTTCCAAGGTCTCCTTCGCCGACAGGGATTCCCTGCTGATGGAAGAATATGCCGAGGCCGTGAAGGATGCCGCCGACGCGACTGCCGAAGAAATCTATCCGCTCGTGCGCATTGATTCTGCGGAATACTCCGACAGGATTGCCTGGAACAACGACAAGTCCAAGGTGCTGATGGCCGTGATCAACGCGACTCCCGACATGTTCGAGGACGGGCGGACGATTACGCTCGAAAAGGAACTCTGGGCCGTGAGCGAGAGGGAACTGTACCAGTGGTACAAGGAAAACAAGGCGAACCTGTTCAACTTGAGCCTGCGCCTGAGACAGCTTTTCGGTCTCCCGAAAAATGCGAAGGTGACGCATTTCAGCCTCATTTGGGTGAGCCCGAACGATTTGATCCGTCCCGCATACGTAACGGATATCGCAAGCTCCGAAATGAGGACCTCCTTCGCCGACGAACTCGAAAGCGACAGTACCAATACCGATCGCATGATGTGGTACAAGAACTGGTTCGACGACGAGTATTCGAAGAGCTACGTGAAGGGCAGGGAAGGCCGCACCTGGACCCGCCTGGGATACACCTATGACTGGGGCAGCAAGGGAAGCAACAAGTACGGTCTTTCCGAATTCCTGGTCGTGCCCGGCGCCGAAGTGGAAGTCCGCTTCACCAAGAACATCAAGGCCTACATCCAGTGGATGAACGACCGCAACAACTAGGCCGATAAATTATTTCTCTATGAGGACCCGCCACAATTGCTGGCGGGCTTCTTTGTATTTGCGCTCGAAGGCAGTCTCGGCGTTTGTCGGTTCAGCGGGTATGCACTCAATCCGGGTTCCTTCGGGAGCGAGCATGCGTACCGCTGCCTCAAACTCCCTGGCATATATCTCCCAGTTGGTGCGAAGTTCTATCGTGTCTCCAAGCGCAAGGAACGTCGGGAAAATCGGGTGCAGGTGGAACCGCCTTGTCGCCTCGCTCTGCTTGGGCCACGGGTTCGGGTAATAGAGCGCGTGGTAGGGAATGTGCCAGCGTTCAGCATTCACTTCGTCAAGTGCCAGGCGCCAGAAGTCGAGCAGTTCGGCGCGAATCCAGAATGCATTGGGCGGGACATCTCCGGTGGACGAGGGAGACTTTCCGGAACAGGCGCGGTCGAGCCTTGCCGCGGACTTGTCGATGCCGATGACAGGAATGTTTGGGAACCGTTTCGCTATATGAAGCGTGCTCTCTCCCGTGCCGCATCCGGAATCGAGAATGACATCCTTCACGCCTTCGCGATTCGCATAAAACGATTCGACGAAATCGAGGGCTTTCGAAAAAGCTTCGCGCGTATGGTCCGCGACAGGGCGCAAAAAACGGGTGCCCGCATACTTGCGGACGACCCGTTCCAAATCCTTGTAAAGGCCTTCCTGGTTTGTAGTGACGCTTCGAGCTCCGCTTTGTCCGGGCATCAGCGCTTCCAGATGCTCAGGCGCTTGCCGCCGGTAAGCTCAATATCGTCGAGCCAGAACTTGACGGCTTTTTCCTCGTTGTTCGGCTTGAAGTTCCATACGAGCTGGTTCACGCAGTTATACGAGAATCGGGGGTCGATGATTTCTGCCAGGGGCACGCTGAAGCGCTTCCAGTCCTTTCCGAGGGTAAGTTCGTACTGCGCGATGAGCTGGTCTTCTTTTTCCTGCGTCTCGTCCACAAGCCCGAACACGATGGCGCCTTCGCCCTTGGCACGGAATGCAATGGAATCGACAGAAGAGATATCGTTGCACAGCGCCTTGTCACTCTTGCCGAGTTCGATGCCGACGGTCGCCCACGGCCAAACAACTTTGCCGGTGCTGTCCTCGACCGTCTCGCCGAATGTGGCTTCGACATGTGCCATGATGTTGCCGTCTTCATCTTCGAGGGCAAAGAGGTGCTTGCCGTCTTCGGTAATGAAGTCGGGTGTCACGTTCTCTGTGGAATAATTGAAGTACCACCAGCCTCCGTCCCAGGTGTGGGCGGGCATAAATCGGTTCTGGTAGTTGGAATCCTGGAAGTCGTCGAGCAACAGCGCGCGGCTCTCTTCGGCAAACGTGCTCGCGGTGGAACTTTCGCCCGCGACGACCTTCATATAAGTGCTGCTGGTGTCCCTTCCTTCCTTGGCCGGGATAAACACGAGGCTCAAGGGGCCTGCGGGGAGGGAATCCATGGAGAACTTTCCGTCTTTCACTTTTGCGGAATGCGACATGCCGCGGACCTTCACGACGCCGTCCCCGTCGCTACTCACGGATCCGGAAACGCTAACCATCCTGTCGAGCATGTTTGAGCCGAGGTCCAGGCTCTTGCCTTCGACAGGGACTTCCCTTTGGAGGGCCATCCCGTCATGCCTGGCTTCAAGCGTGTAGTTGCCGTCGGAAACGTTCTCGAAAGTCACGAACCCGTCCTTGTCGGCTTGCGTGTATTCGGAATCGGCGGCGTCAAGGCTTTCGCTTTCGGTAAGTTTTACGCGTGCATAGGCGGCGGGTTCACCCGCGACCATAATCTGTGCGGTGATGGCGTTGCCCGCCTCGGTCCCGCTGGGACCTCCGCCTGCCGTTTTCTCGCTATCGGAGCATGCGATCATGCCGATGGCCATGAGACTTGCGAGAGGTATGGAAATTTTCTTGTGCACCTCGGAAAGATACAAAATATTGCGGAGAGCGTTCATGGTCTAGCCCTCCTTCTTCGGTGCGTGAACGGAATCCGCCGCCGTTGCAGGATCGTCGACCTTGTCGGAAAGCGGGAACATGGATATGTTCAGCGCATAGACGCGGTCGGCGCGTTCGCTCTTGCGCGCGAATTGCAGGAGCCCGCGGCGGAATTCTTCGATACGGTGCTTGATTTCGGGCAGGTCGGATTCATCGGCGGTAAAGACGACGCTAGAGATGTCCCTCTCTTCGGGTTTGTGGCGGTCCAGGGATTCCTGCGCGAGTTCCATCGTATGCCTGTGGAAATCGCGTACGGCGCGGCTCTTGACTTCGCCTCCGGTGGAGAGGATCTGGTCGGTAATGTTCCATCCGCCGTTTCCGTCGGGTTCGACAAGCCCCAGCTGCTTCAGGATGCCGAGCGCATTGCGTGCGTCGTCCTGCGAAATGGGCGGGTTCAGGTGGCTCGCGAGCTTCACGATGTCGCTCGTGTCCTTCGAAATTCCGATGAGCGAGCGCAGGGCGGCACATGCCCAGCTGCCAAAATAGGCCATCTCGGGTTGCGACAATACGCGCGCTTCCATGGAGCGGAGTTCCATGAGCTTGTAGTAGAGTTCCGAGAGGGTCTGCTTCGCCTTCGTCTTGTTGAAGCGGTAAAGCGTCTTGAAGTATTCGGCACGGCGGTCGTCGAGTCCGCACAGGCGAATGAACACGGGGAGCGTCCCTTCGTTCAGGTGCCCTTCCTTCTGGAATACGCGAACGAGCCAGGCCGGGTCCACGCCGGTCTTCTGGCCGAGATAGCGGTAGCTGGTGAACGGGTTATCCTTCTTGCTTTCGGTAAACCAGTCCTTCAGGAACTCGCGGTATTCTAGATAGTCTAATACTTCGGGCATGTCTATAATCTAGACAAAAAAATACATAATAAACCCTCCCGCCGGGAGGGTTGTAAAGTTTCTGTTGCATAATTTTCAACAGGGGAAATGGCGAAATTCGTTCAAAAACGGCAATTGGGCGCCTAAAAAAGGACGAAAATGTCAACACCGTTGAAAAAATGTGGAAAAAATGACGCCTAGGGCGATTCGTGCGTCGCCTTGTGGCTAGAACAGTTGCTATCAGAAAAAGACGTTATTTTGGTTTTATTTTTATATATAAAGTATCTCATTGGAATTTTTATTATTTTTGGCAAAGTATTTTCTTCAGACAATCAATTTATAAGATGGACATGGGAATAGTATCTGTACGGATGGACAAGGAGACGAAGGAAAAGTTCACTGATTTTTGCAAGTCAGTGGGCATTACCGTATCTGCTGCGGTCAATATGTTTGCCCGCATGACCATTCAAGAAAATCGCTTGCCGTTCGATGTAAAACGGTTTCCGAAACAATAAAAAGAAACGTAAATTTCTTTTATCAGCTTTGTATGCAACTTCTGTAATACGCGTTTTATACAAAGTATAATTGCCGTCTAATTGTTAATTTATTTTTCTATTTGTAACAACATAATGTGGTTACAAGTAAACTATTATGAGGTAAAAATGGTTTAAGTTCGGATTCTTCGTTTAATGAAATTACAGTTAAGCATTACGGAACAATGTAATCTCCGCTGCAGCTATTGTTATTATAAGGATACGCATGGCCGCACCTCTATAATGAGCGACGAAGTCATGGAATCCGCGGTGAGGCTTGCCGTAAACAAGTCTGTTGAACGGAAGCATCCGTTCTTGAATATCACTTTTTTTGGAGGGGAACCTCTTCTTCGGTTTGATTTTGTCAAGAAGACGGTAAAACTTGCGAAGAGTTTGGTCAAGGAAAATCGTAGAGCGTTGCCGAAAGCCTTCAAGTTGAGATTCTCGGTCAATACGAACGGTACGTGCCTTACGGAAGAAATCGTCAGGTTCCTTAAACGCGAAAAGTTCGAGGTCTTTCTTTCTCTAGACGGTCCAGAAAGGAAACACGATATCTCGAGACGCACGGTCGATGGGAAGGGAAGCTTTCGGTCCATCGCGCCTTTTATTCCGGACCTGGTTGAAATGAATGCGGTTGTGCTGATGGTCGTTACGCAAAGGCACGTAAAGGGGTTGGCACGGTCTGTGGAGTGGGTGTTTGCCCAGGGCTTCAAGAAGGTGTCGACATTTCCCGATTTCAATGGCTCCTGGAAAAGCGAAGACTTTGACGCCCTTCTGCCGGAATACGAAAAGATGGCGCGCTTCTGGTACAGGGCCCAAAAGAAAGGCGCCGACATCTATCTGGGAACAATCGAAGACAAGATGGCGATGGGTATTCTCGGGATTCGTCAAAAGCGCATGAGCTGCTTTATGAATCCGGGTTCGTTCTCAGTCGCGACAAACGGGAATGCGTTCCCTTGTTCCCGGTTCATTTCCAGCCGGAGCGACGCTCCCTATGTGACGGGCAATGTTTTTGACGAGAATAGCGGAATATACAGGGGCGAACTTCCTAAAAGTGTGCGGCAGTTCATGGAAAGCGACAGAAAGGAGTGCCGCGGGTGTGCAATCCGATATCGCTGTCTCGCGCATGAATGCGGATGTACGTCATTCTACACGACGGGATCCTTGAAGGGCGTTTCGCCCGAAGTTTGTACCCATGAAAGGCTCCTGTGTGCCATCTGTGACGAGTACGCCGAGAAAATCTAATCCACCCTAAAACAAAGAGGTAAAAATGGCAACAAAAAGTGCACTCACCGTAAAGAAAACTGCGACGAAGAAGACTGCAGCGACATCGAAGGTTGTCGCCATCAAGGGCGGTCGCAGGGTTTCCCTTGCCCAGGCGAAGAAGTTTCACAAGATTATCATCATCATCGATGATATCTGGGACGACATCTTCGGACCCGGCGGTTATCCGGGCGATCCTATCAATCCGGGTACTTTGGCTTTGGCAAAGGAATACAAGGCTGCGCTCAAGGAATTCAGGTCGAAGTCTGTCAAGATGGAAGCCGCCTTGCAGAAGGGCCTTGCCAGTAAGTAATTCTGACGGTTAAATGTTTGCCGGGCCCTCCCTTCGGGGAGGGTCTTTTTACAATCCGAACTTCTTGACCTTGTAGTGCATCATGCGCGGGCTTACCGAAAGGTCGCGCCCGGCTGCGCTCAAGTTCCCGTTGTTACGGCGGAGCGCCTCGGTGAGTATTTCCCTCTCGTAGCTTTCAAGCAGCGTCTCGAGCGAGGCGTTGCCTTCGGGGATGATAGACGTCTTGCTGGTGACATCGGTCTGCAGCGTGGGCGGCAGGTCGTGCGAATGGATGCAGTCATCGGTGGTGGCGAGTGCTGCGCGTTCGATGCAGTTCTCGAGTTCCTGCACGTTGCCCGGCCAGTGGTAGCTCATGAGCATGTCGATGGCGGGCGTGGAAAGGCGCATCACGTGGCGCCCGTACTTGAGATTCACCTGCGCGATGAAGTGTTCTGCTAAAAGCAAAATGTCGCTCTTGCGCTGCGCCAGATCGGGGAGCGTTATCTGCACGATGTTCAGGCGGTAGAAGAGGTCTTCGCGGAATAGTTTCTGCTGCATCATCTCTTCGAGGTTCTTGCTTGACGATGCGATGATGCGTACGTCGGAATGGAGCTGCATGTTGCCGCCGAGGCGGTTGAAGGTTTGCCCCTGCATAAAGCGCAGCAGTTTTTCCTGGTCGGGGAGGTCGAGCGCCGAGACGTCGTCGAGGAATAGCGTGCCGCCGTTCGCGACTTCGGCCTTGCCGATGTGACGTGTGTTCGCTCCGAGGAATGCGCCGCGTTCGTAGCCGAAGAGCTCGCTCTCGAAGGCGCTCGCCGGGTTCCCGAATTTTTCGCGGAGGTTCGCGCACCCGAGCACAGTGAACGGCCCTCCCTTGCGCGGGGAGAGTTCCGCGATGGTGCGGGCGGTGAGTTCCTTGCCGGTGCCGTCGTTGCCGTAGATGAGCGCGGGCGCGTCGTTGCCGGCGCAGGCCTTGATCTGCTTGTACACTGCGCGCATCTCGCCGCTGTTGCCGACCATCTTGCCGGGCTTTTCGTCGATGATGTCGCGCAGTTCGTGTATCTCGCGTTCGTACTGCTCAACCTGCGCCCTGAGGCGTTCTATTTCTTCAGTTTCGTTCAACTGGTCTTCCTTGCGCCCAATGTTGTCATCCCCGCGTCCCATACTGTCATCCCCGCTATACGATACTTGGCAACTTGTTGCCTCAGTAGAGTTATCCTCTTTGGGGAGAAGGCGGGGATCTTTTTGCAATGTGCCGCTTGTAAATTTTACATTTATGTAATAATATACATTTGTTTTACAATAATGTAATAAAATTTCGGAAAAAACGCGATAAAAATCGGGTGCCAACCCCCGGTTTTATTCCTAATTTCTTTTCATAAAATGAAAAACCGCCATAAAATGGCAAAATGAGGTTCAAAATGAGCGTAAGCTACCGCAAAAAGACAATCAATGAAATCGCGAAGGAGCCGACCGCGCCGATCAAGCCGGCCGCCCCGGTAAGCGTCGACTTCTACGGTGAAGACGTGTTCAACACCGAGGCCATGCGCGAATACCTGCCCAAGGACGTCTGCGAAAAGCTGATTGCCACCATCAACGAGGGCGCCGCCCTTGACCCGAGCATCGCTGCCGACGTGGCGCACGCCATGAAAAAGTGGGCGATGGATCGCGGTGCCACGCACTTTACGCACTGGTTCCAGCCGCTTACCGGCTCTACCGCCGAGAAACACGACTCCTTCTTGGAACCGGACGGCTGCCGCGCTATCATGGCTTTCAGCGGCAAGAACCTGATTGTCGGCGAACCGGACGCCTCCAGTTTCCCGAGCGGCGGTCTGCGCTCCACGTTCGAGGCCCGCGGCTACACTGCCTGGGACCCGACGTCTCCTGCCTTCATTAAGCGTCACGGTAACGGTGCAACGCTCTGCATCCCGACCGCGTTCTGCAGCTACACCGGCGAAGCGCTCGACAAGAAGACTCCGCTCCTGCGCAGCCTGCAAGCCCTTTCCAAGTCTACCCGCCGCCTCATGACCTGCTTCAAGGCGGGCCCCAAGAAGACGACTGTGACGCTTGGTGCCGAACAGGAATACTTCCTCATCGACAAGCGTTTCTATCTGCAACGCCCCGACCTGTACCAGGCCGGCCGCACGCTGTTCGGTGCCGCTCCGGCAAAGCACCAACAGATGGACGACCACTACTTCGGTAGCATTCCGGCCCGCATCCTCAACTTCATGAACGAAGTCGAGACCGAACTCTGGAAGCTCGGCATTCCGGCGAAGACTCGCCACAACGAAGTCGCGCCCGCGCAGTTCGAACTCGCCCCGATGTTCGAAGAAGTGAATCTCGCCTGCGACCACAACATGATGATTATGGAAGTGCTCCGCAACGTGGCCGACAAGAATGGACTCGTGTGCCTGCTGCACGAAAAGCCCTTCGCCGGCGTGAACGGTTCCGGCAAGCACAATAACTGGTCCGTGTCTTACGGCAAGGGCAACTTGCTCAACCCGGGCAAGGACCCGCACCAGAACGCCGTGTTCCTCACCACGCTCTGCGCCATCATCTATGCCGTCGACACTCACGCCGACTTGCTTCGCATGACGACCGCTGGCGCCGGCAACGACCACCGCCTCGGTGCGAACGAAGCTCCTCCGGCAATCGTCTCCATGTTCCTTGGCGACCAATTGATGGACGTCATCGAACAGATTGAACAAGGCGTGCCCAAGTCCTCTAAGCAAGCTGGCGCGCTCCGCATCGGTGCCGACATGCTCCCGGCTTTGCCGCGCGACGCCACCGACCGCAACAGGACTTCTCCGTTTGCGTTCACCGGCAACAAGTTCGAATTCCGCGCTCCGGGTTCCAGCCAGAGCTGTTCCGAACCGAACGTGGTTCTGAACACCATCGTGGCCGAAGCTTTCGACATGATTTCGGAACAACTCGAGAAGCTCGACGAGAAGAACTTCCATACGGGTCTGCAAAAGATCCTGCAGAAGATCGTGAAGGAACACAAGCGTGTCATATTCAACGGCAACGGCTATACCGACGAATGGATTGCCGAAGCCGAACGTCGCGGACTCCCGAATATCCGCACCTCCGTGGAAGCCCTCAAGGCCCTCACGAAGGAGGAAAATATTCAGTTGTTCGAAAAGTATGGTGTGATGAACCGCCGCGAAATGGAATCCCGCTACGAAATCAACGTCGAGGATTTCCACAAGAGAATCCACATCGAAGGCGAAGTCTGCCGCGACATGGCGAAGAACATCATCTTGCCGAAGGTCGTCGAGGCTTACTCCAGCGCCCTCAAGACCAACGAGATGGCGTTGAACCAGGGCTTCCCGGGTGTTGATGCCTACGTGAAGTCGCTCGGCGAAGGCGTCAAGAACCTGAGTGCCGCCATCGCTACGATGGAAAGCTCGCTCGAAGGTGAACACGAGGGAATCATCGCCGCTATGGCTGGCCTCCGTAAGGTTGTCGATGGCCTCGAGAAAGTCGTCCCCGACGAGATGTGGCCTTTGCCGAAGTACCGCGAAATGCTGTTTATTTACTAATAAACGGCCGGTAAAAGGCGCTACTGAAACTCCGCACTTTAGTGCGGGAAATGGGCAAAGCCCATTGTTCGTTGAAGGATGTCGTAATCATATCTTGCAGGAAACTTGTTTTCCGTTGCAAGATATAGATTAGGACCTCGTCTTGCTCGCTTTTGGCTGGCTGTAAAAGATGTTGGTTCCTGCCTTCGGGCAGGACTTTTTGTGTTATATTTCCCACCATGTCCGTCTTCACAAAATACATCCAGAACGAGGAGCATTATTCCGAAGTCATCTCGCGCATTGCGAAGGTTCGCAATACGCTGTGGATTGGTACGGCCGATATCAAGGATGTGTACGTGAAGCAGGACGGCGAAGCAATTCCCCTGCTGGGGCAACTTGTCGGCCTCTTGAAGCGTGGTGTGGGTGTGCGCCTGATTCATGCGAAGGAGCCGGGCCCGAACTTCCGCGAGGATTTTGACCGGTTCAAGATTCTTGCGACGGATTTGGAACGCGTGATGTGCCCGCGCGTTCATTTCAAGATGATGATTTTTGACCTAGAGACGGCATACATTGGTTCCGCGAACTTGACCGGTGCAGGCATCGGCATGAAAAGTTCCCTGCGCCGTAATTTTGAGGCGGGAATCCTTACGAATGACCCTGCACTTGTCGAGCCTGCCATCGAGCAGTTCGATACGCTCTGGATGGGCTCGCACTGCAAGAATTGTGGCCGCCAGGAATTCTGCGGTGATCGCATCAAGTAGAAAAGTGTATATTGGGAAAAAAGGCAGAAACATGGATAAAGAACCTGAAATCATTGAAGCAGAAGTTGTCGGAAAGAATGGCGCCTCCAATTTCCAGAAAGGCCTCGCTGTTTTCTTGCTTATAGTGTCGGCTCTCTACACGTTGTCGCCAATAGATTTGGCTCCCGATGCGATTCCAGTAGTGGGCTGGCTTGATGACCTTGGCGTATTGTCTGTTGCAACGATGAATATGGTTCAGCAGTTTGCACATGACCAGAACGCTGTGATGGTGAAGATTTTGAAATACGCGAAGTGGCTTTTGATTGTCGCGGTCGTGATTGCGGCCCTGTTGCTTGGTGGATTGATTGCCGCGATTGTGGCTCTGATTGTAAAATAGTATGCCGGTGCGGAGGCTTTCGCGCCATCAATCGTCTGCCAAAGAGTCTGAAGAATTCTAAATTTAATCCTGTCATGCTTTTCAGGAAACATCTGGGGCTTGTCTTTGGATTTGGAGTGGCGGCAGTTTCGCTTGCCATGGTCTACCTTTCTACTCGTCCGCTTATCCCGTTGGTCGTTCAGGAACAGATTGAAGACGATCTTGAAAAATGCGGCGGTGAACTGAAAGAGGCCCGCTGTGCGGTAAGTGGCGAAGACGGCTGGATTTTTCTGCAGGAAAGCCTTGTCAATCTGGTGGTGGACTGGAAAGAAAACTTGAATTCTTTTGTCGCCTTCAATGATTCACTGGAAGCGCGTGGTATCAAACTGGTTGTGGTGCCTGTTCCGGACAAATTGCAAATCGAGGCGGAACATTATTCGGAAGAATTGTCGGGAGGGATTGTCGCCCCACAATATGAGGAATGGGTGGACGCTCTGCAAGACGAAGGCGTTGTTGTTGTCGATGCGGTAGAGGAGTTTCTCGAAAAGAACGAGGAAACTCCCATGTTCGAGGCGTACGAAAGCCACTATACCAGCGCAGGCCGGCAACTGCTTGCCCAGATGATTGCCGATACCATCAACGAGATGGATTTGGATGTCCCGAGGGGAGAATGGTTCCTGCGCGATACGGTTGTTCCCGGTACCGGAAATCTTTATCACTTGAAGTACAATTCTTACCTCGATTACGATGTGCGCGTGTTAAAGACCGTGGATGCGGAAGGTAAACGTTATCACGCTTCCAAGGATGCTCCCATTGTGGTAATCGGTGACAGCAATGCCGATTTCGGCTGGAACAGTTCTTCCAATATTGGGGCCTATATTGCACAGGCGACAGGGATAAAGACGTTTACGCGTAGCCGCATTGGTGGCGGGAACCTGGGCCCGACCTTGTTCGAGGGCCGTTCGGAATTCCTGGAAGGCAAAAAGATGGTGGTCTGGGTGTTTGATGGCCGTGAACTTTACGGCGATTTCAGCATGCCGGAATTCTAGTTTCGAAGTTTTTATTCCAGCATGATTGTGAACGGGCCGTCGTTTACAAGGCTCACCTGCATGTCGGCACCGAATTTCCCTGTCTGAACGACGGGGATTTCTTTTTTGCATTCGGCGACGATGTAGTCGTAGAGCTCGCTTGCGAGCGTGGGGTTGCCGGCGCCGTTGAACGTGGGACGGTTGCCCTTGTTGCAGTTCGCGTACAGCGTGAATTGCGAGACGAGCAGGAGCTCGCCGCCGACATCCTTGATGGAAAGGTTCGTCTTGCCGTTTTCGTCGGCGAAGATGCGGAGCGCAAGCATCTTGTGGATGAGCCTGTCGGCGATTTCGCGGGTGTCGTCTTCGCCCACGCCGATGAGAATCATGTAGCCCTTGCCGATCTTGCCGACAGTCTGCCCTTCGATATCCACCTGGGCGTTCAATACTCGCTGAATTAGGAATTTCATGTTACTCCGCGCTGGCTAATGCCTTCTTGTAAATGTCCTGCATCACGAGGCCCGCAATCATGAATCCAAAAATAGCAGTGGAGTGTGCCATGGTGCCGTTGATTTGCGCCTTACTGCTGCACCATTCGTGATCGACCAGGCTTGCGTTCTGGAGTTCGGCTTCGCTTCTTTCGTGGCGCACCTTGGGGCACATGCAGGCGTCCGTTCCGCAAGAAGAATTCTTGCCGCGGTTTTTCAGGAGTTCGTCGCTGTAGACGCACAGCACTTTTTTCTTGAGAGCCATTTTCTTTTTCTTGAACTTGTCGCGCAGCGCGCGGGCGAGCGGGCAACCGGCAACCTTCCAAAATTCGGCGACCTTGATTCGCGTGGGGTCCATTTTGAGGGCTGCGCCCATCGAAGAGAATACTGTGGCCTTGGTGCGCGTGGCGTGCCACAATAACTGCATCTTGTTTTCGAGGCTGTCGATGGCATCGATGATGTAGTCGAATGTGTCCAGTTGGAATTTGTCCGTATTCGCTTCTTCGTAGATGTCTTGGAGTGCTACGATGTTGGCGTGCGGGTTGATTTCGAGTAGGCGATTTTTCAGCACGTCCACCTTGACTTGCCCCACGGTTTTCGTGGTGGCCATCAGTTGGCGGTTCACGTTGGTGACGCACACGCGGTCAGAATCGACGAGCACGAGTTCCTTGATGCCGGAACGCACCAGGCTTTCGGCGCACCAGCTGCCGACTCCGCCGAGACCGAAGATGATGACGCGCTTCTGGTAGATGTCGCCCATCACGTCGTCTCCGAGCAGGAGCGATGTGCGGTTAAAGATGCCTTTCTCGATTCCCATACGAGTCCCGGTTAACCGAAGAGTCGGAGAACGCGCTTGATGCCGGCGATAAAGCGGTCGATGTCGCGCTTCAGGGTGTACGCGCCGAAGCTCAAACGAAGCGTGGCGTCGACGCCGAAGCGGTCCATGACGGGTTGGGCGCAGTGGTGCCCGCTGCGGACGGCAACATTCTCTTCGTCGAGAATCATGGCGGCGTCGCTGACGGCGATGCCGTCGAGCGTGATGCTGATGAGGGCCCCGCGTTCCTTCGGGTTCCCGAAAATCTTTATTTGCGGAATTGTGGCTAGCTGTTCCAAGGCGTACTGCGTAATTTCTTCTTCGTGCTTACGAATGTTTTCGATGCCTACTGTGTTAATCCATTCAATGGCCTTGCCGAGCCCGATGACTTCGGCAATCATGGGCGTGCCAGCCTCGAAACGTGCGGGAACGTCGGCGTAAGTCGTCTTTTCAAAAGTGACGTTCTTGATCATCTCGCCGCCGCCGTGCCAGGGAGGCATACTGTCGAGAACTTCGTACTTGCCGTAAAGTACGCCCACGCCTGTCGGGCCGTACATCTTGTGTCCGCTGAAGGCGAGAAAATCGCAGTCGAGTTTCTGCACGTCAATCTTGATGTGGCTTGAACTTTGGGCGGCGTCAATCAGGATCTTTGCCTGCGGGGCGAGCTTGCGGACGGTCGCGATGATTTCTGCAATCGGGTTCACGGTGCCGACGGAATTGCTCACGTGGGCGACGGCCACCATCTTGGTGCGTGCCGTAAGGAGGTCGGGGAGGGCTTTCATATCGAGATCCCCATTGTCAAGGACAGGTATGACCTTGATCTTGGCGCCCTTCATTTCGGCAACGAGTTGCCAGCTCACGATATTCGCGTGATGTTCGAGTCCGCTGATGAGGATTTCGTCGCCGGCTTCGAAAAACTTGCGTCCGTAACTCCAGGCCGCCAGATTGATGCTCTCGGTGGTGCCGCGCGTGAACACGATTTCGTCTTCGCTTTTCGCGTTGATGAATTTCGCGACGTTCTTGCGGGTGGCTTCGAATGCCTCGGTGGTGCGTGCACTCAGACGGTACACGCCGCGCTTTACTGAACTGTAGTGTTCGCGGTAAAAGTCGTCCATCGCGTCGATCACGCACGCGGGTTTCTGCGTGGTGGCGGTGCTGTCGAGGAAGGCGAGGGGCTTTACATCCTTGTCGCCTGAGATGAGCATCGGGAATTCGCTGCGGACTTTTTCTGCGTCAAACATAGGGTGCAATTTAGAAAAGTAAGGCATAATTGTCTTGATTGCGCTTTTTGTAAACGCAAGTTTACACGAGAACGCGCTCAAAACTCGTTTTTTGGGCTGTTTTGCCCTGTTCTATGTCGTGAAACGGCCCTGCTGTAAAAATATCTTATGGTGGCTTTTTTGCGAAAACGATTACTATATTAAAAAGAAAACGTGAGTCACATTGGTGTATGTTTGGGATGTGATGGCGTCGAGGTTAGAATAGAAGAATGAAATGTTGTTTTGTTGCGACACTTGTTTTTTCTGTCGCATTCCTTTCCCAGGGAGTCTTCGCACAGGAAGCCTTGCATGAGGCAATTGATTCCGGAGATTTGGCCACTGCAAAGAAGATGGTCAAGAAGGGAGAAATAGAAGAGATTTATTGCGGTAAGCTCGCGGCGAATGACGCCGTGGGCGTATACGAGAAAATTTTCAAGCAGATGCCCGACGAAAGTTTCGCTGCTTGCCCGAGCCAATTTGCGTACGGCTACGGCGTGAAGGTGTGCGGCAACGCGAAGGCGCTCAAGGCCTGTACCGAAGTGGTAACGTATTTGCTCAATGACGGTCTGGCGGGAAATGTAAACGCACTCGATGCTCTTGACAAGGTGGCGAAGGCGGCGCTCAAGACCAAGGCTTTCGCAAAGCCCGTCAAGGAACAGGTCGATACGACGATGTGGGTCGCATGCCCCAAGAAGGGAAAGGCGAAAGAGGAATGCCTGGCGCGCTGCATAGCCCAGGCCGATTCGATGTACGATGTCGCCCACAAGCTTTCGTGCCCGGCCACTCCGGAACAGTATGTGGATACGACCATCTCGGTGACGAGGCCCTCTCCGCTGTATGCGAAACTCGGGACCGGACTCAAGGACGGTTACTGGAGCTGCCCGATGAGCGTTGCCGAAAAGTTCGCGTCGCTCTTGCAATCCTATGCGAAGCCGCTCTCCATCCCGGACACGGCAATTCCTTCTATCAAGTATGTGCAGCGCTGGGCCGAGTCGCACAAGGCGGACAGCACTGCATTGCCGGGCGGTCAGCTCTTCAGGTTCTGTACGGCATGGCAACCGCAGGTGGATTCGATTCTTGCAGGTCTCGAATTCGAAACGCGCTGTCCCGTATTCGAAAGGATTACGGATCCGCGCGACGGTCAGGAATACAGGGTCAAGGAAATCAATGGGGCGCACTGGTTCGTGCAGAACCTGAATTACGCCATGGAAGAAGGTTCGATTTGCTATGACCGCGACGACGAGAACTGCAAGGCTTACGGCAGGCTCTACACGCAGGAGGCCGCGAAGACGGCATGCCCGGACGGGTTCCGCCTCGCGACGGACGGCGACTGGAAAATGCTCGAGGTGTATGCCGGCGGTGCAAGCGAGGCCGCAGTAAAGCTCCGCAGCAATGGCAGCGACGACTACGCTTTCTCGGCGATGTTCGGCGGGTATGCAAACAAGAACGGTATTTCGACGACGATAGGCGAGGGCGCCTACTTCTGGACGGAAAAGGCCGATGGCGACAAGCGCGGAACTGCGCGCTCGATGTTCAGCGCGGACAAGGAAGTTTCTTCGATTTCTGTTGACAAGGGCTTTTACCTTGCGGTGCGCTGCGTCAAGATTGCGGAGTGAGGTCTGAGATGGTGTCCATAAGAAGTAAGTTTGCTCCGACATGCACCCGCGAGACTTGGGTTGAACGCCAGTCCCTGCTGGCGAAGGTGCGCACCTTTTTCTTGAACAGGAACGCTCTGGAAGTCGAATCGCCTACGCTTTCGAACGCCGGCGGTACCGATCCTCAGCTCGATTACTTCGAGGTGGATTCGAGACCTCGTCAGTATATGATCACGAGTCCGGAATTCCACATGAAGCGTTTGCTCGCCGCCGGATTCGGTGACATCTTCCAGATAACGAAATCTTTCCGCAAGGACGAGTTCGGCGAACACCACAACAACGAATTCAGCATGGTGGAGTGGTATCGCGTAGGCATGCCCCAGGAACAGCTGATGGATGAAGTCGAAGCTCTGGTGAGCGAGATTCTTGGACACCCGCTGAATGCGAAGCGGACCCGCTGGATTGACGCGTTCAAGAATTACGCCGGTGTCGATCCGTTCTGCAGGGACCTTACGAATTTTTCCGATACGTGCGAATACTATGGCGTACCCGTTCCGGAACGTTCGGGAATGATGAGCCGCGAGGACTGGTGGGATTACCTGATGGTGTTCGTTGTGGAACCTGCGCTCGCTACGCACGGTCCGGAATTCATCATGGACTATCCGCCTTCGCAGGCGGCACTTGCGCAGACCTACGTGGACAAGGATGGCCTCACCTGGGCGAAGCGTTTCGAGCTCTTTGTGAACAAGGTTGAACTGTGCAACGGCTATACCGAATTGACGGATGCTGCCGAGCAGCGCCGTCGTTTTGAAGCGGACCTTGAAATCCGCCGCCGTGCAGGCAAGCCACTCCCGCCCATGGATGAAAGGTTTTTGGCGGCACTTGAGGCAGGAATGCCCGCTTGCTCGGGCGTGGCGCTCGGGCTGGACCGCCTTTTCATGCTGGCGCTCGGTAAGAACGAGATTGCGGACGTGATCCTGTTCCCGAGTCCCGTGGCTTGATGGAACCGCTGGTTAGTTAATGCTTGAGGGTGTGTTCGATGCTGGAACGCATCCTTTTTTCGTCTACGAGACCGGCGAATATTTCTTCGATGTCGTCGTTGCCGTCGACAAGGTAGGACACGGGGATGACCCGCGGATTGCCGAGCGCGTTCATGAGGTCGTAATTCCAGTGGACGACGGTCCAGGGCATGGACTGCGCTTTCTTGAACCTCGCGGCAATCTTGAGATTGTCGTCTTCGCTGACCATGAGGATCTTGAATCCTCTTGACGAAAATTCCTCGTGCAGTTTTTTGAGGGTCGGCATTTCGGCAATACATGCGGGGCACCAGCTCGCGCTCAGCACGATGAGCGTGACGTCGCCCCGTTCGTAATAATATTCAGTCTTTTCTCCGCTGGTCGTAAGGGCGGAGAAGTTCGCGATGGTCCGGGGCATTTCCTGGAACGGGTTGGCCAGTTCCTTGTGCGCGAGGTATCCAAGGACTAAAACGACCGCCAAAAGAACGATGGCCAACAATTTGAGGGGCTTATGCCGCATATCTAGTGAGAATTTATGTTTTTTTTCGGGACTTTTTAAGTTATATTCTTGAATATGGCATACAATATTCAAGATCTTCTTTCTGAAATGGTTAAACGAGGTGCTTCGGACTTGCATATTACCGCAGGTGCACCCCCGCTTGTCCGCCTTTCGGGCAAGCTCACCCCCATCGGGAACGACAAGCTGAAACCCGATGAGACCATGCGAATGACTTATAGCCTTATGAACGAGATGCAGAAGAAGTCCTTCGAGCAGAACAAGGAATGCGACTTCTCCTTCGGTATCGCGAACCTGGCCCGATTCCGTGCCAACGCCTACCTGCAGCGCGGTTGCGTCGCTCTCGCCCTGCGTATCATCCCGCTTGAAATCAAGACCTTCAAGGAACTCGGCCTC
The DNA here is from genome assembly GCA_946408125.1 of uncultured Fibrobacter sp. Classification (GTDB taxonomy): domain Bacteria; phylum Fibrobacterota; class Fibrobacteria; order Fibrobacterales; family Fibrobacteraceae; genus Fibrobacter. The sequence goes on from CAMJQW010000008.1 coordinate 76,161, forward strand.
CCGAAGATCCTGGCTGAATTTACGACCCGCCCCTCCGGGCTGGTGCTGGTGACCGGCGCGACCGGTTCCGGTAAGTCCACGACGCTTGCCGCCATGATTGACAAGATCAACAAGGAACGCCATGACCACATTCTGACGGTGGAAGACCCGATTGAATTCCTGCACAAGCATCAGGGATGCATGATCAACCAGCGTGAAGTCGGAAGCGACACCAACAGCTTCTCCCAGGCGCTCAAGATGGCTTTGCGTCAGGACCCGGACGTGGTGCTTATCGGTGAAATGCGTGACTTGGAAACCATCCGTGCGGCCCTTACGATTGCAGAAACCGGCCACTTGGCCTTTGCGACCTTGCATACCAACTCTTGTGTGCAGACCATCAACCGTGTGGTGGATGCTTTCCCGAAAGGTGAACAGCAGACCGTGCGTACGCAGCTTTCGTTCGTGCTCCAGGGCGTCATTTGTCAGACCCTTGTCCCGAAGATTGGCGGCGGCCGTGTGATGGCCTACGAAATCATGAGCGTGACACCGGGTATCCGTGCGCTTATCCGTGACGACAAGGTTCACCAGATCGAGTCGATGATTGAAATCGGCCAGAAGTTCGGCATGAACACGATGAACATGTGCCTTTGCGATTTGGTGAAGAACCGCAAGGTGGATCGTTTCGAGGCTCTGGCCCGTTCACCGAGTCCGGACCAGCTGGAACAGTTGTTCGTGAAGGAAGGAGTCTAATCGATGGCAGAATTCCTGTACAAGGCGCAAAATGCCCAAGGCAACAATTTCGAAGGTACTCTCGAGGCAAAGGACAAGGCCGAAGCCGAAGCCATGCTCATGCGTCGCCGCCTGGTGATCGTGAGTCTCAAGAAGAAGCCGACCGAAATCAAGATCAAGATTGGTACCGGCATCAAGCACGAGGACCTCACGCGCTTTACGCGTATGTTCTCGTCCATGTGTTCCGCCGGTCTTCCGATGTTGCAGTGCCTGAACATTCTCGAAGAACAGTGTGAAAATCCAGAACTCAAGAATGTCGTCCACAAGGTGACCCAATCCATTAACGGTGGTTCGTCCTTGGCGGATGCGCTTGCGCTTCATCCGAAAGTTTTCGACTCCCTCTATTGCAACATGGTGGCGGCCGGCGAAGCGGGCGGTATCCTTGAAGGGATCCTTCAGCGTCTTGCCGAGACGATGGAAAATAGTATGCGCCTCAAGCGCAAAGTGAAGAAGGCCCTGACTTACCCGGTGATGGTTATCATCGTCGGTATCTTGGTGGTGATTGCCCTTATGACGTTCGTGGTGCCGACCTTTGCCGAACAGTTCGCCGCCCTCGATGCGGAACTCCCTGCCCCGACGCAGGTGGTGATGAACATATCTGATTTTATTCGTGACAATGGTGCTTTCCTCTTCATTGCGCTTGTCCTCGTGATTGTGGCATTCAAGATGGTCATGAGGATCCCTGCGGCAAAGTTTGCGTTTGACAAGTTTATGCTGAAAGTTCCCAAGATAGGTGACCTCACAATCAAGTCTTCTACGGCGAGTTTCTCGAGAACTCTCGGAACTTTGTTGAATGCAGGTGTGAGCGTGATGGAAGCCTTGAAGGTCGTGGCCTCTACGGCTGGTAACAAGGTAGTGGAACAAGCCATCGGTAAGATTGCGATCGGCATCGCCGGCGGTAAGAGTATTGCGGATCCTATGGCAGAAGTAGGCATTTTCCCGCCCATGGTGATCCAGATGACTGGCGTGGGCGAGAAGACCGGTAACTTGGGCGGCATGCTCTTGAAGTTGGCGGACTTCTATGACGAAGAAGTGGATGCTGCGGTGGATTCCGTTGTGAGCATGATCGAACCGTTGATCATCGTGTTCCTCGGCGGCGCTGTGGGTGGTCTTTTGATCGCAATGTATATGCCTATGTTCTCCATGGGCGATGCAATCAAGGGCTAATAAACGGCGTAATACTTCGTATTGAATTGTCACCCTCGCGAAGGCGAGGGTCTTTTTAATGGAGGAAATGATTTATGGATGTCAATGAGATAACGCCTTTTGCGACATATATCATGAGTAACTATAAGAAAACGGTTCTTTATATTGGAGTTACAAATGATTTGAAAAGGAGAATCCTTGAGCATAAGTCAAAAACTGATCCCGCTTCGTTCACTGCAAAGTATAATGTAGACCGACTTGTGTATTTTGAAAGGTTTCAATCTGTGAACGATGCTATTGCACGAGAAAAACAGTTGAAACATTGGAATCGTGAATGGAAAGAAAGGCTCATCAATGAGAATAATCCGGAGTGGAGGGATTTGTTTGACTATGCTTAAAAGATTCTCGCCTACGCGAGAATGACGTCACCCTCGCTATACGACACTTGGGACTCAGTCCCTTAGTGGCAGTTATCCACTTTGTGGAGAAGGCGAGGGTCTATTTTTTCCAGCGAGTATACTTCGCAGTTTCGAGAATCTTTTTCGCGTTCTCAATGCGTTCCGGTGTCGGCGACTTGACGTCTTTCAGCACGTAGTCGATGCCCAATTGCTGGTACTTGGCGAGCGCGAGTGCGTGGTAGGGGAGGACCTCCACTTTCTCCACGTTGTGGAGCGTCCGGATAAAAGCGCCTGTCCGTTCGAGGAGCGCGTCGTTGTCGCTCATGCCGGGCACTAGCACGTGCCGAATCCAGATGGGCTTGCCGATCTTGTCGAGGTAACGGAACATGTCGAGGATGTTCCTGTTGTCATGCCCGGTAAGCTTCTTGTGTTCTTCAGAATCGATGTTCTTGATGTCGACGAGCAGCAGGTCCGTCGACTTCATGAGCCTCTCGAACTTGCCGAAGTACGGCTCGTTACGTACAAAGTTCACGCCCGAAGTGTCGATGCAGGTATGCACGCCTGCGGCTTTGGCCGCTTCGAAAAACTCGATAAGGAAATCTATCTGCGCGAGCGGCTCGCCTCCGCTGACGGTGATGCCGCCATCCTTGCCCCAGTAGCTCCGGTATCGCAGCGCCTTCTTCAGTAGCTCGCCTGCCGATATCTCGAATGCTCCCGTGCTTTCACACCCGAAATCCCAGGTCTCGGGGTTGTGGCAGAACTGGCAACGCATCGGGCATCCCTGCACGAATATGACGAACCTCACACCGGGCCCGTCCACCGAACCGAAGGTCTCCAGCTTGTTGATGATTCCCTTTACCATGCGACAAATATAAAACATCCTCGCGAATCCGTTGTTTTACGGGGAAAGCTCTTGTTTGTTGAACGTTCCCGTGTGCAAGCCGGTTTTGATACACTTGATACAGTTGTGACGATTTGTTGCGCGTTGGACGTGCTTGACGGCGCCGGAGTGTGTATCTTTGGGGTGTAAAACAAGTGAGGTCCAATATGAAAACCAGAAAGATTTTACCTATCGCGATGGCGCTTCCCGTGGCGCTGATGTTTGCATGCTCCACTGAAACGCTCATGCCCCCGGTTGACGAAACGGCCGAAGGCGCTCCGGAATCTTCCGACGCTATCCTTCCCGGATCTTCCGATGCGCTCGTCGCGTCCTCCTCGGCGGTCGTTCCGACTTCGTCCGCATCCGGTTCGGGCAACTACGTATTCTACGGTGCCGAACTCAGCGGGACGGATCAATTCAAGTACGGTCGTTTCGAAGCCCGCATGAAGATGGTGTCCATTCCGGGTTCCGTGAGCTCGATGTTCCTTTACTACGACGATTCCTGGAGGAAGGAAGATGAGCCCTGGAACGAAATCGATATCGAGGTGCTGGGCAAGGGCGGCACGATGTGGCAGTCCAATATCATTACCCGCGAAGCCGATCCGTCCATCAAGGCGAATACGTCTTCCGAAAGCAAGCCGCTGCATGAATTCGGCTTTGACGCGACGCAGGATTTCCATCTGTTCGCCATCGTGTGGACTCCGGAATACGTCGCCTGGGAAATCGACAGCGTGGAAATCCGCCGCGATACCCTCGGCATGGAACGCGGTACGCACGCCGACAAGGACCAGGTTGCCTTCTTGACCGAAAACCAGTCGCTTCGCTTTAACCTCTGGGCATCGAAGAGTGTCGGCTGGGTGGGCAAGTTCACGGGTGAGGAACTCGCTGCCGGTCCGCAGGAACAGGTTATCGACTACGTGCGTGTCTATGCCTACGACGCGGCTACCAAGGGCTTTACGCAGCTCTGGCAGGACGACTTCGAAGGTACGGCCCTCTCCGACCACTGGAATGTGGGTAACTGGGAAATGGAAAAGGTTGAACTCTCTCCGTTCAACGTTGTCGTGGAAGGCGGTTTCTGCAAGCTCCGCTTGAGCCGCGAAGAAGAATAGCGGTTGCCTTTCGAAAAAAGACTGTTCTCCTCTCAATGATAAAACGCCCCGGGTTTCCCCGGGACGTTTTTTTTCAAATTCCGGCTAGTTTTCTTCGGCGGTTTCGCTTGAACTGCTATCCTCGACAGATTCGCTAGAACTGCTTTCGTCAGCGGTTTCGCTACTGCTGCTGTCTTCGATTGCTGTGCTTGAACTTTCGGCGGTAGAACTGCTGCTGCAGTAGGGATTATCCGGATCGGCGCACGGGTCCTGAGGGATCGTCTGATAGCAGCGAACAGCCGCGCCTACGGTCTTCTTCACCGTAAAATTGACGTTCCTGCCGAAACTGATGCCGTAATCACCTGACTTTGAATATAGGGAGCCACGTCCTCCCGTTTCATAGTCGACTCCGCCACCGTCCTGCACAGACCAGTAGTAGAAATTCTCTCCCACTTCCTTAAATACGCCATCTTCATAATAGCCTCCGGGCAAGGCCGTAAAGCCCAATTCGTTCGTGCAGCCTTCATACCTCCAGCCTTCCTGAGCACAGTATTCAACAGGCTGGTGCTGCCACACAGCTTCACTCCAAACCCATTTATCGGCATACATGAACCATCCATCAGGACAAAGCCCCTGATACTCTATGTGTTTAGGTATCCCTTTTTTGCCCGTAAATTCTTCATAGTTGTATTTGGGCTCCAAATTCATGGCAGCCGCCCAGGTATACAGGCGCCCGTACTTGGAACAGGAATCCAGGTTGTTATAAGGGCACCAGGAACTCTCCAACAAATTCGGATTGGTGATAGAATCAGAATAGTTCAAGTTTTCGGCCATGAACCGGATGTAGCCTTCGAACTCAACGTACTTGTACACGCGTCCGTCGCGCTCGTCGGTGACTTCGCCATAGGAAAGCGCCGGGTTCAGGTAATTCCACGCCAGGTGCTTTTCGACATAAGGCTCCGAGCTGGAACTTTCGACAGACGAGGATATCGCCGAAGAACTCCGGATAGAAGAACTGCTCGGTACCGGCATCGACGAAGAAGACTCGACGACTTCTTCCGAGCTGGAAGGTTCCACGGGTGCGGGTGCCGAACTGGAGTCGTCCCCGCAAGCGGCGAAGAGGCTTGCCAAGCACAGCAGGCCGATGATTTTACGCATAACTCATTCCTCCTTTTTTGAATCGGGCTAGGCGCCGAGCTTGGGACTATGCACCAAGCTTGGCACGGATCCAGTTGTTCGCGTTCGCGATGGCACCGGCAATCTTGTCGACTTCCTTGGTGCCGGCCTGAGCGCGGTCCGGACGTCCACCGCCACGGCCACCGCAAGCGGCGGCGAGATCCTTGACGAGGTCACCGGCCTTGATGCCCTTGGCCTGGACATTCTTGCCCACCATCACGGCGATGCTACCGGCACCGTTATCCTTGTTGGCAATCACGGCGACGCTATCGGTGTCGAGTTTGTTCTGAACGCCGTCCAGCAAGTTCTTGTACTTTTCGTCAGGGATGGAAAGTTCGCGAACGTAGAGGTTCACGCCCATCACGTTGATGCCGCCGTTCAAGAGTTCGGCAGCGGCGAGCGTCGCAAGTTCGAGCTTCACGGACTGCAGGCTCTTTTCGAGGTTCTGCGTCTTGGCGAAGGACTGCTGGATCCTGTCGAGAACTTCGACGTCCTTGCAGCGGAGCTGTTCGCGGAGAGCCGTAAGAATCTGCGTACCGGCACGGAGGAGGCTCAAGGCGCCACGGCCAGAAACGGCTTCGATACGGCGCACGCCAGCGCTCACACTGGATTCGCTAACAATCTTCACGAGGCCGATGTTGCCGGTGTTCTGCACGTGCAAGCCACCGCAGAGTTCCTTGGAGAATTCCTCATTGGCGCAGCCCATTTTCACGACGCGGACTTCGTCGCCATACTTTTCGCCGAACAGAGCCATGGCTCCGCTTGCCTTGGCTTCGTCCACACCCATCACCTGGGTATTGACCGGCAGGCATTCCATGACCTTCGCGTTCACGATGTCTTCCACCTTCTGGATTTCTTCGGCGGTCATCGCGTTGAAGTGGCTGAAGTCGAAGCGGAGGAGTTCGTTCGAAACAAAGCTACCCTGCTGCTGCACGTGGGTGCCGAGCACCTGGCGGAGAGCGGCCTGCAGCAAGTGAGTGGCGGAGTGGTTCTTGCGAATGTCGTTACGGCGGTCGTTATCGACGGTTGCCATGAACACGGCACCCATCGTCGATTCGTTAGCCGTACCCTTCTTCACCTTACCGCGGCAGAGGGCGGTATCGTTCACCTTCACGGTGTCGAACACGTCAATTTCGAGGTC
>CAMJQW010000009.1 GCA_946408125.1 uncultured Fibrobacter sp.
CGCAGGGCGTTATCTGGAACATCAACAGCTACGACCAGTGGGGTGTTGAACTCGGCAAGCAGCTCGCGAAGAAGATTCTTCCGGAACTTGCCAAGGCCGACGCCGAACTGAACCACGACAGCTCTACCAACGGGCTCATCAAGTGGTTCAAGGCGCATCAGAAGTAAGCTGGAACGCCCCTTTGGCTCCAGGGTGACATGTCATTCTGGAGTGTCCGCAAGGACACGATAGAATCCAAAAAAAATAAAGACCGTGACTTGTTGTCTCGGTCTTTTTTCATAAGCGAACGGAATCAAAAACCGTATGATTAGCGCATAAGATCCAGCAGTTCAGCGAAGGCGTAACGCTTGTTCTTTTTCCCTTCTAAAGAGAAAAGGATTCTTTTGGACTCCAATATATCGAGATAACGTTTCGCCTGGCCTACCGACACGTTCAACCGGTCTGCCAAAATGGACGACTTTATTATAGGCCGTTTAAACAAGCTCTCAATAATAGCCTCATATTTCGGACTATTCACGACCTCTTTTACATTTATCTTGGTCCGCTCGTATAGTTCATCCATAGAATCAATGTACCGTATATGTTTCTTCGCCTGAGCAACGACTTTCCTCAAAAAATACGTTATCCAAATTGTGAAATTTCCCTCACGCGAACTTGTCAACGAACTATAATACATCAGTTTGTCTTCACTTATCGCTTCGCTCAGGTAGAAATACGGATACCGGATAAGCCCCGCCTTGTACATATACAGGCTGATAAGCGCACGCCCCACGCGGCCGTTACCGTCGTCAAACGGATGAATCGTCTCGAATTGCGCATGCGCGACAGCAGCCTTGATTAAAGGATTTTCTCCATCAATGCCATTGTTCATGTAATCCAGAAGGTCGTTCATGTACCTACCAGTTTCTTGAGGTGAAGGAGGTTCAAAAACAGTGTCCCCACTAGAATTGACAATGCGGTTTTGCTCTTCCTTGTAACGGGCCAGGAAGACTTCCTTTTGCGAGGGTACAAGGCCACGAAACATCAATGCACGAAAGCTCTTAATAAATGCATTAGAAAAGTTCTCCATCCTTAAATAGTCCGCGCCCCTACTTAATGCAGTCAGATGATTTGAATATTCGATATACTCTTTCGCTTTACTGGGCTTCTCCTCGACTTCTTCCTTGAGCATCTCGGAATAGGTCGTCTGCGTTCCTTCGATGTACATGGAGGCGATAGCTTCCTTCTGGTGCAACATCGGCATCAATACGCTGTTGAACTTGCACCCGGCAATTTTCGCATCAAGTTCGCCCAACAACTTCGAAGCCTCGACCAGTTCGTTGATGAACTGGTTAGCATCGTAATCTTTAATGCGGTCTTTTAGGAAAGGAATCATAGATTTAGCATCACTGGTATACAAATGATGGAAAGGCTAAGCGATATTCCCAAGCAAACAAGCCATTTCTTATAGGATATCCTTGAAAAGAACGCCATGAAAAAAGTCCCTACATAAATAAACAATACCACTCCTAGCAGAAACAACACTCCCAGCATAAACAAATCGTTTTCATCTCTCAAATTAGGGGCATCCCCTCCACCTCCATACGCGAAATAAAGAAGAGCCGCCATAACATATAAAAACACCCACGCTGTTATATACGGAAATGATTTGTAGAAAATCGGCTTAAAAGGCTCTTTTTTCCAAAAAGTATTATGCACAATCACTACAAAAAGGCTCAAGAACCAAAAGAACATAAACCTTGAAGAAGCGATGGAGAAACTTTCTGAAAATATGGAATTATGAGAATCCCAAAACGGCCACATCAACCAAAAGATGACAATACCTGCTATGGGAGCAAACGTTCCCACAGCAAGAATCGCCCTAGACTTCCAATCATATTCTTTATTTTGGATTTCCATTTTCATCTAACGAATTTAACACCTCTAAATACCTGTTAAACGCTCCTGAACTTATTTTCTCTTTTTTTACGTCATAAGATCCATCAGGATTTTGCGTTGAAACAAACAAACCATCCGACAAAGCCTGAACCAACAGAGCGTACGTCTTGCTTTTCATAGACTTGTCTTTGTACTTTTCGCCCAGCTGTCTGCCAATCACGTTGTTTCGCAAATCAGCCGCTCGATCAGCCTCGTCAATCGTCCGATAGGTCGTTCTTACAGTATCCATCTTTTGGCCGAGTTCATGGCAATTGCCGATCCTCTCAGCCATGTCTTTACCATACTGCGACGTGATTTCCGCCTGCCATAAACCATGCCTGAAAGCCCCACGCATCGAACCACGATCATCTTGATTTGGCGACAAGATATCACTTGCTTTGGCAAACGCGGTCGCTCGACTCGAGATGTTTGGCTTTGGCGTATATTCAGGGTGGCCAATATTCAGCAGTCTGGACGGATTGAACCTTGCAGCAGCCCCCATGCAAAGGGTTTGATACAGAATCGATGAAGCCGTACGTCGTGCTTCTGCACTTGCGGTTTCCCGTCTTGGTTCTGTCGACAGGTACCTAGACAAGACATCCCTGGCACTTATGCGGCGTTCTGGCAGGGTATCCTGCATAGTTCGATTCCTTTCCCCATAAGGAAGTAAATAATCAGATAATTTTGGCATTGTTGCTCCTTTGGCCCCTATTGGACCGGTGTAAGAGGTTTAACATTGCCAGACTTTGCTATCTTTCCTGTACCGGTATGTTAGACAGTCTGTCTGGCGTACTTTGCAGGAGCCCTTTGCCGAGGGCTCCTGCTTCTTTAATATAAACAAACCGAGCAAGAAAGTCAATAGCAAACCTGCATCTTTTCTGAAAAAACGCACGTTTGGTACACATTATCGTCCAATAAAGCGCAAATAATGCATCCATTATGTCAATTTCGGGAACTTTTTGGGGTTTTCGAAGCATTCCCGTTCACTTTTCGTCTAATTTCCGCATCAGGTTGTGGGTTTCGATGAGGATGGCGATGATTCTGCGGTAGTGTTCGATGTCGTCGTAAGTGAGTGTGCGATTTTTGCGGTCCTTGAGCCACTTTTGTGCTGGTTGATAACCGCCGATGTAGAAGTTCCATGCCGACTCGGGAACATTCTCGAAGCACTGCGACTTGTTGATGAAGACCTTACCCACTTTGTCTTCCCCGACTCGGTCGGGGTTCTCCTTCTCGTATCTAAGATCAGAGATTACATTATCACCAGGAGTATTGAACGAGACGGTCAGCGGCTGCGGGATTTCCTGCATCAGGTGGAGTTTGCGGAGTTTTTCGCCAATGGCGGCGATACGGTTGAATTCATCTGCGTTTTCGGGATAAGGAATGCGAGGAAAATCGATTTTCAAGAATTCCTTATAGCGTTCGCGATACGAGGGCGTATGAAGAACTCCATAGATGTAATCAAAGACTTGCTCGGGAGTAGTTTTATTCCCTACACATTCATCTATTTTACGCCAAATGGTTTCATCAAGATTTGGCTTTCGTTGTTCACCAAGATTAACTTCGTTTTCCATCGGGTAAAGGTAAAGAGGGAAGACATTGGCATTATCTTTTGAAGAAAGAATCGTTTTATCCGTGATTTTATTGGTCACCAATATTGTACACGCTTCATCACGATTGACTCGAATTAAGCACAAGCCAAGATTAGGTGAGAAAAAATTTTTCATAACATTTTCTCTAGTCCAATCAACCATTTCTTTTGCGTAATAAATAAATTGTGAGTCAAATGGTCTATAAAGAATATCTCGAATTTTTTCATTATGGTCAAACTGTCGAATGGCTGCACGAGCAGATGATAATTTCCATCCTCTTGTATCACCCTTAAGATATTTCGTAGATGATTTATTTCCGAAATAACGATTTCGAATGACATCATCAGAAACTGTTATATTGGCAAAATTTCTTATTCTTTCTAACAACACTTCTTTGCTTGAATCAATAACTAAAAAATCCCTTGCTGTTGTAACACCCATTACATTAGTTTTTATCAAATCATTTATTTTAAACCCTCTTTCATACAAATCTCGTCCTTCATCTGTCTTAGGCACAAAAAAGTAGTACGGAGCATTGGGATTGACTTGTTTGAAATCTATTGTTGAAAAGCCCCTTGTTCTCAAATACTCAAATTTTTCTTGGCGTTTCCCATATAATTCCTTATAGAAAACATCCGCCAATTCTTTATTTTTAGAACCATCTTTAATAAAGATATTGATGCTCACGCCTTGCTGAATATCAAAAACATTTTCATCTTTTTTTCCAGTTTGGTCCGTTTCGCCGATTGTGCTATTCCCATGCAAATTCAAAATATATATCCTATCAAAACTATTCATTAAGTGATATCGCATGCAACGAAATGTCGGATTATCAAGGAATTTATGGTTATTAATATAAGCTACGATTCCATTCTCATTCTTATTCACATATTCTTCCGCCAAACGAATAAACTTCACATAATCATCGTTTAACCAGTGTTTTCTCTCATTAAAGTAAACACCATCAATATATTTATACTCTTCGATAAGAGATGTTATCCATTCCCCATTATTTGAGGATATTCCACTATACGGCGGGTTCCCAATCATCACCATCACGGGAGTATCGCGCTTAACGAAGTTCGCTTCGCTTGCTTCTTGTGCCAACCACTGCGCAAATAGCGTTCCCGTATTGGGGTCACATTCTTCCAAAGAATTAGTTAGGTAAATACGCAAACGATTGTTCTTCTTCGGGACATAACCCGTTTCAGAAAGTACCATATCGAGTTTGAGATGCGCAATCGCATACGGAGCCATCATGAATTCGAATCCGTTCAAGCGCGGCAAGAGATGTTCGTCCACGTAGTTCTGCCATGCGCCCAAGTTGCCCTGCATGCTGCTGTAAATCTTCCGCACAATCTTTGCCGGGAATGTCGCCGTACCCGTTGCAGGGTCGAGAATCTGCACACGATGGTATTCCTTTTCCTCATGCCGTTTGTGGTCAGTAGTGCGATTGTCGGTATACAGGTCGTTCGATCGCTTGAGTTTCACCTTGCTTGTGTCAGCAAGGCCCATCGGGAGCTTGAACGTGTCCTTCAGAATTTCGTCCACCGCGTTCACCATGAAATCGACAACCGGTTCCGGGGTGTAATAAACGCCGCAGGACTTTTTCTGTTTCGGATCGTAATGGTACAGGAAATCTTCGTAGAAATGAATCAGCGGATCGCCTTGACCGCTTGATTGCCCGAAGTTTTTCATTACCTTTGAAATGTCGGTAACGCGGAACGTCTCGACCAAGTCATCAACAATCCAGACGATGCTTTCGTCCATGTCGAAGCCGGCAATGCTCTGGAAAATCTTGCGCAGAAAGGGGTTCGTTTCGGGAATCAGCGTCGCCGCCTCGGCTCGCGAGAACGTGTCGGGAGTCTTGTCGTGGAGCCGCGCTGCAAACATGCCGTATGCAATCGTCTGCGCATAAATATCGGCAAACGCCTTTTCCGTCAAATCGTGAATCAGGATGTTCTTGAAAGCATTCCACTGCCCCGCCAGTTCACCCGTCTTTTCCGAATCATTCTCAAGTGTCTTGTGAATCGTTTCGGCAAGGAGTTTCGCCTTTGCCGCCATCATCTGCGCCAACTTTTTCGCAGACGTAATCTTTTGCGGGAGTGCGCCCGAGAAGGAATCCACAACCTCCAAGAATTTCGTGACATTCGGCTGGATAACAACCACCTTGTCGCCACGAACTTCGGCAATGCGCACGCTATCGACAAACTCGCCGAACTCGTAGAGATGGAAATCGAGATAGTCCGTAAACAAGATGTGGTCAAGCGAATTTTTATACCGATTGAACTGTTCCTTGTGCTCGCGGTTGCCGTCCAGGTCGCGGTCGTTCACGTCTTTCGCTTCAACAAAAGCCACCGGAATGTTCGATGCGCCACCCTTGGAGATGATGTAGTCTGGGGCACCACAGTCAATGCGCCGGGGTTCGTTCGTCACCACATACTTGGGCAAGAGTTCCGACAAAAGCGAAGCCAACGCCGGACGGTAACTATGCTCGGTTGCCTTGCCCGTCGCAAACTGCTTGGAGACTTCGGCGATATAGCGTTCTACGGCTTGGAACTTGCTCTTATCTAAATCTGTCATGGCGCATCCTTGGTTGGCAATTCGCCTTATTCCAAGGATTTGATTCCATGCGATTTTATGCAAACAAAAAAGGCGTGGAGTCGAATGCACTTACTAGTACGGAAGGGTCACCACAACCCGTGTTACACAATAAGCACAAACGACCCACGCCCCAAATGGGACGTGAGCGTTCGTCTTATTCCCGTGTAACGTTGAAAGTGGTGATTTTTCCGTACTAAGAATAAGAGACGAATCTCAAAAAATCGGCGCCCAATGCCGCGAAGCAAAGGGCTATGTCTGTGGGGAATTTAGCATAAGGCGAATGTCGCGTCAATCGTGCTTGCACGAATTGACATGACTGAGCCGAGCTAAATGCCCCCGAAGGGGGCCAATGTAGTATAAAAGGAAGGAAATAAGCTGAAGCGGGCCTTCGTCTGCATAATTTTCAGCAAAGCATGCTACATTGCATCGGGTGGGCGAGTCTTTTTTGTGTGACTCCCTTCACTGTTACCAAAAGTTTTACAGGAGTCCTAGCCCATTTTGTATATATTTGGGACGGGAGATGATTGGGGTATGGAGAGGTTATGAAAATATTCAAGTATTCCGCATTCTGCATTGCCGCAGCGTTTTCTTACTCGCTGGCGGTTCTTGACTTGCCCAACGACCAGCCCAAGGTAGACGAAATCTACTGGAAGGCGGCGCTCGACAGCACGTGGCAAGGTCTAATCCGCCGCAACATCGACCCGTTCAGCGCGGGCGCTGGCCTCATCCATCGCCCCAAGAGCGAAAAGCCGGGTGACGCGGTAAGCGAAGGCGTCGGCTACGGCATGCTGGTCGCCCTTTACGCGAACGACCAGGAACGCTTCAACAAGATGTGGGAAAAGGCGAGCGAGACCATGTGGCAGGGAAGCTACCACGACTGGCACATGAATCCCGATGGAACCATCCCGATGGACGGTCACGGTGCCGCGACCGACGCCGAAGAAGATATCGCACTCGCCCTGATTTTTGCAGACAAGCTCGTTTCTGCAGGCAAGTGGACCGCCTACACCTCTCCGTTCCTGCAGAAGACTTACGCAGAACAGGCCCAGAAGCTCCTCGACAAGATGTGGGAATCGAAGCAGATACGCTCCGAAGGCGTTGTCGCTCCCGGTGCCGACTGGGGCGGATACGAATTCGTGAACCCCGGGTATTTCTCCCCGGCCTGGTACAAGGTCTTCGAGAAGTTCGACAAGAATGACGGTTCTCGCTGGACGAAAGCCGTAGACAAGAGCTACGAGATTATTTCCAAGAGCCCCGGATACAGCATGGGCATGGTTCCCGACTGGATGACTCCGGAAGGCGGCTGGGTCGGTTCCGCCGGCCTCGGCTACAACGCCTATTTTGAAAGCCGCGCCTTCTACAAGGATGCTATCCGCATTCTGTGGCGCTGCGCCATTGACGCCATCTGGTTCGACGAAAGCCGTGCCAAGGATTTCCTCAAGAACGCGCTCAAGTTCATCAACGGCAAGGGCGGCGCTCCCGCTGCGAACTTCTACCAGATCGAACAAGCCGGTGAACTCCTGCCCGCCGAAGACAAGTGGATGGAATTCAACGGCGAAAAGAACGAGTCCACCTGGCGCTACCGCAGGGAACATAGCCACCTGACCATCGGCATGTGGGCCACGGCGGCCATGGCTGTCGGTGAAAAGACGGACAGGATCGCCTTTAGCGAAGAAATGGGTAAGTTCTACGAAGGCGGTGATTACTTTGGACTCGCGAAGGACACCTCCGCGGCCCTCGAGGATACGCTCCACAACGAAATGTACTTTGACCAGTTCCTCGCCTGGTTCGGCACATCCCTGATGAGCGGGACCTTCGTGAACGTGATCGACGCAATCGACAACCCGAAAACGGCAACAGTCGGCGATTCGTCTTCCCTGACGCCGAAACCCGTAAGCATTCCGAAGGTGCGCATCGCCAAGAAGGGTATCGAACTTGAGTACCTCGGCAACGGAATGATGTTCTCGGTGTCCGATGTCGCCACCTGGCGCATCTTCGACATGAACGGTCACGAAGTGGCAACCGCCAAGGGAAAGAACTTCCTGTGGAAGGAATCCCGCAAGGGAGTCTACATCGTCAAGGCCAGCGGAGCGGATTTCCGTCTCACCCGAAAGGTGTTCCTCCGCTAGCTTAACAGCTTATTTCAAAGTTTTCAGAACGGAGTCGATGCGTCCCGACATCTGGACGGCGCCCGGATACCCGAGGTGGTCCTTGTTGACCGCCATGTTGTCGGTGTAATCGTGATCGCCCATCTTGTTCTCGTCCATGAACGTGAAGTTCGGGAACGTGTCCTGCCAGGCGGCAATGTTCGCAATCAATGCGGGAGCTTCGCTGCGGCGAAGCCCGTACTTGCCGAAACCGCCGGTCTTCTTGAAGTTCGGGCTCTGCGGGAATATGATTCCCACCACCTTGATATTATGCTCCGCCGCCAGCTGGATGATTTCCCTGATATGGCCGAGCGATTCGTAATAAGAAGTCGGATGGATGGATAGCCAGGTGCTGTCGTAATCGACCGTCGGATTTTCTTCCCAGCTTGCGCCTTCCAACCTCACGTAACCCATTTCATCCCTGAAGTACTTCGCATGGAAATCCGAACCGTTGGACGCCTGCGTCATTTCGGCAAGCCCTTCGGGATACGCTCCCTGCCAGAAAGAATGGTTCTCGTCGTACACGAATCCCGGATACTTCTTGTATTCGTCGAGGAAGAAATTATAGCTGGAATGTTCGCTGTAACTCCACAAGTCGATGTCTATCGAAACCACCACATACTTGAGGTTCGGCACATGCGGGAGGATGTAGTTCTCGAGCAGGTACTTCGACACGTAAGGCAGATTCGGTACATTCGCCATATTGATGGCGTAGAAGTCGTCGCTCAGGAGGGCCGGAATAAATCCTTCCAGCATGCGCGAGGAGCCGAGCATGATCGTATTCGCCTTGTCCTTGTGCGTCCACAGGAGTTCGAGCTTATAGCGCAACATCATCGGAGGTTCGCCACAACCCGGCGTGCAGTACACGCCCGCGCTGTCGATATCCAAATTGCCGTAGCCCTTGTTGTCCGCGGAGTTCGACCACATAGCCGGATGCCATAGGTCTTCGCCTTCCACGATTTCGGTGACGGTATTGGTCAGAAAATCAAGCAGGACAATTTTCGGATGCGCACCGTCGGCATTCGTGAGCGTAGCGACCGCAACGCCACCCTTTTCGCGTTGAGTCACGTCGTACACCCATTCCGTATGATCGAAAGTATAAGGCTTGGGCGCAACGATTCCCTGTACCAAATTGCCATTGCTGTCGGCCGTAAACGCGATTTCATGTGTCCGATATTCGAAGCCGACTGCATTGCGCCCAATCTGCGGAGCAAAATCGAGGAACAGCGTGCGCTTGCTTCCGTCCTTCGAAAGCGACACGTTACACGCTTGCTCGCTGCCATACCACACGACATTCTGTGCTGCGCTGTCGGACGGGAGTATGCGCGCGCGGAGGCGTGTCGAACCCGAGACGGCCAGGCGGTTATCGTCGCTGACGCCACCATGGTAAGCGCCGTCGAAGAGCTTCTGCGGCGTTCCGAACTTTCCGCCGGAGAACTTCACCTGCCACGTAGACTGCGCAAGGAACGCCGCTTCATCCTTGTTGTCGGCGGCGGAAGTCACATACACGATAACGGTATCGCCGTTCGGCAACACACGCCAGCGCGGGATGGCGGCGCTTTCCACGTTAAGCTTCACAAGCCCGCTGCCGGCAGCGTCGATATTCCGCACATAGACAGAGGAATTTGCTTTCACACCCTCTAAACCAGTACAAAAAGCAACAAGCTTTCCGTCCGGAGAAATGTCCGGGTGGTAGGCGTCTAGATCGTCCTCGATTTCGACGACCGTAGGCGAGCCAGCCGTGTAATCGATGAAGGCAAGGTTACCCGTCACCTCGTTGCGGAAGACGAGCTTCGACTTGTATGCTCCCGTAATGCCGCGAATCGTTATGACGTTCGCGAGCGGCACGATCCTGCTGGAAACGGCCTTGCCGCCATCGAGCCAGACCGGATCGGGAATGGAGCCGAGCGCAAGCCTGAATCCCACATAATCCGCATGGGTCGCAGACGTTACCGCATACACATCCCCGCGCGAATAGATCTTCATGTTTTCCGGAGCAGTCTTGTAGCCACCACCCTTCACGACCCTCTGGCCGATTCCATCGCCCTGTGCGGCTCCCACAAAATTGTCAACGGCATCCTCGCCATAATTGCCGAGCCAGTCGTTCACCCATTCCATGACGTTCCCGGACATGTCGCAAATCTTAGTGGAAGCAGGCGAGGAACACACATCGTGTGCCGCATTCGACGCGTTGCCCAGATTCCAGCTGTTCTTTACGTCCCAACTGGTCTGCGCCGCAAAGGACCATTCCGCTTCGGTCGGCAGGCGGAGCGCCATTGCGGTCGGACGGAAAGCGAACCCCTCCAGGTTCGAACAATGCTTGTCATGGTCAATGATCGCTTTCGTGTAGGTGTACGCCGTATCGAACCCGAGCGCTTTGCTCTTCGCATTCGCGAACAGTATCGCATCATAATAGGTGATATCGGCTGCGGGCATCTTGTCGTCCTTGCAAGGCACGATAAGGCCCGAGACGTCCTTCATGACCGCATTGAAATCGCTGCAAGTCACCTCGCTCCGGCTCATGAAATAATCGTAGCCGAAACCGACTTTCATCATGGGGCGCTCATTGCTCTTCGCGGATATCTCCTCGGTCCCGAGGTAAACGTACTTGCCCGTAGCCGGGATGCGTTCAAATCCGTCAAGCGAATCCGGAAGGGATACGGATGAACTAGAGCTTTTCGAAGAAGATGATGAGGAGGATTCTGCCTGGGAACTGCTGGAAGCCTCTTCCGAAGAAAGGACTTCCTCGGGAGTTTCCTCCTGGTCCGCATCGGTACTGCTACAACCGGAAACGGCGATTATCCAGAAGACGCAAATAAGCAATCTCAGCAAATTTCGATACGACAAAACACAGCCCCTGTCAATTTTTCACCCTAAATATATATATCTTTCCAGTATGGCCGAAGATATCAGAGCGCTTATAAAAAGGCTTTCGCCGCTCATGGACGAAGAAACGGAAATTTTCCGCGAACTTTCGACGTTTTTCGGTGACGGCGCCAAGATTGAAACGAACCGAAGCGACCTTTCCAAGTTCCTCGGCCGCAAGCGCCTCTACCGCATCATCCGCATTGCGGGCACAAGCTACAAGGACTGCGCCTACCAACTCATCGACAACTATCCCGAAGCGATGGAATCCCTCGGAATGCTGCGTTATTACAAGGCACCCTCGGCGCCCATTCAGTGGGAAGAAATCGAGAAGGCTGAGATTGCCCTGGGCGGGGAACTCACGATGAATGCTTACGGCTGGATGCCCGACGCATGGACCGCATTCGAGAACAAGTCGCCCATCGTCGATGCGGAAAATCCCTACGAGCTAGTTGCGCTGCTCGCCTTCGGATACGACGATTAAAGCGTCCTGGAATCAGTTGGGGGAGACAAATTCGAAGAGGGTAATTCCCGGAAGCTTGCCGTTACGGCTCTGCAGGTATTCAAGCAGAGGCTGTTCCACGACCTGCTTGCGCAAAGACGATGCGTGCCTCAGCTTGGGTGGTTCACCCGGTTTCAGGATGACGAATCCCGTATGGGTCGCATCGATCTTATCGGACTTGCCGACAAATGCGACCCCGAGAACCTTCAGGCTGTCGCTGCGCGCGGTCTTTGCCCATTCGGAGGCCTTCGCGTACGGGAGGTAGCGGATATCGACCTGCGGATCGGCAGCAGGGGCGCCATTGACCAGGTACTTCATCTTCTTCGCCTTGAAGAAATCATTCTTCGGCATCGTGCGCCTGATGACGGTATCGCCCTGCATCGGGAGCACATGCGCGAACTTGCCTTCGCCGACCCAGTCCAGCAGCAGGTAATGCTTGCGCGTCGCGTAGTTGATCACGCCATCCTTGTAGCGGATTTTCTGGAGCTGCTTGAACAGCATGTCTTCACTCGGCGAAAGCGCGAGGGCGAGGACATGTTCCACATAGGTGACGCAGTCCACGGAATCCAGATAAACTAACGGCTTGTTCTCGATGGAATCCAGGTAGCTTTCGCCCATCGGTCCGAGAAGGTAGGGCTTTTTCAGGAGGGCGCCGGAGAAATGTTCCAACCGCGCCGGCAATCCCTTCACGTTCATTCCCGAAAGCCACAGGCGCTTCATTTCCATCAGGGAAGCGTAATTGTCGTTCGTCTGGGCAATCAGGCGCATCCAAAGCGTATCCAGCACATCCTTGAGTTTCTGGTCGGGATTCTTTCCCGTCTCGTTCAGGTACATCGCGACAGAGAGCGTATCGCCATCCATCGTGAAGATGTAACCCACCAGCGCATGCGCTTCGCCGATGAAGCCCGTTTTGAAATGCGTGAGCCACGGATACTGCAAGTCGAGCATCCTCTTGCCGCCGGTGCCGACGCCCGGACTTGCAAAACTGTTGATATAGAAGCTTCCCTTCGGGTGGCGGGCCATCTTGGCAAGCATCTTTGTTTCCACCGAGGGTTTGAGCTTGTTCTTGGGAGAAAGCCCGCAGCCGTCCCACACCTCAAAATCGTCGGGATCGATTCCCATCTCGGCAAGGAACTTACGTTCCATCTTCTTGCCGCCTTCCACGCTGCCCTCGCCCGCCAGCTGCGCGCCAAGATTGCGGAAGAGCGTCTCCGCGTGGAAATTCTGGCTCCGCTGGTTGATTTCATCGAGGATGCTCAGGAGCGGTGCCGCCGAGAAGACGAACTTCTTGATTTCGATGCCGGCGGGAGCCTTCTTGTCTTCGGCAAAGACAATCCCGTGTTCCTTGAGGGTCGTCTCGAAGGCGGCACGGAAGTAGCCTACGGGATTTCGGATAGGCAATACGAGGCTCGCCGAATCCACTTCCACGCCGATGTTTCCGCCCACCGTGATTTCGGATTTCACGGAATCGATGGCGTACGTCCACTTTTTCTTCTTGCCGGCAACGGTCGTAAGCTCGTTCTTGATGGTCACGTAACCTACATCGGGCAACACGGTAACGATTGCGGTATCGCCATCCTTTTCGCCCGGCTTGATGCGCACGAGCGTACAGTTGTCATTGAAGCCGAGCGGACCTATTTCGGCACCGTACCAGGCGTTATAAAAATTCTTGCGCCAGTGTTCCGCTTTCCACGGGCCCTTATAATAGGCGGTATCGAGCACGATTTTCCCGTGGATGGAATCGATTCCCAGCGAGCGTATCGAATCCGCCATCGCATTCAGCATGTGGAACGGATCGGCATAGAAGCGTCCCGAAAAATTCGGGTCCCCTTCCCCGCGAATATTCACGGTTCCCCAGAACACGTTCCCGCGGACGCTTCCGTTCAACGCGATTTCCGTCCTGGGTTCGTAATTCAGAGGCAGAAAATGAATGGCCGCCGCCGTCGTGAGCGTCTTGAGCGTACTTGCCGGAGTGAACTTTTCCATCCCGCGAACGTTCGCATACTCTACACCCGTCTTGACCGAGCGCACCGAAGCCCCGTAACGTGAGCCCGGAACGACGGAATCGACATACGCCTGGTAAGGAGCGAAGTCTATCCCGGCAAAAAGCTGGGCCGCGAGGGCAAGCGGTATGAAAGCGGTCTTCCGGAAAAACGTCATTTGGCAAGCCTGTTGAAATCTTCAAAATACTGCGGATACGTCTTGTTCACGCACGCAGGGTCCATAATCTTGATGGGAACGCCACCCAGCGCGACGAGGCTAAAGCACATCGCCATGCGGTGGTCGTTGTAAGTTTCGATGGTCGCAGGCTGCAATTGTGCGGGCGGGACGATAGTGACGCTATCCATGTCGCTCGTCACCTGCGCGCCCACCTTCTGCAATTCAGCGGTGATGGCCGCGATGCGGTCGGTCTCCTTCACGCGCCAGCTCGCGATACCGCGAATCTTGGAAGGACTGTCCGCAAACAGTGCAAGCACCGATACGGTCATCGCCGCATCGGGAATATCGTTCAGGTCGAGGTCTATCCCGTGGAGCGTGCATCCGCGGCCGTCGCATTCTATCCAGTCCGGACCGACGGTGACCTTCGCGCCCATCTTGCGAAGCACGTCGGCAAACGCGACGTCGCCCTGGCTGCTTTCGCTGCCGACGCCAAGCGCGCGCACCTTGCCCTTCGCGATGGCCGCGGCGGCAAGAGGATAGCTCGCGGAGCTCGCATCGCCCTCGACCCAAAAATCACCGATGGCCTTGTACACGCCTTGCGGTACGTAAAAGTCGCTCATGCCCTCGTGACGCACCTCTATGCCGAAACGGCGCATGATGTCGAGAGTCAGCTGCACGTACGGGACCGAAATCAGCTCTCCCTCCACGTGGATATGCAACGGCGCCCTGCAGTATGGCGCACAGATCAGGAGCGCCGTGAGGTACTGGCTCGAAATATTCCCGCGCACGCTCACCTCGCCGCCTTCAAGGCCATCGGCCTTGATGCATACCGGCGGGTAGCCTTCGCTTTCTTCGTAGGCGATGTCCGCACCGATACTGCGCAGGGCATCAATCAAATCGCGGATCGGACGTTCGCTCATGCGTTCTTCGCCGCGCAAGTGGAATACGCCCTTGCCGAGCGAGAGCGCCGCCGTCAGCGAACGCATCGCCGTGCCCGCATTGCCGAGGAACAGCTCGGCGGGAGCGCCCTCCGGAACAGAAATCGGGCCGCCATTGCCGTGCACGACTGCATCGGTATAGTCTTCCGAGAATTCGATTCCGACGCCAAGCTTCTGCAGGGCTTCGCCCATATAGCAGGTATCGTCACTCCGGAGCAAGTTGTGCAGGTGGGTCGTGCCTTCTGCGAGGGCGGCTATCAGGAACGCCCTGTTCGTGATGCTTTTCGAGCCCGGCAGGCGAATTTCGCCTTCATAGGAACCAAGTGCGGGTATCTGGATAAAACTGGGGCGGAACTGGAATTCTTTCATACGTGAAAATTATACATTATTATTGACACGCCCGCGATAATGAGGTACCCTATGGAACAGGAAATCACGACCAAAAATTTTGAAGTCCGTTTCTCGGATTGTGACCACCACAGCCGACTCAAGCTGTCGAACTTGTTCCTATTCATGGAAGATACCGCCATCACCGATGCTGAGCGCAACGGATTTGGTCTCTGGAAGATGATGAAGGCAGGCTACACGACCGTCATCACCCGCATGAAGATCCGCATATTGCACCAGCCCGTCTGGGGCGAAAAGCTCAGCATCTCCACCTGGGCCAAGGACTTTTACAAGGACAAGGTTGTCCTGAAGGACTACTCCATCGTCGATTCACAGGGCCACTCCATCGCGCAGGCGACATCGAGCTGGCTGCTCGTGAACATGCAGACGGGCAAGTCCGAGAACCCGGCCAACAGTCCCTTCCCCATCCCGCTCTTCCCCGGCAAGAACGCCCTGCCCGAGATGATGGACATCCTGAATCCTGAAATCGAGCCGCGCATCATCCGCACCGAGGTGGCGAAGTACAGCGACCTCGACATGAACAACCACGTGAACCACTGCCGCTACGTGGACTGGGTCATGGACTCCCTAGACGTAGACGAAATCAAGAACCGCCGCATCCGTTCCATACAAATGAACTACATCGCGCAAGTCCCGCTGGGAGCCAAGGTGGCCATCGTACGCTTCAAGAATACGAACCACCACGCCTACGTCTTCGGCATGAACGCCGAGGACAGCACCCAGTGCTACTTCCAGTCGCGCATCGGATTCAGCGGCTAGCGGATCACTCCCAGGCCACGGTACAGTCCAAACCCGACACTTCCATCCCGGTCCGTCCGGAAGAACCTGGAGGAATCCCCCAGGACCAATACGTACTTGCGCACGACCTCTGCCGCAGGGTGCCCGTAGCGATTCTTGGCGCCGACGCTTACAACGGCATACGCTGGATTGACGCGGCCGACAAACGCGAGGCTGCTGCTACCCGCAGAACCGTGGTGCGGCACCTGAAGGAGGCCCGTCGAAAGTGTCGGCGAAAGTTCCAAGAGCCCGCGTTCTCCCGCAGAATCCAGATCCCCCGTCAAGAGCGCGACCGCCTCCCCGAATTCCACGCGCAACACCGCACTCGCGGCGTTGCCGCCCAGGCGGGAATACTCCGGCGGCCACAGCACCTCCGCTTTCACACCCGCGTAACCGCCAAAACCGAGCATCTCGCCACGGGACACCGTATCCACGGGAATCCCGAACCGCCGGGCCACACGAAGGGCGGAATCCCGCACGAAACCTCCCGACGTGTCCGGCCCGACGTACAGGTGCTTCACGGCGACCCGCGGCGCAGTTCCAAACCGAGCCGCAGTTCCATGCCGAGCTGAACCGGCGGAACCATCCAGTTCCAGGAGCCCTCCCGCGTGGTCCCTGTGATTATGGCTCAACACGACCCAATCGAGCGTATCCACGCCCCGCGCCTCGAGGCTGTCCATCACCCCAACCGAGTCGGGCCCCATGTCGTACATCGCGTACCGCCCGTCCAGCTCCAGGAGCACCGCGAGCCCCTGCCCCACATCCAGGAAGGTCATGCGCAGCGGGACATCCTCCCGGAAGTCCCCGCCGCCCACGTACGTGCATCCCGCGACGGCGGCAACGGCGACCAGCGTCACGCAAAAACTCAAAATTCCGCAAAAAACAGTATTCCTCATACTTATATAGACGGATTTTTGCGCCGAAACGTTACCCCCTCCGCGTTTTTTACTAACTTTTGGGCATGCAGTTACCCAAATACAAAAAGAAAAAGCGTATCAAGCTCAAGATTTGCCAGGAACCCGGTTGCGGCCGCGAATTCTGGGGCCACCCGATTGCCAAGTACTGCGAACTGCACCGCGATATCAAGCAGCGCCAGAAGCAGAAGAAGAACATCGAGAGCATCGAGTCCAAGAATATCATCTTCCGCCACAACTACACGGAATCCATGGACCTCTCGTTCAAGTGCTGCCTGGACGGGTGCAACGAACTGTTCACCATCAAGGTGTTCCCGAAGCAGACGGTCTACCCGCGCTTCTGCATGGAGCACAGGAACGACTTCAAGCGCGAAAACTTCATCCGCATCATGGCCAAGAAGGCCTCGGATTAAGTTTTTTTGACTAAAAAAGACTAAATTAGGCAACTTTTTTCCGCCATCCCTTGAAATTTGGGATGGCTTTTTTATATTTGGTCTCGCTACATGGTGGATGTAGCTCAATTGGTTAGAGTCCCAGATTGTGATTCTGGATGTTGCCGGTTCGAGTCCGGTCATCCACCCGAAAAAAGGCCCCGCTAAAAAGCGGGGTCTTTTTTGTTTTCCTCCTAGCAAATTACTTTCGCACGCTTACTTGTCGTAGACGACCGCCCTCATGTTGGCGCGGCATTCCACCCACCTGGTCCCCAAATCAGATCCGACTTCAAGGCTTGCATAGACAAAGACCTCGTAACGGAATTTTTCGGTTTCTTTCTCGAAGGTATACAATGTCACTTCATTTTCCATGTCCCAAGCAGACAGGAACAAGAAATTCATCGAATACAGATCGGTTATCGTGACTTGTTCCGTGCTTTTCAGGGTCAAGCCGCGCGATTTCACCATGGTGGCAAATTCATCGGCCAATGTCTTGGCCTCGTCAAAAAGGGTCGAATCGTAATTGACGATGGTAGTGCCAACCCACGTCGTCCACTTCGGGTCTTCCGAATAATACCTATAACGAGTCTGCGTCGAATCTATGACAAACTTCAGGTCTTCGGGAATTTCCCTGTACTTGGGAGAATCATAGTCCTTTTCCGTTTCCGTGGGAACCTCGTCGATGCCTTCATCCCGAACAATCAGCTTGATGTAAAGCATACCTGACTTAAAGGACCTACCCACGGCAACACTGTAAACGAACGTTTCCCCCTGCGTAACTATAATTGAGTAGACTTTCCCACCGGATGTCTTGGAGTAGACATGCGAATCTTCCGTATAATCGTTGTCCAGAGAATCATTGGAATAGGTTCTCGAGAAGGCAAAGCCGTTCTCCTTGGCGTCGTTGAAAATTTCTTCCATAAAGGAATCGCAACCGCTTCCGCATGCTTCACTCTCTCCACGCCATACGACCTGTTTTCCATCGGCGTACTCGGAGCGTTCAAAGGGCTTTTTCATATACTTGTCGGCAAAAAACAGTTCCTCCGGCAATTCCGATGTCTTGGTGGACAATTCCTCGAAACCGGCTTTCAGCACGACCACTTTTATGGCGAAGCCATATTCGAACGCCGACGGGTACGATCCTTTCGTCAAGGCAATCTTGTAGACCAGGCCATCCTTTTCCATCGCATAGACATAGGAGGTGTCGTCATAATAGGCATATCTCGTCGAGTCATTCCGCACGGCCCCCTCAAAAGAGAATCCCTTTTTCCCGATAATCTTTACGAGTTCCGCCGCAGCGCTATCCTGGGCCGTAGTCGAAGAGAATTTTGCCTTGTTGGCATAGAACCATACCTTCTGCTGGCCCTCGCCCATGCTCGCATAGCCTGTCTTCTTATACATGGAATCCAGGAATTCCAGGTCCGCAGGGAGTTCCGGAACCGTATCGAACGGGTTATAGATGGAACTGGATGAGCCATCCTTGTTAGAACTCGAAGAGCCGTCGCTTGCAGAACTCGAGGAGCCGTCGCTTGCAGAACTCGACGAGTTGTCTTTCGCAGAACTGGAAGAGCCGTCTTCATCCGGAATCAGCCAGCGGCCGCTTTCACACACGAAGTACCCGTTATACAGCTTGCTCAACTTGTTCACGTTGCGCTTGACTTCGCCTTCGCGCTTTTCGGTACACTGGCCGAGCCCGTAGTTTTCCCACCAGTAGTTCGTCACGTACTTCTCGAACGCGGGCACGGAATCCGCATACTTCCAGCCTTCGACATTCTTGCGCACGTTCGCAAGCGTTCCCTTGAGGTCGGCATCGCATACCCAGTCCGCAATCGCGGCCTTCATGTCGGCATCTTCCCAGGCGCCGCCTTCCGCAATCGCGATGCTGAACTCGCCCATGCGTTCGGTGAGGCCTGCGACATCCACATCCGCCTGCATCAAGACACTGATGGCGAGCAGGGCCGCGTTTCCGTCACCCGACTTGAAGATGTTCAGGTCTTCGGATTCGCCGAAGTCGCCCTCGATATTGAACGCCGCGAGGATTTCTTCGTCCGCCTGCGCCTTCGCGTCAGCAATCGGTTTCTTCTTCTCGGTCACGAGGTACATCACGCGTTCGTATTCCAGGTGCGTGAGCAGGTTGATGTTCACCGTCTTGCGGTTAGAAAGGTCGGTCAGCGCGCGGAGCGTCACCATGCCCGTAGATTTCTTGCCCGTAATCTCGTCGCGGTAATAACCCGACGCCTCGAGGATGGCATACTGCGACTTGAGATCGATATCCTTGATAGCAAAATCGCCCTTGTCGCTCTTGATGGAACCCTTGAAGCTCTTGCCCGTCTGCTTGAGCGTAATGCCGTCAAGTTCCTGCACCGTCACAGCGGAACCTGTAACGAACGGGCCCTTCTGCGTAACGCCGGCCACTTCCCAGTCCGTGACCGCGGTGATGCCAGCATCTTCCGAAGTACCGCCGGCGATATCATCGGAGCCGGAATCGGAACAGGCAACAAACATGGCCATGCACGCCGACACAAGGAGCGCACCCTTTCCAAAAGCCTTATAGAAATTCATTTTCATTTCCGTTCCTCCCCTTTAAATCTATATTCCTTTTTTGCAGACAGTTTCTCGCTCAGCGGGAACAACTGCAGGTTCAGTCGGTACACCTGTTCCGTCTCGTCATCTTCCGCGGCAATCGCCACGATGCGGCGGCGGCAAACCGCGAGTTCCTTTTTGATCCGATCATACGCACGGCGCGTAAGCCCCATGGTCAGCCCCGACATGTCGCGCTCCGAAAGCGGCAGGTCCAAGGCCTTCACCGCAAACTCCCCCATCTGTCGCTGCATATCGCGGGCCGCCACGGGGACCGCATCCACGGAGCCCATCGAAACGGACTTGTCCGTCTGGCGGTAGTTTCCGCTCCTGTCCTTCTTCAGGAGCTTCGCACGCACCAGGAAGTCGAGCGTTTCTGACACTTCGGCTGCCGTGATTGCGGGTTTGCAAGCCCTCGCCATCTCGAGGGGCCTTGCGCCGGGCATGTGCGGGGCAAGCTCGCGCAGCACCGGGTTCCTCCAAGACTTAAAATAATCGAATTCCTCGTTCCCGAGCACGCGCACCTTGTGGGCATGCGCCAATGCGCAGCGTTCCTCGAAAGCGGCACGCTTCGCCTTGTCGCTCTTTGCATGTGCATACGAGACCATCAGGACAAAGTAAGTCTGCTCGTAACCGGCGAGGCCCATCGCGGCGGCAACGGAACCTGCGGCATTGACACTCAGGTTCTTCTTTCCCTCGCAAACGTACTTCAAGTACACCGCGGACGTGAAGCCGGCATCGCGGGCAAAGTCGCGCCACGTGAATGCCGAGCAACGCTTGCGTTCATCGTAGTAGTCCTGGATGAACTTGCGGTAATCTGTGTATTCAACGATTTCCTTCATGTACACAAATATAGGTTGTTTTTTTGCGTTTTGGAACACAAAATCGCCATTTTTGTGCAGATTTTACCATTTTTAGCTAAATTTAGCAAATTTTAGTATTTTAGAATACAAGCCCCGTATTCCTGGAATACAGGAGGCCTTTTACATGGAACGAATCTTGGTGATCTTGAAGCTGCCGGTAGAGCCGCTTTTAGCCTGAATCACGAACCTTATGGTAGCAAGCATCGTTGCCGCTTCTTCCCCCGTGACTTTGGCTTCGCCCCAACCGCCCTGTGCGAAGTTTTTCCACTGGGCACACGCTTCGTATTCTTCCGCATGCTTAGGCAAAGAAACATACGGATAGTCGTGACTAATTTCCTTATCCTTCTCGGCACCGAGAGACAACTCTATCTTCAGTTTCTCATCGGATACATAGGTGACGCAGAGGCCTCCCGCGAGGGTTAAGTCCGCCGGTTCCGGCGTACCATCCGAGCCCTTGCCCGCCACATCGAAAGCAACGCCGACATAGGGAGTAGCACCCAAATCCCCTACATCCAGGGCATATGTCGCACAGATGCCGTTACATTCGTCGATAATCGGAGAGAGGGAGTCCTGTGAAGCCCCGTCGGCAACGGGAACAGGCCACGTCAAGGTAGAAGCGCCATCGAATTCCCCGTCGGTGATGGCATACCAATAACCGGACGTTCCGCTACCGTTGTCAACCCCCGCATCGACAAAGTATTCACCGTCGCGGCCAGACCAACTGAAAGCTCCCGCCGAATTTAGAGAAGAATCCGCCGATGAACTGGATTTTACATCATTGGCAGAACTGGACGACCAAGGAACCACCTCGGTATCTTCGTCCTTGGCGCAGCGGACTGCGAAATAACCGTACTTGCTGGTCGACACATGTAGCGCATAAAGAGAACTCGAAAGCGTCACATAATACGCATCGTCTTCAGTCTGCCCCGTAGAAGTCCAATAAGTTGCATCAGTATTGCCGAAATTCACCGTGCCATCGGAAGTGTTCGTGTACGCCACCCCCGAAGGCAACGCCGAAAAACCGTATTCGTCAGTACCGTTGATCTGATTGGTCGTATAAAGCTGCCAGCCGCTAGACGCCCTGAGTTTAACGCTCGAAGAATCAGACGCCCCAGGTTCCCTAACAGATGAGGTCAATCTCAGGAACTCCACCCGAGTCGGGACATGCCACCCCTCGGGGCAAACTCCACGCACCGGATCGGTAAACCTGCATTCCATCCCATCACCGCAACCGACGCCTTCTTCCGAGTACAAGCCCGCAGAATCCATCACGGCACTCCACATATAGAGTCTTCCGTACTTCTCGCACCCATAAGTACTATTGCAAATGCTGCTGGAATCCACGCTGGACGTCCCCTGCAAATACGCGAAGTTCAAGTTCTCCGCCATCCACCACTGTTTTCCGATCTTGACCGTCTTGTACACATGCCCGTCGCGCTCATCCGTCAGCATTCCGTATTCGCAGTTATCGACGCTATCGTTCCTGCAGGGTGGTACATACTCCACATCAATCCTAGCGGAATCCATCATCCTTTTGGCACGGGCATTCGACTCATATATATTCACGAACGTTTCAAAAGAAGGCACAGTGAATTCGAAACCCCAGCCTTCGATATTCTTGCGGATGGAATCAAGCTCGCCATTCGAAACGGCAGATATAGCCCAGTCCGTAATCGAGGCCTTCGTGACGGAATCACTCCACACGCCGGTTTCCACAAACGAATCCTCGAAGCGGTCTATGCGCGCGGCCACGTCAACCTTCTCATTGGAATCATTCGACACCTGCATCAGCACGCTTACCGCGAGCACGATAGAACCGCGATCAGCCAAATCGAAGATGCTCATGTTCTCAAACGCTTCGGAAGAGCCTGGAATATTGAATGCCCAAAGCACTTCCTGCGAAGCATTAAACTTCGCTTCATCAAACGACATCTCCGTATGGGTCACGAGATACATCACGCGCTCGTATTCCAATTCGGTAAGCAAGTTGATGTTTACCTTCTTGCGGTTTTTCAAATCGCTCAACGCATGGAGCGTAATCTCGCTTTCCGACAGTTTGCCCGTAAGTTCATTGAGGTATTTTCCCGTCACCTCGAATATGGCACACGTCGAAGTCGAAAGCATCACGGAGTCAACGACAAAGTCGCCCTTGCCGCTCTTGGCCGCACTTTCAAAAACTTCACCCGTCAGTTCCATCGTCTCGCAATCGATTCCGCGCACGGTCACGGAGGAGCCTTCGACAAACGGGCCCTTCTGCGCCACACCCGTAATTTGCATCGCAACGACACCCATATCCCCCGAGGCACCACCGGAAACGTCTTCCTCGCCGCCGGGACTGGAGCTGGAACTGGAACACGCCCAGAACATGGCGCCCAGCACGAGCACACTAAGGGCAGCTTCCCACTTCAACACAAATTTCTTTATCGTAAACATGACCTGTTCTCCCTTCCCTAAATTTAATCCTTTACACAGCGGACAGGGTTCCCCGCCACCTTAGCAGCATCAGACACTTCAGCATTCTTGTCAATACACTGTATAGACATTACACCGCCATTAAGACCATCCGAATCTTCATCAGCGCTCCACCAATAAGACGTATAGCCTGCATTGCGATAGGCATGTTCATCTTCAACAGAAAAACCAAAGATGTTTACATACCCCGCTGGCAATGCGGAAAAACCAAAATCATCCGTACTTTTTTCATCACCACACCAACCAATAGATGACTTAAAATACTTGGCATTCGCTCTTAAGGGATTCTCGCTCGATTCGGCAAGCATTATCCCCCATTCATCCTTTGATGGCAGATGCCACCCATTAGGACAAATCCCCTGCACTTTTTCAGGAAGTTCGCATGGACCCATAGATCCACAATTCTGAGGATTGTCCTTGTCCATAGCAAGAGCCACCGAATCAATCGCTGCTGCCCACGTGTAAAGACGGCCAGCCACGTCACAATGGGCTTCGTCATCATCATAGCACCAGCTTTGTTTCTTGAGACTCGGAGTTTTTACACTATCCGCATAATTCAAATTTTCCGCCATCCATACCTGCTTGCCAATTTTCACAGTTTTGTATGTTTTGCCGTCACGGTCGTCTACAAAGGTATCATAATTGATTTTCGGATTAAGGTAAGACTCCTTCGAGACACTCCAATCAAAATTCAAAGCATCACCGGAATTTCCACTACTACTTGAAGACAGCGTAGAAGCCGACCCATCCTTGATACAACGGATGCTGCGTGCATGGTACTTTACATAAGTAGGAATTTCCGCGTGCAAATTACTGTAGCTCAAATCCAAATAATAAGCTTCTTCAGACGCATACCAATCAAACTCTGATGAGCTCCAAAACGAAGCATGCATACCTTCATCATAAAAACGGTAAGAATCTTTCTCTCCCGCAGGAATAGCGGAAAAACCATAATCATCAAAGCCATTTCCATCATCTTTCCAGCCTTTCTTTGACTTAAGCGTCCTGCCCGATATATATTCTTCTCCTGCATAAACGTACAGCACCTTCCATTCATCAAAACTAGGCAAATGCCAATCCGAAGGGCAAATACCCTGAACATCCGTCGTACGATAACATCCCGTACCACTTTCGCTGTAGCCACAGCCTGTCTCGACAGAGTCCATCGCTGCAGCCCATGTATAGAGACGGCCATACTTTTCACAATTTTTTGAGGAATCGTTGTAGCACCAGCTACGTCCCAAGAGGCTCGGAGTCTTCGCACTATCGGCGTAATTCAGATTCTGCGCCATCCAAACTTGGTCCCCGATTTTCACAGTCTTGTACGTTTGGCCGTCGCGTTCATCCGTCAAGGTACCGTATTCGCAATTGTCTTCGGTTTCAGTCTTGCACGGAACCGCCAAAGTAACCGAACTGCTACTGGACACACTTGTCTCGCCACTGCTCGACTGCGGTGTGACGCCGGAGCTAGATTCCGGAACAGTTTCTCCATCCTCCATGACGCAACGGACGGATAACCAGAGGTCCTTAGCGGCGTATGACTTCAAGCTCACGTCGACATCGTCATAGTCCATGCTCATCGTGGACGCGCAGCCGTTACCGGTCTCTGGAACGCCTTCGCTACCGCACTCCGTAGAACCCCAGAAGTACGTATCGAGTCCCTTGCCGTAGTAGCCAGGATTGCCGATGCCAGCAGGCAGCGCCGAGAACCCGAAAGCGTCAGTGCCGTTGCCACTTTTACCATCCTTGTCACTCCAGCCACTGGTAGACTTCAATTTAGTGGCGGCCCCATCTTCGCCACCCACAGCCTTGACCAAAGCTGCGAAATCAGCTTCGCTGGGCAAATTCCAGCCATCGGGGCAAGCGGATGTCGCCGCGGTCCAGGTGTAAAGACGGCCGTACTTTGCACAGTTTTCGGCAGAGTCATTATAGCAGAAACTGGAATCTGTTTCAAAGTTCAGGTTTTCGGCCATCCAGATTTGTTCGCCGAGTTTCACCGTCTTATAAACCTGACCGTTGCGCAAATCCTTCAGCGCATTTGCGGTCGCGTCGTATTCACTGCCGTCTGCCTTTGCAGAACTGCTTGACAGATCCTCGACCGATGTCGAGGATGACGACCGGAAAGAACTGCTGCTCAAAACGATGCTGTCACCATCCGCGTAGGCTTCGATGAACTTCTCAAATGCGGCTACCTTGTCGCCGTCGTTCCACGCTTCCACATTCTTGCGGATGGAATCAAGGCCGTTGCCGGCAATGGCTCCTGCAGCCCAGTCTGAAATCGCTTTCTTCGTATCGGAATCCTTCCACTCGCCGGTTTCCGCGAACGAGTCCGCGAACTTCTCCACGCGTTTTGCAAGCCCCGCGTCATCCGTTTCGGCCTGCATCATCACACTCACAGCAAGCAGCGCCGCATTCTCGTCGCCCGATTCGAAGATATTCAGGTTTTCGAATTCCTCGAAACCGCCCGCGATATCGAACGCCGCAAGCACTTCCTGCTCGGCCTGCGTTTTCGCTTCCGCGAAAGTCTTCCCCTTTTCGGTCACGAGGTGCAACAGGCGTTCGTATTCCAGGTTCGTGAGGATATTGATGTTCACGTTCTCTCGGTCCTTCAAGTCGGTCAACGCGCGAAGCGTCAACTCCTTCGAAGACTTCTTACCGGTAATTTCGCTGCGGTACAGACCCGTCACCTCGAACAGCGCGCACGTCGACTTGAGCGAGACATCCTTGACGGCAAAATCGCCCTTGTCGCTCTTGACTTCTCCTTCGAAGTGTTCATCCGTCAATTGCAACGTCTTGCAATCGATGCCCTGCACCGTCACCGCAGACCCCTTCACGAACGGGCCTTTCTGTGCATCACCCGTAATGACGTTCGCGACAATGCCCATGTCCCCCGAAGCACCGCCCGCGACATCCTTGTCGTCAGAACTGGAACACGCCACCGTCATAACAGCCATGGCGGCAGCCCCCAAAATCTTGTTCATCGCTCCTTTCATTTCCTTAACCCTTTTTTGTTTTTAAATCTTTCTTGGTTTCGATCCGCTTGCTCAACGGGAACAGCTGCATATTCATGCGGTACACGCGCTCCGTCTCGTCATCTTCGGTCGCGATCGCCACGACGCGGCGGTAAAAATCCGCCATTTCCTTGCGAATGCGCTCGTACGAGCGTTCCGTAAGGCCGAGCACGAACCCGGACATGGTGCGCTCGGATAGCGGCAAGTCGATGGCATTGATTGCGAATTCTCCCATCTGGCGTTGCAGTTCGCGCGCCGCCACGGGCACGACATCCAAGTCGCCCATTGTAATCGTCTTGTCCGTCTGGTGGTAGTTTCCGTCCCTGTCCCTCTTCAGGAGTTTCAGTTTTACCAGGAAGTTCAGAGTCTCAGTCACCTCGGCCGCGGTAATCGACGGGCTGCAGGCGCGCGCCATCTCGAGAGGCTTGGCACCCGGCATATGCGGGGCGAGCTCACGCAGCACCGGATTCTTCCACGACTTGAAATAGTCGAATTCGTCGTTGCCCAGCACGCGCATCTTGTGCGCCTTCGCGAGCGCACAGCGTTCCTCGAAAGCGGCACGCTTCGCCTTGTCGCTTTTCGCGTGCGCATACGAGACCATCAGCACAAAGTAGGTCTGTTCGTAACCAGCGAGTCCCATGGCGCTCGCGACGGAACCCGCAGAACCGACACTCAGGTTCTTCTTGCCCTCGCAAACGTACTTCAGGAACACCGCCGACGAGAATCCGGCATCCTGAGCAAACTTCTGCCACGAGAACACGGAACTGCGCTTGCGTTCTTCGTAGTAGTCCAGGATATACTTTCGGTAATCCGTGTATTCAACGATTTCCTTCATAGGTACAAATATACCTACATTTTGATGATTTAGGACATAAATGTGGCGATTTTAGCTAAATTTTACCAATTTTCGAGTTTTTATTAAAAATTTGGCAGTTTGGAATATGACGCCATGTTCTGAGGACATGACCCGGAATATGAAAATACCCCGCCATTCCTGACGGGGTATTCCTATCCTCCTAACGAAACCCTACTCGGGCTTACTCTTGTAGTAAGTATGAATCTCGAAAACGTTTTCGTACACATACCAATGATTGAACACATCACCTCTATAGCTCACCACGCTATAAGTAATTATACGATACCTGGCTACTTCAGTTTCTTTCTCATAGATATTTCGATGATACAGACCATCTCCTGTTTGGGCTCCATAAGTTCCATAAAAGTGGTACCCTTCCACACTATCTTTCCCAGTCAAAGCAAAGCCATGTTCAATCAGAGCGTCCACCAAAGAATCCCTGCGTTCATCAGCATCAGTCTTGCCTTCAACCTCACATGTTGCCGCGACCGAATCTCTACAAGAGAAAACATCTTGTTGCATAAACCAGAACGTTGTCAGGGAATCGTCATTCCAATCGACCTTGTGAACATTAGTTCCGAAATCCTCAATAAAGCCAACTTCTTCCGGAAATTCATTGTCAAATTCGAGAGAGTTGCAATTCACCGTCAAATGCTCCTCGTAGCCATCTTCAAGGGAAACAATCTTCAAGTCGTATCCATAATGAGCCCCTAAAAGCATCGTATCAAATCTAACTCTTTGACGGACATAAATCTTATACACCAATCCTGCTACGTTCTTGACATAGGCATAAGAAGAATCGCCATTTTGCAAACAAAGCGCTTCATCAATTGGCATTTTCCCAACATATTCAAAGCCATGAGCAGAGAGCGCGTCTCCCATCTTGACAAGCAGGGAGTCTTTCTCAGAAAAAGTCAATTCCGTCAATTTAGAAATAACCCAATTTTTCTGTTTCTCATTTTCAAAGGTCACATAGCTCTGGTATTCATCAAAAAACGACTCCAAGAAAGCGATTTCATCAGGCAATTCCGGGATTGTATCGTGCTTTACGGGGCTAGAAGAACTGATAAACGGGTTTGTTACAGAACTCGATGAAGCGACGCTGGAAGAGGAACCATCGGAACTTCCCCTCTTCTTTCCTGTTCCCTTGACGCAGCGGACAGAGAGCGCCCATCCGAGATCGGCCCCATAATACCATATCTCGGAATCCTTTTTCCTAAGTATCACATAATCCACAGTATTGATCATATTTCCCACCCCAAAAGTCTCGGTATTAGACGATGTCCAAAAATCAGTCAAGGAATCCAGCCCCACATAATTTTCGCCATCAAACATACCTGCAGGCATAGCATTGAATCCAAACTTGTCCGTACCGTACTGCCTTTCCCAATCATCGTCCCAGTAATACGACTGCAAACTATACGCAACAGAATCTTCATGGCTGTTATCTCTAGCGTATTCCACAAGGTCCATCCATTCTCCCTTATCCGGCAAATGCCATCCATCGGGGCACACACCTTGACGGGGATAGAAATCACTCTTCAAAGTGCATTTATAGAAGTACTTGCCACATTCTTCGCTTGTCGTATCCAAAGCAATGTCCCAGTCATACAGGCGGCCATACTTTTCGCAATTCTTCTCGTCGTCGCCATAGCAGAGGCTACCTTCAGCAGCATAGTTGAGGTTCTCCGCCATCCAGACCTGATTACCAATCCGGACCGTCTTGTATTCCTTTCCATCACGGGAATCCTTCATGGTGCCAAAAGATTTTCCGGACGAATCCTGGTTCGAACTGCTGCTCGATACAGGTTCCTCACCCGGAATATGCCAGCGTCCGCTTTCACACACGAAATACTCGTTGTACAGCTTACTCAACTTGTTCACGTTGCGCTTGGTCTCGTTTTCGCGCTTGTCGTTACAGGCGCCGAGGCCGTAATTATTCCACCAGAAGTTCGTGACATACTTTTCAAACGCGGGCACGGTATCGGCATATTTCCAGCCTTCCACATTCTTGCGCACGGTATTCAGCGAGCCCTTGAGGTCGGCATCGCATGCCCAGTCCGCAATCGCGGTCTTGGTATCGGCATCGTCCCAGCTACCGCCTTCGGCAAGCGCGATACTGAATTCGCCCATGCGTTCGGTGAGGCCCGCCACATCCACGTCGCTCTGCAGCAGCACGCTCACCGCCAGGAGCGCCGCGTTCCCGTCGCCCGTCTTGAAGATGTTCAGATCTTCGGATTCGGCAAATTCGCCCTCGATTGCAAACGACGCGAAGACTTCGCTTTCGGCCTGCGCCTTCGCATCGGCAATAGGCATTTTCTTGTCGGCCACGAGATACGACACGCGTTCGTATTCCAGGTGCGTGAGCAAGTTGATGTTCACCGTCTTGCGGTTAGACAAGTCCGTCAGGGCGCGGAGCGTTACCGGAGCCGCGGACTTCTTTCCGGAAATCTCGTCGCGGTAGTAGCCCGACGCTTCAAGAATCGCGTACTGCGACTTGAGATTGATATCCTTGATGGCGAAGTCGCCCTTGTCGCTCTTGATGGAGCCCTTGAAGCTCTTGCCCGTCTGCTTGAGCGTAATGCCGTCGAGTTCCTGCACAGTCACGGCCGAACCCGTCACGAACGGGCCCTTCTGCGACACGCCGGCCACTTCCCAGTCCGTGACCGCGGTGATGCCTTCCGCTTCTTCGCTCGTTCCGGCGGTATCTTTGCCCGCATCGGAACAGGCGGCCATGAAAATCGTTCCTAACGCGAACGCCGGCAGAATCCATCTTTTCATATTCAAGTCCTTTTTATCAAACATACTTTATTCTCCTTTGTCCGGCGTTACCTGGACTCCGTTTAAATTCTCTGTCAGCGGGAAAAACTGGAAATTGAGTCTGCAAACCTTATCCGGATGCTTTTCGTCCGCAACCATCGAGACGATCCTCTTGCGGCATTGCGCAATTTCTTCAACGACCTTCGCGTAGGTCTCGGCAGTCACGCCCATCGTGATTCCGCTGAAATGCCTCTCCGAAATCGGCAGCTTGTCAAGTGCCTCGAGTGCGAACTCGCCCATCTGGCGCAACAGGGAATGCACGGCGACAGCGACCACGTTCAGGCGGCCCGTAGTCAGCGAGCGATTCGTCTGGTGGTAACGTCCCTTGATATCGCGCGTCAGGAGCCCCGACTTCATCAGAAAACTGAGGCTCGCGCTCACGTCCGCCGCCGAGATCGCAGGGCGACACGCCTTCGCCATCTCGTGAGGTTTTGCACCCGGCATCGCGACCGCAAGCTCGCGCACCACGGAATGCTTCCATGTCTCATAGAAAGTGTACAAGTCGCTGCCCAGGATTTTCACATGGTGGGCGTCGCTCAGCGCACGCATCTCCTCGATGCACTTCTTTTTCTGCTGTTCCGTCTTTGCGTTTTCGTAACGCACCATCAAGATAAAATAGTCGTACTCGAAGCCGAGCAACCCCATGGCAAGCGCCGTCTTCTTGGCCCCCTCTTCCAATAGGCGGGTCTTGCCGTCACAAACAAGCTTCAAGTACGACCCCGAGGCAAAGCCGGCGAGCCTCGCAAATTCGCGCCAGGTAAATGCGGAACTACGCTTGCGTTCGCTGTAGTAATCCAGAATGTACTGGCGATAGTCCTTGTATTCGACAACCGATTTCATCATGACAATAAAATAGATTATCTCTCCGCCGCATGCAACATTTTTCAAAAAACATAATTGGCGATTTTAAGCAAATTTCAACATTTTTGTCTATCCGCAAAATATTTTTTGCGTTTCATAAAACAAAAATGCAAGGATATAAAACAAAACGCGCAAAGCATAAAACAAAAATCCCCCGGCGATTGCCGAGGGAATTCCTTTGCTCAAAGATCCCCGCCTTCGCGGGGATGACATATTGGCGACTAGCTCAAGCGGCTAATCATGTAGCCAGCGCAAACTGCAGTACCGATAACGCCGGCCACGTTCGGGCCCATGGCGTGCATCAGCAAGAAGTTCTGCGGGTCATACTTGGCACCTTCCACCTGGGAAACACGTGCGGCCATCGGCACGGCGGACACGCCAGCAGAACCGATAAGCGGGTTCACGGGGTTCTTGGGAGTGCACTTGTTCATGATCTTGGCAAGGAAGAGGCCTGCAGCGGTCGAGAAACCGAAGGCCACCACACCCATAGCGATAATCATGAGGGTCTGCGGACGGAGGAAGATGTCTGCAGACATCGTGAGGCCCACGGAAGTACCGAGGAAGATAGTCACGATGTTCATGAGTTCGTTAGAGGAGGTCTTCACCAGGCGTTCGACAACGCCGGCTTCCTTGAAGATGTTACCGAGCATGAGCATGATGATAAGAGCAGAAGCATCGGGCACCACGAGGATGCACACGATCATCACCATCACGGCAAACACGATGCGTTCGGCCTTGGACACCTTGCGCAGAGCCTTCATACGGATCTTGCGTTCCTTGTCGTTGGTCATGAGGCGCATGATAGGCGGCTGGATCAGCGGAACGAGGGCCATGTAAGTGTAAGCTGCCACGGCGATAGGTCCGATGAGGTGCTTTGCTAATTTGTTTGCAGTAAAGATGGAGGTCGGACCGTCGGCACCGCCGATGATACCGATAGAGGCTGCTTCACCGAGAGTAAAGCCACCGAAAGCCACAGCGCAGAACATGGTCGCAAACACGCCGAACTGAGCGCCACCGCCGAGGAGCAGTGTACGCGGGTTAGCGATAAGCGGTCCGAAGTCCGTCATGGCACCCACGCCCAAGAAGATGATGGGCGGGAAGAGTTCCAGGTGGATACCCTGGCTGATGTAGTAATAGAGGCCGGCAGTCGGGGTAAACATACCTTCGATGCTCCAGCCGCCATCGTAGAATCCCGCACTCGGGATGTTCACCGCCAATGCGCCGAGCGAAATCGGCAAGAGCAGCAGCGGCTCATACTTTTTGACAATCGCCAAGTACATCAGCACGAAACTCACGATCCACATAATCACCATGGGGCCGGTGACATATGCGAATCCGGTATCGCACGCGAACTCGACGACCGAATTTAAGAGTGAACTCATTTATCTGTACCTCTTAGGCGATGGTCATCAGGGTCTGGCCGTCGACGACGGTATCGGTTTCCTTGACGGAGATGGAGTTGACGGTGCCAGCGCACGGAGCGACGACCGGGTTTTCCATCTTGAGGGCTTCGATGATAGCCACTTCCTGGTTGGCTTCAACCTTGTCGCCAACCTTGACCTTCAGCTTGAACACGGAACCGGCGAGCGGGCACTTCACTTCGGTGCCACCGGCAGCGGCGGGAGCTGCAGCAGGAGCGGCAGCGGGGGCAGCGGCGACCGGAGCAGCGGGAGCTGCGGCAACGGCGGAATCAAGAACTTCAACTTCGACGTCGTAGGTCTTGCCTTCGAAACTGATACGGACTGTTTTCTTCATTTTGATTTTTCCTGGCTTTAAGCCTGTTAAGTTTTAAAAGTTTACCTTACTTGACAATCGTCCAAGCAGGGGAGTTAATGTTTCTGTAGGCGGTCACGCGGCAGGGCTGACCGATGGCCTGGGTCGCAGCGGCAGTCACCAGGGCAAGGAACTGATCGTTGGTCATGCCGGGGTGTTCTTCCAGGGCGGCCACGGCGGCAATGCCGAGGAAGGCCTGGAGCTGCTTGTTGGTGAAGCCCGGGTGGACGCTCTTGGCGTTCGGATCCCAGTCACAGTGGGCCGGGGCGATCGTCTTGGGAGCGGCAGCGGCTGCCGGAGCGGCCTTGACCGCGGGGGCAGGAGCCTTGTCCTTGTTGAGGCCGAGCTTGGCCATGATGAAGTTCATGAGGTAGCAAAGCACCGTGAGGCCCACGATGACGCACATCACCACGATAAGGCCGGTCGCCTGAAATTCAACCAGGGAGCCAATGCCGAACGTGTCAGAGTCGCCCTTGCAGCCCTGTTCGGTGGAGTATTCGCCCTTGCAGTAGGTGGACCCGAGCTTCGCCTTCGCGATGGGGAGCACCTTATGGCCGGCGGCGTTTTCGATGGAATCGCGCACGTCGCGGGCAAGAACGGCCTGATCGTATGTCTTGTAGAGAACCGCATGGTTACCGGCGTGGGTTTCCACGATCTTGTAAACCATGTCATCGCTCATACCCGGCATGGTAAGCTGCGCCTGGACCTGGGCGGCGTCGGAGGGGAGCATAAGTCCGAGCTGTTCGTCGAACTTGCCCTTCTTGGCTGCCGGTTCGCTTGCAACGATAGCCGGTTGCTGCACAGCCGGTTCAACCACGGGAGCTTCGGCGGGGGCCGGGGCTACTGCGGAATCAGCTGCATTCTGTACTGTTTCATTCATATAGGAATGTGTCCATTTAATTAAGTGAACTGTTTGATAAAAATCAACGCGGGAGAATATAGCAATTGGCGGGGGCCAATAAACGGAGGACGAGGGGTAAGGGGGTTATTTCTGGGCCAAATCGGCCACAGGAGCGCCCCTGTAGAGGATGGCGAGCATGGTCAGGTCATCGCTCTGCTCAGCCCCGGCCACATATTCGGCAACCGCCTGCGACATTCCGTCGAGCAGCTGCTGCGGGGAGGCTTCGTTCCCGCGAATCGTCTGGAAAATCCGTTGCATGCCAAAAAGCTCATGTTCCGCATTCATCGCCTCGGTGAGCCCGTCGGTATACAGCAGCACCATGTCGCCCGGGGCAATCTGCGTTTCCTGGGTCCGGTACGCGGTATCTTCCACCACGCCGATAGGCAGATGCGATTCCGCCTCCAGGCTGCGTGCGCCCGCACCCGAAATGACAATCGGCCTGTCGTGTCCCGCATTGCTGTAGGAAAGCTTTCCGTTAGTCAAATCGAGAACCCCCACAAAGAGGGTCGCGAACATGCCGGTACTGTTTCCCCTGCACGCCATCGCGTTCATGTCGCGGACAATGCGGGCAGGGTCGTCTTCCTTGGAGGCAATCGTACGGAAAACCGCCTGCGTCATCGACATCACGAGCGCAGCGGGCATTCCCTTGCCGCACACGTCACCGATATTGAAGAAAAGCTTGCTGTCACGAACAACATAATCAAAAAAGTCGCCACCGACCAATTTGGCAGGCACCAGGCTGCCCGCGATATCGACAGTCCCGTCGTCCAGTTTTTCCGTCGGGAGCATCGCCTGCTGGATACGGCTCGCGATACCAAGCTCACGATTGATGAAATCCTTCTCGGCCTGCGCCTCGTTAAGGCGGCGAACGCTTGCAATACTGCGGTAAATGATAAACCCGAGCACCAGAAGGCCGATCAGTTGGAACAGCACGATAGGCCATATCGATTGCTGCAAGTTCTTGTAGAACTGCGAAGCCAGGGAAGAGAGTTCCTGCATCGGGACATCGGCCCCGATAACGGCTGCCGCCTCGCCATTTTCATCATAGACGGGGCGCGAGAAGGTCGACATCAACACCTCGTAATAGCGGCTCATATAGGGCTCGCTCCAGAACCCGTTTCCACGAAGCCCTTCGCGGTACCAGGTACGTTCGATGTAATCAAAATCGATCGCAGTGTCCGCAATTCCGCCATTCACCTCGTCCCTGAACGTAAAGTAACCCTTGCGCACGCTGTCTTCACGCACACGGTAGGCAAAATCGACACCCACCAATTCCGGATGGTCCACGACAATCTGCTGCAAAACCTTATGCAGGGAATCTTCCTCACCCGCAAGCATCAGGCGTTGCGCCTCGGGAAGCACACGGTTTATCGATTCCTCGGCAATCCGCTTCACTTCCGCCGTCCGGTTGACAGCGCCCAAATCCCGCTGCACCATTTCGTTTATCTGCTCGGTGATGGCCCCGCGCATGGAGAAATACTGCACGGCGGTCGTCACTTCCAGCAACAGAGCCGCGGCAACCAGTACTACGACGCTCCGAATCTTTGTCAGTCGAGAAACATTCATATCTACATCGTCCCCGTTTCAAGGCCCTTGACAGGAATGTAGCGGACAGAACCATCCGGAGAAACAATCATAGCGACTCCGGCAAGGTAGTTCACCCATCTCCATTTTTCATAGTATTTCACGTTCGCATGCCCGTCCGTCGTGTAGGCAAGCAGGGGCACCACCAGATAGTCGTGCGAACACAAGAAACTCACGCGCGCCATGTTATCCAGATTCGCAAGGATTTCATCCTTGAGCAATTGTTCGCTGCGCGTTTTCAAATCATAGAAAGCATCCTCGTAAGCCCCCGTAAAGCCGTACTTGGAAAACACCATCCATCCCCCTTCGGATGCTATGTAGCCGTCCACCGCTTCACCGTTCTTCACATACCAGGAACCATCCAGCGCGGACATCACGTTAAGCTCGTAGTTCGCCTGCCCATATCCCGTGGCGATATTCTCTACCGTTTCCATAGTACGGGTATAGCCGGAATAGCCGTAGAAAAAGTTTTCACCTTTTCCTACGGCAGCAAGCTTCTTTCCCAAATCGCGGGCATACATCTTTCCGTTTTCGGTCAGGTGGCCTGTCGGCCCCGTATCATCGGTACGTTCGCTGTGGCGGATGATAAAGACGGCTTTCTCGTCGGCACCAAGGTGCGCATAGACTTCGGCAATATCGGTAAACCCGTCCGCTTCCTGCGGGGTCGCCACGCGCCAGGCTCCGGCATCGTAGATGTAATAGTTGTCGTGAATCACGCGGCCTTCGCGGACTTCCTTATCGTAGGCGCCCGGCCCGAATCCCGCCGTATCCTTCTCCATCGCGTTCGCTACGCGCCACTGGAATCCGTTTGCATCGCAGATGAACCGCACCGCCGAATGGTCGGACGTTTCGTAATCGTTTGCGAAGAGGGCGCTCTGCCCCTGGTTCACGTAAGTGACCTGGCCCGCATTCGCATCATTGCAAGGAACAAAGCCGTACGCCATCGGGATAAAGGCGCGCATATACCGTTCAAAGTACGGAACGTTACCGCCATAGAGGGGAGCCGCGTTATTGCGGACATCGTTATACCGCCAGCTGGAATCGAGGCCTACGATCCAGTCCGCAATCTTGATTTTCCAGTTCGGGTCATTCCAGACGCCATCGCCTTTCAGGTCTTCGCCCAAGGTCCGGATAAAGTTCAGCGTTTCTTCCTTGCTGGCACGGTTCTGAACCATCGCCGACACGGCTAGCATCACCGCGCCGGAATCTGAGGCAAGCTGGAGGGAATCTATCCCGAAAGCGGCCGCCGCTTCGCGTTTTGCCTGAACATACACCAATTCTTCGGGAACATGGTTCATCAGAAGCTGCTCTACGCGCGGTTCGGAAAGGAGGTCCAGAATGTCAACGGCGGCCGAATCAGGAGTCGTGCGCTCCGCCAGAATTTCATAAACGAATAGAGGGGCATCAATCGTTTCGATGGCCTCGGGAGAATTACCGCCCGAACCGGAGCCTCCCCCGTTTACAGCACCGCCATCACTATCCGAGCCGCAACCCGAAAATGCGATGGTCAACATCGCCGCCAAACATACCAAGCACCATTTAAACTTTTCCACCAATTCTTTTTCCACTACATCGTCATCGTCGCAGACTCAAGGCCATTCACCGCATAGAAGATGCGCGTGCCGTCAGGCTTTATCACGATGGCGATTCCCGCAAGATAGTTCAGCCACTTTCTGGAACTGGACTGGTAATACTTGAGGTCCACGTTCTTCATGGACGCATACACGACCAGCGTGACCACGAGCATGTCGTGCGAGACGAACAAGCCTACCGGCTTGCCGGATTTTTCCAGCGCGGGTATGACATGTTCGTCGAGCAGTTCCGTACTGCGGGCCTCGAGATCGTAGAAACATTCGGAGTAGGCGTTCTCGTATGCCCACTTGGAACCGACATCCCATCCGCCCTTCTCTTCACGGACCTTCTTGAAGGCGGCGGTATCCTTCACGTACCACAAATCGTTCAGGGCGAAAACCGTATCGGCCAGGGTATCCGCCTCGCCGCGCCCCTTCGCGATAAAGTTGCAAGTCTGGTGGGCGCGGACGAACTGCGACGCCCCGTAGTAGAATTC
The DNA here is from genome assembly GCA_946408125.1 of uncultured Fibrobacter sp. Taxonomy (GTDB): domain Bacteria; phylum Fibrobacterota; class Fibrobacteria; order Fibrobacterales; family Fibrobacteraceae; genus Fibrobacter. Next base: position 37,042 of record CAMJQW010000009.1, read on the forward strand.
CACATCGCTAGCGAGCTCTTCGCCAAGTTCTTCGGACTGCTTTTTCCCGTTATCATTCAGCGTTCCCGTAATGGACGTATTGTCGCCACGTTCCGCGTGACGCAATATGATTACAAGCTTTTCTCCTTCGGCGAGATTTCCGACCACCGTCTGTAGTGGAGTGAATTCCTTTACCGCGGATTGCGCGATATAGAAGGCGTTCCAGTCACCGGCATCGGGAATGCGCCACAGAAGAGTCTTCGAATCGCAGATATAGTGGCGCTCGACTCCGTTGATGGTCGTCGCCTTGATGACTTCTGCATTGTCGGCAGTGCATTCGCCGAGATAGAATTCCACGCCGTGTATGGCGACGCTATCGCGCACGACCACGCTATCGACAACATGAACACTGTCGATGACGCGGACGCTGTCGACGATGTTCACACTATCGATGACATTCACACTATCAATCACAACAACGCTGTCGACCGTCCGCGTCACCGTCCGGACGCTATCGACCAACCGCACGCTATCCCGGACATAGACCGAATCGCTCGTAACGGAGGAAGCCTTCGGCGCGGAAACGCCCGAATCTTCGTCATCGCAAGCGACAGCACAAAGTGCGGCTATCGGCAGTGCAATCCTCAGCAAGAACTTGAACATAAATCCCATCTCCCATTCAAACTCTTTCCGGCTACATCGTCATGGTCCCGGAATCGAGCCCCTTCACCGGCACGTAGCGGAGGTTGCCCTTCGAATCCATGATGACGGCAACACCCGCGAGGTAGTTAATCCACTGCTTGGTCTCGAAGTAGCGCAAGTTCACCTTCTTGTCGGTACACGCCACCGCCAGGGGAACCACCAACATGTCGTGCGAAATCCACACGGCCACGCGATTCACGCTCGAGAACGCGGGCTTCACGATCTGCTCGATAAATTCTTCGTTGCGCGATTCGAGCGGATAGAAGGCATCAGCAAACGAGCCCTTGTAGGCATAAGCCGAAGTCACCGTCCAACCGCCATCGTTGGAATTCTTGTAGTTTTCGAGCTTGGAATCGTCCTTCACGAACCATTCACCGTCCAGCTCCGCGATGGTATCCGAGACGAACGGGGAAACTCCCGCACCGGCAGCGAAGCTCTCGCAAGTCTCGTAGCTACGGGTATAAGTGGAGTTCGCGAACAAGATGTCCTCGCCCTTCAGTTTCGCACCGACCGTCTTGGACTGGCTCTTGCCATCATCCGTCAGGTGGCCCTTCTTGCCCGTATCGTCGGTACGCTTCGCGTGGCGCAGAATGAATATCACCTTGTCGCCCGCCGCGAGCCCGTCGTACACATCCTTGATGTCGACAAAATCCATGATGTCGTCCGATGTCGCCGCACGCCAGCTAGATTTCGTGTTGCAAACATAGAAGCGGTCCTTGTTTATCACGCCGCTCTTGAGCTGGCCATCATATTCGCAACGACCAAAGCCCACCGTATCCTTCTCGATGTCGGTCGCAACACGCCACAGGTGTGTTTCCTTGTCGCAGATGAACCTCACGCGCGGACCTTCGGGCTGCTCGTAATACGAAATGAAGAACTTGCTCAGGCTATTGTTGACATACTTGACCGAGCCTGCCGACATGGAATTGCAGGAGCCGAACTGGTACACACTGGTCCAGAAGTTGCGCAGGTGCTTTTCGAAATCGGGCACGGGACCCATGTTCCAGGCGGCCATGTTCTGACGGATAAAATCATACGTTCCGCTCGTATCGAGCACCATGAGCCAGTCGGCCAAGTCCGCCTTCGCGTTGTTGTCGTCCCAGTTGCCGTTGCCCTTGATGCGTTCCGCGATGCCCGAGGTGTACTGGAGCATGTCGCTGCCGGAACCCTTGCGCTGCATCATGATGGAAATTGCGAGGAGGGCTGCACTGTATTCGTCGCCATCAAACAGGCCGATATCTTCTGCAAAACGTCCGTCGGTTGTCGTAGTCGTCTGTTGCTGCTGGCCGTATCCGCCCCAGCCACCGAAGTTGCCGCCACCACTCGAGGCTCCCGAACCGCCTAGGTTGATTCCGAACGAGGAAAGAATTTCCTTGAGGGCCTGCGCCTTCACGGACCGGATGGGCTTATTGTTGCCGCTATCCTCCACGAGCTTCTGCACGCGCGGGGCTTCCATGTGCGTCAGCATGTTCACGTTCACCGAGTCGCGGTCCGTAACATCGACAATCGCCTTGAGAGTCACCGCACTGGCGGAAATGCCTCCCGTCAGTTCGCTACGGAACACGCCGTTCGCTTCCAAGCGGAGGTAAGGGGACCGGAGGTCCAGTCCTTCAAACTTATAGCTTCCGTCGGCTCCCGTTATGCACGTCACGTGCGTGAGGCGGGAATCCGCAAGCCTCGCGGCGCTGTCGAGTTCAACAATCTTCACCGAGGCGCCGTACTTGAACGGGCCCTTTTCGGCAACACCCACGATGGTCGCCGCCGGAATACGCACTTCGGCCGAGTCAAGCCCGGAAGAAACAGTGCTGCTGCCACCGTAACCGCCATAACCACCGAATCCGCCGAACTCTCCCGCAGGGGCGACGGCAGCCTCTTCCAGCGAAAGAACTCCATCCTTGCAGGTCACGTTAAACACCTGACCGACCGTCTCATAGGGAATCCACTGACCACCGACGCAGAAATACACCGACTTCTCGGAATCCACCATGAAGGTCTCGCCCTCGTTTGCTGTCGTGCAGGAAGGCAGCTGCGCCACCTCGGTCACCGTTGTCGTATCTTCTACAATCGGGTCGCTGATGACATCCTTCGGAGGAACATACGAACTGGAAGAACCTGAAGAACCGGAAGGGCCACCCTGGCTACCCCCTTCTTTCGCAGAGGAACCGGATGAGGCGGAAGAACTCGAATGGTGACGGGAATTCGAGGACGAAAACTTGCCGTGCGAACCGCTGGACGAGAACAGAGAGTCCTTAACATCATCGGGAAGATCAGCAACGGAACCGGTCTCGGACGACGAGTCCGAGCCACACGATACCAACAGAAACAAAAGTCCTAAAAGGACACTACGAATATACATACTGTCTACCGAATGTAATATATATTGGTCAAGGCGATTTTCAAACAGGCGGATTCGCCCAAAAACGCAAAAAAGTGCGAAAAATCACCCTTATCCGTGCATATTTCCCGTTTCCATGAACCGGGTATGCATTTCGAAGGCGCGGGAGAGCGCGAGCGGCATGTGCAGGCCCTTCGCATGGCGGATTCCGTACTCCAGAACGTCCGTCAATTCGTCGCGGAAATCGGGGTGCGCGCAGTTCTTGATAATCAGGCGGGCGCGTTCCTCGGTGGGCAGCCCACGAAGGTCCGCAAGCCCCTGCTCGGTCACAAAAATCTGCGTATCGTGTTCCGTATGGTCCACATGGCTCACGTACGGGACAATGCTCGATATGGCACCACCCTTAGCCACCGACGGCGTAAGGAAGAACCCGAGGGCACAATGGCGTGCAAAGTCGGCAGAACCGCCTATGCCGTTCATCATTGCGGAACCGCACACGAGGCTGCTGTTCACGTTGCCGAAAATGTCGGCTTCGAGCGCCGTATTCATGGAAATGACTCCGATACGGCGGATCAGGTCGGGGCTGTTACTCACCTCTTGCTGGCGGAGCACGAAATGCCTTTTCCACTCAGAAGCATTTTGTACAAATTCACGCTGAGCAGTTTCAGACAAAGTAAGCGCAGTACCGCTTGCCACGCCGAGCTTGCCCTTCTTCAAGAGCGGGAGCACGGCTTCCTGGATGACTTCGGTAAACAAGTCTATCTGCCCGAGACGATCGTCGCCCGCCATGGCACAAAGCACCGCGTTCGCGACCTTGCCCACACCGCTCTGGAAGGCCATTCCCTTCGGGAGCCTGCCATGCGATTCCTCGAAGCGGATAAAGTCGAGGATGCGTTCGCCGATGTTCTTCGAAATTTCGTCGGGTTCCACGAACGGAGTCACCTCGTCGAAACCGTCGTTTTCGACAATGGCGATGACTTTGGTTACGTCGATATGAATGCAATCTTCACCGGCGCGGTCACCGGCCGCATAGATCGGGAGCGGCTTCGCATGGGGCGGGAGCTCCGGCAGGGCGTTGTCGTGCATGCCGATGCAGCTGTCGCCAAAGCGGGTATTCAACTCCAAAATAATCTTCGGGGCCATTTCGAGATAGCAGACGGAGTTGCCGCCCGACGTAGAAAGGTAGACGCGGCCATCGGGCAGAATTGCGCTCACCTCGATGACGGCGACAGTCGGCGCAGGGACGGCGCCCGTGCGCACGAGGTAGCCCATCTTGCCGAGATGCGCATCGATGTAGTCGATGCTCCCGTCGTTAATTCCCTTGCGCAGACTCGGATTGCTCTGGTAGGGCATGCGGAGCTTCATCGCCTTGGCTCGGGCCAGGGCGCCGTCGCAACTGTCGCCAGTCGAGGCTCCCGCAAAAAGCGTAATCTGGAAATTCTTCCCTTCGGCATGCAGGCGTTCGGCACGGGCGGCAATCGCCGCGGGAACCGCCTTCGGGTACCCGGCCAGCGTAAAGCCGGAAACACCCAGAACATCACCATCGTTGATCATCTCGGCCGCAGCCGCGGCACTGCACTTTTTGCTAGCAATCCAGTCCATGACATAAAAATAAAATTTTCTATCTTCCCTCACGTGATCCACTTTATCAAGTACAATATCATCGGCGTACTGAACACGCTCATCACGCTCGCCACGGTGTGGGTACTGCACCAGATTCTGGACTGGAACCTGGAACTCTCGAATTTCCTCGGGTTTGTCGCGGGCGGCATCAACAGCTACCTCATGAACCGCATCTGGAACTTCAAGAGCACAAACAAAAAGCGCACCGAGGTACTCCGGTTCCTCGTCGTGTTCCTGTGCAGCTACGCACTGAACCTGCTGGTACTTGAAATATGCGCCTACGTACTCGTGAGCGCCCCGTGGGCAGCCCCATTCTCCGCGTGGATTTCCAAATTCATGAAGCCCACGTACTTTGCGAACATCATCGCAAATATCGCCTACGTCATCGCAAGCTTCTTACTCTACAAAAAGTGGGTGTTCAAGCGCTAGCCGCTAGCGCACGTATCCCTTGAACCATTCGGCAAAGGCTCCAATGCCCGTATCGAGGTCGGTATCGGCCGTGTAACCCACGTCCGCCTCGAGCGCCGCGGTATCGGCCCACGTCACCTCGACATCGCCCGGCTGCATCGGCATAAAGTTCTTCTCCGCCTTCTTGCCCAGGTGCTTTTCGAGTGTCTCGATGAATTCAAGCAGATTCACGGGCTTGCCGTGCCCGATGTTGTACAGGCGATGTTCCGCTTCGGCACCAGGAGCATCCATGCGGGCAGCCCCAGCCTCGAATACCTTCACCACGCCGCCGGCAATGTCGGCCACGTAGGTAAAGTCACGCATCATGTTACCGTTGTTGAACACCTTGATGGGGCGGTCGTGCATGATGGCATCGGCAAAGAGCCACGGCGCCATGTCAGGGCGACCCCACGGCCCGTACACCGTAAAGAATCGGAGCCCGGTCGCATTCACCTGGAACAGGTGGCGGTATGTTTCGGCCATCAGCTCGTTGCTGCGCTTGGTCGCCGCATAAAGGCTCGAAGGCTTGCACACGGGATCGTCCGTACAAAACGGAGTCTTGGTATTGCGGCCGTATACGCTACTGCTCGATGCATAGGCCAAATGCTTTACCGGGAACTTGCGGCAGCACTCGAGCACGTTCAGGAATCCCGTAATGTTGCTGTCGATGTAGGCCTGCGGGTTCTGCAGGCTGTAACGCACGCCCGCCTGCGCTCCCAGGTGGATGACACCGTCGAACTTCTCGCGAGCAAACAGATCCATCATGGCTGCGGCATCGGCGAGGTCCATCTTGCAAAAGCTGAACTGCGGATGTTCTAGGCGCTTAAGGCGGTCTTCCTTGAGCGACACCTGGTAGTAGGAATTCATGTTGTCGATACCCACCACCGTGTATCCCTTCGAAAGCAAAATCAGGGAGACTTCGCATCCGATAAATCCGGCAGCACCTGTAACAAGAATCTTTTTCGCCATAACATTTTCTCCAGCGGAAAAAATAGAAAAGGCTCCCCGAAGGGAGCCTCTCCATTTAGATTTTCGCAGCGATTATTCGAACGGAACGAGTTCCACGCGGCGGTTCTGCTTGCGGCCCTTCTTGGTGCCGTTGCTTGCGATGGGCTTTTCTCCACCGTAACCGACAGCACGCAGGCGGCTCGCTTCAATTCCCTTCATCACGAGGTAGTTGACCACGGCGAGAGCACGGTTCTCGGAGAGTTCCTTGTTCTTCGCGGCACTACCCACGTTGTCCGTGTGGCCCTGGACTTCGAGCTTGGAGTTCGGAATCTGCTGCATCAAGGCCACGATGTCGTTCAAGGTTCCATAGCTGTTCTTGGTGAACTTGGTGGAATTCGTCTTGAACTCGATACCCTGCTTGAGCTTGTTCAGATCCTGCTTCTTGTTGGTCGGGCAGCCCTTGGCGTCAATCTTGACTCCTTCGAGCGTGTACGGGCACTTATCCTGGTAGTCAGCCACGCCGTCCTTGTCGGTATCCATCGGGCAGCCGGTGCTATCCACGGAGACATCCTTCGGAGTATCCGGGCACTTGTCAACGCCGTCGGACACACCGTCCTTGTCCGCATCGAGCGGGCAACCGGTGGAGTCTACCGTCACGCCTTCCTTGGTGTTCGGGCACTTGTCGAGATCGTCCGGAACGCCATCCTTATCGAAGTCAAGCGGGCAACCGTTAGCATCGACCGTAGAGCCGACCGGAGTGTTCGGGCACTTGTCGAGTTCATCAGGCACGCCATCCTTGTCCGCATCCGTCGGGCAGCCGGTAGAGTCAACCGGGACACCCTTCTTGGTATTCGGACACATATCGAGAGCATCCGGTATGCCGTCGCCATCGAAGTCGCCTTCGCAGCCTTCAGCATTCACCTGGGCACCGGCCCTAGTATTCGGGCACTTGTCAAGAGCGTCAGGCACACCATCCTTGTCGGCGTCAGCCGGGCAACCCGTAGAATCAACCGGGATACCGGCCTGAGTATTCGGGCACTTGTCGAGAGCATCCGGAATACCATCCTTGTCGGCGTCGGCCGGGCAACCCGTAGAGTCAACAGGCAGACCAGCAGCGGTATTCGGGCACTTGTCGAAGGAGTCGAACACACCATCCTTGTCGGTATCGGCCGGGCAACCGGTGGTATCGACAATAATGCCAGGCTGAGTATTCGGGCACTTGTCGTTGGAATCATCGATGCCGTCCTTGTCGAAGTCGCCTTCGCAACCGAACTCATCAATCACAGCTCCCTTCCTGGTCCTCTGGCACTTGTCGATGCCATCGAACACGCCGTCGCCGTCGGAGTCACTCGGGCAACCCACAGAGTCAATCGTAGCACCTTCCAGAGTACCCGGGCAGTTGTCATAACCATCAATCACGCCATCCTTGTCGGAATCAATCGGGCAACCCACGGAGTCCACGACCGCCTTGGACGGGGTGTGGGCGCACAGGTCGTTCGCATCGGAAACGCCATCTTCGTCTTCGTCCTTGACCATCTGAGCGCCGTCAATATGCCAGTTAAGCATGGCCACGGCGGCATAGAGCGGGCCCGGAGTGTAGCAGTATGTAGCGTTCTTGTCACCCTTGCCCTTGTAGCTGAGCTTGTAGTTGGAGCAGCCCTTCATTTCTTCGGCCGGGTCGTAAGTCATGTTCTTGAAGTTGCGTACAGAGAAGTCGAGGCCGATGCCCATATCGACATTTTTCCCGAGGTGGAAACGCAGACCCGGGGTGATATACATCGGATCGGTCTTCGCATCACGCGGGTAGTCGGTATTTTCGACACGCATTTCACCGGAGTATTCCAGGAACATGTCGACCGCCTCGCTCACAAGCAGGTTGAAGCCCACGTCGTAGATAACGGCGTCAGACTCGTCGGCACCGAACGCATGCACATAGCTACCATGACCGTTCAAGCGAATCGGAGCGCCAATTTTAGAGAAGTCGAGGGTCATCACGAGACCGGCACCCGCAGTCCACGCTTCGGCGGTATACGGTTGGGTATAACCGGCGTCGTCCAGATACCATACGTGACGGGGACGCACACCGGCGGATTTCTTACCCGTAGGGGCATAGAGGTCAAACATGCCGGCAAGCGCGAACACCGTCTTTTCGTTGCCGAACGGAGCGCGGATCTTCATCCACATGTCGATATCGCCCAGGCCAGCAGACCACATGCCGTTATCCGCGGCGGTTCCACTGGATTCGTGAGCATGTTCATAATAGACGGGGAGAACAGCACCGATGTCCATGAAGGTCAGCAAGCCGACGGACATATTGAAGTTGCCCGAGAAGGAACCGGCCCAGTCCTCAAACTGGTACTTGTGGCCAGCATCATCATTAAAGCTTCCGCCACGCGCAAAAGACCAAGAGTCATTGGAAACATCGCCGCCCGTTCCGACGGAGAAGCCCCACTGGCCCAGCGTATATGCATTATGCTGATGGAAACCGTCCGAACCGCCCTGAATCCCGGATTGGGCGAAAGCGGTACATGCGGCAACCACGGTTAATGCGAATAATCTTCTCATATTGACCCCTTATGGTTGATTTATTGTCTTCCTCGATAATTATAGAAAAAGTTATTTTAGTCAAGCCCGAAGGCAACGAAACGAGCCTCTCAGGCATCAAACCTAGCGAAATATGCAAAAAAACGCCCCAATTTTATCGATTCAGAACATCCGTCGCGACTTTAAGATGGGCGACGAGACCGTGCACGCCCTGCGCGGGGTCAGTTTTGACATCTATCCGGGCGAGTTCGTGACCATCATGGGTACGAGCGGTTCGGGCAAGTCCACCATGCTGAATATTCTCGGATGCATGGACAAGCCGACGTCCGGGCAGTACATTCTGGACGGCGAACATACCGAAAAACTCAAACGAGACACTCTCGCCCGCATCCGCAGCAAGAAACTCGGATTCGTATTCCAGAGCTACAACCTGTTGAGCCGCACCACCGCCATCGAGAACGTGGAACTCCCGCTCCTGTACAATTCCGGAGTGTCGGCATCGGAGCGCAGGCGCCGCGCCATCGAAGCCCTCGAAAGGGTCGGGCTTGCCGACCGCATGAACCATCTGCCGAACCAGCTCTCGGGCGGCCAGCAGCAGCGCGTGGCGATTGCGCGCGCCCTCGTGAACGATCCCGTAATCATCCTCGCCGACGAAGCGACCGGAAACCTGGACACGCGCACGAGCTACGAAATTATGATGATTTTCCAGGAACTCAACAAGCAAGGCAAAACCATCGCCTTCGTGACGCACGAACCCGACATCGCGACATTCAGCGGGCGCACCATCACACTCCGCGACGGGCTCCTGAAAAAAGACGTCATCAACGAGAACGTGCAAGACGCGAAAGCCGCCTTCGAAGCGCTCCCGCCACCAGAGACATTCGACGAGGAGGACGCATCAGCATGAGTCCACTCACTTTAGCAAAGATTGCCATCCGGGCGTTGCTGCGCAACCGCATGCGCACCTTCCTCTCGGTTCTCGGTATCGTCATCGGCGTGGCGGCAGTCATCACCATGGTCGCCATGGGCGAAGGCTCCCGCATATCCATCAAGGAACAGATGACTTCGATGGGTTCGAACGCCATCATCATCATGCCGAACCGCGACAGGCGCGGCGGCGTACAGATGGAATCCACCGAATCGCTCGAGGAAGCCGACGTCATCGCCATCCGCGAGAACGCGACATATATCAACGGAGTCTCCCCGATGATGACCGTAAGCGGGCAGGCCATTGTCGGCAACAACAACTCCCCCACGGCGCTTTCCGGCGTGTCGTCCGACTACCTCAAGATTCGCAATTACGAAATCGAAGACGGCGTGCTCTTTGACGACGTTACCGACCGCATGGCGAAAGTCTGCGTTATAGGCCAGACCGTCGTGAAAAACCTGTTCCCCGAAGGCGATCCCATCGGCAAGACCATCCGCTACAAGAACATCCCGCTAAAAGTCATCGGGACCTTGAAGGCGAAGGGCTCCGGCGACTTCGGGCAGGACAACGATGATGTCATCTTCACGCCTTACCAGACCGTGATGCGACGGTTCGCCGCGACCACGAACATCAGGCAAATTTACGCGAACTCGATCGGCGAAGGCTATGCCGAGAAGGCGACCGAGGAGATCATGGGAATCCTCAAGGAACGCCGCAACTGGACCAAGCCTACCGACCCGTTCCGCGTATTCACGCAAGAAGAAATGATCCAGATGGTCACGAGCACCTCGGACATGATAGCGTTCGTACTCACGATTATCGCCGGAATTAGCTTGTTCGTAGGCGGAATCGGCATCATGAACATTATGTACGTATCCGTCACCGAACGCACCAAGGAAATCGGACTCCGCATGGCCATCGGGGCCCGCGGGCGCGACATCATGTTCCAGTTCCTGTTCGAATCCGTCATCATCAGCCTCCTGGGAGGCATCATCGGGATTACGCTAGGCATTACCGCCTCCGAAATCGTGAAGAACGTATTCAACATGCCCATGAGCGTCTCGTTTACAAGCGTCATCGTGAGCTTTGCCGTGTGCTTTGCCACGGGCGTGTTCTTTGGCTGGTACCCCGCCCGCAAGGCGAGCCGTTTGGACCCCATCGAAGCGCTCCGATTTGAATAGTTTTGCTATTTTAAAAACATGAATTTCCTTGAATTTATCAAACTGATGCCGGTCGTGGGCATTCTCCGCGACATTCCCAAGGGAACCGAGGAAGCCTGTGCAAAGACCGCCGCGAAATGCGGGCTCAAGGCGATCGAGGTTACCATGAACACCGCGGGAGCCACCGAAATCATCGCAAGCCTGAAGGCTGCCGCGAAGCCCCTCGGGATTTCTGTCGGAGCCGGTACGGTCCGCCACGGAAGCGACCTGGAAAAGGCGCTTGCCGCCGGAGCTGAATTCATCGTCACCCCCAACACGCGCCACGAAGTCATCCGCCTTTCGTGCACGGCGGGCGTTCCCATCATCTCGGGAGCGCTCTCCCCGACCGAAGTCCAGAAGGCCTTCGACCTGGGCGCCACCGCCGTCAAGGTATTCCCGGTGAACTGCGTGGGCGGACCCGAATACATCAGGGCGCTGCGCGGACCGTTCCGCGACATCCCGCTGATGGCATGCGGCGGAGTGAACGCAGAAAACGCCGCCGCCTACCTGGACGCCGGCGCCAACCTGATTTCCTTTGGCGGGAGTATCTTCAACCCGAAGCTCATGGCTGCGGGCGATTGGGATACGATTGCAAACAAGCTTAACCAACTGCTCGCCGCAGCCACCCAGAAATAGCGAGGGATTCTAGCCCTTATCCCCGTGCATTTTCTTTTTGCACTCGTACATCGACGTGTCTGCGCTATGCAGCATTTCGTCCATGTCCTTGTAGTCCTCGCTGGAATGCGCGATACCATACGCGAACGACACCGACTGATCGACAATCGTGACACCCTTCACGGCTTCGAGCATGCGCTCGGCGCAGATGAATGCTCCGCGCTTGTCGGTATCCGGGCATAGCACCATGAATTCGTCGCCGCCCATTCGGAACAGCAAGTCGGATTCGCGGAGCAGTTTTTTGCAGGAAGTCACCACGGAACGCAACAGCAGGTCGCCCGCCTGGTGGCCATACTTGTCGTTGATGGTCTTGAGCCCGTTCAGGTCGAAGTAGATCATCGAGAACGGCGTGCCGTAGCGCTTGCTGCGGGCGAACCATTCGCGCAGGGAGTACATGCCGTGACGGCGGTTGTAGCATCCGGTCAAATCGTCGGTAAGCGAGATGTCACGCAAGAAGCGCAGCGTCCTGGAAAGACGGATATGCACGTTCACGCGGGCAAGCAGCACGTCGAAAAGAGCGCTCTTTGACACGAAGTCCGAAGCGCCCGCGTGGAAACCCTTGGTCACGCTATCGGAATCCTCGCGGCTCGTGAGGAAAATGATGGGCAAATCGTCAAGTGCGAACACTTGCCTGATGCGCAGGCATACCTCGTACCCGTTCAGGCTCGGCATATTGATATCGAGCAGCACGAGATCGAAGCGTTCCCTATTGAGGATATCCAGCGCTTCTTCGCCAGAGGTACACGGAACGACGCTGTACCCGACCTGGGTCAGCAACCCCTGGGTCTTCTCCAGGACTTCCGCATTGTCATCAACGATGAGAATCTTTTCTTCAACCATCTCCCAAACCTCGTTTCAACACTAGATTAAAACTATACGAATTCAAGCTCAGGCGCAACCCCCACCAGTCCCATTCGCGCCGCAAATTTAAAAAAAATGGCCAAAGAGTCCTTGCGTTCCTGGGTAAAGCGGTAATCCAGTACCTTATAATAGTCTTCGACCAGCGGTCGCGGGAGTTTTACCGGATATTTTGCAAGCCAGCGGTCCAGAGAGCCCGACACGTCGCGACGGAATTTTTCGATGCTCTCTTCCGTCCGTTCCAGGTACCGTTCAAGTGCAGGCCTAAGTCCGGGAACGAGGGCTTCCTTTGAGACGACCCAAGCGCCAAACACGAACGGAAGTCCCTGCCATTCCTGCCAGAGTGTCGCAAGGTCGTATGCGTAGGCAAAGCGGTGGCGCTCATTCTCTTCGAGAGCGAGGTCGCCGATCAGCAGGCACGCGGCATCGCCTTCCTCGGCTGCGACTCCGGATACATACTCGGGCTTGATGCCATAGCGCTGTTCGAGCAAAATTCGCAGGAGCGCAATCGACGTCTGGCTCTGGCTAGAAAGACGGACCTGACGCCCCGACAGATCTTCTATCGGGAACTTGGAAAAGAGCTTCACGGAACGAACTTCAAACGAGCACGACGTGCATAGCGAAGGAGAAAGCACGAACGCTCCCGGCTTCTGCGCGAACACGATCGACGATGCGGGTGACAAGTGGATCGAGCCGTTCTTCAATCCCGCGCAATGCTCGCTCGGGGGGCCATCCACAAAATCAACATCGTCGTCATTCCTATCCAAGAGAAAATCATGGAAAAACGGCGCACAGACCAAAAAAGGAATCCTTCCTACACGAAGTTTCATGCAAAAAAGTTAACTTTTATGCGCGGCACAAGTGCTGCCGAAATTCAAATCAAACCATAAATAAAAAGACAATGGCTAAGGAATAATGTCTGTATTTCATGTAAAGAAGACATCTACGGGCGAAGACCAGGAAAGCCTGGTATTCAAGGGAAAGATTGTTGAAGGTTCTGTCAAAAAAGGAATGACCGTCGAAATTCCCGTCACCCGCGATGCAACCGTCAAGATGAAAATTAGCGACGTCCTCTATTTCGAAAAGCAGAAGGACGAAGAGAAGAAAGTCGGCATAGTCGTTTCCTTCAGCGGGAACACCGATGACATGGAAGTCCTTCTCGAAATGAACATCGCGGACGAAAACCTGAACGTGACAGACGAGTAGGAGTTTCTTCAACCAACAGGATAGCACAATGAAAAGAGAACGACTCAGGGGAGTGAATTTGGGTGGATGGTTCAGTCAGGTCGACTGCATCCAGGAAAAAGACCCTGAAGTCTTTCCGGGAATCATCCGGCATGTCGAGACTTTCCTCGGCACCGAAGATTTCAAGCGCATCCACGATGCGGGGTTCAACCACGTAAGATTGCCAGTGGACTACTTCAACCTCTTCGAAGAGGGATCCCTGAATCCCAAAGAAGAGATGTTCGCCCTGCTGGACAAGGCCATCAAGGAAATCCAGGCCAACGACCTCGACGTAATCCTCGACCTGCACAAGTGCCCCGGGCACGACTTCCACCTGGGCTGTTCCCAGGAGCAGCCGTTCTTTGCCAGCGCCGACGCCCGCAAGGATACCGCCAAGGTGTGGGCATTCATGGCCGAACGCTACAGCGGAGAATCTCGCGTGATGATGGAGCTCCTGAACGAGCCCGCCGCGACCGACTCCCTGATTTGGGACAAAGTAAAGGACGAAATTTTCTGGGCAATCCGCAAACACGCTCCCAAGAACACCATCGTGGTCGGGAGCAACAAGTGGAACAGCGCCCGCGAATTCAAGTGTTTGACCCCGCTTGACGACGATAACGCCATCTACAGTTTCCATACCTACACGCCGGTCACCTTCACGCACCAAGGCGCCGCCTGGATTAACGACCCGTTCTTCCATATCGAACGGCCCTGGCCCGGCAATTACGCCGCACCCGAAGAAGGCGGAAAAACGCGCCTCGACGTGGAATACGGGCTGTGGGACAAGGCCCGCCTGCAGGCAAGCATTCAGAACGCTCTCGATTTCCGCGCTAAATACGACCTGCCCGTTGCATGCAACGAGTTCGGCGTGTACGTGCAAGTGAAGCGCGAATACCAGATGGCGTGGATGAGGGACTTCATGGAAATCCTTCGCGACGCAGATGTGGGATACAGCTACTGGAACTACAAGAACCTGGATTTCGGGCTCATCTCCAAGGGTGAATCCCTGCACCAGAACCTGAAACAGTACGACAATCCGGAAAGGCTCGACTACGAGCTGATGGATTTGCTTGCGAAGGGCTAAATCTCTAAAAGAATTCCTGCCTGGACATAGACGAAACCTTTTCCGTCATGTTCCAGGAATTCGTAGCCGCCCATAAGCATGATGGACGAGTAGTCGCCATTCTTGATATCGAGGCCGCCGCCGACCTTCCAGAACATCTGATGGTCACTCCCGATAAGGTAACCCCAGTCGCCGGTTGCCACGGGAAGCGTCTGACCTCCGATAGGCAACCGGATCCATGCGCTTGCCGACAGCGGGACGAGCCCGACATTGTCGATTTCCTGATAGCCACCGCCGATACCGAAGAACACCATCTGGTCGATGGGGTACCACCAGTGTCCATAGACATTCAAGTTGAAGCTCGTTATCTCGCTCACATGGTTCACGACACCGCCCTGGACATCCGCCGTGAAAGCGCTGGACGGGACCGCCGCGAAGGCGACGGAAAGCAAGATGGCTGTCAGGATTTTCTTCATACTGCGAACACTCTATCCAAAATATAATCTCTCATTCATCGCTGCGGGCTTCGCGCGACCAGCCACCACTCTTCTCCCTGCGGAAAGAGAGGAAAAATCCCTTGAGCAAGGCCATATTCATCGATGCGAAATAGTAAGCGCTCGGAATCGCCTTGGTGAGGCACACCAGCACCGCGAGGATCATAAAGGCAAACGTCACCCGGTAAAGCGTGCCCTGCATCAGGAGGAGCGCATTGATAACAAACAAAAGGATCATGATGTGCGGAGAGAACCAGCGCAGTATTTTATGGGAAAAGAACAGGTAGGCAAGCAGAGGCCTGAACGGGTTCAGCAGTGGAAGGTAAGAGAACAGGTAGTTGAAGTTCGCGCGTCCGATGCGCACCTTGCGGCGGTATTCGCCCTCCCCTTCCTTCGAAGTCTGTTCCGTACCAATGGCGCTCGGGATGAACGTCGAGTAGTAGCCCTTCTGCAAAATCTTGGTCGTGATGAAGAAGTCGTCCATGACGCTCTTCTTGACCGGCAGCTCCGTATAGAGGTCCCTGCGGATGGCGTAGAGGGCGCCGTTACCACCAACGAGGCGGTCAAGCACTCCTTCAAACTTTTTGATTTCGGATTCCAGATCCCAATAGGAACTTTCCCCGCGGCCAAGCACGCTCCCGCTCTTGTCCGAAAGAATCAAGTGCCCGCAGGCGCAACCGATTTTCTTGTCGGCGAATGGCGCCACGAGCTTACGGATCACGTTCGGGAAGAACATCGTATTCGCATCACAGAAAACGAGAATCTCGCCTTTCGCGATTTTCTGCAGGCGATTGAGCATCGCCGCCTTGCCCGCGTTCTTTTCCGCCTTCACAAGCGTAATGCCCTCATCTGCGAAGCGCTCGACGATTTCGGCAGTCTTGTCAGCGGAGCCGTCATCGCCAATTAGGACCTCAAGCTTTTCACGCGGGTAATCGATTTCCAGGATATTCTTTATCTTGCGTTCAATGACAGCTTCCTCGTTGTACGCAGAAATCAGCAGGGAAACCATCGGGAGTTCGCCGCCTTCGGCAACTTCACGGTGACGACGCTTGAAAAGCTCGCTCACGAAAGGCAACGAAAGCGGGAAAAGGCAATAGCAGAGGACCAGCAAGAAGACTAGCGTCCAGAAGGCAATCTGCAGATATAGCAGGACCTGGTCGTTCATCGTTCTATCCACTCCTTTTCTTTTTCCAGGAACTGGAACAGCAAAAGCTGCAACTCCTGGGGTGTCATGGAATCCGTTACCGTCAATATAGAAAGGCCCTTCGGGGCAACAAGTACGAATGCCGGCAGGGCGGTCAATTCCCAGACATCAAAATAGCAACGCTGCACCGTATTCTTGATTCCATCGCACATGATAGAGTCCTGCGAATCGGCATTCAGCTTCACCGGGTAGAACCTCGAATTCAGAACCGACGCAACCGTAGGGTCCGAATACACGTTCGCATCCATCACGCGGCAAGGGACGCACCAATCCGCGTACAGGTCCACAAAGATGAGTTTCGGGGCATCCTTCGCCTTCTTGAGCGCAGCGGAATAGTCCATCCAGTGGACCAGTTTAGGAGCGGGCTTTGCGGCAAGGCTTACACACACGCTTAACAATACGACCGCCAACAGCAGTTCAATCCGGCGAATCATTCCTTATCCTCCGGTTTTGCCTTGTCCTTGGACTTCTTTTTCTTCGCCTTCTCCGCCTCTTCTTCCTTCTTTTTGATAAAGGCTTCCGGATCGAGGACAGAATCGAGGCGGTTCACCACTTTTTTCTGGAAAGGCATCCAGTAATGTTCGTCGGCCTGGATCTTTTCAGACATGGCGAGGAAGGATTCCCGCGTGTAGCCGTATTTCTGGAGGATTTCGCGACGAGCCACACGCGTTGTCGGCGATTGTGCGCCGTACATCATTTCCAAGGCACGCATATCCACGAACGCATCGACAAAACGCTCATCCACTTCCGGTTCGTCATTGAAACACGCCACGAACAGGACGGCGGCGGTCATCAAGGCGAAGATGCGAACATTCCAGCGGATCATCCGGCCTATCATTCCTTCTCTTCGAGGGCGTTCTCGAAAAGACCTTCCACGTATTCCGCCTTGCTGAAGGGCACCAGCTGGTCGATGCGTTCGCCCATACCGATCCAGCGGATGGGAATCGATAGCGAACTTGCAATCGAGAGAACAGCGCCACCGCGGGCGGTACCGTCGAGCTTGGTCACCACAAGGCCCGTCAAGGGGAAACTCTGGTTGAAAATTTTCGTCTGGTTGATGGTGTTCTGTCCGGTATTGCCGTCAATCACGAGCCACATGTCGTGCGGGAAGTCGGGGTTCACCTTCTTCATCACGCGCACGATTTTCTTGAGCTCTTCCATCAGGTAGTCTTTATTGTGAAGGCGACCCGCGGTATCGATAAGCACCACATCGCAGCCTCGCGCAACGGCGGCCTGGCAGGCATCGAACGCGACGGCCGCCGGGTCGGAACCCTCCTGGTGCTTCACGAATTCAGCACCGCTGCGCTCGGCCCAAGTCTCGAGCTGTTCAATGGCCGCGGCACGGAACGTATCGCAGGCGGCAATCATTACCTTCTTGCCTTCGCCAATCCAGCGGGCAGCAAGTTTGCCAATCGTGGTCGTCTTGCCCGCGCCGTTCACGCCGATGACGAGCACTACGTGCGGCTTTCCCTTGATTTCGAACGGCGGCGGATCCTTGAGGAGGCGTTCCGCCTCACCGCGCATGATGTCGAGTACCTGCTCGGTCGTGAGCGACTTGCCCAGCGCCTGTTCGCGGAGCGCATCCGTCAACAAGAACGCGGCTTCCACGCCCACGTCCGCCTTGATCAGATGTTCCTCGAGTTCCTCGAGCGTGTCGTCAGTAATCTTGCCCGCACCGACAATGCCCTTGAGTTCCCCTACGAGGGCGTCGCGGGTCTTGGCAAGCCCGCTCTTGATGGCAGAAAAAAGTCCCATTATACCAAGCTCTCGACCTTGTCGACCAAGCCGTAAGCCTTGGCTTCTTCGGCACTCATGAAGTTGTCGCGTTCGGTATCGCGGTCAATCTCTTCCATCGTATGGCCCGAAGTCTCGGCGAGGATCTTGCCCGTGATGTTACGGATGCGAAGCATTTCCTCGGCCTGGATCTGGATGTCGCTCGCGGGCGCCACAATCTCGCCGTGAATGAGCGGCTGGTGGATCATGATGCGGGCGTTCGGCCACGCATAACGCTTGCCCTTCGCACCCGATGTCAGAAGGACCGCACCCATCGAAGCCGCCTGTCCGCAGCAGACCGTCACAACATCACTCTGGATGGCGTTCATGCAGTCGTAAATGGCAAGGCCAGAAGAAATCACGCCGCCCGGGCTGTTGATGAAGAACACGATGTCGTCGTGGTTCAAGGAGTCCAGGTACAGAAGCTGCTTCACGATGCGTTCGGCGCTCTCGTCATCGACACCGCCCCACAGGAAAATCTTACGCTTGGAGGCGAGGAATTCTTCCGCCTTCTTCATCATTTCCGGAGTCTGGTTTTCTTTCTTTTCGTTGCAGTCGGCCATAATAAATCCTTTTTATATAGTCAAAATTTAGAAAAAACACACTTATTTCCCCAAAAAGGCACCCCCGACAATACCCCTTACACAAAAAATCCGACGATTGTAAAAAAAAATTACATTCTTCTCTTTTTTTAGTTATATTAAAAGTTACTTTTTGGTTACAAAAGGACAAAAATTTATAAAGGGGTGCCTATGCAAACATGGCTCAAATGCTCTATCATCGGTTCTGTCGCCCTCCTCGCGGCTTGTGGTGACGACGATTCATCATCCTTCGTTCCCGAAGAAAACAAAGAAGACAGCAACGTCTTCGTCGACGAAGACGGCGTCGAACACACCATCTCAGGTTGCTTCATGGAACGAATCGACGACGGCTACAGGGTAATCTGTGGCGAAGATTCCGTCGGCGTGTTCCTGAACGAAGACAACGGCGTTGACGCCAACTGCACCATGTCCCCCGTAGAAAACGGCTATAAAGTCATCTGCAACAAGGACTCCGTCGCCGTACTGGTCCAAGACGAAAACGGACTCATCGGCGAAAAGGGCGAACCGGGAACCAGCTGCACGGTAGCGACACTGAACAAGGGCTACCAGATTATCTGCGGCGAAGACTCCCTCGAAGTCGTGAACGACAACATCAAGGATAAGGCCGACATCTCTCTGCGCGTCATCGACTACAACACAGGGCTTCCCATTACCTCGGCCCTTGTACTTGCAGCTGGCACTAACGATTCCCTTTATACAGACACACTCGGTGTCCTCACGATCAAGGACAACGTCTTGGGCAGCTACACCTACATTGTATCCAAGAAGGGTTATGCCTCGCAGGTACAGCATATCGACCTGGCCGAAAATGGCCAAGGCGACGTGGCCCGCGTCCGTGACGAATTCACCGACGTCAAACTGCGTGCTACCGGCGCAACCGTCAACGGCACCGTCCTCTACACCGACGGCCTCACGGGAGCCGTTTCGGGAGCCTCCAAGGTGAAGGTCACCCTCAAATTCAGCGACGAAAACCTCTACCCATCCGAAATTTCCACGACCACCGACTCGTTGGGCGTTTATAGCTTTACCAACCTTCCCGAAAGCGTCGGCTACACCGTTTTCGTCCCGCAGACATCTATCGGCGGGTCCACTTATGCGTCTAACAGCAACTTGACCGTCTCCGGCCTGCGCGCCGGTGAACGCAAGGACCTCCAGGTTATCAGGCTCGGCATCGTGGGCCTGATTCCCGAACTGGTCAAGGACAATCTGAGCGGCATCGAAGCCAAGGACACCGTCGTGTTCCAGTTCTCCACCGAACTCATCGCGGACTCCATCGCCAAGTCCTGGAAAGTCTTTAAAGGCGACTGCGACTACGGTACTTCCGTGCTGACCAACGCCACCCTGGACAAGAGTTCCACCAAGCTGACCATCTCCCCGGTCAAGGGAACCTGGACCAACTTCGATTCCTACTGCATTGCGGGAACCGGTTACACGAACGACGGCCAGCGCGTCTACGTCCGCAAGAACTTCATCCCTGGGAACATCAACAAGGATCTTTCTTCCATCACGAAGCTCGCCGCCAGCAGTTACTATGACCGCTACATCCAGCTGAAATGGAAACCCACGGGCGACAGAATTACCGGTTACAAGGTTTACTTCAAGACGAACAAGGAGAATGACTTCCGCGAATTCACCAACTGGGAAACCGGAACGCTCCCCATCGATTCGAGCATCTGCGACAATGCAGCAAGCGTCACGGCCTGCGATCAGTACAGGGACTACTCGGGTAGCAGCTACTATACTAGGGTCAACTACTACTGGTACACCAAGTACACCGAACGCTCCAGTACCAACTACGATGATTATTACACCAACGGTTATAACGATTCCACAAGCATCACCAACGTGTGGTACGTACTGGATACCCGTCGAGTCTCTTATGATGATTACTATGATTTCACAACATCGTCTGCCGAAGGCAAAACAAAGTTCACAAGAACGGTTTACCTCTGGCTCGCAAGCGACGACCCCATTACTTACGATTCCTGCGAAGTAGGAAACGGACAATATTCTAGCTATTATGATTGTCCCGAATACAACGACTATGGATCCTACTATACCACTACATTGAACTACTATATCCAGACGCCGATTGATTCGTCGTTCTGCTCGACAGCAGGCACAAGTTCTTACGCCTACGAGACCCAGTGCGAACAGTACACCACGTTTAACAGAGGCCCAAATGTCCAGCGTACCGTCTACTGGGACAAGGTCCCGACAGATTCCGTGTCCTGCGCGATTGCAAACGGCAATAGCATGCGGAGTGATTCCAAGTGTGACAGCCTAATCAAGGCTTTTGCACCAAACGAGTATTACCTTACAAACTATACCAATGGTTACGATTACTATTACGATGATTACGGCAACTACTACAACATCTACAACAGTGGCCGATACAACAGCAACCGTTACGACTACTCCTATGTCTGGTACACCAAGTATGCCAACAAGAGACCCCTCGAAACAGACTCGCTGGCATTCATCAGGAATACCCAGATATTCACGACCGACGAAGTCACAACCGCAAGCTTCATCGTGTTGCCCTATATCAGCCTGAACGGAGAGACCTACACTTCTAACGTGGCCGAAGCGGACTCCGTAACCGTCAAGCACTAACCCCTAACGCGGCGAGAAAAAAGCAATGAAAAACACTATCCATACTATCGAGCATTGGCAAAGAATCCTTTTGTTGCCCTTTCTTCTCGTCGCGTCTGTTTTTGCAGACACATTTACCCCTCCTATTTCCATCATCTACAACAACGTTGGTGAGAACGTAACCAATCCCAATCCGGCATCCTGCGATGACGATATCGCATTAGAAGACCCGGAACAGACCGGTTACACCTTTGGCGGATGGTTCGAAGATGAAGAACATACAGGAACACCCATTGACGAACTCAAATGCTGGAACGCTCACGAAGCTGGAGAAGAAGAAATTTCCGTCTTCGCCAAGTGGACGCCGATTGACTACACCATCGAATATTACGATGGCGTCACACTTCTCACGGGTTTGGATCCTACCTCTTATACCATTGAAAGTGACGAAATCACCCTCCCGATGGTTACAAAAGACTATTACGGTTTTGACGGCTGGTTCACGACATCGACATTCGGCGAAGGAACCGCCGCCACTACAATCCCTGCAGGTTCGCACGAGGACAAGGCTTTCTACGCCAAGTGGACGCCGACATCCTTCTCCATCACCTACAACCTGAACGGTAGCACCACTGCACCCGTAACCAACAGCACCGACAACCCTGATTCCTACACCGTCGAAACGGAAACCATTACCCTGGCAAATCCCAGCCGCAACGGATACACCTTCGGCGGCTGGTACACAACCAGCACCTTCGCTACATCTTCGAAAATCACCGCCATTACCGAGGGTTCTGCCGGAGACTTGGTCCTTTACGCCAAGTGGACGCCGATCAACTACTCCATTACCTACAACTTGAACGGCAGCACCGTCGCACCCGCGACCAACAGTGGCAATCCTGGGTCCTATACCATAGAATCGGCAACCATAACCCTGGCAAGCCCCAGCCGCAACGGATACGCCTTTAACGGATGGTTCACGACATCGACATTCGACGAAGGAACGGCAGTCACCACAATCCCTGCGGGTTCGCATGAGGATATGGTTCTCTTTGCCAAGTGGTCGCTGAACACCTATACTATCACCTACAACTTGAACGGCAGCACCGTCGCGCCCGCAACAAACAGCAGTGCGAACCCAGCGACCTATACCGTCGAATCGGCAACCATTACCTTGGCAAATCCCAGCCGCACCGGCTACACCTTCGGCGGATGGTATACAACCAGCACCTTCACCGCCTCTTCGAAAATCACATCCATAGCGACCGGTTCTACCGGAAACAAGATTCTTTACGCCAAATGGTCCGCAGACGGCTTCTCCATCACCTACTACCTGAACGGCAGTGCAGCCGCGCCCGCCACCAACAACAGCGCCAACCCCGGCTTCTATACCGTCGAAACGGGGACCATCACTTTGGCAAATCCCAGCCGCACCGGCTACACCTTCGGCGGATGGTTCACGACATCGACATTCGACGAAGGAACGACTGTCACGACAATCCCTGCAGGTTCGCATGAAGACAAGGTTTTCTACGCCAAATGGACGCCGATTATCTATACCATCACCTATCTAAACGGCACGACCCTCGAAGAAGAAACCGACAACGACAACCGCACATCGTATAATATCGAAACACCGTCGTTCTACATTTCCAATTTGGAAAGAAGGGGTTACACCTTTGGCGGCTGGTACACAAACAGTTCTTTCACCGATTCTCCGGTAACGATCATCAACACGGGAACCTACGGCAACCGGACGCTATACTCGAAGTGGACTCTACAAAGCTACGATATCACATACAACCTGAACGGCGGCACCAATTCCGCAAACAACCCCAGCAGCTACACCGTTCACGACGCTTTTGATTTTGCTGACCCTTCTCGAGAATACTATTCCTTTGACGGTTGGTACACAAACGCGAGTTTCACTTCTTCTAAGGTCGTAGGCATTGCGAATAACTCTACGGGGTACGTTGAAATCTACGCCAAGTGGAATCCCACACGCTATACGATTACCTACCACATGGACGGTGGCACCAATTCTGCAAGCAACCCCAGTGGATGCACTCACTTCGACCAAGTCACTCTCGACAAGCCTCAAAAGGCTGGCTACGACTTTATCGGCTGGTACAAAGACAACACTACCTCCATAAGCACCATCAGCAACGCATCGGGAAACATCGACCTGTACGCGCGTTGGGCTGTGCACAACTACAACATCTACTACACGCTCTACGGTGGCACGAATGACGCCGACAATCCATCGACATACTCCTACACCGACAACATAACGCTCAAGAACCCCACTAGGGCCAACTATGTCTTTGAAGGCTGGTACACCGAAAACACCTTCAAGAACAAGGTCGAATCGATTGATGGGACCTCGCAGAAGGTGATATTCCTGTATGCCAAGTGGCGCATCATCGACTACAGCATCACCTACAAGCTGAACGGCGGTACCAACAACGACACCAACGTGGTCAAGTACAGTCCCGGCGACTCCGTCACCTTCCTCACCCCGACCTACAAGGGTTACTCCTTCTTGGGTTGGTACCAGGATTCCGACTTTGAGAATCGCATCTTCGCTCTTTCGAAAAAGGCTTCGGGTGATACCACCATCTATGCCAAGTGGAAAATCAACACTTACTCCGTTGCCTACCGTCTGTTTGGCGGCAAGAACGACTCCAAGAACCCTGAAAACTTTACCGTGAAAGACAGCATTGCGCTTGCCGCCCCCACCAAGAAGGGCTACACCTTCGACGGGTGGTACACCGATTCGCTCTTCACGCAAAAGATTACGGCAATCAAGGGCAACGCCGAAAACCTGCTCCTGTACGCCAATTGGAAAATCACCAGCTACAAGATTAACTACGTACTGGACGGAGGCGAGAACGCCATCAACAACCCGACTATCTACAAGATCGATTCGGCCAAGACGCTCCTGCCCGCCACCAAGACCGGCTATAACTTTGAAGGTTGGTTCCTAGACTCGAACAAGACCGAAAAGATAAGCAGGATCGCTTCGGGCAATACCGGCGACATAACCGTTTACGCAAAATGGTCCGTCAAATCGTTCACGGTCATCTTCTTGAACTACGACAACCATCGTCTGGACACCCAATCTGTTCCTTACGGCGAAGCGGCCGAAGAGCCTGAAGAACCCGAGCGTGACGGATACAAGTTTATCGGTTGGAATGCCGACTTCGACAAGATTACCGAAGACACCGAAATCTACGCCGTGTTCGAAAAGGTCGACGGCATTCACGCCGCACAGGCAAGCAAGTTCAGCGTGACGGTCAGCGGCCACGAAATCCTGGTCACGGGCACACGCATCGGGAACAAGATTGCAATCCTCGATGTTCAAGGCAAACTCCTGA
This sequence comes from uncultured Fibrobacter sp., assembly GCA_946408125.1. GTDB lineage: Bacteria > Fibrobacterota > Fibrobacteria > Fibrobacterales > Fibrobacteraceae > Fibrobacter. The sequence goes on from CAMJQW010000009.1 coordinate 61,612, forward strand.
AACAAATGGATGTCGCAAGCGAACGCACGACAATCTCGTTGCAGAAGCCCGGAATCTACATCTTGCAGATTGGCAAGTTCACCCAGAAAATCGCTATCCGCTAGCATTTGAAAGCACTCCCCGCCGGAGTGCTTTTTTATCTTTGATGGCATGCAAGTCGATTCTACGAAATTCCTGGTCGGCCTAGTCGGTCCGGACGTGCTATCCGCCATCGAGGAGGACAGCCTGAACCCCGTGTTCCTCGATTTGCAAGCCTGCAACGCATTGGAGATCCGCTACGACTTCTTTGAGCAGGCGCAGTGGCCCGGACTTTCCGGAAGGCTCCGCAAGGTAGCCCCGCACGCCATGCAGATCGGCACCATCCGCCTGCACCGCGACGGCGGCAAGTTCCCCGACAGGGACGCCGTGGCGCGCCCGGAACTCTGGCAAAAAATTCTAGAAGCCGCCGAAGTGCCCGAATGGCTCGACCTGGAACGCGACTGCCTCTCGCAATTTGCAGACCTCAAGAAAGCCGCATCCGCACGCGGCACGCGCATCCTCGTATCGGAACACAACTTTGTTCGTATTCCGGGAGAACAGGAACTGAAGGTCCTCGCCGACGACGCCCGCCGCGTCAAGGCGGACGGGCTCAAGATTGCCGCCATGAGCAATTCCGAATCGGACTGCGACCGTCTGTACAAGTTCACGAAAAAGTTCTCGAAGTATTTCGACCTCTTCGCCGCATTCGGGATGGGCGACACGGGTCGTATCAGCAGGCTCTGGTCGCTCAAGGAAGGAGCGAACCTCACCTACGCCGCCATCGATTCCGTGGAGGCCCCCGGGCAAATTGACGCCATAACCATGAAAAAGGCCCTGGACAGCTTCGACATCATCTATTCCCAGTCCGATTTGGCCTCATTTTTGGCAAAATTCCGCCAATTTTAAAGTTTTTATCTTACAAACTCGCTATAAATCGCCCAAACAGGCATTTTTTTTCTAAAATATCGGGTTGAACGAATAAGAGGAAATAACAATGCGTCTTTCTGAACGTTTTGTAGACAATTGCATTTTGATTAATTCCGCGAGCGAATCCAAGGAAGCCATCCTGAACGAACTCGTGGATACCCTGTGCAAGGCGTACAAACTGGAACATCGCGACGAAATCTTTGAAGCCGTGTGGAACCGCGAACAGAGCCGTTCCACGGGTATCGGTTGCGGCCTCGCCGTGCCCCATGCCAAGATTGACTACGTGGACCGCATGTGCATGGTGGCCGCCACGGTCGAGAAGGGCCTGGACTTCCAGTCCTTCGACGGCGAGCCCGTGTACCTGCTCATCCTCATCGTGAGCCCGGGCAACACCGTGGGCCCGCACCTCAAGGCGCTCTCCTCCGTGAGCCGACTCCTGGCCGACGGCAACGTGCGCAAGGACCTCATCGCCTCGAAGACCCCGGCCGAGTTCCTGACCATCCTCCGCGCCGCCGAGGACAAGTACCTGTAGTTGCCCTTGACACCCCGAGCATTCTTTTATATATTTGCTCGCACCTCGGACGGTTAGCTCAGTTGGTTTAGAGCGCTGCTTTCACACGGCAGAGGTCACTGGTTCAAATCCAGTACCGTCCACTCGAAAAGGTCCGGTTCCGCCGGACCTTTTTCGTTTCCAGAGACAACGCTATTTCCCGAAAACACGCCGGACCGGCGGAATCATCGTCAGGATGAAGGTCACCAGCAGGCAGTAGGCGATTTCCACCAGCCAGAACTTCGGGTGCGGGCAATGCACGAGTCGCAAGATGCGGGCATCAAGGTCCACGAGATGCACGCACAGGATGACAAGGCTGTTCCGGCCAATCCAGGCGAGAAACCCGTTTAGCCAGCGAACCTTGGAGAGCAGCCACGAAATGCGGCAAACCAGGAGCGTCCCTCCGCAGGCGCCCAGGACATCGAGCGGGAAAACCGCATAATGGCAACGCACCATCGACATCCCGGAATACAGCGCGGCGGCGAGCCAGCACGCATACAGCGGGATTTCCGCCTTCCAGCGGAACGTGCCCAGCATGCCGAACCTGCCCGCCCAGTACCCGATCCAGTAAAAGAACAACGCCCCGATTCCGGGAAGCAGCGCCAAGGGCAGGTTCACGACGTAGACATCCAGGAGAATCGCCGCCGCGGAAAGCCCGAATATCCAGAGGGCACGCGCCCGCTCGCCCCGCACCTTCTCGCATACAAGCGCAAAGGCCACCCTGCACCAGAACAGCGCGAGCAAGAACCAGATGGCCCCGATTACGGGCATGTCGGCAAGGAAAGCCGAACTGTGGGCCTTGGACCCGTTCCCGTAGAGGGCGGCCACGAGCCAGTAGCTGTCCAGCGGCTCCCCGCGACCCATCGCGACACCATACACAAGGATCACGACCGTAAGCGCCGTTGCCGCATAAGGGACCAGGAGCCTGCGCACGCCGCCGAAAAGCACCTCCCGAAGAGACCGCGGCCGGAAGAAGAAACCCGCAAGAATGAAGAACAGCGGCATATGGAAACTGAAGAGCCAGTTCCCGGTATCGCACATATGGCCGACGACAACGGCAAGGATGCCGATTGCCTTCGCGATATCTATGGACGAGTCCCTTTCCATTCTTTTGTAAAGCCTGTCTCCCCCAATATTAGAATAAATCCACTTTTTTTTGCTATCTTCGGGCTTGCACGGCAACGCAAAGGCACTGCCAGGCATCTAAAAGGCATGAAACACATAAAGGCATATACAACCGCGATCCTCGTCGCCGCATCGTTCGCCCTTGCGGACGGGTCGTGGACGCTGGAAGCCTGCCTAAAGCAGGCCAAGCAGAAAAGCCTTTCTCTGGAATCCGCGAAGCTCCGCGAACAGAAGGCGGACATCAGCATCAGGCAGGCCAAGACCGGCAACCGCCCGACCGTGAGCGCCTCCATCCAGAACACGCTATTCGACCACCCGTTCATCGACAAAGAGGACCACTACCGCCTGAACCTCGGCGTCTCCGGTTCCTACACGCTGTGGGACGGCGGGGCCACGAGCCTGAACGTCGAGGCGAGCCAGCTTTCGAAGGAAGCTGCGGCGCTTTCCACCAAGCAGACGGAACGCACCGTACAGGAAAGCGTCCTCAACGCCTACATGGCGTTGCTCGCCGCGATCGAGAACCTGCGCACCGCCGACGCCTCGGTCGCCCTCGCGCAGGCCGAATTCGAAAATTACGGCAAGCTTTTCGAGGCGGGCGCCCTCACCAAGAAGGACCTCACCCAGAGCCAGTCGAACGTCCTCCAGAAGCAGGTAGCGCAGCTTTCCGCCCAGCTATCCGTAAATAGTTCCAAGACTACGCTGCGCCAGCTTTTGGAACTTGACGAAAGCGAAGATTTTGACGTGTCCGCCCCCGAAGGCGACATCACGAGCCCCGATTCCCTGCCACCCCTGCCGCCGCTTTCCGAGTTGCAGAAGAACGTCAAGGAAGCCCATCCCGGGCTCAAGTCCGACAGCGTGAGCGTAAAGGCCGCCAAGAAGAACACCGAAGTCGCCGGCAAGGGAAGTTCCATCACCGTGACCCTGGGAGCGAACTCCAGCACCGGACTGCAGGCCTGGGAATCCGACGCCTACAAGAACCAGCTCAAGTACGGCTGGCAGAACTCCGTATCGCTCGGCATCAACATTCCGATCATCGACGGCGGCGCGACCACGAACAAGATCCTGCAGGCGCAGGTCAGCGAGGCCGAATCGCAGGTGACCATGCAGGAGACCGCCAAGAACCTCGAGAACAACATCGAGAAGCTCTACCTGAACGCCCTGAACGCCGACATGCAATGGAAGGCCGCCCTCCTGCAGGTGGAAGCCGAACAGGAAGCGCTCCAGGTCGCCGAGGAACAGAGGAACGCGGGCGCGCTCACCTATACCGACTACCTCGGGCAGAAAAACAGCCACGAGGCCGCCCAGATCACCCTCGTGAAGGCGAAATACACGAGCCTTCTCGCCCGAAAAGTCCTGGACCTGTACCAGGGAAACCTCGATTAACCCTCAAAAAACGCCAATTTCGCCAAAATCCATTGTGGACAATTTATCCACGATATGGCCTCCATTTTTTTCAAAAAAAACGGTTTTCATAGATATATTCCTAATGGGTATATTGGGATGATTTGGGGTTGCAAAAAGGAGTGATTATGAAAGATATGCATCTTTCTTTGGTTTCGGCAGCGCTAATCGCTGTCTTGGGTACAACAGCATCGGCATATACGGTGAGCGGCACCGTCAAGGATAACACCGGCAAGGCGGTCGCCAATGCCGACGTTTCCCTTGTCAAGGAGAACAAGTCCGCCAAGACGGACAATACCGGCGCATTCACGATTCACGAAGACGAATCTGTCGAACCGCCTCCTGACGCCATCGCGGCCCCGCATACGCCGGGCTACATCAGCATCAACTCCGGAATCCTCTCGTATTCGCAGAGCGGAAATTCCCCTGTAACCGTCAAGATTTTCGACCTCATGGGTAACGAGGTCTTCAAGCAGTCGCTCTACGGATCCGGACAGGTGGACCTCACCTCCGGCGTGAAGGCAAAAGGCACGTATTTCGCGCAGGTCACCACGGGCAGCGCCAAGCAGGCCATCCGCTTTACCGCAAACGGCAACTACGGTGCGACATTAGACGCAAACGGCCACGCATTGCTCAAGGAAGTGCAGCCGGGAGAAACTCTCCGTGTCGTCGCCGACGGGTTCGACACTCTCTCCGTCCCGCTCGGCACGCTCGACACGACGCTCAACCTGACACTTACCGCAAGCGCTCCCGCCGAGGAAACCTTCAAGTTCGGCTACGCGCTCGGAAACGCTCCGCGCAAGAGCAAGGGCTGCGGCAAGGATCCCATACTCAAGGGAACCAAGCAGTACCAGTGCCAGAAAAAGACTGGTGGAGACGCCTGGCCCTCCGCCAATGTAGACTGCAGCGCCCAGCTGTTCGAAATCAACGGACGCGAATACTACGTGACCTTCCCCCAAAATTACGATAAAAACAAGCCCTACAAGCTCCTTTTCGCAAACCACTGCATGGGTAGTTCCGCAAACCACATGGCCACCTGGATCAGCGCAGACCGCGACCACATTTCTCCGTATTACGCACAAAAAGCACAGGACACCGAAGGGAACTACATCTTTGTCGCTCCACAGGGCGAAGGCAGCGGTATGTGGTTGAAAGGAGAAGACGACCACAAGTTCATTCACCAGTTGCTGACTCACTTGGAAGATAACTACTGCATCGACACAACCCGCGTATTCGCCACGGGATTCAGCTTCGGCGCCATGTTTTCGAACTCCCTCGCCTGGGAAATGCAAGCAAGACTCCGCGCCGTCGCCGTTTACGCTGTCGCATCCTACAACATCTGGTTGCCTGAACCGGGCAACGGCCCCTATTCCAAGAAAGACCTGCCGATTGCCTGGATGGCCGTTCATGGCAAGCAAGACGGAATGTGCGACTACAAGAGAGCACGCGACGAAGCTCTCGTAGAAATTCTCAAGCACAACGGAAAGGCCGACGCCAACGGAAACTTCACCGACGCAAGTGCCGAAAAATCTCAGCTCAAAGAATACTCCAATGGTCAGCATGTCTGCTACGACTTCACGACTGTCGATCCACGCTTCCCCGTGAAGTTCTGCAGCCACGGAGCCGACCACCAGTGGTCCGCAACGGACAACGGGGACAACTCCAAGTCCTGGGTCCCGGCAGAAGTTCACAAATTCTTTGAGCAATTCTAGTAGAGCCTCCATAACCAACCCAAAGAACGGCTCCTGTTCCAAAGGCAGGGGCCGTTTCCATTTAAATTTCGCAGATTCGCAATATTTTTACACCATTTTTTGTTTACAATCGGGTACTTTTTCGATTCTTCAGATTACATTATAGGCGGAGAAAGTGGGTAATATGGTTAAAGGAGGCTATATGAAAGGATTTTTCCCTATATTCCCGATTGTGCTGGCAACAGCATTCACCGCGGCATCCGCATACACCGTGAGCGGGACCGTCAAAGATAACAAAGGCATGCCCTTCAAGGGCGCAAAGGTTTCCCTGCTCAAGGAGCAAAAAGAAACCACGACCGGCGACAAGGGCGAGTTTTATCTCCAAGGGGCCGAAGATTCTCCGGGCGACTCGATCACCACGCCACCCGACGCAATCCGCTCCGCAGCTATGCCCGGATTCATAAGCATCAACTCCGGCATCCTCTCGTATTCGCAGGGCGGGAACGCGCCCGTGAACGTCAGGATTTTCGACCTGATGGGTAACGAGGTGTTCAAGCAGTCGCTCTACGGTTCCGGGCAGGTGGACCTCACCTCCGGCGTGAAGGCCAAGGGCATGTACTTTGCGCAAGTTACTGCGGGCAGCGCCAAGCAGACGCTCCGCTTCTCCTCCAACGGCAGTTACAGCGCCACCTTCGATGAAGGCAACCGCGCCTTGCTGAAGGAAGTCCAGCCGGGAGAAACGCTCCGCGTCGTCGCCGACGGGTTCGACACGCTCAATGTCCCGCTCGGCACGCTCGACACGAACCTCGAACTCACGCTCACGGCCGCGGCCACCGAGCAGACGCCAGCCTTCGGCTGGGAGAAAAAGAACGATCCCGTACCGTCCAGCGGTTGCGGCAAGGACCCGCAACTGTCCAAGTCCGGCCAGTTCAAGTTCACCTGGACCTACAAGGGTGCAAGCACCACGCGCGACGTCTATTACGACCTCCCGAGCAACTACGACAAGAACAAGCCCTACCGCCTCATCTTTGGCATGCAGTGCATGGGCGGGTCGGCACAGAACGTGGCCCGCGGCGAAAACTACTACGGCATGAAGCCGTTTGACAAGGACGGCTCGACCATCTTCGTTGCTCCCGACGGAAAGTGCCACGAAAACATGTGCGCCCCGTGGGAAGAAAAGGACTACGCCTTCTTCGACGAACTCCTGGCCAAGCTGGAAAGCGAACTCTGCATTGACTCCAGCCGCGTGTTCTCCTCCGGTTTCAGCTATGGTTCGATGTTCACCAACGGCCTCTCCAGGAACCATCAGCATGTGCTTCGCGCCGTCGCCGTCTATGAAACCGCCGACGTGAACATCTGGCTTCCGGACGTCGTGAACAAGCCGATCGCCTGGATGGGTGTCCACGGGATGAACGACAAACTCTGCACCCCCGAAATGGGAAAATCCGCCCGCGACACCGCGCTCAAGAACGCGAGCGCCGAGGGCAAGGACGCCACCAAAGAAAAAGCCCAGGAATCCTATTCCGATACGCACGTCTGCTACGACTACAAGGACGTGGACCAGCGCTTCCCCGTGAAGTGGTGCACCGATAATGCGGGCCACCAGTGGGACCACAAGGATCCCGGCCAGTGGGAGTCCTGGGTTCCCAAGACCACCTGGGAATTCTTCACGCAGTTCTAATACCGCATAGCGTTCAATTTGAAATAGCCGCCTGTTTCGGAAACGAGACAGGCGCGTTTCTTTATGAAATCGGCACGGGCCATTTTTCATTAAAAATGGCGTTTTTGGGCGAATTTCGGGTTTTTCGGCCTTCTGGCCGCCCATTGGCACGGGTTATGCTTTTATGAAAGCGGAAACAAAAAAACAATGGGCGGCGGCGAAGGCCGAACCCGCAACAAAAGAGGTAAAATTATGATCAACGCACAGATTCTCCCGACTGCATTCTATGGTATCCAGAACTTCCTTGACAACCTGAACGCCGAAGCCGCCAAGGGCGAATGCACCTACACGCCGAAGGCCGACTACTACGAGACCGAAAACGGCTTCGCATTGGAAGTCGAGCTCCCGGGCGTGAAGAAAGAAGACATGGACATCCAGGTCGAAAAGAACATCATCACCGTCAAGGCGACGCGTGTCCGCAGCAAGGACGAGAAGTACACCTTCGAGCGCAGCTTCAGGTTGGCTGACGACATCGACACCGAGAACATCAAGGTCTCGCTCGAAAACGGCATCTTGAAATTCGACTTGTCGAAGAAGGCCCAGGCCGCCGCGCGCAAGTTGACGATCGGCTAACCGCAACAGATTTTCATCATTCATCGTTCTCCTTAGAGGGCTCCCGGTTTACGCCGGGAGTTCTTTTTTTGGATTTTCATACGCGAATTTTGTATATTCTCGTTGAAAAGAGAAACAAAAATGCTTGATAAAGAAGTTTTGAAGACCGTCAGCCGCATTGAACTCAGTGTTCGCGGCACGCTCGACACCGTGATGACCGGCGCCTACCACAGCTCGTTCAAGGGGAACGGCATGGAGTTCAGCGAGGTCCGCGAATACATGCCGGGCGACGACGTGCGAACCATCGACTGGAACGTGACCGCTCGAACGGGCACGCCCTACGTGAAGAAGTTTATCGAAGAGCGCGAGATGACCATGCTCTTGATGGTCGACGCCTCCAGCTCTTCGGAATTCGGTTCCGGCAAGCAGATGAAGGGAGAGGTCATGGCGACCCTCACCGCACTCCTCGCGTTTGCCGCCATCAAGAACAACGACAAGGTCGGCCTGCTCATCTACACCGACCAGGTCGAGCTGTTTATTCCGCCCGAGAAAGGCCGCAAGCACGTGCTGCGGCTTATCCGCGAAATCCTTTACTTCAAGCCGCAGCACCACGGCACGAACACGCAGGTGGCGCTCGAGTACGCCGGCAAGATTCTGAACCGTCGTGCCGTCGTCGTGGTGATGAGCGACTTCCTGGACGAAGGTTTCGAGAACGCATTCAAGATTCTGCGCAAGCGCCACGACGTGCTTGCGGTCTCCGTGGTGGACCCGCGTGAAATGGAGTTGCCGCCCGCAGGCCTCGTGGAACTTGAAGATCCCGAAACCGGCGAGACGCTCTTAATCGACACCGGAGATGCAGCCTTCCGCGAGGCGTTCGCACGCGAGGCAAAGCGCCAGGGCAAGGCGACCAAGGAGTTGTTCCAGCGCATGTCCATCGACTTCGTGCGCATCGAGACGCACGACGACTTCAAGGAAACGGTCGCCCCGCTCATCGAGCATTTCAGGCGCCGAGCGAAAGCTGCGAGGTTATAAGACAAGGGAGGGCACCCACCGGGCTGGCCCTCCCTAAGACCCTCCCGACACTTAATAATCCGCTTTCGCGGATTATTTGCGTGGGCACCTGACGGTGCTTTTTTTAATCATTATATGCTCGGTAGCCGAGCAACTTCATGCTGTAAAGCGCGGTGCCTTTGCTGATGCTGCGCACGCCCGTGGCGTATCCGAAAATCTTGCGCAGGGGAATTTCCGCTTTCAAGAAATGCGTCCTGCCGTCGCCGCCGATTTCTTTCACCTTGCCGTCACGCGCCTGGATGTCGCCCGTGACGAGCCCCGCGAAATTTACGGGGCATTCCAACGAGAGTTCCATGATGGGCTCGTACAGTTGCACGTCAACGGGCTTGATGAGCTTCGTGACGGCATCGGCGCACGCTTTCTTGATCATAGGCGGCAAGGCGCCCTCGGTCCAGGTAAATTCATGCACCTCGAAGCGCACGCCCACGAGCGGCCCCTTGCCAAGCACGCCAATCTCGGTTGATTCCAAAAGCGCAGAACGCACGCCTGCAAGAATCTCGCGCGGGGCATTCTCCAGGAATTCCGCGGACAAGCGGATGTCATGCGCATCGCTGTCGAGCGGCGTCGCCGAAAGCTTGATCGAAATCTTGTGCGGCCCGAGCTGGAATGAATTCTCGACAGGGCCCACGCTACGGCACAGGCGTTCCTGCCAGCGCACCTCCGGTGACCCGGCTTTCACTTCACAACCGAATTCGCGCTTGAGTCGAGCGAGCAAAACATCGAGCTGCACCTCGCCCACCGTATGCAGGTACCAGAATCCACCATCGTCTTTTTGTACGCGGAACGAAGGATCCATGCGGGCAAGCGTATTCAGGCTCTTTTCCACATGGTGGTAATCATCGGAGCCGAGGCATTCCACGCGGGTCTGCAAGAGCGGCTGGTAGTTGTCGCGGATGGAGGTGGGCGCTTCATCGCCGGAAGTCGTTTCGGATTGCAACGAGGGCGAAGTTCCGTCCGCGTAAATCAGCTGTCCGAGTTCTGTTTCAAACGGGCTTCGCATCGCATATATATCGCCCGCACGGATTTCATCTACCGGCAAGAGCAGGTTCGCCTTGAGGCGCGAGAACTCGAAGCCCGCGGGCCATTCCTTGCGTTCCATGTCCGCGTGGCTGCGGAAAAGGGAAATCTCGCCCACGCCCTTGAAATGACGCAAGCGAATCACCTGACCAAGTTCGTTGATGCCAAACCGCGGGACTTCAGGCAAGAAGAACGAAAGCGCCGTGATGAGGCTACGCACGCCGAAGCCTTCAAGCGCGGAACCCGCATAGCAAAGCGCGTAGTCGTCGCTCTTCACGAGCTTCCTCAAACCGCGCAGGAGGATCTTGGGTGCAACCGATTTTCCCTCCATCGCGTTTTTCAAAATTTCGTCGTCGAAGGTGCTCGCAAATTCACAGGCTTCGGCATAATGCTTTTTCAGTTCGCGGGAACCGTCCCAGCCATCATCCACGTTCCAGCCTTCGTCAACCGTCTCTTCGCCCGATTCCGAATGCACGAGCCTGCTCTGGCTCAGCACATCAAGAACGCCCGACATCTTGCCGCCCTCAAACTGCGGGAGCGTCATCAGCACCGGACGCACGCCGAGCTGTTCCTCGATATTGATGAGCGTATCGTCGAGAACGTAGTCGGGATTGTCGAGCTTGTTCACGAAGAGTATCGTGGGAACTCCCGCCTCGCGCAGCTTGCGGAACGCGGCCACCGTCTGCGTTTCCACGCCGCTCGCGGCACTCACCACGAGGATGGCGCCTTCGACCGCCGTGAGGGCCATGTCCACCTCGGCACCGAAATCAACGTGTCCCGGAGTATCGATAAAATTGAACCAGGTGTTCTTCCATTCGAAATGCGCGACGCCACTCTCGATGGTGATGCCCCTTTCCTTCTCTTCGGGCATGTAGTCCATCGTCGCAAGGCCTTCTTCCACCTTGCCCGGGCGCCTCACCTCGCCCGCCGTAAACAGGATGCGCTCGGAAAGGGTCGTCTTTCCGGCATCCACGTGGGCCAAGATGGCAATGTTTCGAATGGCCTGCGACATCGCGCCTACTTCTTCAGTTGAGATTCAAGGGCTTCCACGCGGGCAGCCAGGTCAGCGCAAATCTTTTCAAGCTTCGCGAGGCGCGCATCATGCTCGCGGTCCTTTTCGGACTGGCGATGCAGTTCGGAGTCCTGCTGTTCATTGACGGAATCGACGGTGTTCAGGCGGAAGTCATGTTCTGCATCCTTGGCGGCCTGGGCCTTGATCTTGAAATCCTGTTCACGACCCTTGGAATAAAGGGCGTCTATGCGAACATCATGTTCGTAGTCCTTTTCCTTCTGCATGTCCAGACGGGCATCGTGTTCCTTGTCCTTGCGCTGGAGTTCGCGGATACGTTCTTCGTCAAGATCCATAACAACCTCCGATCAAAAGTACCTATCCGTAATTTAGCAAAAGCCGGCGAACCGGTGGGCAGCCCTACTTGGCGTTCCGCACGCAGCGCACGGAGAACCCGAAAATCTTCGCCCTGGAGGTATATCCGAAAGCCATCGACTTGTTCGTCAGGTACCACACGCGGGCAGACCCCTGCTCAATTCCCTCGAGGGAATCGTCCGCGCTCCAGAAGAATGCGAACTTCGCAAGGTTGCCGTAAGTCTCGTCATCGAAACGATTGCCTGCCGGCATAGCCGAAAACTTGAGCGTATCGTTCCCGTTTGTCTCGCCCTTCCAGCCGTAATCCGTCTTGATCAGGTAACCCGCATTGAAGTCGGCGCCGGCCGCCGTCCATAGGCTCTCAAAATCCGCCTGGGCGGGCAAGCGGAAACCCGCAGGGCACGCCTTCTGCGCCGCATCCCAGGTATACAGGCGGCCATAGGCCATGCAGTTATTCTCGTCGTCGTTCAGACAGTAGGAGCCATCCATTTTGTAATTCAGGTTGTCGCCGAACCATTCGCGGTCGGCAATCTTTACGAGGCGGTATTTCTGCTTGTCGCGCGCATCCTTGTACTCGGCGCTTTTCGCCTTGGCAGGCTTCGCAGACTTGGTCGCCTTCGCCGGCTTAGCTACAGACAAACTAGAAAACGCCAGAACGAGGGAAACCGCAATCGTCAAAAAATTCTTCATGGTCATAATTTAAAAAATTTCATCGCCTGCATCCGGCATCACCGAATCCGGATCTTCCAGCGTCAATTCGTGTTCCACCGATTCCAACTTTCTTTCAGCCGTCTTCGCAAGCGCAGTGTTGTGGCCGCGTAAAGCGGCAAAGGGCGCAAATATCTTCGCACGTTCTTCCATGCTCATCCGCGGATGCTTCATGAGGAAGTTCCAGTCGTCTCGCGGGTACGGCAAATCGATTATGTCGGAATAGTCGTCACGCACGATGGCCTCCTATCTGTCCATTTCGATCAACCGTCGTGGCGCCCTCCTGCAAGTCCATCCCCTTGATGATCGCATTATTCCCGAAGCGCTTCTTGATGAGGAGCTCCGCCTTCAGGCGCTTCTTTTCGCGTTCCTGTTTCTGCACGTCGGTAAACAGGTCGAATCCCTCGTTGCTCTCGTCCACCACGTCGAAGGCCACCAGGTTCAGGCGGCGCACCGTCAGCTTCGGGTTCACGATGCGGTCGAAAAGATTCATCACCGCCTCGGCAAACGAGGACTGCGAACTCGAATAATGCCCGAGCGACGCCGTACCGTGCGCGGGTTTCGGAATCGTGCGTCCGTAAAAATCCACCACCGTCTCGCCGGCGTAAATCCCCTTGTCGACATTCTCGCGGTCGTAACCTACCGTGAGCACCATGCCCTTCGCCACCAGATCGTTTTCAACAAGACGCATCGAGACTGTATCCACCATCTCGCGCACCACCAGGCGCGCCTTCTCGAAGGTATAAGGATCCTGCAGCACCTGCCCCTCGCCCATACTTTGGGATCGCGGTTTTGCATTCTTGATGTCGGCGATGGTGCAGGGTTCGTAACCCCAGGCATGATCGATCAGCAGTTCCGCATTCACGCCAAGCATCTTGTAGAGCGCCTCGGGATTCTTGACGCTTACCCGCGCAATATCGCCCATCGTGCGAATGCCGCGACCACCGTTCAAATAACATTTCTCCAAGCGAGCCGCGATGCCCCTGCCCACTTGCCAGAAGCTCGTAATCGGCTGGTGCGACCAGAGCTTTTTGCGGTAAGTCATTTCGTCGAGTTCCGCGATGCGCACGCCGTCTTCGTCGGCCTCCACATGCTTCGCCATCACGTCCATCGCAATCTTGCACAGGTAAAGGTTCGTGCCGATCCCGCCCGTCGCGGTGATTCCCGTCGTCGTAAGTACATCCTGGATAATCGTCTTCACCAGCTCGCGGGCGGTCTTCTTATACAACTTCAGGTATTTCGTCAAGTCCAGGAAGCATTCGTCGATGGAATAGGCATGGATATCGTCGGCACTCACATACTTGAGGTAGACATTGTAGACCTTCGTGGAATACTCCACGTACTTCGCCATCTGCGGTTTCGCAATCAGGAACTCGACCTTCTCGCCCGTACGCCGCTCCACCTCGCGTACCTTCTGGTTCACCTCGAAAAGGCGCGCACGCCCCGGAATCCCGTAGGCCTTGAGGGCGGGCGTCACCGCGAGGCAAATCGTCTTCTCGGTGCGGCTCTCGTCGGCCACTACGAGCTTTGCCTTGAGCGGGTCCAGACCACGGAGGACACATTCCACCGAGGCAAAGAACGACTTGAGGTCAATGGCTGCGTAAGTACGAGATTGCACACTTGAAATATAGTTTTTTTATCAATAAACGCAAAATGTCATTTTATGACATATCGTTTAATGTATATTTGACTGTAAGTCAAATGGCGAGGTAACATGCTGACGACGTTCCTTATCGTGCTTGGCATTCTGGCCCTTTTCGGGGCAGGCAACGCGAAAGACGCGTGTGCCATTACCTTGCTATTGAAAATCGTGCCTTTCCTACTTATCGTGGGGATTTTCTTGCTTTTAGCGTTCTGCGGCGGGTAAAATGGGTAATTTTTAATACATTGTATTGCTCTTTTACTAATTTTTATGTACTTTTTAGTAAAAAGGAGCACTTTATGGGAACCACAATGAACACCATCAGCGCAAGAATCGATTCGAAGCTCAAAACGCAAGCCGAAAACCTGTTCGACCAACTCGGGTTGAACATGTCAACAGCAATCACCGTTTTCTTGAAGCAGGTTGTCCGCCTCCGCAAGATTCCTTTCGAGATTGCTCTCGACTCTCCCAACGACGAAACCATCGCCGCCATGGCCGAAGCAACCGAAATTGCCAGCGGCAAGCGCAAGGCCAAATCCTACAAAAACGCAAATGCGATGATCAAGGACATTCTTGATAAATAATTTCGGGCGATACGCTCATATTGACGCTGGCGCGAACAGGCTCGCACAGCGACTTGTTCAAGAAATAGAAGAAGGCGCTGCCGATGGCAGCGCCTGATTATCGCAAAAGACATCAAAAAGCTATCTTTGCAGAGTCCGTTTACTCAGATGTGAAATTTTCGCTGATTCCCGTCTGTTAAGCGGACTTTTTTATTTGCGAGGATTGTTATTCCCGCGTCCACCACCGGAAGGGCCTGTGCCTCCACCGTGTCCTGTGGGCCACCCTGCGCCATTCTTGTCATTTTGTGGTTGTGCCATATTGGGCCTCCTTTTCTTGATTTTACCATTGTCTTTGGTTACTAGTTATATGCCATCCATCGCCTTCGGGGCAGCGGTAAACATGCATCATGATGCCCGTTGCGAACCTGCGCTCATTGGCGACCACGCCAGCTTCGTATTCGGTAAGGTAAAGGTTCTTTCTCTTACCGTCTTTACCGCAGCATGAACACATGGTTATTTACCTCCCTTCCTCGCTCTAGTTTCTTGGAGTTGGCGATTGCGGTTCGTTTGAGCATCATCCCATTGCTTGTTGGTTCCATTGGTGCCCTTGTTGTTGTTCTGCATGTTACTTTCGTTGTCCGCAGGTTTCATAGTTTTTTACCTCTTGTTTTTCATCTCAAACGGAATTGTCCTCGATGCAAAAACAAAAATACCTTGTCTCGCATTGTGAGACAAGGGAGGAAGAAAACTAAAAAAAGGGGTATGAAAAAAAATAGGGGGTATGATTATTTTTTACAAAAGGAATTTCAATGCGTTTTTTAGCAGTTCTTGATTCTTTCTTGTGTTTAATCCAGATTCGACATTCATGGAATTGATATCAAAATGAGTTAATAGTCCAACTCCAGGTTTTTTTAAAATAAATTCATTTAGCACTGCGAAGTTTGAAAATGAACATTCCGAACAGTCTTTTATTTCCATTTTTTCCACATAGTCGTTAAGTTCTCTTCTAGTCTTGTCATCTATAAGTTCTTTTAATCCCGATTTTTGAAACATGTCTTCAAAAATGACGGGTAATGCGGTTTCCATTGGAGTTTTTTCTTTTATAAATCCTTCAACCTTTGTTAAAGATAATTGTGTGATGAGATTGTTAAAATCGAACGAATCTCCTTCTTTTATTTGTTCACCGTAGGAATCCTGTTTGAGTATTTCATCTATTTCAAGGTGTTTTCCTTTTTTTCCGAATATGGGAAAATCTATAACCATGTTCGGTATGAGTTCTCTTTTTTTCTTTCGTGCCTTATCCAAATCAAATATAGGATGTATTTGGCATAAGTTGAGCCAGGTGTAGTATGCTAGGCGAGAAATTTTCTTCTGAAAGTGTATGTCGCCGTTTTTCCACTTGATATAACTAAGTGGGAGGTGGTGTATGTTGTAATATCTTCCGAGATACAGAAGATTTCTTACCTGGATGATGTATCCTTTTAGCCCTCCAGTTTTTTCTGAAGATATATTTGCAAAGGCAACAAACATTTCCTTGAAAAGTGTTGATTTTTCTTCTTCTGATAATGTTTTGAAATCTGTTGTTTCAAGCTGTTTTTTGTACCAGTCCCTAGCTTCTTTTAACTCATTTTTGTCTGCATTTTTGTCTTTCTTTATTGCGTCAAAAAACTTTTGGCGTTCATTTGTCCATTCTTTTTTTGCGATTGATCGTTTGTCTTCAAATGGATAGATAAACAGAAATCGTTTGAAGTAATCAATATTCTCGGCATTACCTTTTTCATGGATAAATTTGGAAAAAGCATTGATAAATTGAAATTCCTCCAGTGCGTGTACATATTTTTTTTCCCGTTTGCACTTTAATTGTAAATCTTTTATTCTGTTAAATAGTTTGAAACTGTTTTTGTCAGACAAAATACGTTCTCTTATTTTTTCTTTGTCGGAATCCTTTTCGCCAAAATGTTTCTCGTAACAATAATCAAAGATTTCTTTGTTTATGTTGAAGAAATCTTTTTGAATTGTGAATGCGCGGTAATTATCTTTAATTTCACTCCCGAGAATGTAGTTGTAAAATATACAGTTTAGTTGTTCGCAAGCGTCGTCAACGTTTGAAATACGAGAAAAACGTTCTCGTATAAAATCAAAGAACACGGAATGTGGTAGATAGTTTTTCATAAACCTATCATAACTGGAATAGAAGGCTAGACAAGACGCATCTTTGAATTTTTCGAACATAGTTACCAATATACCTAATTCGTATGTTATTGTGCGAACAATAAAAATCAAAAAAGCTTAACAAGCCCGGGCGTTACGGGCGCGGCGACTGAGCGCCCGTTAGAAGGGGTAGCGGAAGACCCGACCGGGGTGGGATATAACAAAAAATCCCCGACTAAGTCGGGGATGACACTAAGGGTGGGGCCGGGTCTTACTTAACCACGATGTTCACAAGCTTGCCCGGGACCACGATGGACTTCACGACAGTCTTACCTGCCATAAACTCTTTCATACGATCATTTTCCATGGCGAGCTTTTCGAGGGCGGCCTTGTCCATGTCCTTCGCGACGGAGGCCTTGGCGCGGACCTTGCCGTTCACCTGGAACACGACTTCCACGGTGTTTTCCACGGCCTTGGAGTGGTCGGCTTCCGGCCAGGCGACGTTCGTGAGGGATTCGTTGTGACCGAGGATGCTCCACATTTCTTCGGCGATATGCGGGGCAAACGGGTGCAGCAACTTCACGAACGTTTCGCACGGTTCGCGGTAGCGCTTGTCCATCTTCATCATTTCGTTGTTGAAGATCATCAGCTGGCTAATCGCTGTGTTGAAGCTCATGTTCTCGATGTCGTTCGTGACCTTGATGACGGTCTGGTGCATCACCTTCTCGATAGCTTCGGGAGCAGTTTCGTCAACGAACACCGGGGCTTCGTCAGAATCGCCCACCACGGAGCGCCAGGCGCGGCCGAGGAAGCGGTTCATGCCTTCGATGCCCTTGGTCTGCCACGGTTTCACGGCGTCGAGCGGGCCCATGAACATTTCGTACAAACGAAGGCTGTCGGCACCGTAGTCGCGCACCACGTCATCCGGGTTCACCACGTTCTTGAGGGACTTACTCATCTTCGCCACGATCTGCTTGAGCTCGATGTCGGTTCCCTTCTTGAAGAACTTTCCGTTCTTCTCTTCGACTTCGTCGGTCGGGACCTTGGAGCCAGCGGCGTCTTCGTAAGCGAAGGCGAGAATCATGCCCTGGTTGAAGAGCTTCTGGAACGGTTCGTCGGTAGAGACGAGGCCGAGGTCGAAGAGCACCTTGTGCCAGAAGCGGCTGTAGAGCAGGTGGAGCACGGCGTGTTCGGCACCGCCCACGTAGAGGTCCACCGGCATCCAGTACTTTTCGAGTTCCTTTGCCACAAATGCGTCGCCGTTGCAGGCGTCGATGTAGCGCAGGTAATACCAGCAGGAACCTGCCCACTGCGGCATGGTGTTCGTCTCGCGGATACCCTTGCGGCCGTTCTTGTCCGTGACCTGGAGCCATTCGGTGGCGTTTGCGAGCGGGGACTGTCCGCCGTCACCCGGCTTGTAGTCCTTGAGTTCCGGCAACAGCACCGGCAGTTCGGAATCATCGACGGTAGAGATTTCGCCGTCTTCCCAGTGGATAATCGGGAACGGTTCGCCCCAGTAGCGCTGACGGCTGAAGAGCCAGTCGCGGAGCTTGTAGTTCACGGTAGCCTTACCGATCTTGTTGGCTTCGAGCCATTCGATGACCTTCGCGATGCCCTGCTTCTTGTTGAGGCCGTTCAGGCAGAGCGTTGCATTTTCGCTATTGATGTAGGTGCCGTCGGCAGCCCAGCAGGCTTCCCCTGCGAGGACCTTCGGGCGAACGTCTTCGGGGCAGCTTGCATCCGGTTCCATGATGCAGATAACCGGCAGGTTAAACTTCTTCGCGAAATCGAAGTCGCGGGTATCGTGGGCGGGCACGGCCATGATGGCGCCCGTGCCGTAGCCGGTCAGAACGTAGTCGGCAACCCACACCGGAATCTTGGTGCCGGTGAGCGGGTTCACGGCGTAGCTACCGGTAAACACGCCGGTCTTTTCCTTGGCAAGTTCGGTACGGTCGAGGTCGCTCTTCAAGGCGGCGGCGTGCACGTATTCTTCCACGGCGGCCTTCTGTTCGGCGGTCGTGAGTTCCGGCACCATCGCGTGTTCCGGGGCAACGACCATGTAGGTGGCACCGAACAGCGTATCGCAACGGGTCGTATAGACGCGGAGCTTCTTTTCGGTCGGCTTGCCGTCAGCGTCGGCAATCGGGAAATCCACTTCGGCACCGTAGCTCTTGCCAATCCAGTTCTTCTGCATGTCCTTCACGCCCTGCGGCCAGTCGAGCTTGTCGAGGCCCTTCAGCAGGCGGTCGCCATACAGCGGGATGCGCATGAGCCACTGCTTGAGGTTACGGCGTTCCACTTCCTTGGTGCCGCACTTTTCGTGGCTGCCGTCGTTCAAGACTTCTTCGTTCGCGCAAACAATCTTGCAGTGCTTGCACCACCACACCTGAGCGTCGGCGTAGTAAGCAAGTCGCTTAGAATCCTTGTACTTGCGGACTTCGGCAGCACCCTTGGCTTCCACGTCGGCAGGAATCGGAAGTTCTTCGATGGGGCGGCCTTTCTGCTGGTCTTCATCGAACCAGGTGCCGTAAAGGCGCTTGAAAATCCA
>CAMJQW010000010.1 GCA_946408125.1 uncultured Fibrobacter sp.
AACGGCGGGTATTTCTCGCGGTGAAAAAGCAGAGCTTTGCCCGGCCCTGCGCAGCAGGGAACGCCTGTAAATAAAATTTTTAGGCACGTTTTGCGCAATTTCTCCGTCTTATAGATAGGAGGTCCTTTTTTCCGTCTGAAAAAGGGGTTTTCTAGAAAATATATTGACAAAGTGTACATACGGAGTGTATATTTGATATGAACATTACAAAGCATGCTTTGGAACGTATGGCCGAGCGCGGGTTCACGCCGGAAATGCTTGTCGTCTTGATGGAGGGGAAACGTGTCATCGTGCCTACTAGAGATGAGAAGTTTCTCGTGATAGGTAAGGCTGATGGCAATTTTTGGACACTTGTCCTGGCTAAGGATATGTATTCAGTTGTGTCGGTTAGACGTTCGCATGGTAGTGAGGTGGCAAAATGGAATTCAAAATAGTAGATGACTTCATGTCTAAGGAAGAACTGGAAAAACTCGATAACCGCGATTTTTCCGAGGACATCCGCGAGGCGGAGAAGAACGGTACCATTGTCGTCTCCGAGGGTCCGTGGGATGAAACCGTCAAGGCGGTGAAGGCGAAGCTCGCGGCCAATGCCACCAGGGCCATCACCATCCGCGTGCCGGTCCGCGTTATCGAGCGGTACAAGAAGCGTGCCGCCGCCGCGGGCATCGGCTACCAGACGCTCATGAAACAGATGCTCGAGGCTGCCCCGGTGTAAGCTGGTCCGTTGATGGCACATACGTAGGGCACTGGTTGACGAGCGGCAAAAAGAAAGATATTTTTGTCCCTAAAGAGGTTTGTCAATGCGTAAAATCGCGCTTATCGCTCTGATGCTTGTATCCGCCGTCCTGGCTTCCGATGCGCTCCGTTTCTCGTGCTCGGTCGCCAGCCGCAACGGCTCCTTCGAACAGTCTTTCAAGGGCTCTTATTACGATGGTCTCCTGTTCGGCAAAATCCACAAGAAACAGTCGAGGCTCGCCGCCAAGTGCGATACCGTCAAGAGCACTGTCGTCTCCGCCAAGCTTTTGAACCCGGCGGACGGGAATCCGCTCGTAGAGTCTGCCGCCGAGGGTGAAATGGGCGTTTTGGCTCAAGATTCGATATGCACTGAATACGCCGATTACAAGGTTAAGATGCGCGTTTCCGAGGATACCCTCGCCATTGCACGCAAGGGTACCGACGACTGCCTGCTCTTCGCGCCTGTCACCAAGCCCGCAGCAGAGAAGCCTGCAGCAGAGAAGCCCGCCACGGACAAGCCCGCCGCGGCCAAGTAGTCCCTCAGTTATGTCCGCCAGAGAATACGATTACCTCGTCGTGGGTTCCGGGCTGTTCGGGGCCACTTTCGCCTACCGCGCCGCACGCGCCGGCAAGAGGTGCCTCGTCATCGACAAGCGTCCGCACCTGGGTGGAAACGTTTACTGCGAGAATGTCGAGGGCATCAACGTCCACAAGTACGGGGCGCACATCTTTCACACCAGCAATACCAAAGTCTGGGAATTCGTGAACTCCATCGTGGAGTTCAACCGCTACACGAACAGCCCTGTCGCGAACTACAGGGGCGAGCTTTACAACCTGCCGTTCAACATGAACACGTTCTACCAGATGTGGGGCGTGACCACCCCGGAGCAGGCGCGCGCGAAGATCGACGAGCAGAAGGCCGAGGCCATCGCCGCGCTCGGCGGGAGGGAACCCGCGAACCTCGAAGAACAGGCGCTCTCGCTCGTGGGCCGGGACATTTTCGAGAAGCTCATCAAGGAATACACCGAAAAACAGTGGGGCCGCAGCTGCCGCGACCTTCCGGCCTTCATCATCCGCCGCCTGCCGGTGCGTTTCGCGTACGACAACAACTATTTCGACGACAAGTACCAGGGCATCCCCGTGGGCGGCTACAACAGGCTCGTCGACGGTCTCCTTGCCGGTGTGGAATGCCGCACGGGCGTCGATTTTTTCAAGGAATTCGCGGGCAGCTGGCGCGAGATTGCTGACAAGCTTGTCTATACAGGCCCGATTGACGAGTATTTTGGCTTCAGGGCGGGTAAGCTCGATTGGCGCACGGTGAGCTTCAAGACCCGCATCGAAAACATCCCGAACTTCCAGGGCAACGCCGTGGTGAACTACACCTCGCACGAAAAGCCCTACACGCGCATCATCGAGCACAAGCATTTCGAGATGTTCGGCGACGCCGTCTACGCATGCCCCAAGACGGTCGTTTCCGAGGAATACTCGGTCGAGTACGCCGAGGGCATGGAACCCTACTATCCGGTGAACGACGAGCGCAACAACGCCATCGCCGAGGAATACCGCAGGCTCGCCTCGAAGGAGGAGGGCGTGATTTTCGGCGGCCGTCTCGGCCAATACAGGTATTTCGACATGGCCCCGGTCATCGAGCAGGTGTTGGGACTGGATATCTAGTATGAAAGCCATCCTGATAATAGCTCACCACTGCATCTTGCCCGGGGCCTACAAGGGCTTCGAAGGCATTCTGGACAAGCTCCATCACGATCTGCCCGGTACGCGCGTGGCGAGCACGAGCCTTCTGGACCTGGAAAACGACCTGCGCACGCTCCTCCGCGAAGACGTGGAGTCCGTGACGCTCCTCCCGTTCCTGCTGCTGAACGGCCAGCATACGAAAAACGACGTGCCGCGCGTGGTCGCGAAGCTGCAGGCGGAGTTCCCGCAGATTCCCATCACGCTGTTGCCCTGTCTCGGCGACTGGAAGGAATTTGCCGACATGGTCGTGAATGGCATCCGCAATGCTCAGAAGGAAACTGTACGTCAGTCGTCAAATTCCACATTGCACACTACACATTCCACATCTCACACATCGAACCTCTTCTCCGTCGAACTCAATCTCGAAGGGCGTAACGTCCTCGTTGTAGGCGGTGGACGCATTGCGCTGCGCAAGGTCAAGACGCTTTTGCCCACGGGTGCCCGCATTGCCGTTGTCGCCCCGCAGTTCGACCCGGAATTTTCCCACGTCATTGCGAGCGGAGCGAAGCAATCCATGGTTACAATGTTTTCGCGCCCCTACGAGCCGCTCGACCTCCGCGGCATTTTCATGGTCTTCATTTGCACCGACCAGCCGGCTGTAAATGCGCAGGTGTCCAACGACGCCCGTGCCCGCCGCATCCTGGTGAACAACGCCTGCGACTACCTCGACGGCGACTTCATCGTGCCCGCCCGCATGGATTTCGGCGAAAATATCGCCGTGACCGTCTCCACGCAGGGCCGAGCCCCATCGCTTGCCAAGAAACTCAAGCAGAAAATCCAGACAGAATGGGGCGAAGGCCTCGAACAGGTCGAACACGATTTTTTAAATTCATGATATTATGATTATCCGTCCACGTCGCCTCCGCAAGAATGAAACGCTCCGCAACATGGTTGCGGAGACCGCCGTCAACCCCGATTCGCTCGTCTACCCGATGTTCGTGGTGGAAGGGGAGGGAATCAAGGAACCCATCCCGTCGATGCCCGGCCAGTTCCGGTTCTCGATCGACGAGCTTCTCCGTGAACTCGATGTCTGCGTGCTCGCGGGCATCAAGTCCATCATGCTGTTCGGCATTCCGAACCACAAGGACGAGACTGCGACCTGCGCCTACGATGACGAGGGTATCGTGCAGCGTGCGGTGCGTTCCGTGAAGGCGCATTTTGCGAAGCTGAACGTGATTACCGACGTGTGCCTGTGCGAATACATGAGCCATGGCCACTGCGGCATCGTGAAGGACGGCGAGGTGGACAACGACGCGACTCTCGAACTTTTGGCGAAGACGGCTCTTTCGCATGCCCAGGCCGGTGCCGATATGGTGGCCCCGAGCGACATGATGGACGGCCGCGTGGCCGCCATCCGCGAATGCCTCGATGCGCACGGATTCCAGAATGTGCCTATCATGGCGTACAGCGCGAAGTTCGCGAGCGCCTACTACGGCCCGTTCCGCGATGCGGCGGATTCTGCCCCGCAGTTCGGAGACCGCAAGAGCTACCAGATGGACGTGCGCAACGGCCGCGAGGCCATGCGCGAGGTGGCGCTCGATATCGAGGAAGGTGCCGATATCGTGATGGTGAAGCCCGGCCTCGCTTTCCTCGACGTGTTGCGTACGGCGGCCGATATGAGCGACGTGCCTGTGGCCGTGTACAATGTAAGCGGCGAATACTCCATGGTGAAGGCCGCCGCACAGATGGGCTGGATCGACGAAAACGCCATCATCCGCGAAAACCTGTTTGCGTTCAAGCGCGCCGGTGCCGACATCATCATCACGTACCATGCCAAGGAAGCCCTCGAGAAGGGCTTGCTGAAATGAACCACTCCCTTAGCGAAAAGCTTTTTGCCGAAGCCAAGACGCTCATGCCGGGCGGCGTGAACAGCCCGGTGCGTGCCTACGGCAACGTGGGGGCCACTCCTCCGTTTATCGCCCGTGCGAAGGGCAGCCACATCTACGACGTAGACGGCAATGACTATATCGATTACGTGGGCAGCTGGGGCCCGATGCTCCTGGGGCACGCTCATGATGCTGTGATTGCCGCCGTTGCAGAGACCGCGAAGAACGGCCTCAGTTTCGGGGCTCCCTGCGGGCTCGAATCCGAACTCGCGAAACTCGTGATGAGCCTCGTGCCGAGCGTGGAGATGATCCGCATGGTGAACAGCGGCACAGAGGCGACGATGAGCGCCATCCGCGCCGCCCGCGGGTTTACCGGCCGCGACAAGATTGTGAAATTCGAAGGCTGCTACCACGGCCACAGCGATAGCCTCCTCATCAAGGCGGGCTCGGGCATGCTCACTACGGGCAAGCCGAGCAGCAAGGGCGTTCCGGCGGACCTCGCGAAGTACACGCTCACGCTCCAGTACAACGAAGTCGCGGGCGTGAAGGAACTTTTCGACAAGATTGGCGACGAAATCGCGGGTGTCATCGTGGAGCCTGTGGCAGGGAATATGGGCGTGGTGCCCGCGAAGCCCGAGTTCTTGCAGGCGCTTTCCGCAGAAACCAAGAAGCACGGCGCTCTCCTGATTGTCGATGAAGTCATGACGGGATTTCGCGTGGGCATCCACTGTGCACAGGGCCTCTACGGCATCAAGCCGGATCTCACGACGTTCGGGAAGATTATCGGCGGCGGCATGCCGGTGGGCGCTTATGGCGGCCGACTCGACGTGATGCAGCAGATTGCGCCGCTCGGCGGCATTTACCAGGCCGGGACGCTTTCGGGTAACCCGGTCGCGATGGCGGCGGGGCTTTCCACTATGCGTGAACTGCATACTCATCCGGAGTACTACGTGCATGCCGAATCGATGACCAAGCGCCTTGTTACTGGATTGGTGGATGCGGCCAAGCAGGCCGGAATTCCGGTCGCCGCCAATCAGGTTGGCTCCATGGGCTGCATATTCTTTACCGAAGGCCCTGTGGAATGCTTTGCCGACGTGCAGAAATCGGACTTGGAACTTTTCCGCAGGTACTTCCTTGGGATGCTCGACGAGGGCATCTATCTCGCTCCGAGCCAGTTCGAGGCAATCTTCGTGAGTGCCGCGCATACGGAAAGCGACATCGACCGTACCGTCGATGCCGCCAGGAAAGTTTTCAAGAATCTTTAAGATTCTGCGCCGCTAGAGCCTTGCATCGATTTGTCATCCCCGGCGCCATAATGTCATCCCCGGCTTGACCGGGGATCTCCTTATCCTTCTTGCTCTGAATTTGTTTCAGGGCTGGTTGTCGCTTCGGCGTTTTCGGCATTCTCGGCGTTCTTCGCTTCGGCGTCCTTGTCGCGTATCGTGGCGCGCCGGATCTTTCCGCTAATCGTCTTGGGCAGTTCCGTCACGAAGTCGATAATGCGCGGGCTCTTGTAGCTGGCCGCGATGTTCTTCGCGAACAGTTGCATTTCCTTTGCAAGATCCTTCGAGGCTTCGTAGCCTTTTTTGAGCACGACGGTCGCCTTCACGGCCTGGCCGCGGTCCTTGTCCTCGACGCCCGTCACCGCGACTTCAAGGACGGCGGGGTGCTTGTGCAGCACTTCTTCCACCTCGAAGGGGCTGATGCGGTAGCCCGAACTCTTGATGAGGTCGTCGGTGCGGCCCACGAACCACAGGTAGCCATCCTTGTCGCGGGTGGCGGTGTCGCCCGTATGGTAGACTCCGCCCTCGAACACCTTCTCGGTGCGTTCCGGGTCGCGGTAGTACCCGCCGAACATGCCGAAGGGCTTTCCCTGGTCAATCTTGATGATGAGTTCACCGACTTCGTCGTCGGCGCAGGAGTTGCCTTCGGCATCCACGATGTCCATGCTGTAGCCCGGTGAGGGCTTTCCGATGGAACCCGGACGCGGTTCGGTAAATCCGAAGTTGCCCGTGGTGAGCGTGAGTTCCGTCTGGCCGTAGCCTTCCTGCATGCGGATGCCCGTCTGCTCGAAGAACTTGTTGTAGATGTCGAGGTTCAGCGATTCGCCCGCGGTGGTGCAGTACTTGAGGCTCGAAAGGTCGTACTTGCCGAGTCCGTGGTGCAATATATAGCGGTACACGGTCGGCGGTGCGCAGAACGTGGTGACCTTGTATTCGGCCATCTTCTCGAGGAGCTTGCCCGGGATGAACACCTTCATGTCGTAGGTGAAAACGGCGGAACCCGCAATCCACTGGCCGTAAATCTTGCCCCAGAGCGCCTTGGCCCAGCCGGTCTCGGCGACGGTCAGGTGGCGGCCTCCGTCAATCACGTGCTGCCAGTACTTGGCGGTCACGATATGGCCGAGGGGGTAGGTGAACGTGTGCGCGACCATCTTGGGGTTGGAACTCGTTCCGCTCGTGAAGTACACGACCATGATGTCGTCGTTGTGCGTTGCCTCTTCGCCTTCGGGGCGCGGGAACTTGGGCGGGTAGATTTCGTAGTCGTCGTAGAAGCTTATCCAGTTCTGGCGGGCGGTCTGACCCACGGTTACGAACTTTTCGACAGAAGGACTCTTCGACTTCGCCTTTTCCACCTCTTTCTGGAGGCTGGGTTCATCGTAGGTCACCACCATCTTTATTTCGGCCGCGTTGAATCGGTATTCGAGGTCTTCGGCGGCGAGCATGTTCGTTGCCGGAATCGCGATAGCGCCTATGCGGTGGAGTGCCAACAGGAAGAACCAAAACTCGTAGCGTCGGCGCAAAATGAGCATCACGCGGTCGCCCTTGACGATTCCCTGTTCCTTGAGGAAGTTCGCGGTGCGCTGGGAGGCTAGCGAAAGGTCGCGGAAGGTGAAGATGTGGCTTTCGTCGTTGTCGTCGCACCACACCAATGCTTCGCGCTTGGGTTCCGTCGCGGCATATTCGTCCACGACGTCATAGGCGAAGTTGAAGTCTTCCGGGATAGTTATCTTGAAATTCTTGTATAGGTCTTCGTACGATTCGAATTCTGTACGGTTTAAAAACTTATTGAGTATCATGACTTGAATCCGGTGTTTGGGGCCTTATAGATCCCTGTACATGATTTTTTCGCGCATGGTGGAAATGTAGCGGACCATGTTCAAAATGCGCTTTTCGCCGATGGTCCTGAAGTCCTTCTCGTGGAACACGAGCCTGTGGGCTCCTCCGGGAAGCAGCATCTTGAGGCAGGCGTACGTCTGCAAGATGCCGAGTACCGCGGGCGGGTACACGGAGAAGCTGAGCGTGTCGGACTTGTATTTCTTGACCTTGCCGTCCACCTTCTGGTATATACCGTGGTAGTCCTCGTAGTAGTCGAATATCTCGAGAGCCTGTTGCTTGAGGTACTTGTTGCCGAACCAGATGGGAGGGATGAATCCGGAGGGCTTGCCGATGCCGTTCGCCTTCCAGAGGGCGAGACTCCTCTTGAGGAGCGCCTGGGTGAAGCGTTCGTCGAGACCGGCGAATTCGGCCCCGTTGTTGGATATCCAGAGGACGATTTTGCCCTGGAGGCTGCGCTTCATCTGGAGGTCGGCGCGGTGGCGGGCTCCGTGGAGCATGATTTCGTAGCCTTCCTTGACAAATTTCTCGAGTTCTTCGCGGAACTGTTCGGCTTCGGACTCGGGAGCGGCACCGATTGCGGGCACGACGGCGATGCTGATGGGGGCGCCGGCGGCCTCGGCTAGCTTACGGATTTGGACGGAAGCCTTCTTGAAGTTGTTCACGCTCAGGCTGTGGTAGCACAGGATGAATTTCTTCTTCTTGCGGGAGCTCTGTTCGGCGGCCTGGATGTCGAGGATGTCCTTGTTCTGTTCCATGCGGGTACCTTACTTTTCGTCGTCGGAATGGCAGCAGCCGCATTCCTCGTCGAGCTTCTGGGAAATGAAGAGGTGATAGAAGAAGAACAGGATTACCGTCAGCGCGGAAATCTTGAGCCACGATTTAAACAGCCAGTCGGACATGGTCCACTCCTTGGTTCGGCACGGTTCAAGGACCGTGCTCTACCGAAAAATACAAAAAAAGCCGGTGAACGGCCTTTTTTTAATTGAATTTCTTGATGACGACCACGCCGTTGTGGCCACCGAACCCGAGGGATGCGGATACGGCGACGTCGATGTTGCCTTCGACGCCCTTGTTCGGCACGTAATCGAGGTCGCAGCCTTCGTCGGGGCAGTCGAGGTTCATGGTCGCGGGGTAGAACGAGTCGCGGATGGCGAGTGTCGAGATGATGGCCTCGATGACGCCTGCCGCGCCCACGCAGTGGCCCGTCATGCTCTTGGTGCTCGATACCTTGATCTTGTAGGCGTGCTCGCCGAGCGCGATTTTGAGCATTTCGGTCTCGGTGATGTCGTTCAGGTGCGTGGAGGTGCCGTGGGCGTTGTAGTAGTCCACGTCCGTCGGGGCGATTCCCGCATCCTTCATGGCGCGGATCATCGCCTTCGCGCACGATTCTCCGCCCGGGCGCGGGCTCGTGATGTGGTAGGCGTCGGCGGAGGCGCCGTAGCCTGCGAGTTCCGCGTAGATTTTCGCGCCGCGGGCCTTGGCGTGCTCGAGTTCCTCGAGCACCATGATCGCGCCGCCTTCGCCCATGACAAAGCCGCTACGGTCTTTGTCGAACGGGCGGGACGCCTTTTCGGGGTCGTCGTTGAACTTGTCGGTGAGCGCGTGCATGCCGGCGAAGCTCTTGATGGAATATTCGGTAATGCCGCTTTCGGAACCGCCGGCAAGGCACACGTCGACCCTTCCGGAACGGATGGCGTCGAGGGCGACCCCGATGGCGTCGGTGCCGGAGGCACAGGCGGTCGCGATCGTGTGCGCGAACCCCGTGATTCCGAGCGCGATGGAAACGTTCGCGCACGCCTCATTCGGGATGAGTTCGGGCATGGCGAGCGGGGATACCCTGCGCTTGCCGCCTTCGATGTACTTGTTGTACGTCTCGTCGAGCACGTCCATGCCCGAGAGGCCGTTGCCGGCCACGATTCCGGTGGTGTCGGCGGCAAGCTGTTCAGCTGTGAGGCCCGCGTCGGCTACGGCCTCGTTCGCGGCGGCCACCAGGAACTGCGTGAAGCGGGCCATGCGGCGGGCTTCCTTCGGGTCTATCCCGTGTTCTTCGGGCTTGAATTCCTTGATTTCGGCTGCAATCTTCACCGGGCAGTTGCTGGCATCGAACAGCGTGATGGGAGCGATTCCGCTCTTGCCCTGCTTGATGGACTGCCACATGTCGGCTACATTCTTTCCAACGGGAGTAACGGCTCCGAGGCCGGTAATTACGATTCTTCTCATACAGTTTTTCTTTTTGTTTGCTTTAGTAACTTTTGCATTTGATTATCGATTCTTCGTAAGCGAGCTTGCGATCATTCTCGGTGATGTTCGTCTTGATTCTCTTTTCCTTGACGTTCACGATGGAACCGTCGCAATCAAGGTTCTCTTCGATAGCCGGGCCGAAGGCTTTGTCGTTTTCAGAAGGTTCTTCGGAACCAAGTTCGGAAAATGATTTGAGAAGCGAACACAACTCTGCGCTGCCCATGTCTGCCGAGCCTTCGATGATGGTGGTCATAGTGGTGCCTTCGATTGTGACGTCTATGGTACCGACGGATTCGAGGTCGTTCCTGGTTTCCTTAACGTAGGCGTGCCAGTGGTCCTGGGAGATGTCTCCGGAACATTCGGTCGCATACACCGTATTGTCATCTCCAATGCGCAGGATGTCATCATATTCATCCTCATCGGGGAAAACTTCGTTGCTGCTCGAGCTGATTTTTCCCTTGCTGGAGCTGCTCTTGGGCGAAGAACCGGTCTCTTCGGTCGTTGCACCCTTCTGGCCAATCATTTCGTCCCCTTCGGTTGTGGCCGAGGTGGTGTTGTCACAGGCGACGAAGGCGAGGGCAAAAGCGCCTGCGGTAAGAAGGTACTTGAGGTCCATGGGAACTCCTTGGTTGTCTAGCGGTCGCAAATATAACTAATTGTAATTCTAGTATTTTTTATATTTTTGTCACATCTTGATGAATTTGAACAGGCGAAAATTATGATTGTATCTTGGATGACCACCAACAAGTGTAACCTGACCTGCAAGCACTGCTACCAGGACGCGGGCGAGAACAAGGCTGCCGAACTCACGACGGCAGAAGCCCTCAAGCTGATTGACGAAATCGCGAAGGCGGGGTTCAAGATCATGATTTTCAGCGGCGGCGAGCCGATGACCCGCCCCGACATCGTGGAACTGGTCGCGCACGCCTCGAGCAAGGGGCTCCGCCCGGTGTTTGGTACCAACGGCACGCTTATTACGCATGATTTAGCGTTCAAGCTTAAAGCTGCCGGCGCGATGGCGATGGGCATCAGCATCGACAGCATCGACCCCAAGCGCCACAACGACTTCCGCGGGCTCCCGAACGCCTTCGAACTCACGATGATGGGCATCGAGAACTGCAAGGCGGCTGGCCTCCCGTTCCAGATTCACACGACCATCATGGACTGGAACCAGAACGAGATTTTCGACATCATGGACTGGGTCAAGGAAATCGGCGCGGTGAACCACCAGATTTTCTTCCTGATTCCTGTGGGCCGCGGCAAGGAAATTGAAGGGCATGCGCTTCGCGTTGCCGAATACGAGGGCTTGCTCCGCAAGATTATGGAAAAGAGCCGCACGCTCGGAATCCCCGTCAAACCCACTTGCGCCCCGCAGTTCCTGCGCATTGCAGACCAGTTGGATATCAGGACCCGCTACAGCCGCGGCTGCCTTGCGGGCATTGACTACTGCATCGTGAGCCCCATCGGGAAGGTGCGCCCCTGCGCCTACATGATGGAAGAAGCGGGCGATGTTCACGATACGCCGTTTGACGAAATCTGGGCGAATGCCGAGGTGTTCAAGAAGCTCCGCACCAAGGCATACTCCGGTGCCTGCGGCAAGTGCAAGTTCAACGACCGCTGCGGCGGTTGCCGCGCCCGTGCGGCCTACTACCACGACGGCGACTACATGCAAGAAGACTCGTATTGCGCCTACGGGAGAGGCCTGTGATTTCCGCAGACGACGAAAAATACATGCGGATGGCAATCCGCGAGGCGGAAAAGGCCTTCGACGAAAAGGAAATCCCCATCGGCTGCGTCATCGTTAAGGATGGCGTGGTCATCGGCCGCGGCCACAACCAGATAGAAATGCTCAAGGACGCCACCGCCCATGCCGAAATCCTTTCCATCGGGACGGCTTCCGGCAAGCTCGAGAACTGGCGTCTGGATGGTTCTACTTTGTATGTAACGCTCGAACCGTGCCCGATGTGCGCGGGAGCCATCCTCAACAGCCGAGTTTCCCGCGTGGTCTACGGCTCCCCGGATACCCGTTTCGGCGGCTGCGGTACCACGGTCGACGTCATTTCGAACAACGCACTCAAGCGCGAGGTCGAAGTGGTGGGCGGGGTGCTCGCCGACGAGTGCCTCGGGCTCCTGAAGGCGTTTTTCCAGCGTATGCGGCTCGAAAAGGGCGATTCCGGCGCAAAACCGCCAGTTCCGGACGAGAAATAACTTAAATTTCAAGCATGAATTTTATCAAGTTTTGCGCTTCGTCCGCAGCGCTCCTTTTATTGTGTTCTTGCAACGGGAATGACGTCTCCCTGGCGTTCAATACCCAGAATGCTCCTGTCCAGAAATTTTCGCTCGAGGCGAGCCTGAACGTGTTCGCCCCGCAGGATTCCATGTCCGTGACCCCGGAATCCATGGAAACGCACCTCAAGGCGCGTTCGACCCTGACCCAGACGGTCGCGTTCGACAACGGCTCCGCCCGTTTCGAGATGAAGATCGACACGGTCGACTACAAGAGCGACAAGCGTTCGGTCGAGGAATTCCGCTACATCGAGAAATACCTCTCCACCCAGCATTTCCAGTTCAAGATGGCCGGTGACGGAGCCATCAGCGACCCCTCCGTGGAGGATGTCGCCCTCCAGCCGGGGACCGAGGAACTCAACCTGATGAAGCTCTTTATGAAGGTCCAGCCGGTGCTGCCGGGAACTCCCGTGAAGCAGGGCGATGTCTGGGAACGTCCCGTCGAGATTCCGGCGAACGGCCGCACGACGACGGTCTACAAGTCCTTCAAGCTCGAAGATGTCTACCTGCACGACGGCGTGCAGATGGCGAAGATCGGCATGAACGTGAAGTACAAGGAAGTCCCGGATTCTACCTCGGACGTGCGCATGGAGAGCGACGGCTTCATCGTGGGCTCCGGCTCCATCCTCTTCGATATTACGCATGGCGTGATCGCCACGGGTAGTCTAGAGCTTTCCGGCCACCTTAACATCCACGACATCGTGGCGAATCAGGTGTTGCCCAATATGCATGTCATCCAGAAAATCAAACTGAGGGGCGAACTTGAACAGGTCCAGTAAGACATTCCTTTCGGGTTTGGTTGCGTTGGCCGTGCTCGCTTTCGCGGGCGAGATGCCGTTCCCGCAGGTGGAAAACGGTAAGGTGATGCTCTTGGAGAAGGACAGTCCGTACATCCTGGAACAGGGAATGGTCCTGAGCGCCACCGACACCTTCGAGGTGGAACCCGGGGTGACGGTTCTGATGGGCGAGTATGCGAAGCTCATGCTCCGCGGCCCGGTCAAGATTCTCGGTACGGAGGCGAAACCCGTCGTTTTCCGTAGCGCCGATTCGAGCGAGAGCTGGAACGGCATCCATTTCGTTTCCAGCAGCAAGCCTTTCGAGGTCAAGAACCTGACCGTCGAGAACGCGTTCCGCAATACGGTGTTCCGCGCCCGCGGCATCTTCGAGAACGTGAAGTACGTGAACAACTACTACGGGCTGTGGATCGACGACACTCCTGAGGTGTTTTTGAGCCGCTGCGACTTTACCAGGAACCGCTTCGCGCTGTCGGTGCGTGCGGGCAAGGTGCTCGCCGCTGATACCAAGGTGAGCAACAACGTGTACGGCCTCTACCTGGAAGAAGGCGGTAACTACGACGGCGACATGACCCTCATCAAGGGCAATCTGGAGGCCGATGTCCGCCACGAGAACGACGAGATGTCCGGCCAGGGCAAGCGCGTGAGCCGCAATGTGTGGCACCGCATAGAGACTGGATTCTAGGAGGCTTTGGTGCAGGAATCATTCCGACGGGCAATTCGAAAGATGACGGGAGCGAGCGTTCGCCTGAACGCCCGTCCTGACCGCTCGTTGATGATGGCGACCATCTCGCAGTCCATGATGGTCACCTGGTCCATCGCACTTTTCGAGCATCTCGACGCGATGCTCAACAACCGCGAAGAATCCGTCGCGAATACCGAGGTCATCAGCTACAGCGAGACGGCCTGGAAGCTCTGCGATACGGGGTTCCCACAGATCGTGGAAGCCGCGAACAAGCTTTACGACGAGTTCCGCGCCAAGTGGATGCAGCGTTTTTCGACCGACGAGGTCATGCGCCTGCTCCTGGAAGGCGGCGAATTCATGACGCACGACGAGGAGAAGGGCTGGCTCTTTACGGTCAAGAACAACAAGCAGGATATCGGCGCGTTCTATTCGGCGACGATCCACCTGCTGGTGAGCGATGCCGAACCGCTCTTTGTGCGCCTGCACGGCCGCGTGATGCAGCTGCAGGAAAAGCTCTGCAAGTATTGGCATAGCGAAAGTGCGGTAGATGCGGTAAGCAAGCTGTTGCCCTGCCTCGAGGAGGGCCTGCGCGAGAAGGAGAACGCGATGATCGTCTCGCTCCGCAAGTCGCTCGACCAGCTGGCCCGCAAACGCTTCGCGGCCGCCTTTAGCGCGAAGGCGCAGCCGCGCTACTATACGACGGCGGCTGCCTGTGCGCGCAACGTCGGCCGCTACTGGAACACGCATTACGCCTACGAGAACGGGTTCCTCGCCTTTACGGATGATTTTTGTGACTACGCGCGTGGACTCACGCTGCAGATTATCGAATGGTACCACGACAAGTGGGCGCTGTTCCTCCGCGGGTTCAACCGCGGTCAACTTAACTTGTTTGAAACATTGGCCCTCGACAGGCCGAAACTCAATTAGGGTAGACTATGAAGAACGCTTTCAACTCAATCCTCTCGCTGACGATAGTCGGTTTTATCGTCTTGGTGGCGGGAGCATTCTATTTCGGCGCTCCGCTCTTCGGCTGGATCATCATGATCGCGATTTTCGCCGTGTTCCTTGCCGAGCAGATCATCTCGCTCGGCGCGGTCAAGCGCGTCAACGAAGAAGACGAACTGGTTTCCCTGTGCGAGAGCCGCAAGTCGTTCGAGATTAACGGTAACGGCGTCGTCGCGAACCGACTCAAGATGGCACGCCGCTTGCTCGACAAGGGCATCCGCCTCGATTCCCCGATCGCTTTTGAAGTGCTTTCGTCGAGTTCGACCATCGCCATGCCGCGCAGCAGCAGCGGTACGGTGATCCTGCTCGGCCTCATGGGTACGTTCTTCGGCCTCATGTTCTCGGTCGCGACGGCCGGAAGCGTGATGGACAATTCTTCGACGCAGGGCACGCTCGATACCATCCAGCTCTTGTTCCAGAACATGAAGGGCATTTTCGGTACGAGCCTTTGCGGTTTGTTCGCAGCCTTGATCCTCAACGCGAGCCGCAGCATCCTTGCTTCGCACCGCGATGCCTTCATTGCTCGCCTCGACAGCCTCACGCTCGACATGCAGGGCGGTTCTTCGGATGAAGTCCAGAAGGACAAGGGTGAAATCGAACGCCTTTTTGAAATCGTCAACAGGAACCTGAACGATGTCGTGAATTCCGTGCAGCAGTGCCTGGTGGGCGTCGTCGACAAGGTCGGTGCCGAGATTTCAACGACGACCGCCAAACTGAACGATTCCTTTGTCGCAATTGCGAACTCGGTTGAATCCATTCCGGCGAAGGTCATCGAGAATTTCGAAGGGCTTGCCGACAAGGCTTCCGGAAACATCGCCGCTTCCGTCGCCGATCAGGTCAAGCAGTCCGGCGAGCAGTGGAACGCCTTCATGGCCCGCATGGCGGACCAGACGACCGCGAATGTGGAATCCCAGAAGCAGGGCCTCGAGACGCTCAAGAACGTCGCCCTGCAGGTGGCCGAGAAGGCGCAGGCGGGTTCTGCCGAGCTCAGCAATTCTGTGGCCGAGAAGCTTGGCGCCCTCTCGAACGACATCCTGGGCGCATTCCAGAAGCTTTCCGAATCTTCTTCCGTGCTGCTCGAAGCGCAGAAGGCGCTCACCGAGAGCATCGACAATCGCGTCGTCAAGGAGAAGGAAGCGACCGATGCACTCGGCGGCAACATCGTGGAAACCGCGCAGCTCATGCGCGTGAACCAGTCCGAACTCAGCGCGAACCTCGAGATGCTACGCAGCGCCCTCGAGACGATTCTCGAGAAGCTCTCGGGCGATACCGCCGAACACGAAGAAGAAGACAACTTTGTCGAGCACCTCAACCAGTCCCTCGAAGCGTTCCACGAACGCGCGAGCGAAGTGCTCATGGAAAACGCGGTCAAGACGCAGGAAATCCTGCTCGAGGTCATGGAACAGAGCCAGCGTGCGCAGGTTTCCGCACAGCAGCCTAAGGAGGGCTAGCCGATGCGATTCCGTCGCGAAGAGAACAACAATCCCTGGATGGCCTACACGGACTTGGGCGTCGCCCTCGTTTCGCTGTTCATCCTTGCGTTCGTGGCGATGGCGACCCTCAAGGAACAGAAGGCCGAGGACCTCACGCGTACCGAGGAAGAAGTATTGAGCTGCCAGGAGGAAATGAGAAAGATTGCCTCCGAGCGTAACGCCCTTTTGTCGCAGAGCCTCAAATCCTCCATCGAGAAGGGCCTTATCGCGCTTGAAGATGGCAAGATCCAGATTCAGGCGAGTTTCCTTTTCCCGATTAACGGCGCGAACCTTACCGAAGAGGGCGTGCGCGTTATTGAGGGCATCAGTAAGGGCCTGCTCGACGTGCTCGGCGAGAGCGACGTGATCATGGTGAGCGGCTTTACCGACGACATTCCGTTCAGCGGTTCGACCACATACACGAACTGGAACCTTTCTACCGAGCGCGCCGTGAACGTGGTGAAGACGCTCATTGCGCAAGGATTCCCGCCTGAACGCCTGTTTGCTGCGGGCTTCGGCGAATTCCAGCCCAAGTACCCCAACGACAGCGAGGAACACCGCCGCCTGAACCGCCGCGTGGAAATCGGCGTGACCCCGCTCCAGAAATCCGGTCTCGAAGAGAGGAAGGTGAAGTAGGGGATGAACGCAAGAATCGACAGCATCCGTCAACAAGTTGACGGCATCCGCAAGTCGGGCAAGATGCCCCATTGGCGAATGGTGTATGCCGATGCGCTCCTGACGCGAGCGCAGGAATACATGGCTATCGACCGCGCTCCCGAGGCGCTGCGCGTCCTCGACAAGCTTGACCGCTGGGTGGCCTCCCATACCCCAAAGGAGGCAGCGGGTACGCAAGCGGATTTTGTCCCGATGACTTTCTGGAATGCGGAAATGCTCACCGACGTGGTGAACCGCATCCGCAAGACACTTTCTGCGAAGGGCCCGCTTATCCCGTCCACCGAACGCGAATCCATCAACCGCCGCCTGAAAATCGTGGAGCAGTGGATTGCCGAGGGAAGGTTCCTGGATGCGCACGACGAACTGCTTTCGATGCGTACGGCCCTGATTGCGCGACTCCGCCGTAGTTACCGCGCTCGCCTCGCGGCCGTGATGGCGTACCGTTCCGGCAACTATTCCCAGCCCGAAGGCACGCAGGTCGGCCTCTACAACGCGCAGCATACGCTCGAAGAGACGCTCCATATCGTGGGCGAGCGCGACCCGATCTGGATCGAGGACTTCCTCGAAATCTACAACGAGCTGTTCCGTATCGTGGAAAAGCTCAACCCGCAAGAAAAGAAGTAGTCGCTTCATGAAAAAGCTTTTTGCTACCGGATTGTGCATCCTGTCTTTGATGGCGGGATGTTCTTCGCCTGAAATCGTTCCGCAGAAACCGGAGAATCACGGAGGCTTCTTCTGGAAGATTTCCGATTCCAACTCGAGCGTGTACATGCTCGGGAGCGTGCATTTCGCGGATTCCACGTTCTATCCGCTCGATACCGCTATCACGCAGGCGTTCTTCCGCTCGGGCGAGCTTGCCGTTGAACTCGACATGAGCGATACTTCCATCGTCATGGAAATCATGAGGCAGTCCCAGAAGCTCGGGATGTTGCCGGAAGGGGAGAGCCTCGACAAGATTTTGCCTGCGGAAGTGCAGGGTTCGCTCGACAGCGTCTGTCAGGCATGGAATATCCCGGTTGGTATCCTCAACACCTACAAGCCCTGGGCCGCGGCGATGACATTGAGTTCGCTGGCCATCCAGCGCAAGGGATACGACCCGAGGTACGGAATCGATGTCGCCTTTATTGCCGCCGCCCGCGAGACGCAGAAGCCTGTCGTTTCCCTTGAGACGGTCGAGGACCAGGTCTTGGCGCTTACGGGCGAAGGGGTGCCTGATTCCATCGGCATATTCTACATCAAGAGCACGCTGCACGAATTGCACCTGCTCGATTCGGCCATCACGATGATGATGAAGGCGTGGAAAACCGGGGATATCCCGCTGTTCAAGCAGGCGATGGACATGGATTCGGAGCCGACGGATGCGAGGGATTCCTTGATGATGAAGGAGCTGGACGAGCGCGTCTATGTCGCCCGTAATAGGAAAATGGCTGAAACGGTCGAGGGCCTGCTGGCTGCTGACCGCAGCGTGTTCATTATCGTCGGGGCGGGGCACGTGCTCTGGAAAGAGGAGAACGTCATTGACCTTCTCCGCGCCAAGGGCTTCACCGTCGAACGATTGTAATTACTTCTTAAACTTCTTGAGAATCGCTTCGGCCTTGCCGAACTGCTGCTTCACGGACTTCGGGCCCGTGCCGCCTTCGATGTTGCGGCGGGACACGCTGTATTCGAACGTGAGCGTCTTCTTCATCTGCTTCACGTTCGGGACGCCGGCGCTGGCCCAGGCCTCGTCGCTAAGGTCCGTGAATTCGAGGCCTTGGCGGGCGGCTTCGCCGACCAGGCTACCGACCACGTGGTGGGCATCGCGGAACGGCACGCCGGATTCGACCAGAAGGTCTGCGAGGTCGGTAGCCAGCAGCGCCGGCAGCATCTTCGCATGCATCTTGTCGAAATTGAAACGTGCGCTTTCGAGTGCTTCCTTCATCACGCGGAGAATCACCTTCACGTTATGGACGGAGTCGAATACCGGTTCCTTGTCTTCTTGCAGGTCGCGGCTGTAGCTGAGCGGCGCACCCTTCACGAGAGTGTAGAGGGCGCTGAAGTTGCCGAGCATGCGGCCGGACTTTCCGCGGATGAGTTCCATGGAATCCGGGTTCTTCTTCTGCGGCATCATCGAAGACCCGCTGGAGAAGGCGTCGTGCAGGGTGAGGTAGCCGAATTCGCTGGTGCTCCAGTTCACGAAATCTTCGGCGTAGCGGCTCATCGTGTTCGCGATAATGGCGAGGTCGGCTTCGAATTCGAGCATCATGTCGCGGTGGCTCACGGCATCGATGCTGTTTGGGCTCACGCCGTTGAATCCGAGTTCCTTTGCGACGAGGGCACGGTGATAGGGGAATGCGGAACCGGCCATGGCGCCGCTACCGAGCGGGAGTTCGCTGTGCAGTTCCAGGAAGTTGTCGAGGCGCTTCACGTCGCGGCTCACGGCAAAGAACATGCTCATCAGGTAATGGCTGAAGTAAATCGGCTGTGCCTGCTGCAGGTGGGTGTAGCCCGGCATCATCTTGCCGAAGTATTTCTTGGCGAGGTCGAGAACCGTTTCCATCAAAGAAACTTCGAGGGCGCGGATTTCGGCGGCGCGGTGACGCATGTAAAGCTTGAAGTCCGTGCAGACCTGGTCGTTACGGCTACGGCCCGTGTGGATCTTCTTGCCGAGGGCACCGATGCGTTCGGTGAGCACGCGTTCCACGGCCATGTGGATGTCTTCGTCAGATTCTTGCCACAGGTTCTTGCCGGCCTTGTAGTCCTTGAGGATGCTGGCGAGGCCATCGCAAATCTTCTTGTAGTCGGCCTTGCTGAGCACGCCGGATTCCACCAGGCCCTTGCCGTGGCCGATGCTGCCTTCGATGTCTTCTTCGATGAGTTCGGCGTCGAATTGCAGGCTGAAGCTCAGGTCCACCATGCTCTGCGCCATGCCGCTAGCAAAACGGCCGGTCCACATGTTGGTCTGGGTGCCTTTCTTTTCAGTTTTCTTTGCGCTGGTCTTTGCCATTTTCAAATCCTCTTTTTACGCGCGAAAATTTAGTAATTCCAAATTATGTTAGTGCCCGGGGAATTTCGTGAGCGTCTCGATGTTGTAGCTTTTCAAAACTTTGCGGCCGTGCAGGTCGAATAGCTCGATGACGAACAGCAGCATTTCCACCTTGCCGCCCAGCTTCTCGATGAGGTGCGCCGCGGCCCTGGCCGTGCCGCCTGTCGCGAGCAGGTCATCGATGATGACCACCTTCTGGCCGGGCTTCACCGCGTCCTTGTGGACTTCGATGCTTGCCTGCCCGTATTCCAGGTCGTAGGTGACGCCGACGGTTTCGCGGGGGAGCTTGCCTTTTTTGCGTACGGGCACGAAAGGCTTGTGGAAATGCTCGGCGAGCGAGACGCCGAACAGGAACCCGCGCGCCTCGAGCCCTGCGATCAGATCGAATTCCACGTTTTCGAGCGCCTTGTAGAGGGCGTCGAGCGTGAGCTTGAGCCCGTCGGCATCGTTCAGAATTCCCGTGATGTCGCGGAACAGGATTCCCGGTTTCGGGAAGTCCGGAACGGAAATGATGTAGTCTTCAATCTTTTTCATTCTGCAAGTCTCTCCGTATCATTCCGCGAGCAGCTTTTCCACTTCCGCGATGATGCGGTCGCGCTCGCCGCACCAGTTCGGGGCGAGCAGCATTTCGCTCGGGCTTTCGCCGCTGAAACGCTCGATGGCGGTATCCGGCCCGATAATCTTGATCATTTCGGCGACCGCGGCGCAGTATTCCTCGAAACTGAGCAGCTTGATTTCGCCGGCGGAGAAGTCCTGCGCCATCACGGTGCCCGCGACGATGTGTAGCGGGTGGATTTTCACGGCGGCGAGGTGCAAGTCGTGCACCACCTGGGCGGTTTTCTTGAAATCGCCCAGCGTCTCACCGGGCAATCCGACAATCACGTGCGTGGTGACGGTGAGACCCGCCGCCTGGCAGCGCTTGACCGCATCCTCGAATTCGGCGAGCGTATGCTTGCGGTTGATGGCGGCGAGCGTCAGGTCGTTCGCGGTCTGCAGGCCGATTTCTACGATAATCGGCTTCTTGCGGTTCATCTCCGCGAGGTAGGCAATCTTTTCGTCTTCGAGGCAGTCCGGGCGCGTGCCTATGGCGAGCCCCGCGACTTCCTTGTGCTTGATAATCGGGTCTATAATCCCCTTCAGGTGTTCGAGCGGCGCGTGCGTGTTCGTGTACGGCTGCAGGTAGGCGAGGATACCCGCGTTCGGGTACTTTTCGCGGAGCCTCGGCACGAACGTATCGAGCTGTTCCTGGATGGAAACCTTCGCCTGGTCGAACACCGGGCTGAAACTGCGGTTGTTGCAGTAGCTGCAGCCCGAGAATCCCT
This sequence comes from uncultured Fibrobacter sp., assembly GCA_946408125.1. Classification (GTDB taxonomy): domain Bacteria; phylum Fibrobacterota; class Fibrobacteria; order Fibrobacterales; family Fibrobacteraceae; genus Fibrobacter. The sequence continues at coordinate 20,938 of CAMJQW010000010.1, forward strand.
TGGTGCCGTCGAGGTTCGGGCAGCTCATGCCGCCGTTCAGCGGGAGCTTGCGCACCTTCAGGTAGTTGGGGAAAATCTTGAGCAGCAAATCGCGGTAGGGAGTGTAGTGCATATCGAGAAAGATAGTTATAGACGGGAGTTTTTTTTATATCTTTTAATCAAATTAGGAGGATTCCCGATGAAAAAGTCCTTTACCGGCCGTGGCGCATTCAAATTTGCCGTCGTTACGGTTGTTCTGGCTTTCCTGTTTGCATGTGGCGACGACGACAGCAGCTTTGCCCCGCAAGACGAGAATTCTTCCATCGAATCTTCCGACAGTGAAGACGAGTCTTCGTCAAGCGGGAAGGAGAATGCCAAGAACTCGTCGAGTTCTCGCAACGACAATTCCAGCGGCAGTTCTAGCGGTAGTTCCAGCGGCAAAAATGCGCTGTCTTCCAGCAGTGCGCACCCGGCAGAAATCGTGGAAGCAGAAATCGAGGTGAAGGAAACCTGCACCGAGACGGGAGCCTGCGATGCGATGGTCAAGACCGACGTGAGTACGTGGCATTTTGTGCGCAAGGATGATTTCGGCGACGATGCCGAATACACCTACAAGGCAAGCGGCAAGGACCTTATCGTGACCATCAAGAATGCCGACGGTTCGACCAGTTCCAAGACTTACTCCATGTACAACATGGAATCCGAAGCGGGTCTCGAGATGGCCTTCAGCGCCGCAAAATCCACCTGCAAGGACGGTGGCGGAAACGACATCAAGAAAAAGACTTGCGTAAAGGACACGACGCAGGCGCTGCCGGAATGCAATAAGGCGCGCGAAGGCGTTGTCGGGATGATGGATTCGACTTATTTTATCTGTAAATCCGGTTCTTGGAAAAAAGCCTCGCTCATCGAATACGACACTTATGGCCTCACATGCTTCGATGACGGCCGCGTGGTGCGCGGCGTGGTAAATTCGGAAAACCTCTACGTGTGCGATGCAGGCAAGTTCCGCAACGCGACGGAACAGGAAAAGGATACCGAGGGCATGGAATGCACCGAGGAGCGCGTCGTGATGAGGGGCAAGGTAAATCCCGACAATTACTATTACTGCTTCTCCGGAAAGATCCGCGTGGCGGACGTTCTCACTTACGATACCTATGGCCTCGAATGCGTCGAAGGGCGGATAAGACACGGTAGGGTGCATGCGGACAGCATGTACATTTGCCGCAAAGGCGTATTCTACAGGGCGACGGATCTGGAAATCGACACGGAAGACCTGGAATGCCCCAGCGATGGTCGCGTCGTGAAGGGCAAGGTGAACAAGGAATTCGGCTATGTCTGTGACGGAGGCTCGTTCCGCAGGGCGACGGATGTGGAAGAAAACTTTGGGTACATGTGCGGGACTTCGTCCGAAGGCCATACCGCATTTGATGCGCAGGGCGACAAGTACTATTGCACAAATAGCAATTGGGTGAACATGATGTACTGGAACTCGGACATTCCCAAGGACGCCCGCCTGAATCCCGAAATCCATTATGGCGAGATGCGCGATTCCCGCGATGGCCAGGTTTACAAGACGGTAAAGATTGGCGAACATGTATGGATGGCGGAAAATCTGAATTACGCCGATGAGCTTTTGAAAGGGGCTGCCCCTAGGAGTGAGCACTCGTTTTGCCAGGATGGAAAAAAGAAAAATTGCGACGTACTTGGACGCCTTTATAAGGATGAAGCGGCGGTAAGGGATTGCCCTGACGGATGGCACCTGCCGGATACATCGGAATGGAATGCGCTTTTTGATGCCATAGGAGGAAAGGATCACTCCTTCGATGTGCTCAGGACGCAGACGGGCTGGGATTCACTCGGCCAATCCCTCGGCTATGGATTGGATACATACGGCTTCTCCGCTTTGCCTGGCGGCTGGTTTGCGACAGGCGTTAGCAAGGTAGGATATTTGGCTTCTTTCTGGGGCGAAGAGGTTTCGGGTGGAAAAATTCATACCTACGAGGTACGGATTTCGAATTCATACGACGAGACGCCTTACGTTCATGCATCGAGTGGTGATCCGCATTATTACGTCCGCTGCGTAGAAGACTACGACAACGGTAAATACGTGAAATTTACCGACTCGCGTGATGGCCAGGTTTACAAGAGCGTGAAAATCGGAGACCAGTGGTGGATGGCGGAGAACCTGAACTATTCCGACAGCATTAGGACACCCGGCCTCAAGGGAAAGGTGGAACGTTGCCTGGATACGTTGAATCAGCCCTTGGAAGGCATTCTTTACTACACCTGGGCGGCGGCAATCGATTCGCTCACCTTGTATCAGACTGAAGGCCTAGATTGTGGCAAAGGAAAAGTCTGCACGCTTCCTTCACGCATCCAGGGCATTTGTCCGAACGGCTGGCATTTGCCAAGCAAGAGTGAATGGGAACTCCTTGTCAATACGGTGGGGGATTCGACTAATGCCGGCACTATTCTCAAATCAAGGAAAATGTGGTTTAATGATGGAAAAGGTGTGGACGAGTATGGCTTCAATGCTCTGCCGGCTGGATTGAATCATAGTCCTTATCTATGTTTTTTACAGGATTCGCAAACGGCTTTTTGGGGTTCGGATCAGGGCGTCGATAATGGAAAGGCTTTTGGCGTGGCTTTTGGTTTTGATTATTCCGGCATCAGAATGTTCTCGTCGGCCTTTAAGGAGTATGGATATTCCATCCGTTGCGTCAAGGACTCCGATTGATACACTTGATACAGTTTTTACACTTTTGAGAGAATCCCGTTCCTCCATGTAAACGAAAAAAGGCATTTTATAAATGTAAAGATGCCCAGTCATTGTTATATTCTGGACGAAAAACGAAACGGATGCGAGGTTTACTATGAATGTCTCGAAAATGAAGTTGGCGATTGCTTTTACCGCGGCAATGTTTGCCGCCCCGCTGATGGCGCAGAACGTGCTCACCAACGGCGACTTGTCCTATGGTGACGGCGGCTGGTACCTGTGGAACAACCCCGACGGCCCGGCGAAGGTAGACCTGCAGCTTGGGCAGATGGGCCTCGGCGTCAACGGCAGCGAAGGCGTGAAGGTGACGGTGACTGAACTTCCGAATCCTTCGTGGGGTCTGCAGTTACAGCCGCCCAAGTGGCTCGCCGATTCCGCCTATTACACGCTAAGGTTCAAGGCGAAGGGCAACATGCCCATCAACGCCATCGTGCAGGGCGGCGCTCCCGACTGGCGCCAGAAGGAAAGCGCCTCCTTCATGCTGACCAAGGACTGGAAGGAATATTCCATGGTGTTCCTTGCCGACCAGAAGGGCTACGGGCTCAACAACGTCACCTTCCATGTGGGTCTCGCCAAGGGCTGGATGCAGATGGACGATGTGGAAATCGAGAAGGTGGAAGGCCTCGACGACATGACCTGGTACAACAATTCCGCCGCCCGCATCGACAGCCTGCGCAAGAAGGACTTTACGCTCAAGGCGGCCCCCGGTGCCCAGGTGAAGGTGGAACTCATGCGCCACGCTTTCCCGTTCGGAACCGCCCTCGCGCTTTACCCGAGCAAGGACAGCATCGAGACCTGGTACAGGAAGACCGCCAACAAGTACTTCTGGTACGGCGTTCCCGAGAACCAGTTCAAGTGGCCGGAATACGAACCCAAGAAGGGCAAGATACGCCGCGACGAATTCAAGCAGTACCTCGATTACGTGGATGCCTACAAGTGGGGATTCCGCGCCCATACGCTCGTGTGGGGCCACCAGGGCTATGGCTTCGACAAGCATTTCAGCAACCAGGGGAGCTGCAAGGACATCTCGAACAAGATCAAAGACCGCATCACCCGTGACCTCAAGGAATACAGGGGCCGCATCAAGGAATACGACGTGTGGAACGAAGCCTTCCACGAGCCGTTCGTGTTCAACAAGTGCGGCTGGGACTTGCTTGACTCCGCCCACGTGTGGGCTCACCGCGCCGATCCGGACGCGCGCCTGTTCATCAACGAATACAACGTGGTGGCCGCCGGCGAAACTGAACGCCTCTACGACATCGTGAAGGGAATGCTCGACCGCAAGGTGCCCGTGCACGGCATCGGCGTGCAGTGCCACTTCGGCGACCGCCAGCTGAATCCGAACTTCATCAAGCAGCGCCTCGACAGGCTCGGCTCCCTCGGGCTGCCCATCAAGGTTACCGAGCTTGATTTTGGCGACTGGCAGAAGGGCATGTACTTCGGCGAAGAGGAACAGGCCAAGCGCTACGAGATGGTGCTCCGCATCTTCTTCAGCCATCCGTCCGTGGAAGGCATTCTGCTGTGGGGATTCTGGGATGGACGCCACTGGGTCAAGAACGGCGGCATCATCGCCATGGACGGCCGCGAGAAGCCTGCCGCCAAGCTCATCTACGACCTGTGGCACAAGGTGTGGACCACCAACGGCACGTTCAAGGCCGACGAGAAGGGCGAAGTGAAGTTCCGCGGTTATCCCGGCAAGTACAAGGTGACCATCGACGGCAAGAGCGAGACGGTCGAACTTAAGTAAGTCTAGATGGCGGATCAAGTCCGCCATGACGCTTGGATAAAGTTATTTTTATCACATGAAAAAAAAGCTCCCGGGCATATTGCTGCTCGCCGCCATGCCGTGTTCCGTCCTCCTGTTCGTGAAGGTCCAGGAGGCTTCCGGTTCCGATATCCTGGCCCTCATTGCGGCGCTGTTCCTGTACGCGGCCGTTTTCGTCGTGTGCGCGCTCGTGTTCAACAAGCCGGACCCGCGCGACGTGCCGATGGTGCATCCCGTGGCCAAGGGAGAGGATGCTTGCGAACCCGCTGCCCCAAATAATAAAGAGGTAAAGTGATGTCCATCGAGGAACGTTCCACGATCGTTTTCGCGACCGGTGTCGGCCGCATCAAGGAAGAAAAGCCTAAGGCCGAGCGTCCGCAGGGCGACGGTGTCGTGCGCATCCAGCTGAAGCGTCTCGGCGGTGGCAAGATGGCGAGTGTTGTCTCGGGAATCCCGCTCGACGAGGACGATCTCAAGGAATTGGCCCGCGCGCTCAAGCAGAAATGCGGGGTAGGCGGCTCCGTGAAGGACTTCAATATCGAAATCCAGGGCGACAAAAGGCCCGTTTTGAAGGCAGAACTCGAAAAACGGGGCTATACCGTCAAGCTATCGGGCGGTTAATAGATTATATTTCCATCTAGAAATCAGGAATGAGATCTATGAACGATTTTTTCAAATATGCCATTTTTGCCTTATCCTGTGCTTCGGCCGCCTATGCGGGCGAGGTGACGCGCTATTTTGACTGCTGGATGGAAAATGTGGGCCGCGTGGACCAGTCGGAACTGGACAGGCTCGGAGTCAAGACGTTCGGCGAGGCCTGGCTGTGCGGCTGCTTCAATATCGAAGAGAAGGAAGCGGACGAATGGGGCGAGGGCGGCACGAAGGTGACCAAGGTGTGGGACCTGCCAAAGACCGAGGTCCTCAAGTGCAAGGGCAAGAAGTGTGCCGAGGATAGCGAGGAGTTCAACAGGAACCTCGACCTCTGCGTGGACCACCTGAACAGCTCCGGATTTACGCTCAAGGAATTCGCCGAGGGCGGCAAGGTGGCCGATGCCATCGCACAGAAGTTTACCGACAACAAGAAGCCGACTCCGTTCGGCACGTACCTGACGGAACGCAAGGACCGCCTCGACAGCATCCAGTGCTTCTTCCAGTACCACGAACGTCCCGATGCTCCGCGCCTGCTGGATTGGAACCGCAAGGGCGTGTTCAGCATTTCCGGGCTGCCCGAGAGGCTCCTGCCCGATGCCGTGGGACGCTTTGTCGACTTCAGTGACGTGCGCTGCAAGGACAAGGACAAGTGGTCCGGCTTCCTGCTGAACGGCTACCTCGAGAACGAGATGTCCGTCGACGAGAACGGCAAGTTCCATGGCCACGAGATCGGCTACGGCAACGACCCGAGGCTCCCGATGCGTCAGGCGAAGGAATTCGGCAAGGTGCTCTACACGACCGAATACGTGCACGGCAACAAGACCGGCGTTTCCAAGTTCTACCGCTACAGCGCGGTCGACAACCTCTTCGTGGACCCGAAGGAAGCGAAGAAGATGAAGCCCTACTACTTCCTGCACCTCGAGGTGCCCTACAAGATGGGCGCGGTTCACGGCATGGTGAACATGTTCTCGCAGAAGGGCTTCCTCATGGCCGAAATCCCGTACTGGGACAACGCCATCCACGGCCGCGTGGTGGTTCACTACCCGTTCGTCCAGGACAAGAAGGCGATCGAGAAGTCCGACAAGCGTGAACTCAAGCGCATCTCGAAGCTCAAGGGCAAGCAGCGCAAGCTCGCCGAGGAGAACTTCGAGAAGATGAAGGCCGAACGCGACAAGATCAAGGAAAAGATTACCATCGACTTCAAGAAGGGCCTGCTCAACGGTCCGAACGATCTCGGCTATTCCTTCGGCAACTACCGCGACGGAAAGCTCGACGGCAAGTTCATGACTTTCGAGGTCACGGAACGCTGCTATGAATGGATTCCGGTGAACGGCATCGAAGGTACCGACCCGACAAAGTCCAACATGGCATGCCTTATCGAGAAGGGCGACAAGAAGAGCTGGGGCACGTTCAGGAACGGCGAACTCCAGGGCCTGATGGAATGCGCGAACGGCATCAAGGGCAAAGAGAACGTCGACTGCGACCACGCGTACTAGTCCAAATTTTTTGCTATATTTGTGGCGCTCCGGTGATTTCGGTTACCGGAGGCATGCCTGGATAGTTCAGTTGGATAGAACGGGTCCCTCCTAAGGATCAAACTCGCGTTCGAATCGCGATCCGGGTATTACGCTGGCGAAGTAAATCGCCGGCGTTTCTTTTTTTATGCATTGTCATCCCCGCCCATTCGGCATGCTCAGGGCAGGCTCCGGCGGGGATCTCCCTTGTATTTTTGTAATTTTACATCGTGAAAAAAACATACGTTGCGATTATCGCCCTGTTCTCCCTGCTGCTCCTGCTGCCGTTCACGGTGCAGACGGTTGCCGACCTGCGTGGCGAAAAGAGGTTTATAAGCCTCGATATTTTCAAGGATGTCGTCTATACTCCCTTTGTGCGCGAATCCGCATTGTCTAAAGGCGCGCTGAAGCTCGATAGCGCTTGGCGCGGAGCACGCGAGGCCATCGCGGGCGGTGCCGAAGCGGGCGAGGCGCTGGAACCCGTAATCGGTGCGCTTTCGGACCTGGAAGCGGTTGCGCTGACCGTGAATGCGTACGCGTCGCTCGATACGGCGGAAGCGGACTACAAAATGCTCAAGCAGGCGGACACTCTGCTTGCAAGCCTCGAGGACGAACCCGAGAACTTCAAGGCGGCTGATTCCACGCTCAAGGCGGTGATTGCCGAATTCGGGCATTTCTCGCTCGTGCGTGCTTTCCTCGCGGTCAAGCATTACGGCGTGTGGACGAGCCGCTACCTGCGCGCCTTCGAGAGCAAGGTGGAAGACGAGAATGCATTGGTGCTTGCGGTGCGTCCGCGCTACCAGCTTGCGGTGTGGAACCTCCTGAGCGACCCGGGCGAGAAAGTCGTGCTCGGCGAGGGCGAGGGGCGCTGGCTCTTCTACCGGCAGGACGTGGAATTCCTGGTGCAGCCGTCACCGCTCGACGTGCGCAGCGCGAAACTTGACAACCCGATTAAGGCAATTGAAAAGTTCCGCGACCAGCTGAAGGCGAAGGGCGTGGAGCTTCTGGTCGTGATCACTCCGGGCAAGCCGAGCATTTATCCCGAAAGGCTGACGGGGCGTTCCGCCGATGTTGTCGGTTCCGCGGGTGTGAAAGCGGATGCTTCGTCGGGCGTGAATGCTGCGGGCCACGGGAAGGCAATCCTCGATTCGCTTGCGAAGGCCGGCTTCAACACGGTGGATTTGTACACGCCCTTGCTCGCCGCGAAGGCTGACGATGCAAAACTGGGGGCGCTCTATCTGGACGACGACACGCACTGGACTCCGCGCGGGGCCGAACTTGCGGCCGCTGAAATCGCGAAGAAGGTTCGTGAAATGGCGGACGCGGGAGCCGTGGATATCGGCGAGAAGTCGATCGAATACGTGGCGGGCGATTCCGTTGCCGACCGCATGGGCGACATCGGCGAGATGAGCGGGCTCAACAAGTTCAATGTGTTTAAGGCGCAACAGGTGACGGGGCATGTCGTGATGCAACAAGAAGTCACGGAACGCCCGCTCTCCGCGGACAGCACGGAAACGCCCGCGGATTCCCTCTCGGATTCGACTGCCGTGCAAGAAACCGTAGCCTACGATACTGTCAGGACTCCTTTCAAGGACGATTTCCGCAAGGCAAAGATCTTGATTCTCGGAGACAGCTTCAGCCGCATTTACCAGACGGATTCGCCGGTGAACGCAGGCTGGATTGCGCACTTCGCGAAGGAGATGGGAAGGCCGGTCGCATCTATCGTGAGCGACGGTGGCGCTTCTACGCTGGTACGTGAAAAGCTCGCCCGCAAGGCGGGCGTGCTCAAGGGCAAGAAGCTCTTGATCTGGGAATTCGTGGAACGCGACCTCCGCTTCGGTGCGGAAGGCTGGAAAGAGGTGAATTTCTAATGGCTAGGCATGGAACGCCCACTCCCGGGCAGGCAATTCTGGAAGGCATCGAGTGGCTCAAGATGGACAAGGCCGAATTCGCGCGCCGCATCGGTGTCCCGATGGAAACTCTCGAAGGGCTCATCGCGGGTACCGTCGAGATTACCCGCGAACTTGCCGAATCGCTCGAATCCGTGACCGGGAGCCCCGCTGCCTACTGGCGCATGCTCGCCAGCAAGGCGAAGAAGGTTTGACATGAATATTACTGACGCAGTATCCTGTATGTGTGACCTCGCGAAGGGCGAGGCGGAACAGTTTGACATCATCGCTTCGAATTCACATTCCGAGGGTCTCTCCGTATTCCAGGGGCAGGTCCAGAATACCGAGATTTCCGATTCCGTCGGGCTCGGCATCCGCGTCATCAAGGATGGCCGTCCCGGTTACGCGCATACCGAACGCCTCACCAAGGAAGCGATTGCGCAGACCATCAAGGATGCGGTTTGCCATACGCAGTGGACCGAGAAGATTGACATCGAGCTGCCCGAGCCCTCTGAAAAGCCCGCCGGCACCCCGAACTTCAATCCCGAACTCGAAAAGCTCGATTTGGGCCAGCTGAAGGAATTCTGCATCGAGCTCGAGAAGGCGACTTTCGCGAAATCCAAGGAAATCGAGAACATCCCGTACCTGGGTGCCGACCGCGAGAACGACCGCACCATCATCGCAAACCACAAGGGACTCTTTTACGAAGGCAAGTCCAACTCGGTCTCGGTGGGCGCGGGTGCCGTCGCGTGCCGTGACGGCATCAAGAAGCTCGGGAACTTCGTCAAGAACGGGCGCAACTGGAGCGAATTTACCGTCGATGAGATTGCCGGCCGCGCGGCCCAGTACGCTACGGAACTCTTCGGAGCAAAGAAGATCGAAGGCGGCAAGATTCCCGTAATCCTCTCCGAGCGCATCGCGGCCCGTTTCCTCGCGTTGTACGATTCCCCGTTTGAGGCGGAATCCATGCAGAAGGGCATGTCTCGCCTGGCAGGCAAGGAAGGCGAGGTGGTTGCGAGCAGCGCATTCTCGCTCTTGAACGACCCGACCGGAGAGCTCTTCCAGCACAAGCATTTCTTCGATTCCGAAGGCGTGCCGACGCAGCGCCTGAAGGTCATCGAGAACGGCGTCTTCAATACGGCGCTCTATAACCTCGAAACGGCCGCGAAGGCCGGGCGCAAGTCTACGGGCAACGCCGTCCGCGGATTCGGGACCAAGATGTCTACGAGCTTCTACAACCTGCTGGTGCCCGCGGGCGACAAGTCCACGGCTGAACTCCTGAAGCTGTTCCCCAAGTGCCTGCTTGTGGCCCGCCTCGAAGGCAATTCCGGCTGCAACGCGGTTTCGGGCGAACTGAGCATCGGTGCGCACGGGTTCTGGTGCGAGAACGGCGTCATCCAGCATCCGGTCGATGGCGTGACGCTGTCCGGAAACTTCTTCGACATCATCAAGAACGTCGTCGCTGTCGGCAACGAGTACTACAATCCGTTCGCGAGCTACAAGGTGCCCGCGCTCGCTATTTCTGAACTTGCGGTGAGCTGCTAGCGGCTTTTGTTTTCTGCCGGTAGATCAGCACGATGAGCCAGGTCAGCCCGGCGATGAACATCAGGCTGCAGAGCGTCTGACCGCGGCTCATGCCGAAGAGGTCCACGCGGCCGAGGTGCGCGTCGGGCCTGCGGAAGAATTCAATGAAGAATCTAAACAGCCCGTAGCCCATCAGGTACAGGCACGGCATCTTGTCCTTGAGCAGCGGGATGCGCCTCAGGTTGTACAGCAACACAAACAGGATGACGCCCTCGAAGCACATCTCGTAAAGCTGGCTCGGGTGGTGCAGAATCGCGTTCGTGACGGGACTGTCGTGGGCGAGCGGGAAGTACATGCCGATGGGGCTCTTGGTCACCTCGCCGAAGAGTTCTCCGTTGATGAAGTTGCCCCAGCGTCCCCAGGTGTAGGCGAGCGGGGCCGCCAAGAAGCTCAGGTTCAGAGTCTTCCACAAGTCCATCTTGTTGCGCTTGATGCCGATGATCGCAAAAATCGTCCCGAGGATCATGCCGCCGTGGTAGCTCATGCCAGCGATTCCCGCAAAGTGGTATCCGAGTTCATCGTGCGCGAGCGGGAGGATGATTTCCGTCGGGTTCGCGAGGTAGTAACCGGGCTTGTAGAAGAAGACGTAACCGAGACGCGCTCCGAGGAGGATGCCCGCGATGGCCCAAGTGAAGAGGCTGTCGAAATTCTCCTTGGTGTAGCCGAGGCCTTCCTTCTTGTTGATTTTCCACATGGTGAAGTAGGCCGTGACGAACGCGAAGATGTACATCACGCCGTACCAGCGGACAGGGAAACTGCCGAGCTGGATGGCTGTGCCGTCAAAGTACGTCGGTATGAGGTTCCACCAAGAGAGATCCATGCTAGTTTCCTTTGTTCAAGTTCTGGTGTGCCCAATAATTTATAATCATTGCAGCGACCTGGCAGGCGGGCTGCGAGCGGTAGCCCTGCAAATCGTGTACCTGCAGGATGACGACGACGAGGGACTTGGAGGGGTCTTCCTTCGCTTGGGCGAATCCCATGAACCATTCGTAGCGTCCATACGGGTCGTGTCCGTCGAGCGAGCCCGTCTTTCCGCCGATATTCAAGGCGTTGTAGTTCTTGCGGGCCATGTTTCGCGTCGATATGTGCTTGCGGGCCGTGCCGTTCGTGATGGAGCGGATCATGGCCTCGCGGAGCCCGTAGTACGTATTCTCGCTGAACTTGTCTACGTTGAGCGCGATGCGGTTCTTGGGAGCGTAGCCGTCGAGGTTCGCTGCCCAGGGGATTTCAAGCGGCTTCTTCATGAGGATGGCGCGGACCTGGGCGGCGGCAAGCAGCGGCGTGAGCGTCGTGGCTTCGGTGAAGCCGCAACTCGCTTCGGCGAGCCCGTAGCCGGAATCGGGAGGCGCGTAGTTGGAGCGTCCCGGGATGCCGCCGGCAAAGTTCATGTTGTAGCCGAGGTTCTTGGCGGCGGCCTTGAGCCTCGATGCTCCCACGTTCATGCCGATGATGGCGAGCGGAGGGTTCGCGGATTTCGCGTAGGCGTCCTGCAGCTCGATGGTCGGACCCGTGTAGTTCTCGGGAACGCGCAGCTGGTTCTTGTAGAGCGTGTGGTGTGCGCCCCTGTCGGGAATGGGGGAGTTGAGCGAATAGCGGTTGGATTCCATCGCGGCCGCAATCGTGATGGTCTTGGCAAGCGATGCGGCGGGGAAGGTGTTGCGCGTAAAGTAGTCGGGCTCGTTCTGGACCTTGTAATCCTTCGTCTCGCCCCAGGCGACAATCTCGTTGGTCTTGGGTTCCACTACGAGCACGATGCTGTGCATCGGCTTGAAGCGGCGCAACATCTGGTCGATCTTTTCGGCGAGGAACACGTCCTTCTGTTTCTTGATGTGCACGCTGTCGATGATTTCGGGTTCGGGCGCATTCTCGGGAACGATGGCCGCGACGATGCTCGCCTGTGCGTTCGCGAGGTCCTCGGCCTTGTCGGCCTGCATGCCTGCGGGCGTGCCGGCTGCATTTGCATCCGTTGCCGCGGGAGCCGGAATTTCCGTCGCGGCCGTCGCGGGCGCTTCCGCAGTAAGCGTATCGGGCGTCTGCGCGGCGGGCTCAGCCGTGAGCTGTTCCTCGGCGACTTTCGCCTCGGAAACTTCCGCTTTCTCACCAAAGATACAGGAGGCGATAAAGACGCAGAGGATTATAAATACGCCCGCCGCGATGCAGCGGTTTCTCATTCTTTCTTTGTAGGGACGTCTGTTTCGGGGATCGTAGTAATAAGTCATCGGGGGTTTTAGATGCGGGTCACTTGAAAATGGTCTTGCGGTAGTAGGCGAGCTCGGCGATGCTTTCGCGGATGTCGTTCAGCGCTTCGTGGCGTTTTTCCTTCTGGAATTCCTCCAGCTTGGGGTACCAGCGGAAAGTGAGTTCCTTGATGGAGCTTACGTCGATATTCCTGTAGCATAGCCATTCCGAAATGGCGGGCATGTACCTGTAGAGGAACCGCCTGTCTTGCGTGATGGAGTTTCCGCAGAGCACGTTTTTCGTTTTTTCGGTAAAGGGCTTGATAAAGTCGAGGGTCACCTGCTCGGCGTCGGCAGTGGAGTAGCGCGAATGGCGGCAGCGGTCAACGAGTCCGCTTGCCGTGTGGTGGGTGGTGTTCCATTCGTCCATCGATTCGAAGACGTTTTCGCTCTGGTGGATGGCGATAACGGGCCCTTCGGCCAGGATGTTCAGTTCCGCATCGGTCACGATGGTCGCAATTTCCAGGATGACATCCTTTTCGGGGTCAAGCCCGGACATCTCCAAATCCATCCATACGAGATTGTGGGAACTTTTCTTTTTGCTCATACGGGATGCTAATTTAGTTTTTTGGAGTTTGCCTTTTTGTCGGATTGTTCGTTTTTTGGACGATTTTGGGGCACTTTTGGGAACGGGTTTGCCGCGATGGAACAAATAAAAAGCCTTTATGTAAGAAAATTATTTGCTATATTGGCCGCTATTAATTTGTTAACACCAAAACAGGAAAGTTTATGGAAGAAGTTGTTATTACCGGTATGGGCTGCGTTTCCGCCCTTGGCAATTCCCCCGATCTGCTCTGGGACGGCCTCATGCAGGGCAAGTCCGGCGTCGCCGTTATCGACAGGTTCGATTCGTCCGCGCTCCCGATCAGGATCGCTGCCGCCGTCAAGGAATTCGACGGTTCCGAATATTTCAGCAATCGTGACCAGTCCAGATTCTCCAAGTGCATCCAGTATGCCGTCTACTCCGCCTTCCAGGCCCTGAAGAATGCTGGGATTGACCCGAAGGCAGAAGATCCGTCCCGCTCTGGCGTGATTATCGGTGCCGGCATCGGCGGCATGAACACCTATACCGAGAATGCGGTCACCTGGGGCAACCGTGGCCCGTCCCGCGTTTCTCCCTTCTTTATCCCGATGTCCATCGTGAACATGCCCGCAGGCGAAGTTTCCAACCGTACGGGTTGGATGGGCCCCTGCTTCGCAGTGGTTTCCGCCTGTGCGACCTCGAACCATTCCATCGCCGCCGCCTACGACGCCATCCGTCTCGGCCGCGCCGATATCATGCTGGCCGGTGGTACCGACGAGACGGTGAACCCGCTCGCCCTCGCAGGCTTTACCAACATGCACGCGCTCAGCAAGCGCAACGATGACCCCGCGACGGCTTCGCGCCCCTTCGACAAGGACCGCGACGGTTTCGTGATGGGCGAGGGTTCCGGCATCCTGGTCCTCGAAAGCTTGACCCACGCCAAGAAGCGCGGCGCCAATATCCTGGCCCGCATTGCCGGTGTCGGCATGAGCGCCGATGCGCACCACATGTCCGCGCCGCGTGAAGATGGCGAGGGCGTGCGTCTCGCTATCGAGATGGCTCTCCGCGAAGCGGGAATCTCGCCGAGCGAAGTCGGCTACGTGAACACCCATGGCACATCGACACCGCTCGGCGACGTCGCCGAATGTTCCGCCCTCGAGAAGGTTTTTGGTGCTCGCGACTCCCTCAAGGTGAATTCCTCCAAGAGCATGATCGGCCACGCCCTCGGTGCCGCCGGTGCGCTCGAAGCCATCATCACGGTGAAGTCCCTGCAGAACCAGATGGTCCATGCGACCAAGAACGTGTTCAGCCAGGACGAACGCATCCACCTGGATGTCTGCGCCAACAAGAACACGAGCCACAGCTTCAAGTACGCGCTTTCCGACGGCTTCGGCTTCGGCGGCCAGAACAGCGTGCTCCTGCTGGCCCGCGACTAGTTCAGTGTTAAGTGTGAGATGTTAAATGTGAGATGTGAGATGTGAAATTACACATCTCCTCATAGAGGATAACTCTACTAAGGTGCTAAAGCACCAAGTATCGTTTATCACTTTTCATATTACACATTACACATCATTTTTCTATCTTTTCCGGCGTGAATTTCACGATGCAAAAAATAGTCGCCGTACTCGTGATTGCGCTGGTCTGCCTTGCGCAACCCCTGTTCGCCGCTCCGGGTGATCCGCTTACCTGGCGCGACTCCACGTGGGATTACCGCAGCGAAGATTCTACCGACATTGCCACGCAAGTTTCCGTGCCGAAGGTGGCCGGTGTTGCATCGCTGACGCTGATCGCTTACGGGGCAGCCTACTGGCTCGTGTTCAAGAAGGGGTGGTGGGACGACGAGAGGAGCCATTTCCATTTTGAAAACGATTTTGACTATGCGCTGAACCTCGACAAGTTCGGCCACTTTGCCGCAGGCGTCATGCTAGGCGAGGGATTCTACGAAGGTTACCGCTGGGCAGGCACGAGCGAGTTCCAGGCGTACCTGTTTGCAGGACTTTCCGCCATGATGACCCATGTGGCCATCGACGTGAAGGACGGCTATTCCCCGGAATGGGGTTTCAGCGTGTTCGACGTGCTGAGCGGGACCCTGGGCGGCTTTTACCCGATGGCGGAACGTTACGTTCCCGTGTTCAAGTACGTGGACCTCAAGTGGAGCTACTGGATCAACACGAAGGCGTATTACCGGCAAAGTGATACCGGCATATTTACGGATGACTACTGCAACCAGACGTTCTGGGCGTCGTTCAAGCCATACCGGCTCTTGCCCGCGTCGGCCCGCGCCTACTACCCGAGCTGGCTTGCCATCGCCGCGGGCCTCAGTATCGACGAGGGCGTGTTCATCAAGCATTACGAAGGCACTCCGCACCGCGAAGTCTACATCGCGCTCGACTACGACCTCGAGGCGTTCCGCCCGCAGAGCCGCATGGCGCGCACCCTCATCAAGAGCCTGAACTACTTCAAGCTCCCGGCTCCTGCCATCCAGGTGTATCCGGAATTCCACTGGTACCTCCTGTACCCGATAAAGTTCTAGCTTCCTCATTATGACCGAAATCGAAAATTTCCTGTCTGTCGCCGAACGCCTTGCGCGCGATGCGGGAGACCTTTGCCTTAAGCTCCAGGGCAACCTGGGCGATGTCAAGTACAAGTCCGCGAAGGATGTCGTGACCATAGCCGACGTCTCGAGCGAGAAGCTTATCCTGGAGGGCATCCGCGAAGCCTTCCCGACGCACTCCATCCGCACCGAGGAAGCGGGCGTGGTGGAGGGGAGCGACCCGCGCTACCGCTGGATCATCGACCCGGTGGACGGGACCGTGAATTTCAGCCGCGGAATCCCGCTGTGGGGCATTTCCATCGCGCTCCATTTCGAAGGCAAGCCGCTCGTGGCTGCCGTGAACCTGCCCGCGCTCCACGAAGTCTATACCGCCGCGAAGGGGATGGGCTCCTTCATGAACGGCAAGCCCATCCACGTGAGTGCGGAAACCAATCCTATGCATGCCATCGTGAGCAACGGGGACTTCAACGTGGGCGACGTCTCAAAGATCAACCCGCTGAATTCCCGCAATTTCGCCCGCGAGTCCGAGACCTTCGAGCGCGTCAAGTGCCTCGGGTCCGCCGTCATCGAGGGCTGCTTTACGGCATGCGGGCGCATCGACTGCTTCGTGATGACCATGAGCTATCCCTGGGATATTGCGGCAATTTCGTTGATTGTTGATGAAGCGGGTGGGAAAGCAACGCATATCGACGGTTCGCCGATCCTCTTCGTTGACGCGGAACAGGTGGTGTTCAGCAACGGCCATTTGCACGATATTCTGGTAAAAACGGTCAATTAGACCACCAAAAACGTGATTTTTACGAATTTGTCCACATTTGACACGCAACTTTAAATTAGATTTTTATCATAAAACTATAATCCACAAGGAGAAAAGATGAAATCCATGAAAATTTCGGCACTTGTCCTTGGACTGGCTGCCGCGGGCGTTTTTGCCCAGACGGCCGATGCCCCTGCCGACAGTGCGGCGCAGAGCGCTCCCGAGACTGCCGTACAGTCCGCCCCGGAAACCCCGGCGGCCGACTCTACCGCCCAGAGCGCTGCCGAAGCGCCGAAGGCTGCCGCTACTGATTCCGTCGCCGCCGCTCCTGCCGCAGCTCCTGCTGCTGATTCCGCCGCTGCTCCTGCCGCTGCACCTGCAGCCGATTCTGTCGCTGCCGCTCCCGCAGCTGATTCCGCCGCCGTCGCACCGGCTGCCGAACCCGCGAATGTCGCTGCGGCCGTCCCGGCCCTCGCCGAAGACGAGAAGGGCCCGGAATTCAAGGTTTCCGGCTTTGTCGATCTTGAAGCCAACGTCCTTTCATACAACAAGGACAGGCGCTTCCGTCACAGCTACTCCTCCACGTTCGACCTCGACTTCGACGTGAAGTTCAATAACGCATGGTCCGCTGTTGTCGCTGTCGAAGGCGACGGCCTCGAACCTTATCCGGACATCTACCTGAACGGTGCGTACGTCCAGTACAAGAACAACCTCCTTGCGGTCAAGGTCGGTGACATGACCTATGCCGAAGGCGCTTTCACCTACTACCGCTTCGACGATGCGACCTACTATGCCGCCGGTATGAAGGAGCAGAGCCTCCGCGGTGCCGAACTCGATATCCTCGGTATCCAGTTCGCCGTCGGTTTCTCTGCCAACGAGAACACATTGAACGTCCGCGGCTCCAGGGAAGACGACGACCAGTTCGCTTTCTTCACCCACTTGGCATACGACCTCGACATCATGGGCCAGAAGTTCCGCCCCTACGTGGACTACAAGGGATACGATCTTGACGATGGCGAAAACGGCAAGTCCATCAACAAGCTCCGTGCGGGCTTGTTCATGAACCTTTCCTTCATGGATCTTCTTGACATCCATGCCGGTTACGGCTTCCTTGACGATGTCGTGACGAGGTCCGAACCGGTCGTGAGCCACACGTTCCTCATCGAGCCGATCCTCCACAAGAGCATCTTCTCCCTTACCGGTTCCGTGTTCTACGCGCTGCTCGCCGACAATCCGGACCGCGCTACGGTTATCGACCTTCCGGAACGTTTCTACATCTATGCTGAACCCGCCATTCAGTTCCTCGACGAGTTGAAGGTGGGCATCATGGGTGAATACCACACCAATACCCTCGACAACAACAACGACGCGAACGAATTCGCGTACCTGGGCCCGAAGATCTACTTCAACCCGAGCAACTACATTTCCATGCAGTTCTTCGGAGCGATCATCCTCCCGCTCGACGATGGCGATGGTACCGGCACGATTATCAATTTCAACCAGGAAGACGAATTCCTGTTTGACATGGGCGGCGAACTGATCTTCAGATTCTAGTTCCAAACCGAATCGCGATTAAAAAAATCCCGGCTCATTCGAGCCGGGTATTTTTGTAAAAGAAATCCCGGAATGATCCGGGATTTCTTTTATGAATTTTCTATCGGGCCGCCGGTTACAGCGGGATGTTCCCGTGCTTCTTCCAGAGGCGGGCCTTCTTCTTGTTCTTGAGGTAGTCGAAGGCGACGGCCAGGCGGTCACGCACGTGATCCGGGGAGATGACTTCGTCGATATAGCCGTTCTTGGCGGCGATATAGGGATTCAGGTACTTTTCCTCGTATTCGGCGATGAACTTCTGGCGGGTTTCCTGCGGGTTGGCAGAAGCGGCGATTTCCTTGCGGTTGAGGATATCGACCGCGCCTTCGGCACCCATCACGGCGAGCTGTGCAATCGGTAGGGCGAACACGTAGTCGGCGCCCAGGTTCTTGCTGTTCATGGCGATGTAGGCGCCACCGTAGGCCTTGCGGAGGATAAGCGTCACCTTCGGCACGGTCGCTTCGGCGTAGGCGTACAGGAGCTTTGCGCCGTGGCGGATGATGCCGTTGTGTTCCTGCTTGGTACCCGGCATGTAGCCCGGAACGTCCTCGAGCGTGAGGATAGGAATATTGAAACAGTCGCAGAAGCGCACAAAACGGCTAGCCTTGTCGCTGGCGTCCACGTCGAGCGAACCCGCGATGAAGTTCGGCTGGTTCGCGACGATGCCCACGACGTTGCCGTCCATGCGGGCAAAGCCAATGACCACGTTACGGGCGAAATCCTTCTGGATTTCGAGGAAGCTGTCCTTGTCGGCGAAGGTCGCGATCACGTTGCGCACGTCGTAGCCCTTCTTGAAGTTGTCGGGCACGATTTCCTCGATTTCCTTCGACTTGTCGATAGCCTTGAAGTGCTCGGCGACGGGCGGCTTTTCGAGGTTCGATTGCGGCAGGTAGCTGAGCAGGTTGCGCACCGCTTCGAGGGTATCCTTATCGTCTTTGCAGACAAAGTGAGCGACACCGGACTTGCTGGAATGAACGCCTGCACCGCCGAGTCCTTCGGGGGAGACCGTTTCAGCGGTCACTGCCTTCACGACGCCCGGGCCCGTGATGAACATCTGGCTCGTCTTTTCAGTCATGAAGATGAAGTCGGTGATGGCGGGGGAGTAGCACGCACCGCCCGCGCAGGGTCCGAGAATCACGGAAATCTGCGGAATGATGCCCGAAGCGAGCGTATTGCGGGTAAAGATGCCGCTGTAGCCGTCGAGGGAGTTCACGCCTTCTTCGATACGGGCGCCACCGCCGTCGTTGATGCATACGAACGGGGCCATGGATTCAAGCGCCAGGTCCATCGCCTGGCAGATCTTCTTCGCGTGTGCGGAACCGAGGGAACCGCCGCTCACCGTGAAGTCCTGGGAGGCCGCGTAGACGGTTTTCCCGTTGATCTTGCCATAGCCGGTCACTACGCCGTCGCCAAAAATACGCTTGGATTCGGGCAGGTCGAGGCTCGTCGAGACGCGGAGAGCGCCGATTTCGCGGAACGTGCCCTTGTCGAACAGGATTTCGATGCGTTCGCGTGCCGTAAGCTTGCCCTGGGAGTGCTGTTTCTCGATACGGGCGGCACCGCCGCCGGCAACAGACTTCGCCTTGTATTCGTCAAGCTTTTCCTTGAAAGATTTATCCCACATAATTTGTCCTTTTTTTGTTTCTAGCGCCAAATATAGCAAGAATTGGCGTATTTTGAACATTTATTTTTTTATGCCGTAAAACATACGGTTGGCCCGCTTATCCTTTATTTTTGCTATTTATCCGTTTTTGTCCCTGTTTCAGTTCGGGAAAACGCAATAATTTACTATCTTTGGGCAAAAAAAAGAGGTAATTATGAATTCTGAAGAAATGAAAAACAAGCTCAAGGCCTTCTTTATGTCTGATCTCGGTGTCGACGGCGACGTCCTGCAGTTCGATACCGCCCTTTTCGGTGATGAAATCGGCCTTGATTCCGTAGACTCCCTCGAAATCATCTCTTTTGTCGACAGCACTTTCGGCGTTTCCATGACTGGCGTCGCCAAGGAAAACTTCCAGAGCATCGACACGATCGCCGCCTATATCGAAGCCCACCAGGCTTAATTTTCGGCTTTTTTCCGGATATCCGGAATCCCCTTTGACGGGGTAAACATTTTGGAGAGGACATGACACCTGACGAGAAGCGTTGTGTGGTTACCGGCCTAGGAGTGATTTGTGCGGTCGGTAACAATGTAGAAGAAACTTGGAAAAGCGCCCTGGATTCCGTTTCGGGAATCCACAAGACGACCTCGGTCGATACCGTGAACTGCTATGCGGACCTGGCGGCCGAAGTCAAGTGCGACACCCTGGACAATCTAGACGCTCCCGAAGAGAAGGACCGCGTGTCCAAGCTCTGCATCAAGGCCGCGAACGAGGCCCTCTCCGATGCGGGCCTTTCCAATTTCGAAGATGACCAGCGCGTGAGCGTCGTTATCGGAAGCTGCGTCGGCGGCGTCCTTTCCATCGAACAGTATCACCAGCATGGGCGTGACGCCTCGGAGATTGCCAAGATGCCCATCGCGGCCATTGCCTCCCAGGTCGCCGAGACGTGCGGTGCGGGCGGTATCGTCACGAACGTCGCGAACGCCTGTGCGGCCGGCACGATCTCCATCGCGGTCGCCTGCGACCTCATCCGTGCGGGCAAGGCCGACGTGGTCATCGCCGGCGGTGCGGATTCCTTCGCTTCCGTGCCGTATTCCGGATTCCTTTCGCTCCATGCGCTCGACGAGAACGGTTGCTCCCCGTTCAACCGCTGCAACGGCATTACCCTCGGCGAGGGTGCGGGCATCGTCATCGTGGAATCCTTCGCCCATGCCCAGAAGCGCTCCGCCAAGCAGTACTGCGAGGTGCTCGGTTCCGGCGTCACGAGCGACGCCAACCACATTACCGCCCCGCGCGAAGACGGCGTGTGCCTCATGGAGGCCATCAACCGCGCCGTCAAGAACTCCGGCATCGACAAGTCCGATATCGGCTACGTGAACGCCCACGGTACCGGCACGGGCAAGAACGACAATGCCGAAATTACTGCATTCAAGAATTTCTTTGGCGAAGACAACGCTAACGTGAGCGTGAGCTCCACGAAGGTGATGACGGGCCACTGCCTGGGCGCCGCGGGTGCCATCGAGGCGGTGTTCAGCATCAAGGCGCTCACCACCGACACGGTCCTCCCGACATTCCCGTACACCGAGGAACAGTCCGCCGCCCTCAAGGAGAAGGTGGGCAAGCTCGATTTCGTGCAGAATACGGCACGCCACAAGGACCTCAAGTGCGTCCTTTCCAACAACGTGGCTTTCGGCGGTACAAACGCTGCCATCGTGTTCTCGAAGGTCCCCGGCGAAGTTTCCGCCCAGTCCGAGAAGGGCAAGAAGATTGTCGTGACCGGGCTTGGCATCGTGTCCCCGCTCGGCAACAGCAAGAACGCCTACATCGAGGCCGTGAAGGCGGGCAAGAAGCCCGAGTCTGGCTCCGTCCGTTCCACCATCTCGCTCGACGACTACAAGGAACTCGGCATCAAGATGGCGTTCTACCGCAAGCTCGACAACCTGGGCCAGCTCCAGACGGTCTCTGGCATGCGCGCCCTGCAGGATTCCGCCTTCCAGGTGAACGACGACAACGCGAAGGATATCGGCATCATCGTGGGGACCAGCGAAGGCGGTCTCGGTGCCACATACGATTTTGAGGAACTGATTGCCGAGGCGGGCAACGCCGGCGGTTCCGCGTTCAAGTTCCCGCACACGGTCTACAACGCCGCGGGCGGCTACCTTTCCATTTGTTCGGGCATCAAGGGCTACGGCGTCACTATCACGACGGGCCCGCTCTCCGGTCTCGACAGCATCGGCTACTCCATGAACGTCATCCACGACGGGCAGGAAAAGGCGATGATGGCGACGGGTACCGACGAAAACCTGCCCATCATTACCGAATTCGCCGAAAAGCTCGGTGTCGCCGCCAACGGTGCGGTCGCCCCGTTCTCCGGTTCCGAAGGCTTCGTGGTGGGCGACGGCAGCGTGTCCATCATGCTCGAAGAGGATTCCTACGCGAAGGCGCGCGGTGCCAAGGTGTACTGCCAGGCCCTCGGGTTCGGCCACGGCCGCAAGAACGTGAAGTTCGGCAAGCTCGCCGGTTCCGACGAGGCGCTCGACAAGGCGATTGCCGACGTGCTCGCCGACGCGGGAATCTCCGCTGGCGAAATCGACGCCGTCTGCGGTTTCGCGAACGGCTGCAAGAAGATTGACGACATCGAGAAGGGCTCGCTCAAGCGCGTGTTTGGCGAAAAGCTTGCCACGATGCCGCTTTTCGAAGTCAAGGAACGCACCGGCGAAGGCCGTGCGGGGTCCGCCGCCCTGGCTGCCGCGGAGGCGGCACTCCTGTTGAGCGGTGAACTCGATGGCGATGACGCCTACTTTGTTGCCGACGACGGTTCCGTGGTATGCAAGCGGGTAGAATCGGCAAATCTCAAGAAAATTCTGGTCCTTTCCTATGCGGCAGGCGGTTCCTACAGCGCTGTCGTATTCGGGAAGGAAGCATAAGGAATAAGGAGGAATGAGTATGAAGGTAGCATTGGTAACGGGAGCCTCCAAGGGTATCGGCAAGGCATGCGCCCTGCGTCTGGCCCGCGACGGCTACACGGTCGTGGTGAACTATTCCAGTTCCGACGAGGCCGCCCAGCAGACGCTCGACCAGATCAAGGCCGAGGGTGGCGACGGCATGGTCTACAAGGCCAACGTGGCCGACCTCTCCCAGGTGAAGGTGATGGTCCGCGAGGTGTTCAAGGCCTACGGCCGCATCGACGTCCTCGTGAACAACGCGGGCATCGTCCGTGACGAGTACCTCCTGATGATGAATCCGGAAACCCTCGACAAGTGCTTCGACCTGAACGTGAAGGGGTACTTCTACTGCGCCCAGCAGGTTGCTGTGAAGATGTACAAGCAGAAGTCCGGCGTGATCATCAACATGAGCTCCGTTTCCTCGAAGTTCGCTCTTGCGGGCCAGGCGGTCTACAGCGCCACGAAGGGCGCGGTAAATTCCCTCACGCAGACGCTCGCCAAGGAATTGGGCGGTTTCGGCATCCGCGTGAACGCGGTCGCCCCGGGCTTTATCGCTACCGAGATGATTGAGGCCATTCCCGAGGAGACGCGCGCCGGCTACCTCGAAAAGATCCCGCTCAAGCGTTTCGGTTCCGCCGACGAGGTCGCGAACATCGTTTCCGCCCTCGCATCCGACCAGTTCGCCTACGTGACGGGCCAGGTATTCGTGCTCGACGGAGGCCTCTCCCTATGATGAACATTTTTGAAATCAGCGAAAAGATTGCGCAGCGCCCGCCGTTCCAGATGATAGAGAAGGTCGTTGAACTCGTGCCGAACGAATCGGCCGTGGGCATCAAGAACGTCTCCGTGAACGAGCCGTACTTCATGGGCCACTTCCCGGGCACCCCGATCATGCCGGGCGTCCTCATCTGCGAAGCCTGCGCACAGCTCTGCTCGCTCGTTATCGAGAAGCCGGCTGAAGATCTCGAAAAGAACCTCTACGTCCTCCTCAAGATCGATGGCTTCAAGTTCGTGAAGCCCGTGATTCCGGGCGACCAGCTCGAAATATCGGTCAACAAGACGAAGGGCGGTGGAGTCATCGTCGGCTTCGACTGCGTCGTGAAAGTGAACGGAAACGTACACGCGAAGGGCGCTCTGACCTTTACGAGCATCCCGAAAGAATCTCTAGGTAAGTAAGTAGATGTCATCCCCGCGCAGGCGGGGATCTCCATTTTTGTCAATGCAAAACGGAAAAAAGAAAAATTTTTTGTTTGAACTCTTTATGCGCTTCGTCATGGTGGTCGTGATATACACCGTGCGCGTTTACCTGTTTGTGGCCTACCGCCCGAAGATCGAGTACGTGGGGGAGACGGTGAAGTCCCCGCGCCTCAAGACTCCCTCGATTATCATCGCGAACCATACGAGCATGCTCGACCCGCTCATGATGCTCGCCATATTCTTTTACAAGAAGAGCATCGTCGTGGCAAAGGACCAGGTGGAAGATCCGCATTTCAGCTGGGCGCTTACCCGCGTCAAGTGCGTGATTCCCTGCGACCGCTTCAACCTGGATACCGAATGGGCCCTGCTTGCCAAACACGAGCTTGAAAAGGGCAACTCGGTCATCATTTTCCCCGAAGGCAAGTGCCGCTACGACGGCCTGCTGAACGAATTCAAGACGGGATTTGCATTCCTAGCCCGCAGTACGGGCGCTCCCGTGCTTTCCGTGGGCCTTGAAGGCGTCTACAAGATCGGACACCGCACCCGCGTCGTCGTGGGTGAACCCGAAAAGATCGAGCGCGTGAAGGGAATTCCTTCTTCGAAGCATCTGGCCGAACGCAGCGAATACTTCCGCCAGAAGGTCTGGGCACTCAAGCAGAAGGCTCTCGGCGTTGTCGAACCTCCAGTATTGCCGGTGGCGGCGGAAACTCCGTCCGAACAGATCCCCGGTCAGGCCGGGGATGACAATAGGGGGAATGCGTGAAGAAGGGGCTCGTGCTGGAAGGTGGTTCCCGCCAGACGATGTTCAGTGCGGGTGTGATCGACACCTGGCTCGACGAAGGCATCGACTTCAATTACGTTGCCGGCGTCTCTGCCGGTGCGCATGCGGCGGTGAACTTCATTACGCGCCAGCAGGGGAGGCTCAAGTTCATCGTGCTCCCGACGCGCCTGCAAGAGGGCAAGAAGTGGGCGAGCAAGTTCATCGGCATCCAGAAGGAATTCCACGCACTCAACTACCTCGCGGCCGACGGCAAGATGCCGCTCGATTTCGAGGCCTACAGGAATTCCAAGATTGAATTCGAAATCGGTCTCACCTGCTGTGAGACCGGCCGCGCCGAATTCAGGTCCGAGAAGCACGACAAGAAGCGCCTGCTCGACCTCATCAGCGCGAGCTGCGCGCTCCCGATGATATTCCCGATGGTCGAGCTCGACGGCAAGCACTACGCGGACGGCTGCATCACCGTTCCCGTTCCTTTCGAACGTGCCTTCGAGAAGGGTTGCGACAAGGTCGTCGCGATTTCTACGCACTATCCGGGCGAGAACGTGACGGATTTCCGCAAGTACCGCGCCATCCTCAATCCGATGTACAAGCGCAAGTATCCAGACCTTTTCCGCGCGCTCATGGTGCGCCTCAAGCGCTACGAGAAGATGTTCGTGCAGATGGAAAAGCTCGAGAAGGAGGGGAGGCTCTTCCTGATGCGCCCGCTCATCGAACTGTGCGACCAGTTCGATACCGACATGGACAAGATGAACGAATCGTACGAGCACGGCGTCGAAATGGCGAATCGTCGTATGGACGACCTGAAGGCCTTTTTGGACATCTAGGCCCCCTCCGGCACCCTTTTATCCCATAAAATACACCCTTGCTTTGTAAAATGATATTTACGAAACTCGGTTTGGATGCATAACTTACAAAAATGTAAGTTTTGTAAGTTTATGGCCTTGAAATTTAACGAAAAAAGGCAATTTACAAAACTTGCAAAATAATAACTTACAAAATTGTAAGATTTTATAGATTTTTGCCCTTTTTTCACTTTTTGTTCCGGCCCTTTGCTATCTTTTCGTCCGTTGAAAACTTTAACAATCTAACTCTCAACGGAGATATATAAAAATGGCAATCAAGAATGCTTACCTTCAGAAAGTCTATGACAAGGTCGTCGCCCGTGATCCGGACCAGGCCCTCTTCCATCAGGCTGTCCGTGAATTCCTCGAATCCCTCGACCCCGTCCTCGAACAGGACAAGTCCTGGGAAACCAACGGCGTGATCGACCGCCTCGTCGAACCGGAACGCGTGATCACCTTCCGCGTACCTTGGCTCGATGACAAGGGTAACGTTCAGGTGAACCGTGGCTACCGCGTGCAGTTCAACTCCGCTATCGGTCCTTACAAGGGCGGTATCCGTCTCCGTAACGAAGTTACTCTTTCCATGCTCAAGTTCCTCGGCTTCGAACAGATCTTCAAGAACAGCTTGACCACGCTCCCCATGGGCGGCGGCAAGGGCGGTTCCGACTTCGATCCCAAGGGCAAGAGCGACAACGAAGTGATGCGTTTCTGCCAGTCCTTCATGACTGAACTCTGCAAGCACGTCGGTGCCGACACGGACGTTCCGGCTGGTGACCAGGGTACTGGCGCTCGCGAAATCGGTTACATGTTCGGTCAGTACAAGCGCATCCGCAACGAATTTGTGGGCGTTCTCACCGGTAAGGGCCTCTCCTACGGTGGTTCTCTCGCTCGTACCGAAGCTACCGGTTACGGCCTCTGCTACTTCACTCGCGAAATGCTCAAGGACCTCGCTAACGACTCCTTCGAAGGCAAGACCGTCGTGATTTCCGGTTCCGGTAACGTTGCTCAGTTCGCTTGCCAGAAGGCTACTCAGCTCGGTGGCAAGGTCGTGACCATGTCCGACTCCAACGGCTACATCTACGACCCGAACGGCATCAACCTCGACGTCGTTCTCGACCTCAAGAACAACAAGCGCGCTCGTATCAGCGAATACGCTAAGCTCGTTCCGGGTTCTGAATACCACGAAGGTTCTAAGGGCGTTTGGACGGTCAAGTGCGACATCGCTCTTCCGTGCGCAACTCAGAACGAACTCGACCTCGAAGGTGCCAAGGCCCTTATCGCTAACGGCGTGAAGGCCGTTGCCGAAGGTGCAAACATGCCGTCTACTCCGGAAGCTATCGAAGCCTTCCAGAAGGCTGGCGTTCTCTTTGGACCTGCCAAGGCTGCTAACGCTGGTGGCGTTGCTACCTCCGGTCTCGAAATGTCCCAGAACTCCGAACGTCTCTCCTGGACCTTCGAAGAAGTGGACAAGAAGCTCGAAGGCATCATGAAGAGCATCTACGCCGCTGCTTCCTCTGCCGCTGTCAAGTACGGCCAGAAGGGCAACCTCGTCATGGGTGCAAACATCGCCGGCTTCCTCAAGGTTGCCGATGCCATGAAGTGGCAGGGCGCTGTGTAACCAAAAAAATTAAGTCGGGCAAAAAAAATTCCCTCGGGTAAACACCCGAGGGATTTTTGTTATACAAGAATTAGTCCAATTAGCCTAATCCCTTATGCCAATCGGGAGGTTCCAAGCCAGATGATCCTAACAGGTTCGGGTTGTACTTGAGTCCAGCCACTTTCATTGTCGGGGCTGTATATTTCTTTTTTTGTTCGATCTGTTTTTTCATAATAGTCATCTGTTGTTAAAGGTTTTTATTGTGAAGTGAATCATGGAATGATTACTTCTTTAAATACATTCCTTTGGTTTTTGGCGTGCCTACATTGCGGCCTTTAATGTCGAATGTGCGCTTGCCTTCGTAGTTCAGGCGGAGCTTTCCAGCGAGAGTATTTGTCTTGCCTAAGACAGTTGTATGCTCGCCTACGACAGTTGTACGCTCGACCTCGCCGTTCTTGTCGCCCTTGACAATCACGATAGACATATTATCTGGTAAATCGTCGGCATTGTATTTGGGAAGACCCGTCGGTGACTGCTTCTGGACAATGTAAGCGCGCATCGGGTTGATCCATGCTCCGGCAGCGACCCTGACGAAGTCGCCCGCTTCTACGCCCAGATCGTTGTCAGAAGATGCGGCAAACCCGTAAACGCTACCCAGTTCCGGGTCGTCTTCTTCCCATTTCTTATAACTCAAGCTTCCGCGGAATTCCCATTCCGAGTTCTCTTCGGAACCGGCGTCAACGGCATCCCTCGAGACTTCGAGCGTCACGGCACCGCTGATATTGAGCTTTTCGCCATCCATCAGTACAATATACGGGGTGTAGGCGTTTAAAGTTACATGTTCAGACGAAGTTTGGTCCCAGATGGCATTCATTTCAACAGTTTTTTTATCCACGATTTTGCTAAATGCAAGGACTTGTTGCAGTCCCTTGATTTGGCTCGTGCTCACGCTGAACGGCAGGACGATAGTAGAACGCGTGTTTTTCGTAAAACTGCGCTCAAACATAACAGAATCGACCGTAATTTCTTCGTCGATATTCACGGATCCGTCTTCACCGTAATTTGCATCGATGGCGGCAATCGAATGGCCGTCTTCGTCCTTGAAGATTCCGACAGCGGCGTAATCGCCGGTCCTTTCGAGAATGGCAAAGTGCTTTTCAATGACTCCGCCATATATACCCATGCCGGTAATCTTCACATAAGGAGCGGTCGAAGATTTTTCCACGTTGTCAAAGCATTCCACAGTGTAATCCGTCTTGACTTCAAGCGTCTTTTCGCCATCCTTCACGACAACATCGGGGCAAACGGAATTGCCCGTGTAAGCCCGGACAGGAATATCGGCCACAACGAAGTCAAGATCCGCCCACGAGGACGCTGCCATGAGCAGGGCAAAGGCAAATACAACCTTCAAATGGAATGAAAGTCGAGAAGGACAATTTGTAGTTGGCATATTTTTCCTTATTGGAGAAGATGAGGTCCCTGCTTGCGGCAAGGATGAATTTCGCACCAAATATAGATTATTTTGTATGTGTTCCCCCGCGGGGGAGAGGGCTTTC
This sequence comes from uncultured Fibrobacter sp., assembly GCA_946408125.1. GTDB lineage: Bacteria > Fibrobacterota > Fibrobacteria > Fibrobacterales > Fibrobacteraceae > Fibrobacter. The sequence goes on from CAMJQW010000010.1 coordinate 49,276, forward strand.
ACACCCGCGGAACCAAATTATGGGGGAGCGGGGGGTGTGAACTGGCTCACATTCCAACTTGGAATACTTGGGTTTGGAGTAAAGAAAACGTTACATTTTTCTGTTTCTTTGCCGTTTTCTGTTCAATTTGGGCAAAAAGAAACTAAATTTTATCATTATTAATTGGGTGTATATGAGATTATTCGACGAACACGCAATATTGCGCTTCGCTCTATTGTTTGTGTGCTTCATTTTCGCCGCGCTCGTTCCGGAAATCCTGAATTTCTCGGACAGTCTTTTCATGTTTATAAACTATATCGCGGCAATCATTTTCCTTGTCTACGTCGCGGTGTTCTACAAGTTCCCAGTTTCGGGTAACCTGAAGAAGATGCGCAACGACGTCGAGATTCCCGAATCGGCCACCGCCGAGCCCAGCCGCGATTACCAGAAGGACCTGATGGAAAAGGACGAGATGTTCCAGATGCTCGTGGACGTCTCGAGCGACGGTTTCTGGACGTTCGACGTTCCCACCGGCAAGGTCTACTGGTCCAACCAGGTCGCGAAGCTCCTGAATGTCGGCTCCGACAAGGTGGACGATTCCTTCGATACGCTCAAGAACTACGTGATGGAATCCGACTGGGAGCATTTCCGCGAGGAGCTCGCCAAGTCCCTCAACGAGAACCATCCTTTCAACGTGAGCCTGCGCCTCGTTTCCGCCAAGGATTCGACGACCGAGATCATGGTCAGCGGAAGGCCGCAGTTCAGCGAAGACGGCCGCCCGATCCGCGTGGTCGGCTCCATCGGTTCGAGGGTGAGCACGGCCGCCATCGAACGCCAGAACTACTTCTACGTGTACCAGGACGCCCTCACCGGCGTGTACAACCGCAAGTTCTTCCTCGAGAAGCTCAAGGTGGATATCGACAATGCGGCCAAGCGTCCGGACTACACGTTCGCGGTGGCCCTCCTCGATATCGACAGTTTCGGGGCCATCAACGACTCCTTCTCCACGAACTTCGGCGACAACGTGCTCCGCGTGGTGGCCGAACGCATCAAGTCCAGCTGCCGCGAGAACGACTGCGTGGCCCGCATCGGACCCGACGTGTTCGCGGTCGTGCTGCACAACATCCAGGGTGCCGACCCCAACGACGACCTGATGCCCATCGTGCGCAAGCTGCACAACAACGTGAAGATGCCCCTCCAGCTCGAAGGGCGCGAACTCTACATCAGCGTATCTATGGCGGTCGTCGTGAACCGCGACGTGGACTGCGTCGAGGATATCATGGCGAACGCGAGCGCCATCCTCCGCGACCTCAAGAAGAACGGCGACCACGGCAGCATCCAGTTCTTTACCGGCGGCATCCGCGAAAAGGCGATGAAGCTCTACAAGCTCGAATACGAAATCCGCCGCGCCATCCAGGCGAAGGAATTCGTGCTGATGTACCAGCCGATTGTCGATATCGGAGCCGGCAACAACATCGTGGGCTTCGAGGCGCTTGTCCGCTGGAACAATACCGAGCAGGGCATCATCTCTCCCGCGGAATTCATTCCCATCGCCGAGGAAACCGGCCTGATCGTGCCGATGGGCGCGCTCATCCTGCGCATGGCCTGCGAGCAGACCAAGAAGTGGGTGGATCTAGGATACGACAACATCAAGGTCGCCGTGAACTTCAGCGCCAAGCAGTTCGCGCTCGACAACATGGTGGACGACGTGCGCAAGGTGCTCGCCGAGACCCACCTGAACCCGAAGAACCTGAAGCTCGAAATCACTGAATACACCGCCATGTGCGAGGTGGAAAAGACCATCGACATCATGCGCGCGCTTTCGGGCATGGGCCTCCAGATTTCCATCGACGACTTCGGCACGGGCTACAGCAGCCTCTCTTACCTCAAGCGTTACCCGATCCATACGCTCAAGATGGACAAGTCCTTCATCGACCACGTGGCCGACGACGAGGAAGACGCCTCTTTCGCCCGCATGGTCATCAGCATCGCGAAGTCCCTGAACCTCGACCTCATCGCCGAGGGCGTGGAAACCGCGGAACAGCTCGAGTTCCTGCGCAGGGAAGGCTGCCGCCAGATCCAGGGATACTTCTTCAGCAAGCCGCTCACGCCCGAAGACGCGCTCGGCTACCTCAAGGCGCACTACGGGAGCGCTCCCGCGGAAAAGGCGTCCGAGAAGGTCGAAGAGAAGGTCGCCGTGCTGGCCTAGATTCCGTAACAGCGGCGCGTATTTTCACGACATTGCCTGTAGAGTTCCTCTACGGGCATTTGCTTTATCTCCGCGAGTTTCTGCGCAGTGTAGGGGATGTATCCCGAGTGGCAGGGCTTGCCGCGGTACGGGATGGGCGCCATGTACGGGGCGTCCGTTTCGAGGAGCATCTGGCCGGCCGGCACGAGGGCTGCGGCATCGCGGACGTTCTGCGCGTTCTTGAAGGTGATGATTCCCGTAAAGCCGACGTAGATTTCCGCGTCGAGCTTGAGCAGGGACTGCGCGAATTCGGGGCTCCCCGTGAAGCAGTGGACGTGTATTTTGCGGTTACGCAGGTCGGCATTCCGGAGCACGGACAGGGCGTCGTCATCTGCTTCACGGAGGTGCAATACGAGCGGTTTCCCGCTCTCGATGCCGAGTTGCAGGTGGCGTTCGAAGAGGGCGACCTGGCGCGGGCGTGACTCCGGGTCGTAATGGTAGTCGAGACCGAATTCCCCGCACGCGACGCACTTGGGGTGGGCGAGGCATTCGAGGAGTCTCGCCTCGTCTTCGGGAGTTTCCGTGTCCACGTATTCGGGATGGATTCCGTAGGCCGCGTAGACGTTATCGTACTTTTCGGAGAGTTCACGGCCGCGTTCGAAATCCGCCGGGTCGCATGCCACGTGGATGAAAGCCTCGGGAAGCTTCACGTTCGGGTCGGCGTCATGCGGGATGCGCTCGAGGAAGGCGTCGAAGGTTTCGCCGGCATGGCGTTCGTAGGAATCGATGTGGCAATGCGTGTCGATGAACATTATTGATACTTGACTTCTAGTATCTCGTAGGTGATCGTGCCGCGGGGAGCCTGGACTTCCACGAGTTCCCCAGCTTTCTTGCCGGCGAGTGCCGTCCCGATGGGGGACTTGAGGCTGATGCGGCCCTTGAGCGGGTCGATTTCCTTTTCGCCGACGATGCTGTACACCTTTTCACGGCGGGTCTTCTTGTCTACGAGCTTCACGGTCGCGCCGAATCGGATGGAACCGTCCTCGGTGGGCTTGCATTCGATAATCTGCGCTCCGTCCAGGATGCGGTCGAGTTCGCGCAGCCTTCGGTCGATTTCGCGGACGCGCATACGCCCGTAGGTGTATGCGGCGTTCTCGCTGCGGTCGCCCTCGGCTGCCGCGGCCTGAACCTGGTTGATCATGGCCGGGCGCTCCACGTACTTGAGCTGTTCCCATTCGGCCTTGAACTTCTCGAAACCTTCTTTTGAAATGAGGTGTTTCATATTTTCAAATCTAGCAATTTCGGGCGTTTTTTGCTATCTTTGTGCCCGCATATGGAAACCATCAATACGATAGACAACACGCCGAAACGGAAGCAGGAATCCAAGTACAAGCGCCTTAGCCGCATCTACTACAACCGTATGTTCCCGCGCCGCCAGGACGCCCTCAAGGTCGCCTGGTCCGTATTTATCGGCGTGTTCATCGGCGTGTGGCCCACCATCGGGTTCGCCATCATCTTGACGGTCGCCCTCTGCGCCATCTTCAGGCTTCCCAAGGTCCCCGGGGTCATTGCGGACTTTGTCGCTAATCCTGTCACGCAGTTCGGGTTCTTCTACCCGGGCGGATACTACATCGGCTGCAAGATCTACAATCCGGGAACCATCGCGTTCGATTTCCTGGGTGAATTCGAGCGCATGTCCGTGCGCAACTGCGCCGTCATCGTCAAGAACCTCTGGGTGAACGCCGCCGACCACCTGATTGCCTTCATGATCGGCATTACCATCATGGCGGCCGTCACCGGTTTTATATTTTTCATTATCGCGTATTTCGTGGTGAGCTACCGCAAGAAGCAGTGGATTGACGGCAAGACCGGCTACATCCACAATCTCATCTCCGAGGACGAAGTTTTAATCAAGGAATCCCACAAAGGAAAGAAGCCCATGATGCACATCTACCCGTTCAAGGCCCTTCGCCCGGTGAACCCTGCCGAGGCCAAGGATATTTCCGCGCTCCCTTACGACGTGATGAACCGCGCCGAAGCCAAGGCCATGGCCGAGGGGCTGCCGCATTCGTACCTGCGCGTGACCCGTGCCGAAATCGAACTCGACGACAGTGTAGACCCGTACGACCCGAAGGTGTACGCCCATGCCCGCGAGAACCTCGACAAGATGATTGCCGACGGCGTCATCGCGTTCGACAAGAAACCCTGCCTGTACGTGTACCGCCAGACGATGAACGGCCGCGAACAGTACGGCCTGGTGTGCTGCGTTCCTGCCGCCGACTACTTCAGCGGCATCATCAAGAAGCACGAGCTGACCCGCGCCGACAAGGAAGAAGACCGTCTGCGCCACGTGCTCGACACCAACGCCAATACCGGTCCGGTGTTCCTCACTTACCGCGACAACGGCCAGTTCGACATCTTCGGCGCCGTTACCAAGCGCAAGCCCGTCTATGACTTCGTGAGCGACGGCGACGGTTTCGGTCACACCGTCTGGATTATCGACGACGATGCCGAGATTGCCGCCATCCGCAAGAGCTTCGAGGCCGTTCCGGTGAGCTACATCGCCGACGGTCACCACCGCAGCGCCGCCGGTGCCCGCGCCGCGAGCTACCGCGCCGAGCAGAACCCGAAGAACACGGGTGAAGAAGAATACAACCGCTACCTCGCTATCCTGTTCCCGAGCACCCAGCTCAAGATTCTCGACTACAACCGCGTGCTGAAGGACCTGAACGGCCGTACGCCGGAACAGCTCATGGAAGAACTGAAGCTCGTGTTCGACATCGCCCCGCTCGCCGAAATGCAGAGCCCCGCGAAGCAGAACCAGGTGAACATGTACATCGGCGGCAAGTGGTACGCCTGCACGTTCAAGGACAAGTTCCTGAAGAATCTCGGCCCGGTCGACAGCCTCGACGTGGCCCTGCTCCAGAAGCTCGTGCTCAAGCCGATTTTCGACATCGACGACCCGCGCACTTCCAAGCGCATCGACTTCGTCGGTGGCATCCGCGGCCTGGGCGAGCTCGTGAAGCGCGTCGACAGCGGTGAATGCGCCTGCGCGTTCGCGATGTACCCGACCACGCTCGACCAGCTGATGGACATCGCCGACGCTGGCGAAATCATGCCCCCGAAGAGCACTTGGTTCGAGCCGAAGCTCCGCGACGGCCTCCTGGTGCACACGCTCGACTAACCTGAACGCGTCACCCTGACGCAGGTCAGGGTCAGCAGTTTAAAGAAGCCCCCGGCACAGCCGGGGGTTTTCGTTACCGCGGAACGATGGGGTAGTGGAAGACACATGTTTACATGTGGCTGCAACGAGGGGAAGGCCTTCCCCTTTATATAAAAAAAGGAGATCCCCGCCCGGGGGCGGGGATGACAGCCTTTTCGCAGTGATGACTGCTTTTAATCGTCGTCTTCGGCGGGCTTCTTGGACATCTGCTTGCGCTTGATCGGGTCAAGCTCGGTCTTGCGCAGGCGCAGCACTTCCGGCGTAACCTCGATGCATTCGTCCTCGTTGATGAACGTGACGCATTCCTCGAGGGTCATGCGGCGGTACGGAGTCAGCTGGATCATGTCGTCGGCGGACTTCGAACGCATGTTGGTGAGGTGCTTGCCCTTCGTGACGTTCACGGTGATGTCCACGTCGCGGTTGTGTTCACCCACGATCATGCCCGGGTAGACTTCGGCACCGGGGCCGATCACGAGGTAGCCACGGTCTTCGAGGTTGGAGAGGGCGTAGCTGGCGGCTTCGCCCGGTTCCTTCGCGATGAGCACACCGTTGATGCGTGTCGGGATTTCACCCTTGTACGGCTGGTATTCCTTGAAGAAGGATTGCGTAACCGCATAACCCTTGGAAAGCGAGAGGAGCTTCGGACGGATACCGATGAGGCCGCGGCTTGGAACAATGAATTCGAGGGACACGCGGTCGTTGTCGTCGGTGGTCATGTTGACCATTTCGCCCTTTCTCTGCTGGATTTCCTGGATGCAGGCTCCGCTGAATTCGTTCGGGACTTCGACCTTGAAGTCTTCGACGGGCTCGAGGAGCTTGCCGTTCTCGTCGGTCTGGAAAATCACCTGCGGGGACCCGATGGTGAATTCGTAGAGTTCGCGCCTCATGTTCTCGACGAGAATCGTGAGGTGCAGAATGCCGCGGCCGGAGACCTTGAACGTGGAAGCGCCGTCGACCTTCTCGACGAGGAGGGCGGGGTCGGCCATGTGGGCACGTTCCAGGCGTTCCTGGAGCTGGTTACCCGTCATGAACTTGCCACCGTACTTGCCGGCCAGCGGGGAAGTGTTCACCGTGAACACCATCGAGATGGTCGGCGGGTCGATATGGATGCGGGGGAGGTGCCTCGGGTTGCTGGTCGCGCTGATGGTATCGCCGATGTCGAACGTGTCGAGACCCGCGATAAGGATGATTTCGCCCGGACCGGCTTCTTCGACCGGCTTCGGGGTCAGGCCTTCGTAGCGGAGGATCTTCTGCGGGCGGATCGTCTTCACGGTGCCGTCGGTGAAGGCCTGGGCATAGGTCTGGTTCGGCTTGAAAGTGCCTTCCTGCACGCGGCCTACGGCCAGACGGCCGAGGAACGTGGAGTATTCGAGAGACGCAATCTGCAGGAGCGGTTCGGCGGCGGGATCGCCCTTTGGTGCCGGAATGCGCTCGATAATCTTGTCCATGAGGATGCTGAAGTCGCCGTCCGGGTCCTCGACCTCGGCCTTGCAGATGCCCTTGCGGCCGCTGCCGTACACGTATCCGAAGTCAAGCTGCTCTTCGGTAGCGTTGAGTTCGCAGAAAAGGTCGAACACCTTGTCGAGCGCGCCGTGCGGGTTGCAGCCGTCGCGGTCGATCTTGTTCACGACAACGATGGGGGTGAGGCCGAGTTCCAGGGCCTTCTGCGTCACGAAGCGCGTCTGGGCCATGGGGCCCTCGAAGGCGTCCACGACCAGCAACACGCCGTCGACGGTGCCGAGAACGCGTTCCACCTGACCGCCGAAGTCGGCGTGCCCCGGGGTATCGACAATGTTCACGCGGTATCCCTTGTACATAACGCTCGTGTTCTTCGAAAGGATGGTGATGCCGCGTTCGCGTTCCAGGTTGTCGCTGTCCATCACGCGCTCGTTGACTTCCTCGTTCTCGTGGAATGTTCCGCACTGCTTGAGGAGCTGGTCCACCAGGGTTGTCTTACCGTGGTCAACGTGGGCGATGATGGCTACGTTTCTGATTTTTGTCTGGTCCATGAATTGCCTATGTTTGTTGATTTTTTGGGCGCAAAAATAGAAAAACATAGGGATGATGGCAAGTTTTTTACTATATTTACAAGCGTTATGGTAAAAGAAACAGACGATTTTGAAGACGAGGAAATGGACGAGTCCGCGGAAGCCTACTTTGACGAGCAGGATTCGGCAGAAAACGACCAACCTATAGTCCGCGATTACAGCGAACGCCGCGTTCTCATCTGGGAAAACGACGACGCCCACCGCGGTGCTTGCCTGGAAGTGCTTTCGGACCTCCTGGTCGGTGCGACCATCAAGGCCGTAAAGACCGAAGAAGAGGCGATGGAGCAAATCGAGAACGACGACTGGGATACCTTCGTCGTGGACTTCTACACCGAAGGCGTCTCAAGCAGCGACTTCATCAAGAGCGTGAACAACTATCCCGGTTCCATCCTCGTGGCCATCAACATGGGCCCGCTCACCCTCCCGGACGAGCGCGACCCCGCCAAGACGGAACTGCTGCGCCGCCTGTTCGACATGGAACGCCCGGCAGCACAGCTTCACGGCTAGTTAATCGCAATTATCGAGTATTCCCGGATTCGGGGTCCCGAGGCACCAGCTCTCGGGATTTTTTCTTTTGTCCCAGAGGCCGATGTCGAGGTGCGTGCTCAGCGGGTTCTTGCCCGTGGTGGAGCTGTTCGGGATGAGGTTGTTGAGGACCGTGTCCTGCGTTGCGGAATAGTAAAGCGAGTCGATGACCGTACCGCCGCAGGCGAGCACGACGGAGCCCTTGGTATTGGTGAAATCTCCCCAGGTGGCGGTATTGCGGAACTCCTCCGGCGTGTTCGCCGACGTATCGCCCAGGACGACCGCCCGGCCCGGCGCTACGAATTCGAGCGTGATGGGCCATCCCTTCGATTCCTGCGAGGTGGTGCCAATCGTGCATCCTTCGAGCGTCATGGTGTCGAGCGTGCCGTTGTAGATTTCCACGAATTCGTACTGCGTGGAATCGCTCTTGAGCGGTGATGTCATGAATTCCGAGATGATGAGGTCGCCGGGCCGAGGCGTACCTCGCTTACCCGGGATTTCGGATTCGACGCGGAAAAGGACTTCTACGGCGCTTTCGATGGCGAGATTCACCTTCGCGCGGAGCGACTTTATCTGCAAAGCCGGTACGGGCGCATTCTCGTCGAGCAGGAATGTCTCCGAGGCGCTGTAGATGTCCGTGCCGTTGGAATCACGCATGACAAGCGTCGCCGTGTACTCGAAGCCGAGCGGAAGCATGCCGCTCGTGAATACGGCGGTGCTGCCGCTCACCTGCATGGGGTAGGTTTCGGACAGCTCCGCGCCCTCTATCGAGAGCGTTCCCGAGGCGATGCCCGCCGGATTTCCAAGCCCAAGCGGGATTTCCACGTGCACGAACCCGGAAAGCGCGTGCATCTTTATCGTGATGTCCATGGCCGTTCCGGCCTCGAGCTTCGCCGTGGCTTCGCCCTGCTGCATCAGGCTCCCGTTTGCGTAGAGCTTCGCCATAAACTTCCAGCTTTCGTAGGGGAACAGGTCCACTTCCACGTAGGGACGTTCCGGATCGATGGACAAGTGGAGCGTGTCGCTACCGAAACAGTCGAGCGTAAGGCTGTCGACGAGCGGGGTCTCGGGAAATTCCAACTGCATGGTTACGGGGGATGCCTTCGTGGCCAGTTCCGTTGCAGAACCCGAGGCGGAATCGCCTCCGCAGTTGAGTACCGCGAGGGCGCATAGGGATAACGCGATTTTAAGGTAAGGACTCATTTTGACCTCCTGTGGTTTGAGTGTCCTTACCTATTAAACGGATTTTTGTCCGAAAACGTTCCCTAAAAAATTTTAAAACTTGAGGCGCTTCTTGCCGCCGGCCACGCGCTGGCCCTGCAACTTCTCGGCGCAAGACTTGTCCTGACGCAGTATTTTCACGAGGGCGCTCGGGGTGATGCCGAAGGCCTGTGCGGCCGCCTTCGTGTCGCCCGCCTTGGTGGCCATGATGTCGAACACGTGCGCGACGAACAGTGGAAAAAGAGCATTGCTCGGTTGGAGGTGCCCGTTGCTCCCGGGGAAGGGAATCTCGGCCGCGGGAGGCGTCTCGCGGACGTTCAGGGCGATGGCCATCTGCATCCGGTGCAGCGCGTGGGTCGTATTTTCCTTGGCGCTCCTCCCTTCGCAGGATTTGATTTCTAAATTGTATTCCCGATGGGTGAGCCACACTCCGGTGTTCGTCTTGTTGCGGTGCTGGCCGCCGGGACCGCTTCCCTGGAACCCCTTGCGGGTGCAGGCGGAGAGCAGTTCGTCCAGAGTCATTCTAAGATAGGTGTCGCGATGCATACTTTTAAAAATATAGTTCTTTGCCCGCTTTTGGCGTTTATCCTGTGCGGATTGTTCGCCTGTGCCGGTTCCGCGGGTGAGAATGCCGTACCCGAGAGCGCACAGGAAAAAGACGCGAAGGTCCAGGACCGCGCCATGGACAAGCAGACCGCGCTCGAACAGATGTTCAGCAATTTCCTGAAATCCGTCCGCGAAGGCGCAAGCGCCGAAGTCCTGTACGATTACCTGACGGATTCCTCGGAATACTGGCTCGACACGCTCGAGAACCATGCCCGCACCTACAAGCCCGAAGATATCGACACCTGCCAGTTCTACGAAGCCTACACGATCATCCTCTACCGCCTTTACGAGCGCGAACACCTGTGGGAAACGGAGGAAGACCGCATGCTTTTCATGATGCTAAGCAAGAGCGGCATGCTGGACCGCTTCACGAATTTGCCGCTCGGCCCTATGAAGGTAAAGAACGACCGCGGAAGCATCGGACTCGCGAAGAGTCCCGAAGTGCCCATCATGATTTTCGAATGGGATGACCAGGTCTGGAAGCTCAACCTCCCGGAAACGGTTCCGCTCATCACGAAAGGCATCGAATCAATCGCCTTCAAGAAAAACTGGACGGCGCGCAAGCTCGCGCTCTACTGGATCGAAAAGGAATACCACATGACGTATTCCCGCCTCGACGAGAGCCTCCTCGAACCTCTCGCGTTCTAGCTTTCACACCCGCTTAGCCAAGGTCCCATGAGAATTCTCCTTTTTACCCTGTTATTCCTGTGTGCAAGCCTGCTCGCGGCTCCGGCCAAGAAGGCTCCCGCATCCAGCAGCCGCATCCACGGCGCGGTAAGCTCTCCGGCGAAATTCAGCGGAGAACGCCTTTTCGCGGTACTGGACAGCGTTGGCGGCACGGGCACGTGGATGGAATGGGACGTGAACGGCGTGCGCGACCCCTCGGTGATGAGTGCGCTCGATCCGCTCCTGAAGCAGGCGAACAAGCCCGAGATGGTGTGGGTGCTCTCGGAACGTCAAAAGCCGCTCCTTGCGGTCCTCGTGCCTAAGGGAAGCGGGGAAGTGCTCCTGTTCTACGAGCTTTCCGGTCTCGACGCGAAACCCGTGAAGCTTTCCATGAACCGCGTGCTCACCCCGGCGGTAGTGTTCCGCGACTACAGGCAGGTGGCTCCGGGCGAATTCGTGCACCTCGACAAGCCCGACCTGAAGGTGACGGCGAACGACAAGCACGTGCGCTTCTCGTATTCCAAGCCCGACAACACGCCGCTCCGCTTCGACAGCGACTTTTCCAAGAAGACTTTTGTCGAAAAGCGCCACGAACTGCGCGACTACATGGACTTTCTGCGCTACGAGTACTCGCTGATGCTGCGCGCCTTCGTGCAGTCGACCCGCGCGATGTTCAACTGGCAGCCCTGGCACTGGTACATGCCTGAATGGAATTCCAAGGCGTTTATCAGCGAAAAGGAGCTCGAGGCCATCCTCGTGAAGGGTGTGAAACCCGAGATGTTTACCGTATTCAAGACCAAGACCGAGGGCGGGGAAGTCGTCGAGATGCGGACAAGCGGAAACGGATTCTACGAAATGACTATTTCCAATCCCTAATTTTTGTAGTTTAAGATTGTGTCTAGGTTAACGAGAACTTTATTGGCTGGATTATTCTGCGTGGCGGCTTCTGCTGCTTCCACGGTGGTCGAGGACTCGCGGTCCAGGTTCGTGCTGAACGACCGCGTCATGGACGCGACCGTTTCCCGCTGTATCGACGACAAGGGCGAATATACCGAAGGTTACACTTTCAATCCCGAAAACGCAGCCTACGCCGACGGCAACGCGATGCCTTTCCGCGTCTATAGGATTGCCGTTCCCGGCAAGGTACGCCCCTCCGTGTCCGTATCCGATTCGAAGACGGTCCCACTCGGCAAGCCTTTCTGCAAGAATGCATCCATCAAGTATTCGGGCGTATCCGTCGGGGAACCTTACTTCAGGGACGGCCTCTGGATTGTCGACGTGAACGTACCGCTTTACGTGCGTGCGGGTGCGCTGCCGGCCCTGCGTTCGAAATTCCGACTCAGCGTCGAAATTCCGGCGGGCGCTTCGGGCACGAATCCCGGTTCCCGCGCCCTTTCACGCGTGGACAACCCGAAGGCCGCAAAGTATTTCGGCGTTTCTCAATCTTCCCGGCGCAAGGCGCTCCGCCGTTCCGCCTCTTCCGAGCTTTCAAACGTGAATTTCCTCGCCGAAATCCTGGTGGGTGACAAGGATATCGCGACAACGACGGAAGACGGCCTGTACGCGGTCAGCTTTGGCGACCTCCGCATCGCTTTGCAGGAACAGGGCCGCGAAAAGGACCTCTACGGCATCCCGGTCGAAAAGATCCGCATGTACGCGGCCAGTCCCGACACGCTTACCGAGATGGTTCCCGGGGCCTCGCTCCTCGAGCCTTCGCAGATTTTTGAAATTCCCATCGAGGTCCGCGACCATTCCGGTTCGCAGTCAAAGGGGAACGGAACTTTCGACGAGGGCGACTCCATCGTGTTCGTGGGTTACGGAAAGAATTTCTGGAAACGTTGCGACCGCGTAGACCCGACGCTTTCCGGCGGCAAGATGGATTATTACTATTCCGTCTCCCCGTATTCTTTCTACCAGCATTTCCTGTTTGGCTGGTCGGACACCAAGTCGAGCGCCCGTATGGGAAATACGCTCAAGGCTCCTTCGGGCTCGGGCTCGGATATCGAATGGCTTCGCTACGTCCGCGCCGAGAAGGATGTTTTCTTGCGCGATGCTTATTTCGGCAAGTCTGTCGAATATGAAGCCGAAACCGGAAAGGAATGGTTCTGGGCCTGGCATCACCGCGACGAAACCACGGAATTGTCGGATATCAACCTCCAGATGCCGCAGACGACAAACCTGAAGGGTTTGGTGGAAGGCGGCAAGCAGTTCGCGTCCGTCTCGTTCTTCCCGCACCGTTCGGTGTGGGCCACGAATGTCGACGGCAAGAAGGACCAGACGCAGGACCTCACGCTCTCGGGTGAATCCTACACGTCGAGGATGTCGCAGATACATTTCAGTTTCGACATCAACGGAACAAGCTTCAAGTATTCCGACCTGGAGCTGCTGCCCGGAGGAAACTTCCGCATCGACAAGCCGGTGCTCAAGAAGTCCGGCAACAAGTTTACGCTCACGATGCTCCCGAATGACCGCCAGTACGACCGTTTCGACGGCTATTCGCTTGCCTACCAGTGGAACCCCTCCGTCGATTCGGCGGAATGGCTGCTGCCCGGCAAGGTTTCCGGAATCGTGAAGATTCCCGTCGGCAAGGCATCCGGCACTCGCGTGATGAAATTTGTCGACATGATACCCGTGGGACTCCTGAACGTCTCTGACGGCGTTGCTAAGGACAGCATTCCATCCGAAAGCGACGTGCGCTACCTCGCGTACAAGGCTGACAAGCCGATGAAACCCGCGAAAATTACAGGCATCGTGCCGAATGTTTCTGGAGTTCTGAACAACATTTCCCGAATCAATTCCGCGACGGAATACCTCATCATCACCCCGAAGGAATTTGCGGCCCAGTCCGTTCAACTCGGCAAGTTCCGTTCCGACGGTACGGCGATTTCCACAATCCCGACGACGGTCGTTTCCGCCGAAGATATCTACCGTATGTATACGGGTGGCGAAGTATCCCCGGTGGCGCTCCGCAACTACATCGCATACGCCTACTCGGTGTGTCCGGAGCTGAAATACGTGCTCCTGGTCGGGCACGGCCATTTCGACTACAAGAACGTTCTCGTACAGAGCAAGAGCTTCTTGCCTCCTTATGAAATCGAAGATGCGGTCGTCGAGGACTTCTTTGCAGCGCTCGATTCCGGCGAGGCCGTCCGTTACGGGACATACGATCTCGACGTTGCTGTCGGACGCCTCCCGGTGACATCCTCGTACGAGATGTCGAATTACATCAGCAAGGCGAAGGAATACGAAGAGGTCGGCAAATTCGATCATGGTGTCTGGCGCTCGAACGTGTTGCTTACGGCTGACGATGCCATGAACGGCAATGTCGAAGACCACGAACGTCATACGCTCTTCGAAGAAGAAGTGGCGATTATCCTCGACAGCATTTCAGAAGAGCAGGGTTTCCGCTGGAACCTGAAGAAAGTTTACCTCGTGGACTATTCCTACGACGGGGGAGGCCAGAAAAAGAGCGCCCAGAACGACTTCTTGAGCCTCCTGAACCAGGGTGCGCTCATCACCAACTTCTTCGGTCACGGTTCCAAGACGGACTGGGCTTCCGAGGGGCTCCTCAAGGTGAGCTACATCCCGAGACTTTCCAACAAGGGCCGCTACACCATTCTCAATTCGTTCTCGTGTACGGTGGCACGTTTCGACGACGGCAAGGACCGCTCGCTTTCGGAAGAATTCATGCTCGCAGCGAATGCGGGTTCCATTGCGTCTATCGGCGCGACCCGCGAAACGCTCGCTCCACAGAACAAGGCATTGGGCAAGTCCATCATGGCCAATGCTCTTAGCACGAGCGGCATCACTTATGGCGAGTCCTTCAAGAAGACAAAGAATGACGTCGTCGCCGGATATTCGGGACAACGCTACAACAACGAGCGCTACGTCTATATCGGCGAACCGGTCATCCGCATGCCGATCGCCGAGAACAAGGTTTCGCTCGACCAGAAGCTCGACACTATCCGCGGCCTCGACAATATGAAGTTCTCCGGTTCCGTTTCCGGCATGGATAACGGCTTTGTCCATCTCGCCCTGCGCGAGGGCCGCGTGAAGAAGAAGCTCCCGCTGGGCGTTATCCTTTCGAACGGCATTGAAGATTCCGTCGAGGTTACCTACGAGGGTTCGCTTCTGTATTCCGAGGAAGTTCCCGTAAAATCGGGAAGGTTCGCGACCGAATTCGTGACGCCCAAAAAGCTCAATTTCGGGGATACCGCCGCTGAATTTACCGCATGGGCCTATTCCTCCAAGATGAAGACAGTGGCGAGGGTCCTCAAGTCCGGCATCCAGATATCGGGAATGTCCGCGTACGCCGATTCCATCCATGACGACCTTCCTCCGCGAATCAGGATGCAGCCCTGCTATACCGGCGTGAACGAAACATTCTTTGCAAACGGCCAGCATGTCAAGATGCAGTCTCCCGCATGCCTGCAAATTGTCATCGAGGATTCCACGGCACTCGACTTCCGCGAACAGGCGGACGAAGGCATCTCCTTCGAGGTTGTCGGTGTCGAGGACCCGTACCATCCGAGCCCCTTTATCGAGCAGACTTCCAAACGGGCGGTGCTTCGAAAGACCTTCACGACGCAGAACTATCCCGAAGGAAACTATGAGTTCCGCGTCTATGCGTACGATGTTCTCGGGAACGCTTCCATGCAGGTCGTGAATCTGGAAATCACAGGCGAACTTAAGGACGGTCTTGTCGACGTATTCAATATCCCGAATCCGGTGGGCAAGAAGGGCACGACGTTCTACTTCAAAGACCTCGCGCTTGCCGTCAACAGGCCTTCAACCGTGAACATCTTCATCTACAACCAGAACGGACGCTTGGTGAAAGTCATCAAGAACGCCGTTTCGGGCGTGACCCACTGGGATGGACGTGACAATCACGGTCGCAAGCTTGCAAACGGACTGTACCATTATGTGGTGCGCAGCGAAGTCCCCGCGACGGACGACTTCAAGAAGAGCACCTGGACTAAAAAACAGAAACTATTAATTTCGAGGTAATCGATGGATTTACGTGAAAAGCCGGGAAAAATTCAGAAATGTTTGGAACTTTCTTGCAGGTTCCGCCTGATTTTCCTTGTGCTCGCGGTCGTTATTTCTGTGTCATTTGTGGCATCGGGTTGGCAAGCCATGTGCGCGCTCCCGCTCGGTGCATCCGAGGCGCTGGGCATGTGGATGGCCAATTTCGGAACGGAGACGATGGCCGGCGCCGAGTATCTCGGTGTCGCGGCGCTTGCGATGTTCGTGATGGCGTTCGTGTTCGGCGGCGTCCGCAGCGGAATCGGTGCGGTCGTCGCGGCGGCAGCTTTCGTAGGTTCGCTTGTGCTGCTCGACGGTGCCGAGGGAATGCAGACCGCGTTCTATGGCGTGTTCGCGCTCGTCGGTCTCGCGCTGCTCCTGTTCGCCAAGCTTAGCGTTGCGCAGGCGCTGTTCCCGTTCGCGGTCGTGTGGCTCCTGATGACAGGATTCGTCGCCTGGTTCCCGCTGGTGCCGGGTAATGCGTGGCTCGTATGGGCGGTGCTGAGCACCGTCGGCTTCGCATGCATTGTCGCCTTTTCGCTTGCCGCCGGCCGCGAGCTTGCCGACGGTGCGCCCCAGGCGGGTGCGCTCGTGAAAGCGGGCAAGAAGATGTTCGTGCCGGTGTGCGTCTCGAGCCTGCTTGCGCTCGCGGCGATCACGATCGATATGGGGAATGCCTCGGGCAAGGCGATTGCCGGGGCCGTGATCCTCTGGATTGCCTTTATCCTGTGGTTCTACGGATTCGCCTTCGGGACGATGGCGTTCTGCCCATGGGAACGCCTGCGCGCAGGCTCCCGCCGCGTTCAGATGAAGGACAAGAAGAAGAAATAGATAGGGGTGGGCGCGACACTCGCCTTACGCGATGTTTAAAGACTGCTCGCGGATGCACTCGATCTCGTTCTTGAGCTCGATGGCAAGCGCCGCGATGTCCGCGCTCTGGCACTTGGTACCAAGCGTATTCGCCTCGCGACCCATTTCCTGAAGGATAAACCCGAGGTTCTTTCCCTGAGCGCCGCCCTTCTTGAGCGAGTCCAGGAACAGCTTGTTGTGGCTGTGGAAGCGCGTAATCTCTTCGTGGATGTCGAGCTTGTCGGCCATGATGCAGGCTTCCTGCAACAGGCGCACGTCGTCAATCTCGCTATCCTTCATCAGGGCGTCCACGCGTTCCTTGAACTTGACCTTCCATGTCTCGATGCGCTGCGGGTCCAGCACCTCGACCTTTGCGAGCACGTCCTCTAGATGGGCGACACGCTTGGTGAGGTCGGCGGCGAGGTTCGCACCTTCCTTTTCGCGCATGGCAATCACGCCATCGAGCGCCTTGTCGAGTTCCTTTTTAAGATGCTTTTCCCAGACTTCGTTGTCTGCGCCCGCATCGGTAAACTGCAGTACTTCGGGGATCGCGAGGATGTGCTCGAGCTTGATTTCGCCCGCGATGCCGTACTTGGCCTGCATGGCCTTGGTGATTTCCACGAACTTGCTCACCGCAGTCTCGTTGTAGCACACGGGAATGTTCCCGACAGATCCTTCACCGAGCGTGATGGAGAGGTTCACCGAGCCACGGGCGAGCTTTTCCTTGATTTGGGCCTTGAAGTCGTTCTCGAGGTAGGCGAAGTTTTTCGGGATTTTTGCTGCAATTTCAAGAAAACGGCTGTTCACGCTGCGCACTTCGATAACGCAGGTGGTTCCGTTCAGGGTGGATTCGCTCTTGCCGAACCCGGTCATGGAAATGATGGACATAGTGCCGCAAAAATACTTTTTTTGCACGGATATTGGGGGCGGGCCTAAAAAAACATATACGCAATTGAACGAAATATTATAAATTATCCCAAAGAAATGTTTGTTTTTTTTTACAAACCTGCGGAGGACCCTTATGCGCCACCTTTCTGCCGTCATGGCTCTCTCTTTCATGGCAAGTTCTGCCTTTGCCGCTATAATCGTTGACTTCAACGAGAACAACAACTACAGGACCGAGAGCGCAAAACTCGAGAATGATCAGGATTCCTGGTCTTCGTGGACTAAGGAAAACGGCGTATTGAAGACGACCATCAAGGGCGACAAGTTCTCGTCGGCGATTGTCGTGCCGCCTCCTGAATGCGATGCGGGTTACCAGAAACTTGTGGTAAGCTACACCAGCAATTGCGGTGATGGCAACAATATCGCCGCATACGGCTACGATTCTTATTTCCCGACCGATCCCTGGTACGAGATTGGCTCGTTCAAGAGCGGGCAGGAAGTCGATGTTCAGTGCGATGCCTTTACCAAGATTGCGCTCCAGGCCCAGACTTCTTCTACGAAGGAATGCAACGTGAGCGTCAGCTCCATTTTCATCGGCATGCAGAGCGAAATCCTTGTTGCCGGAGCGTCTGTGCCGAACATGTCCGACTATAAGAAATCCGGCGACAGCATTTCGCTTTCGATTCCCTTCAAGTCCAGGCTCGACAGCATCAAGCCCACCTTTAGCGGTTACTTCGGTAGCGTGAGCCCGTCTACGGCTCAGGACTTTACCGATGGTCCCGTCACCTACACGTTCAGCGCCAAGTCGGGGACTGAGACACAGACAATCGTGCTCTCTATCACGAAGCTCCCGGGTGATACCAATGCTTATGCTTCGATGTTCGTCGGTTTTTGCTCTAAGCCGAACATTGTTACAGCCAAAACAACAACTTTGGACTCTCCAGTCGAAGAACAGACACCATCTGTTTTGGCCAAGCAGGGCGTGATTTGCAGCGAAGGGACAAAGGTGACGCACCCAAAAGGAGACGGGGATACGGGTACCGTGCTAATTGACCTGTACAAGTGGACGCCGGACTCCATCAAGACAAAAATGTATGGGCGCTTCAATATAGACAGGTCCATTGTGGGATTCCAGACCTCCTCGCGAGCTTCCGGAAAATGGTATTACAAAGGTGAGGAGATGGATAGCGTGAGTCTATCCAAGACCGCCTTGGACCTTGAAAATACTGTGCTGCAATTAACTGCGGAGAACCAGAAACCCGTCCATTATTACAAGTTCAAATTCAACGATGTTGAACCCGAGAACTTCTTGTACGAGATTGTCATGATAGATACGGTGGCGAACATGTACATTTACCCGAGGACTATCTACGACCCTGAAACTCCGAATGATACGGGTAAGGTAATCTTTGACCTTCCGTTCAAGGGTACGGCGGCCTCCAAGCTGTTCGTGTGCGGCACCGGTGGGAGCTTCGGCATGCTCGGTGTGTTGTACAGTTGCAAGAACTTCTCGTGGGCGACGGATTCCTCGACCGTGAGCGTGTCCGGGAAAATGAGCGGTGACGGCGGCATGTACGTGCACCTGACCAAGGACTACGACAAGAGGCTGTATGCCGTAAAGCTCAAGAGGCAGACGGAAGTGTGGCCAGTGTTCAAGATAACCGACGTGATTGTCCGTGATTATTCGTTGACGGGCGGCCACTATTCGTACATTTCCGGTTTGCCCGGCGAAACGGCGTTGCAGTTCAAGATTCCCATGAACAGGAAGGTCAAGAACTCCCGCGAGGACGATTTCGAAGTGTTCCCGATAGCCATGAACCCGTTCTTCACGTACAACTATGACTTTGATTCCAACACCTACTGGGATTATGCGAGCAAGGTCAAGGTGACATCAGTGAACGAGGACAAGCAGAAGAGGATTATCTCCGTGGTTTCCAGCTGGAACGAGGAGAAGAACCTTGCCGAACTGCGCCACTTCTTTGTGCAGGTGGGCAACGTAAGGATTCCGGGCAAGATTGACCAGGAAAAGAAGTTTGTGCATGTGGATGTGCCGTTCGAGATGAACCTCAAGCGCACGATGATTTCTTGGGGCGGCCCGCATGGTTCGTTCTCCAATAACTACGTGCAGAACAAATACTACGACCTGAGCGATACGATAGAGTTCGATATCTATTCTGCCGACAGTTCCCAAAGCGCCCTTTACAAGGTGGCCGTAGCCTACAATCCCGACGCCTTCAAGCCCGAGGTGGATACGACAAAGAAAGATACGACGACGAAGGACACCACAGTCAAGGATACGACCGTAAAGGATTCCACCAAGGCGATTCCGCTGGTGATGAGGAACCTCGATGCCTCGGTGCGCTTGGCGGGTAACACGCTGTTGTACCTGGGCAACGTGGCCGATGTAAAGCGCCTGTTCGTCTACGATGCGCTGGGCCACATGGTTTACGCCAGGGTGGGCCTCGAGAGCGCCGCCATTGACGTGGGCTTCATGAACCGCGGCGTGTACGTGGTGAAGGTGGAGACATCGCACGGGCTTGTGACCGAGCGGATAGTCAAGCGAGAATAACGTAGCTTTTGTATATTAAAAGCCTCGCACCATTATGGTCGCGGGGCATTTTTATTTTGACGAGCTCATTGCTCAAAGCTCATAGCATTAAGCAATCTTGGAAATAGTCGCGATGACGTGTTCCGAACCGAAGTTCTTGAGCCCGAATGCGGTCAGGATCTTGCTCAGCGTGTGGTCGCTCTGGAAGTTGATGTTCTCGATGCGGAACCCTTCCTTCTTGCAGAGCGTGTAGAAGTCCTTTACCGTCAAAAGGCGGATGTTCGGCGTGTCGTACCACTCGTAGGGCAGTTCCTTGGACTTGGGCATGCGTCCGTGGAGCATGAGGCTTCCGCGGGTAGTCCAGTGCCCGAAATTCGGGAACGTGACGATGGCTTTCTTCGCGACGCGCAACAGCTCGTTCAGGAGCGCCACGGGGTCGCGGATTTCCTGGATGGTACGGTTGATGATCGCGTAGTCGAAGCTGCCGTCCTTCAGGTCCGAGATGCCCTTGTCGTCGAGGTCGCGCTGGATGACCTGCACGTCCTTCTCGATGCAGTCCAGGATGCCGGTAATGTTCTTCTCGATGCCGAAACCGGTCGCGTTCTTCTTCTTGGCGAGGAAGTCGAGCAAGTCGCCGCTGCCGCAACCGAGGTCGAGCACATGGCTGCCTTCCTTCACGAGCGTACCGAGCAGCTGGAAGTCGCTCTCCTCGTGGAATACGGGGACGGCCTGCGTGCCCTGCTGCGGGATAATCTTGGAATCCAGGAAACGACCCACGGCCTTTCCGAGTTCGCCCACTTCGATGAGGAAGCCGTCGTGTCCGAACTGCGTGTCGAGTTCGAGGCTCGTGACCGTCTTGCCTACGTTCAAAAGCGCGCTCGTGATGCGGCGGCTCTCGTGCGGCGGGAACAGCCAGTCGGTGGAGAGGTTCACGT
>CAMJQW010000011.1 GCA_946408125.1 uncultured Fibrobacter sp.
TCCTGGAACTTGATCTTTTTCATAGTGTTTTCCTGTGGGATAAATCCCTTGTTTTACTGTACAATAAAATACGGGGGGAAAAATAGTAAAAAATAAAGGGGGAGGTCTCCCCCTCGGTTAAGCCCATGGTCTTAACCTACCCCTTCGCCTAGGGGCATGCCCCTAACACCCCCTAAATGAACATCATGGTGTTGAGCTTGGCCCGGTATTTCCAGGTGAGCTCGTGCTTGGGCCCGAGTACGCCGAACAGGGTGAGCATCGCCTTCTTGGCGGCGCCGTCGTTCCATTCGGGAGCCTCTACGAACAAATTAAGGAATGCCTGCAGGGCGCTTTCGAAGTCTTCGGCGCATGCCATCTTGCACGCTTCGTGGTACACGACGGCTTCCTTGCCCGTAACATCCTTCTTGGCCGCTTCGGCATGGAAGTCGAGCAGTTCCAGCAGGGATTTCGCCTCGCGGTACTGGTCGTCGGCCTCGTTGAACTTGGAGAGGACTTCCTTCGCCTTGTCGGTATCGCCCATGCTGAGGCTCGCCTTTGCCCACAGCAACTGCAGCTTCTTGTCGTCGGGAGTCTTCGCGAGGGCCTCGTTGAGCATCGGGAGCGCCTGGTCGAAGTCTTTCCGGGCGATCGCATCTTCAAGTGCTATCTGGAACCGAGCCTCGTCGCTCACGAAGAACTTCTCGAGGCGCTTCTTCAGGTCCGCTTCGGGCAACACGCCTGCGATGACGTCCGCAATTTCGCCCTTGTTCACCACGTGAACCTCGGGCACGGACTGCACGCGGAACGCCTGGATGAGCCTCATGTTTTCGCGGTCGTCGCAGCTCACGACGCCGAGGGTAAAGTCTAGGCTGGTGGAAAGCGATCCTAGCAATTGGGAGTAGGGGCCGCAGTCGGGGTATTCTGCGGAGGAGAAAAGCACCGCGACGGCGCGGGTTTCGGAGGCCTGAATGACCTCGGTTTCAAAATTTTCAGCGGTTATCTGTACAACTTTTGCCATGCGCCAAATATAGAACATCTAAGTTCCGCTAACTAAAATACTATATTCAAAACCATGAGTACATGCCCATTCTGCAAAGCGGAAGTGGCCCAGATGAAAATCGGCCACCTCGACCTGTGTATCTGCCCGAAATGCTTTTCGGCATTCTTTCCCTGTAATCAGACGATGGCCCTGCGTAATGACCTGCCGGACCGTTCCCGCGAGATGTGGCTCGAAGCCCTCAAGGCGAAGAACGTCGCCGATCCCGACATGACGGGAGCCTGCTGCATCGACCACGGCGAACCTCTGGTTGACGGGAACATCCCGGATTACGGGATGCCCGGAAAGGTGACGACCTGCTGCAAAATGTTCCACCTGCCGCCTTCGCAGATGATGGCGATCCTCAAGCGTACCCTTGAATCGCCGTTCCATTCGACCGCATCTGAAAGAAAGCACCATTTCTTCTTTATCCGTGCGTTGGATTCGCTTGTCTCGAAGATGTTTGGAGAAAAAATGCCCGAGGTCGACCCTCTGGATGAACTGCCGTACAATCTCCACCTGAAGAAGATTTTCGAATAGAATGAAAAAGACATATGCCATATTGGCAGCGATTGCCGCCGCGGTTTTGATAGTTTATTCCCTTTTGCCCGATTCGTATTTTACCGAATCCGTGTTCCCGCTCGAGGAGAACGTGACCGTCTTCGGCTACGACGACCTTGCGGACGGCGGCGAATCTTCGGTCCGTACCGATATCGGGGATTCCGTGCTCTCGTTCAGCTGCCGCCTCGGAATGGATACCACGAAGGGCGCCTGGTGCGGCCTCCTGTGGAATACCGACCCGGACAGCGCCGGCGAATACCGCAACTGGACATTTGTCGATACCCTCGTGTTTGATATTGAATCGCACGGCACTAAAGAAGTCCTCGTGAAAGTCTGGGCATTCGATCCCGACGTTACCGATCCGAGCAAGCCCAAGACGTTCCGTCTCCTGATGAAGGAATTGCCCCTGCAGGAAGGCAGGCATAGGGTGGCGCTGCCGTTTGAGCAGTTCTACACCCCGGATTTCTGGTATGAAGACGGGAAAATTGATAGAACGCTCAACCGGCGCCACCAGGAAACGGTTGCCCGCGTTGAAATCGCCCCCGGCTGGAACCAGCCGCGCGGCAAGGAATTCTCTCTCAAAATCTACGCCATCACGGCGGTGGGGGTGAGCAACTTCTACTTCGGTATCGTGTTAGGCGTATTCCTGTTATTGACCATCGTCGCGGTAGGTCGCCGCCACCATCTAAAAAATGATTCCGAAGAAAGCTAGGATACTTGGAATAGCTGCCTTTGCCGTGGCCATTGGTGCCTGCGTTGCGCTGCTTGTCACGTTCAGCAATAATGCGGGTGCGATTTTCCCTGCGGGCGGGTACGAGGTGTACGCGCTTACGGATGTCGCTGCCGGCGGAGCATCCACTTCGGATCTGGATGTCCGTGATTCCATGATATCGGCGCACGTGAACATCCGCAGCGGCAAGGCGTACCCGTATGCGGGTATCGGATTCAACCTCATGTCGCTCAACAGCAGGCCTGTCGGGTATTTCAATTTTTCCCGTTATGATTCGCTCGCGGTCATGGTCGAGACAGGGCGCATGCGTACGGTGACGCTTCGCCTATTGACATTCGATCCGACTTACTCTACGCAGGGGCAGTACCTGACCTACCGCCCGCTCGAAGCCGAAATCGCGGCGACGGGTTCTGGCGAGGTGAAAGTTTCTCTCTCCGATTTCAAGAACAAGGAATGGTGGCTTGCTTCCCAGGGACTCGACAAGGATGACGGCCTCTCGTACTTCTTCATGACGGCGATGTTCGAAGTGTTCAATGGGGAAGGTGCCCTGCGCGGCATTCCCGACGACATCGTGCTGAAGGGTGTGCGCATGTGGGGCGAGGACAGGGATTTCAAGAAGGGCATGTATGCGGCCATCGGAGTCTTGCTGCTCTTTCTGGGGGCGTTCCTCTTCGCCGCTTTCAAAAAGCCGCGGGATGTGTCCGCGTTCGAAAAGCAGATGCAGGAGACCGCGCGCCTCCTCACGCAGACGGACAAGTCCGTCGCCGAAATCGCGATAGCCGTGGGTGCGAAGTCCGCCTCTCGCCTGGAACGCGATTTTTGTAGATTGTACGGAAAGAAACCTCTGGAATACAGGAAGAAGAATGTATAGACGCTGGACTCTCGATAGGGTAATGCATTTTATCCTGATCGTGCTCGGGTCGGTCGTGGCCCTGTTGCTGGTAAACTACCTGCGTGGTGTGCTGTTCCCGTTCTTTGCCGCTTTCTTGCTGGCCTATATCGCCGACCCGCTCGTATCCAAGCTTACGGTGAAGGTGAAGCACCGCATCATCGCCGTAATCATTGTTCTTGCGGGAGCGATGCTCGTCGTGGGCGGAAGCTTGCGAATCTTCGTCCCGATGGTTGTCGATGAAGTGCGCAACCTCGGCGTGCTCATCTCGAAGATGTTCAGCGATTCCGAATGGTCCGCCCGCATCGCTAACCTCATGCCGGGCGACCTGTACGAGACGATCCGCGGAATGATTTCGTGGGATCAGATTGCCGCCGCCATGCAGAGCCTCGACTTCTGGAACGAAGCGCAGAACGTTGCATCCAAGGTGCTGCCAGGTGCGTGGGGCGTCCTCTCGTATACGGGTTCCGTAGTCCTCTGGTTCTCGGGTGCCGCGATTATATTCATGTACCTCGTGTTCATCATGCTCGACATGCCCAAGCTGCGTCGCGGCGTGCTTAGCCTTGTTCCTTACCGCCTCAAGAAAGAAGCGAGTTCATTTGCAGAAGAGACGGACAAGTTCATGGGCACGTATTTCCGTGCACAGTCTCTGGTCGCATTGACCGTCGGTATTTTGTACGCAATCGGTTTCGGCGTGATGGGGCTGCCCATGGGTGTCGCGTTCGGATTATTCTCTGGTGCGCTCAACATGATCCCCTACATGCAGCTCACGACCATCCCGCTTGCGCTGCTGCTCGCCTTGGCGTATTCCCTCAACACGGGCATGCCCTTCTGGGAAGTCGCCGTCATCATTGCCGCCATCTACCTCGTTATACAGGTAATCGAGGACTTTTTCCTGGTCCCGCGTATCGTCGGGAAGTCAATGAATTTGCCGCCTGTGGGCATTTTGCTGAGCATCTCTATATGGGGTAAGTTGTTGGGCTTCTTAGGGTTACTAGTCGCCATCCCGTTCACTTGCTTGTGTTTGGTGTACATCGAGAAGCTCCAGCAGAGGGCTAGAGAAGCCCGAACCTCGAAGGCCGGACCGGCCCCCGAGGCTTGATTTTATAGGCTTTGAAGAAAATTTTTTTCAAAAAAGTTCTACCACATGCGAAAAAAAAAGGTATAATATCACCATACAAAAACCTAACCTAACTCAAGGAGTTAAAAAATGAATAAACAAGATCTCATCGAAGCCATCCTCGCCAACAAGGAAGCTGGTTTTGAATCCAAGGCCGCTGCTGGCCGCGCTGTTGATGCCGTTCTCGACGGTATCGCCGCTGGCATCAAGAAGGACGGCAACGTCCAGCTGATTGGTTTCGGTACTTTCGCTGTCAAGTCTCGCGCTGCCCGCACTGG
This sequence comes from uncultured Fibrobacter sp., assembly GCA_946408125.1. Lineage (GTDB taxonomy): Bacteria > Fibrobacterota > Fibrobacteria > Fibrobacterales > Fibrobacteraceae > Fibrobacter. Next base: position 4,594 of record CAMJQW010000011.1, read on the forward strand.
CCGCAACCCGCAGACTGGCGCTACCATCAAGATCAAGGCTTCCAAGACCGTCGGCTTCAAGGCCGGTGCTGCTCTCAAGGCCGACGCTGCCAAGTCCAAGGCCAAGAAGTAATTCTTACTTTGCTTGAAACGCAATTCAAGGAACCGTCCGCAAGGGCGGTTTCTTTTTTTTGCCCTCCCTTGTTTCATAACGAAAAAGCCCCGCGATGATGCGGGGCTTTTGAGTGGTCGATACAGAACTCGAATCTGTGACCTCCACCATGTCAAGGTGGCGCTCTAACCAACTGAGCTAATCGACCATTGGAGTATGGCCAATAGTAGAAACTTGCCGTGCTTTTGTCAAGGGTCTTTTTTGGCGATTTAATCGTCGTCGTTGCCGATCCAGTAGCGGAATCGCCCCGTAACGTGCAATCGCGGCAGTGTATCGCTGCAAATCCCTTTCCGGCAATCCTGGATGTAGAAGTCGATGTCGGCCGTCCAGGTGGAATCGTCCATCTGGTCGAAACGCATGGTACTCTGGTCCCCGTAGATGATCCCGTTGGGGGATCCGTTCATGCTGAATCCGGAATATTGCTCGATAATGGCGTTCTCGCCGAGGTGGGGCTCGTAGACCATCGCCTCGATGACGTCCCCCTGGTCACTTTCCTCGTAGCGGGTCTTGAAATGGAAGTAGTGGCGGTGGTAGTTCGTCAGTTCCACGTCTTTTTTCCCGAGTTCTATCGTGTAGCTCTCGGAACCTTCGATTTGGTACTTGATGTAACCGCCGCCGTCGTTTTCCCAGCTGTGGTTGATGTCTCCGCATGCAATGAACGCCAACGCCCCTGCGAGGGCTGTCGCAGCCATCGGGATTGTGGAGCGCTGGAGCATTGTTCCGCTAGTTCCTCATTTCGCCGCTTGCATCCTGGTTGGCCTGCTTTGCACGCGGGTCTTCGAGGATGTAGAGCGGGAGGGTAGCGATTTCTTCGTCGTCGACGCTCAGGCGGACAATGTACTTGTCGGGTCTGGCAATCTGCAGGCGCTGCATGTTGAGCACGATGTTCACTGCCGCGGTATCGAAACCGGTGGCGACAGGTTCAAGCGGGATTTCCGACTGCATGGGCGGCACGATGGCGTGCCCGCAGACGTCCTCGATGGCGAGGGCAATCTTGTGGGCACCCGCTTCGGAACGCTGGTAGCGGATGCGGAAAGCCGCGGCGCACTGCGGGATGATGAAGGGGAACTGTTGCGGGAACACTCTGTCGAAGGCCCCGAGGATATTCAAGCGGCCGCCCGCGCCGTTAGCGGTGGCGGCATCGCAGATAGATGCTATTTCAATGTTCATTAATGTACCGTCCAGGTGTCAGCCACGTACTTCATCACGAGCGGACCGTAGTTGTCGCCTTCTATAGGCGTGTTGTTTTCGCCGACATGAGCGTTTTCCCAGGCGAGCATGCTGATGAACACCTTTCCATCGCTAGCGATGCTGATGTCAGGGGCGTACCCGCGCAGGTAGTAGTGGTGGCTATTGTAGAATGTGACCTTGAAGTAGGGCAGCTCGTTTTCGCCGTATACCTTCCAGGTGTTGCCGTCCAGGTGGAAGGCATGCGATTGCGAGAGTGCCACCCTGCTGTTGTCGTCGATGATGGCGAACACGTTCCCTTCTCTTGCCGCGACGCTCACGCCGTGGATGAGCTTGCCCTCGGTGAAGGACCTCGTGAACTGTGAGGCGCCATCGAAATCAATGCTCTTATTGTCGTTGCGGAGCGTACCCTTCTTGACAATGGGACCGTAGGATTCGGTGTCGCGGGACGAGAAGGCGATATAGATGTTGCCCACGTCAATCGCGATATCGACACCGCTCATGTTGGCGACGATAGTCTTGTCTTTCTCTATCGTACTGCCATCATATATCGCATAGTAGCCTTGGTAGTTGGAGGTGTTGCCGACATAGACGATGATGAGTTTTCCGTTAGAAGTGTAGGCACCCTTGATTTCGCGGGCGCCCTTGTCCGAGATCTTGGAGGATTTCCAGGAACTGTTGTTGAGGGTTGCGAGATACGGCTTGTTGTCCGCCTTGATGTAGAGCAGGACCGGATTCCCGGAATTGACGGCAATGTCTGCAAATTTAGCGTCTGTAACCTGGTCGCCGATGATTGACCAGGTCGAAGTCCCACTCGCGGACTTGTACGCGTTCAGCTTGCCACTCTTAGTGAGAACGGCAAGGTAGGCGTCCGACCCGTTGTTCGCTATTGCAATCTTCGTGATGGTGTCCCCGCTTGTAATTGAGATGTTGGACGCGTCGATGTTTACCCACCCCGTGCCGTTATGGTATTTCGAACCGATGACCGTAGCGCCTTTCATGTAGGCGATCAACGGATTCGTGCCGACGGTCGTGAGTACCGGCGGTACCGTGAACGTGGACTTCTCGACGACCGTATCCGTGCCGGAGAGGTTTCGCCAGGCCTTGCGGAAGTATATGGTACGGCAGACTTCTTCGGCGCGGTGACGCAGGTAGAAGGCTTCGGTGACGAGCGTGGTATTGCTGTCACGGAAGTCGAGGCAGATCTGCCTGGACGTCTCGTACATGCTGCGTTTGAACGCTTCATTGAACTGGAGCTTGCTCGTGTCGAGCGTACCGTCCTTGTTGCCTTCGTAATAGCCTTCGCCGACATTGCTGAACTGCCAGTTGAACTTGCGGTTGTTGATGTCGCCGATGGGACCCATCGTGGAGTTCATGCCGCCCCATTCGGGTGTGTAGAAGTAGAAGCCCTCGTTGGATACGGAGGAGTCTCCACTCCACAGGAATACGGTATCCGCAGCCGTGATGACACCCTGCGGCGGATTTACGATAATCTTGATTTGAGTCGTGTCGCTGAAGACCGCTCCCGTGGAGATTTCTTCGGCGGAGACGACGCAGTAGATGTCCTTGCCCTTTCCGGTGTACGAGGAATCCTTGTACGCGTAGAACAGGATGGGATTGTTGTTGTCATCGTAGCGGATGTTGTCGTTGAAGCTGTAGAGCGGTTCGTCCTTGACGGACTTGTTGTCGCTTTTGTAATAGCACTGCCATTTGTACCAGCTCACGTTGCTGTTGGGCCAGACATCGTCATTCTTTGTTGCCGACAGCTCGAATTCCTGACCCGGCATCACGTAGATGAGTTCATCCTTGACCGTAATGACGGGCGTACCCGTGCTGTACAAGATTTGCGTCGTGTCGCGTGCGGTATTGCCGTCATCATCGGTCACCTGCACGATGCACATGTAGTTGAGCGTCGCGGCCGGGGCTTCCCAGGTGGTGTTCAAATCGTCGACGGTTTTCCAGTTGCCCTCAACAGTGGACGGGGTGCCGCAACTCCATTCGTTCTTGACGATGCTGCCGTAGCCGTCCGAAGCGGTAGCGTCGAGCAGGATGTTGAATCCCTGACGGACCGTGATGCTTTCGCGCTTCACCGATACGGTCGGCGGATCGAGCAGCACGTTGATGTGGGCCGTGTCGCGTGCGGTATTGCCGTCATCATCAGTCACCTGCACAATGCAGAGGTAATTGTTGTCCGGCGTGTTCGGCATCGTTGCCGTATATTCGGGTGTAGTTGTCGAAGTGGATGTGAATGCGATTGCCGACCCGTTTGCCCCACAGCCCCATTCATACTTGGTGATATGGCCTTGCAGGAATATGGAATTGTATTGCGTCGAATCACGTGCGTCGGCATCGAGGTTGACGTTGTCCTTGATGGTGACGGTGGATGCGCCCATCACGGTAACGGTGGGGGATGCCCTAAGCACGTTGTAGGTCGCGGTATCGGTTGCGGTATTGCCGTCATCGTCGGTGACGCGGATGGCGCAGTAGAAGTTGCCCGGAGAATTCGGCATGGTGACCGTCGTGCTTCTGCCGAACGTGAGCCAGTCCTCGTTCAGGGACTCGATATTCTTGGAGCAGGTCTTTTCGTACTTGACCACCTGGCCGAGCGAATCCCCTGCCATGAACAGGAAGTCGGTTTCGTCGTTGATGGTGAGCGTCTGCTGCTTGATGTTCAGGTGTACGAACGGCTTGTCGGCGACCACCTCGAAGGTGAGGGTGTCGCGGGCGGTTTCTTCGTCATCGTCGGTCGCCTCGAAGACGCAGTAGTAGCTGGTCTCTTCGCCGGGGAGCGTAATTGTGGCCGTCGTGGCATAGCTCTTGGTGGGCGGATCGATCGTAATCTTGTTGTCCGCGACAGCCTTGTCGAGCCCGTTCTTCTGGGCGCTGCAGCCCCAGGAAATCTTGTTGACCGTGCCAAGTTTGTCGCTGGCGGAAATGTTCACTTCGACCGAGGCTTTGATTTTCTGTCTCGGCTTACTGTCCGTCAGGGCGGAAATCTTCGGCGGATCGGAAACCACGTTCACGGTAATCGTGTCGCTGCTCTTCTTACCGTCGTCGTTGGTGATGTCCACGATGACGAGGTGCGTGCCCTTCGTTTTCCAGGAGAGGTCGCCCGACGTTGTGTTGGCATCGATGCAGGATACGGCGCCGCCGCAGTTCCAGGAGAGCGTGTACTTGTTGTTGGATGGGTCATCGTTGTTCGGGATGACTTCGAGGTTCACATGGATGACGTCATTCATGGAAATGGTCGTGTCGGCACCCGGTTCAAGGAAGAATGCGGCAGGCTTGTCGCTCAGGAAGCCGAAGCGTACGGTGTTGGAACTGCTGCTGCCCTTGCGGTCGGTCTGTGCGGTCATGGTGTAGAATGTCGCCGCCTTCATTTCGGCGGGGAAGTCTTGCTGCTTGAGCGAGATTTCGGCAGTGCTGTCGGCCTTGACCTTCACGGCGATGACCGACATCTTGTCCATGTTCGTCACGAAGAACAGCGAGTCGGGCATCGGGTGCGCGTCAACGATCTTCACCGTGAACTTGAGCGTCTCGGTATTCTTTTCCATGGCGGCGGCCTTGCCGTTCACGAGGAGCCTGATGGAGGATGCCATCACGAAGAATTCGTTGGTGAGCTTGGGCGACTTGAGGCCCGCGCTGTCGTTTGCGAGCACCTCGAAGGTGTGCTTGCCGTCGGTGAGGTCGTCGAGCTGTGCGCGCCAGGTCCACTTGTTCGTGAACTTGTTGTATCCGCCGAAGAAGGTGATTTCCTGCGGTTCACCGTCGAGCCATGCTTCGACGTTCTTGACCTGCGAACCGTAGTCTTCCGCCTTGCCCGAGAATTCATATGTTCTGCCGAATATCGTGTCGATGGGATTGTCGAGGATGATGTTCGGTTCAATCGGGTCCTTGATGACATGCTTGCCAAGGTTGATGGTCTGACCGACCTCGATATGGCGGTACGGGAGCGTGTCAGGTTTGTAGCCGTAGCCCGCGGTATCGCGTGCAATCATGCGGTACGAGCCGGAGGGCACGTTGACGCTGAAGTAGCCCTTGTCGTTGGTGACGGCGAGGTAGCTGTTCACGGAATCCTTGAGTTCCACGAGGATGCCCGCATGGTTCGAGCGTCCCTGGTACTGCGCATAACCCATGAATACGCCGTAGGGGTTCTTGAGGTCGACCAGCAAGAAGGTGCGCGGACGCTTGGTGCCGTCCTTGTCCTTGATCTTGTCGGCATACACGGTGTCGTAGCCGTCGGTGACCCATACATCCCAGTAGATGCGACCCGTAAGCTTGAGCTTGTTGTTGCCGTTTGCGTCGACGGCCACGAAGTAGGGTTCCTTGAGGTCTTCGGCGACCAGGTAGCGGTTCGTGAAGTTCGGGACGAATTCCTCGATGCTCGTGTCACTCTGGATGGGATTCGCCGCACGGACGAAGTACCTCAGGGCGGCGGGATTGTCCGCATCGATGGCCTCGTAATGCAAAATCAGGCGTTCGCGCTCGTTCTGCGTGGAATTGTCTTCCGGGCTGATGAGCTTGAGTTTCGGCTTCTGGTTGAAGTGCAGGTTCACGCTGTCCTTCGTCTCGTTGCCGTCGTCGTCGATCGCGATGACGTAGATTTTCTGGTTCCCGATGGAATCGACCTTGGAGGAGTCGTACTTGATGGTCAGGGAGAGGGAATCTCCGCCCAGTTCCTTGAACTTCCACTTTTCGGGCTTGCCCTTGCCGCTGGCGTCGAGGTCGATCTTCAGGCTCTCGATGGTGCCGAAGGAGTCGAGCGCCACGATGGTGAAGGTGATTTCGCCCTTGGCGCGCGTCCACAGCGTATCCTTCGGGACGCTCACGTAGGGAGGCGTGTTGATGACGCGCACGTACTGGCCGATACCGGCGGTGTCGCGGGCGTTGTTGCCGTCGATGGCGATAAAGAGCGGGCTATAGATACCGGTATCAGGATAGACGCGGAAATGCGGCATGGCGTTCGCACTGCTTTCGGTCACGTAGTTGCAACCCTTGTCCGTCACGCCGTGGGAATAGAATTCGCAGTCCTTCTGGAGGGTGTCCTTGTTGTCCTTGCTGTAGGGTTCTTCGAAGTGCCAGATGTAGCGGTAGACCTTGTCGGAATTGTAGCGCAGGAATCCCATCAGGTACACGGTGTCGTTTACGGTGATAGTGAGCGTGTCGTACACCAGCACGGAATCCGGATTGCTCAGGTTGATGATGGAATCCGCGAAGGCTTCGGCGTTCTCGAAAGGCTTGTTGAAGGCGAACACCACCGAGTGGTTGTTCCGCAGGTTCACGTTTTCCCGGATGGAGGATTCCCTGGAGCAGCCGAACAGGCATGCAAGGCCGAGGGCAAGAACGAGGAACAGGCGAAGTCTTCTAGAACGCATATCCAATCCTTTTTTTGATGCACAATAACAGGGCCCTTTGCGGGGGCTCTATGGAATTAAATTTATCTTTTTAATTGGAAAAACAAACATTATATTAATGTTTATATATTCCCGAATGTACCACTTTTTGAGGTTTTTATGGAAGAAATCCCCCTTTGGTATTGGTTGGCCGTGTTTTTTGCCCTTGGCGCGTGCGTCGGGAGCTTCTACAATGTCATCGTGTACCGCATGCCACGCGGGATTTCGCTTATCAACCCGCCTAGCCACTGTCCGCTCTGCAAAAAGCGGATTCCCATCCGGTACAACCTGCCCATCGTGGGTTGGCTCTGGCTCCGCGGAAAGAGCGCCTGCTGCCACCAGCCGATAAGCGTGATTTATCCCATCGGCGAAAGCCTTTGCGGGCTGCTCGGTGCGCTTGCGCTGTTTTCTTCGGTCGTAGTTGTCGGCGGTGCGCCTCTGAATGCCGCTCTTTTCTCCGCTCCGGTGCACGACCCTGCCGTATGGGCCGGGGCGCTTGCGATGGCCTGGCTCCTGCTGGGGGCCTACCCGGTGTGCGCCGTGGACTGCAAGTACAAGCTGATACCCGATTCCATCTCGGTGGGCGGGATTGTTGCGGGCATATTGATTTCTTTGGTACCCGGCGGATTATCCCCGTTTGAAAGCCTGCTCGGCGCGGGTGTGGCAGGCGGAGGCCTTTATCTGGTGGGCTTTGTCGCGTCGAAGATTCTGAAGAAGGATGCGATGGGCTTCGGTGACGTGAAGCTTTTGGCGGGTTACGGTGCGCTGATGGGTCTCACCGGCGCTGTCGAGACGCTGATTGTTGCCGCCCTGCTGGGCATTCTCGTGATGGTGCCTTACGGCAAGCTGCGCCGCTCCGAAGACGGCTCGGGCCAGATTCCTTTCGGGCCGTTCCTCGCGGTCGCGGCGCCTTTCATGTTCCTCTGGGGCGAGACGCTTTTCAACCTGTACGTAACGTTCGTTCTCGGGGAATAAACCCGAGATTACTTCACGCGGATGGTCTTCTGGGCGCTGTGTCCGGGAGCGGTCATCTGCAGTATGTAGACTCCGCGGGGGAGGCCTGCCGTGCTGACGGCATTCCCGGAGCTTTCACGCAACAGCTTGCCTGTCATGCTGAACAGGCGGACGCGCGTTGCAGTAGTGTTCATGGAAACTCCCGCAATCTCGATGCTTGTTTTGCTTGTATCGGGTAGCGTGACTTTTACCGCAGTCAGTTCCAGCTGGTCCAAATTAGGGCCGTCGTTCCCGCCGACGGTGGCGAACGTGATGGTACTTGCGCCCAGCGGGAGAGTCACGGGAATATCCTTCGTTTCGTAAGTGGTCCAGTTTGCGGTCGTCGCGAATTCCAGTTCCTGCGCTTCACCGCTCCCTACCTTGACAGATAAGCTTCGGACGGCATTGCTTCCGTTCGCGTATGTCATGGTGAGTTTGTATTCGCCGGCGGCGTCGGCATAGACCGGCACCTTCACGGTCGATGTGCCCGTACCGAAGTTGATGTAACCCGTGCCGGCGAATCCCGCGTTGGTGCTCTCGTTGATGGCGTTTTCAATGATTCCGTCTTCGGCCTGGAACTTGTTGGTGCCGTCGCCGATGAACGATGCGCCAAGTTCGATATCGCACTCGGCAGTAATTTCGAGAGTGTCCTTGCTTTCGTCAAGGTCCAAATCCGCGGTGCTCTTTCCGCTTTTGCCTACAAAAATCCAGCTATCGAATTTCCATCCCGAGTTGGGAACCGCCGTGAAAATAGCCTTCTTGCCTTCCATGACCTTGTCGCCCGCGAGGTTTGTCACGACCTTGCCGCCGATAGTTTTGATGATCATTACGTTATAGTAAGTCGCGTTCGCTTCGAGAGTCGTGACTTCGTTGGAACTGTTCCCGAGGCCGCCCATGCTGTTGGCGGCACGTACCGTAATCTTCGAGCCGGTCGCGATTCCTTCGAGTGAGAAGCTCGGCGTAGTCACGTTCGCCTTGTACTTGCCGTCCACGAAGATTACCCAGCAACGGGCGTTGTCGTCGTTGTTCCAAGTGATTTCGGCGCCTTCCTGTGCAATCTTCGGCGCGTTCACCTGGGCGGTCAGTTTGGTCGGATCCCAGTTGTCGCTACCCTTGAGCACGTTTGCAAGCGTGTACTTTGCGGCGTCGTTTGCGTCCCACACCGTCTTGAGCGTTGTCGAGTTGTCGAAGCTGGTGCGGCGTTGGCTTGTGTTGACCGGGTTCCCGTTGCCGTCCTTGCTGTTGTATTCACCGAAGACGACTGGCGGCGTATTTATGCTTTTCTGGAACCAGCCTTCCGGAGCGGGTTGGGCCACCATCTTGGTGTTCAAGAAGACTGTCTTCGCATTGTTCCAGGAACGTCCGAGGTAGAATGTCCCGTTGAAGCTTTTGTCGCTTACTTCAATGATTGCGTTGTTGAAAACGTAGCCCCAGTCCGGGCTGTTCTGGGCGGCCGTGATGTATCCGCCGCTGCGTGTCATTACAATCTTGGTTCCCTCGAAGAAAACGTCGCCACCACCGCAGATGAAGTCCACCGTGCCGTCGATTTCACCGCCTTCCCAGTAGGTGCGTCCCTTCTTGGTGTAGTAGGTGTCCTGCCCGCTCCAAAGGCGTACGTTCTTGTAGACGTACTTGTCGCCTTCGTTCTGCTGCAGGGCGACTTGGCGTGCCGCGCTGGAGGTCTTGAAGGAGCTCTTGTTCCTGAGCGTGATGTCCTGCATGTACATCTCGTTGTTCTTCGGGAAGTAGATAGTCGCCGTGAGACCGATGCCTTCGGTGTCGGTCGTGTTCGCGATGATGGTCTTTTCGAGACTTTGCCCGATAATCGAGAGGTACGAAGCACTCACGGTCGATTTTCCGTGACTGTCGCCTGTAAGCTTGGTGATGTCGTATTCGCCGTCGGGCAAAAAAATCACAAAGCGGTTGCTTGCGGATGCGCCCGAGCTGCCGGCCTTCGAAATGGCCGCCTTGAAGTCGCCGTCCACGCCCACGACGAAGTCGATCTTCTTTTTATCGACGGCCGATGCGTTTACCGCGAGAGCCAATACGATTCCCGTCAGTGGAGCCAGAAGCGTGATTTTTTTAAGATAGCCCATACATCCTCATTCCTAAAGAAAATTCCCTCACTTTTAATTTAACATAATAAATGCCAAAAACGCCCTCCCGGGGGCGTTTTTCCATATACATGTTGTCCATGGGACAACGTGAAAATTTGCAGGACTGACGCTATTTCTTCTTTTTCTTGCCCGGAGGACCAGGCATGAAGGGGCTCGAAGCCTCGGATTTTCCGGATTTCGCCTCTTCGACCGTTTCCTGGCTTATGACCACGGAATCGCCCACGGAGAGTCCCTTCAAGATTTGGATGTTCACGCCGTCGCTGATGCCGGTCTTGACCGGGCGCGGTGCGGCCTTGCCGTCGATGCTTATCCAGACCATGTTGCCGCTCGGCTTCTTGCCGTCGGCGCGCTTCTTGAATGTGCTCGGCGGCCCGAACTTTCCCGGAGGCGGAAAATCTCCCTTCGCGAATTCGCCGCCCTCGGGGCGCGGCGGGCGCGGCATGCCTTTCGGGTCAGCCATCGGGGTTCCGTCGGCAGGCGTGAACTTGAGTGCCTTCACGGGAATCGCGACGGCGTCCTCGACTTCCTGCGTCACGATGGTGCAGGTGGCGGTCATGCCGGGGAGCAGCTTCTGTTCCGGATTTTCCGCGGTAATCACGACGGTGTAGGTCACGACGTTGCTCGTTGTGGTCGGGTTCAGGCGCACCTCCTGCACGGAACCGTTGAATGTGTCTTCCTGGAAGGCGTCGACGGTGAACTTGACTTTCTGGCCGGCTTTCACCTGGCCGATGTCGGCTTCATCGACGGCGGCCATCACCTTCATCTGGCTCAGGTCCTTCGCGATTACGAATAAAGTCGGCGTGCTCATGGAGGCGGCCACGGTCTGTCCGACTTCCACCGCGCGCTTCAGCACGACGCCGTCGATGGGACTCTTGATGGTCGCGTAGCTCAGGTTGAGCCTCGCCTGGCTCACTTCGTTCTTGCTGCGTTCCATGGAAAGCTTCGCGGAGTTCATGTTGTATTCGGCGGTCTCGAGCTCCACGGAACTGGCCGCGTTGCTTTCGGAAAGTTTCTTGACGCGGTTGTACGTCGATTCCTTGTACTTGAAGTCCGTTTCGGCGGACTTGTAGGCGATTTCGGCCTGGGTGAGGGTCGCCTTGAGCTTGGACTTGTCGAGTTCTGCGATGACCTGGCCCTTCTTGACCTTGGTATTGAAGTCGACGTAGATTTTCGCGATGTCGCCCGAAACCTGCGTACCCACTTCCACCTGGTCTACCGGCTCGAGCGTGCCCGTTGCCGAGATGGTGGTGGAAATGGCCGCCAAAACTACCTGAGTGCTTACCAGCGGCCCCGCGGCGGCATTCGCCTTCTCCGTAAAGAAGAAGGTCTTCACCCCGTAGGCAATCGCTCCCAGAATGGCGAGCACGATGACGATTTTCAAGAGTTTCTTCATAAAGTTGGCCTAAAAATAGAAACGTTTATCCTTTTTTCGGTTATTTAGATGTATCAATTGCACGTTAGGTTGCACAATTTTATATTTCAACGCATGACCCGCATCGCCAAAAAAGATGATTCTTGCGAAGTCCGCCATGTTACGTGGGTGGGACTCGGCTGGAACGCCGCGCTTTCGGCGGGCAAGTTCTTCGCGGGCTTTTTTGGCGGATCGCAGGCGCTTGTCGCCGACGCTATCCACAGCGCATCGGATTTCATTACCGATATCGCGATCATCGTCGGTTCCAAGTTCTGGAACTTGCCGCCCGACGAGCAGCACCCTTACGGGCACAGGCGTTTCGAGACGCTCATTTCGGTGGGCATCGGGCTTGCCGTGTGCGCGGTGGGCATAGGACTCGGCTACAATGCGGTGCGTGCGCTCATTAACGGCGAACAATCGCACCCTGAATGGATTGCGGCTATCATGGCGGCGGTATCCATCGTCGTGAAAGAAATTCTTTTCCGCTACACGCGCGCCAAGGGGCGCGCCATCCGGAGCGAGGCGGTGGAGGCCAACGCGTGGCACCACCGGAGCGATGCCTACAGTTCCATCCCGGTGCTTGTCGCGGTTCTTTTCGGGATCCTTTTCCCGACGCTCTGGTTCGCGGACTCGGTCGGCGCCATCATCGTGTCGGTATTCATCCTCCATTCGGGTTTCGAGATTGCCTGGCCGGGAATCCACCGCGTGGCCGACGAAGGCGCGAGCGAAGAGGTGGCGCGGAAGCTCAAGGACATCGCGCTTGCCTGCCCGAACGTTATCAGCATCCACGGGTTCCGCACGCGTTACGTGGGTTCGGACCTGCATGTAGATTTGCATGTGGTCGTGCCTGCCGATATGAGCCTCCTTGCGGCTCATGACCTCGCCGAAGAGGTGGAAAAGCGCCTTATCGATGCCGGCGAGAACGTGGTCGACGCGCTTGTGCATATCGACCCGTACAGCGAAGAGCGTGTAAGGCGCGGCGATATCAAGACTCTGGAACGCTAGTCCGCGTCCTATCTTGTACTATTCCAAGATGGTACTAATCCAAGATGGTACTAATCGGAGTGCGCTTTTGCGCCTTTACAAGGTTATATTGAATGTAATGCGCAAAAAAGGAGCGTCCCTATGATAGTCGACGAGCGTTACAAACTGAATAATGGCCAGAGGATTCCGAAGGTTGCCTTGGGAACTTGGCAGGTGAGCGATGACGAGGCGGAAGCAGTTGTCGAGTCTTCGATTGCTGCCGGCTATAGGCATATCGATACGGCTATCGCCTACGGGAACGAGGCTGGCGTCGGGCGTGGTATTCGAGCGGCCATGGAAACGCAGGGACTGCACCGTGAAAGCATTTTTGTCACGTCCAAGATTCCCGCCGAAGTCAAGACGCACGATGGCACGGTCGCCTGCATCCAGGAATCGATGGAACGCCTGGATTGCTTCCATACCGACATGATGCTCATTCACGCGCCCAAGCCGTGGGACGAGATGTGGAAACCGGGCCATAATTATTTTGCCGAAAATCTCGAAGTGTGGAAGGCCCTCGAAGAAGCTTATGCGGCGGGCAAGTTCCGCGCCATCGGCGTGTCGAATTTTGATGTCGACGACCTGAAGAACATCATGGACGAATGTACCGTGATGCCCGCGGTGAACCAGGTGCGCGTACATATCGGGCATATCCCTTACGAGCTCATCGAGTTCTGCGAACAGAACGGAATCCTGGTGGAGGCGTATTCGCCGAATGCCCACGGGAACCTCGCGAACGTGCCCGCGATATGCTCGATGGCCGCGAAATACGACGTGTCCGTCCCGCAGCTTGCGAGCCGCTTTATCCTGCAGCTCGGACTGTTGCCGCTCCCAAAGTCGACGCACGAGGAGCGCATATTGCAGAACGCCGACCTCGATTTCGAGATTCTGCCTGCCGACATGGCGGAACTTTTGGAAATCGACGGATTGTAGTTCCCGGAAAAGTGTAAATTTAGGGCATGAGTTTATTGAATCGTGCTTTTGCGAAAGCCGCCGCGGTCTCTACGGTGGCGCTCCTGCTTTGCGGGATTTCTTACGCCGAGGTGAACCTGGCCGTCCACAAGGAAGTTCTGCCCAACGGTCTTACGGTGCTCTTGCACCCGAACAAGCAGGCCCCGACGGTGAGTTGCCGCCTTTTTTACGTGACGGGTTCCGTACACGAGGTCCCGGGCAAGTCGGGGCTTGCGCACATCCTGGAACATGAACTCTTCAAGGGTACCCACAAGGTGGGCATCCAGGACAGCGTCGCCGATGCGCGCTTCATGGCCGTGCAGGATAGCCTGCAGGCGCTTATCCGTCCTGCGAAACTCGCGGGCGATACCGCGACCGTCAAGAAGCTTACCGCCGAACACGATTCCGTGCTGAACGAGCACCGCAAGATTTTCGTGAAGGACGAACTGTGGGGCGCCTACCAGGCCGCGGGCGGCACGGGCCTCAATGCTTTCACGACCGACCTCATGACGGCCTACATCGTGACGCTCCCCAAGAACAAGGTCGAGCTGTTCATGTGGCTTGAATCTGACCGCATGCAGAATGCGGTGCTCCGCGAATTTTATTCCGAACGCGACGTGGTGCGCGAAGAGCGCCGCATGCGCTACGACGACAAGCCGACGGGCCGCTACTACGAGACGCTGAACTCGCTCATATACGAAGCTTTCCCGTACCGTGTGCCGACTATCGGCTGGCCGAGCGACATCGCGAACCTGACCCGCGAAATGGCCGACGAACATTACCGCAAGTATTACAAGCCGCGCAACGCCATCCTCGTGCTGGCGGGCGATCTCGATACTACCGCGACGATGCAGATGGTCAAGAAGTACTTCGGGCCGATTCCCGCGGGCGAGGCATTTCCGCCGCTCACGGTGCGCGACCCCGAACAGGTGGGCGAGAAGCGCTTTACGCAGGTGCGCCCCGACGCGCCGAACCTCTACACGCTCGTGTTCAAGACACCGGAAGTCGGCGACCCTGAAATCTATGCGCTCGACATCGCCGAAGGCGTGCTGAACGGCCGCTCGGGCCGCCTCTACAAGCGCCTGGTGGAACAGGAAAAGCTGGCGGTGAGTGTGAGTGCGGGCAACAGCCCGAACAAGTACGTTTCCGAATTCTCCGTGCGGGTGAACATGCGCCCCGATGCGGACCCAGCCAAGGTCGAAAAGATCGTGTGGGAAGAACTCGAGAAACTCAAGAACGAACCCGTGAGCGAACGCGAATTCCAGAAAGTCAAGAACCACGCCTATGCAGGCCTGGTGCGTAGCTTTACCGACATGGAAAATGTCGCGACGATGCTTGCGTGGTACGAGATGTACGGAGACTACCACATCTTCTTGAACTGGGCCGGGGAACTCGAGAAGGTTTCCGCGGCGCAGGTGCAGGAAGCCGCCAAGCGCACCTTCCTGCGTGAAAAGAGCGTCGCCGGGTTCCTGCTGAAGAAGTAGGCTCGGCGCCGCGCTCCTTAATCGTTAATCATCCGTTCGTAGAACTTGCGGTACATGTCCTTCTCGTCGGTCTTGCGGACGGCGATGGCGTCCTGCGGGTGACGGTTGAGCATGCCCGTGATCATCTGCGGGATGATGTAGCCCCATTCATACTTGCTGTGCAGCGGCAGGAACAGTTCCTGGATGGCGTCGAGAACCGGACGCAGGTCGTACTTCGGGTTCTTGAGGAAGGAGAGGAGCAGTTCGGTGGTGCAGTTGCCTGCGCCGCGTCCCATGCCCGACACGGAACCGTCGAGGTAGTCGACGTGGTTGATGATGGCCTGGATCGTGTTGGAGAAGGCGAGCTGCTGGTTGTTGTGGCCGTGGAAGCCGAACTTCTTGCCCTTCACGATTCCCTTGTAACGGTTGAGTTCCTTGTCGATGTCTTCCTGGTAGAACGCGCCGAAACTGTCGACGAGGTAGAGCACGTCGGCCTTGCATTCTTCCTGCACCTGGTGGAGCGCTTCGTCGAGTTCCGGACCGCGGTCGCGGCTCACGGCCATGATGTTGAGCGTCGTCTCGTAGCCCATGTCGTGGAAGGCGTTCACCATGCTGATGCCCTTGTCGATGTTCTTCACGTAGCTTGCCACGCGGAACATCTGGTACGGGCTTTCGGAGGCGGGCTTCACGGCGTCCATGTTCACGCGGCCCACGTCGGCCATCACGGCCATCTTCATCTTGGAATCGATGCCGTCCTTCACTTTCCACAGGAGGTCGTCGTCGCAGAACTTCCACGGACCGTATTCCTTGGGGTCGAAAAGTTCGGGGGAGTTCTTGTATCCCATTTCCATGTAGTCGATGCCGGCTGCGGTGAGGAGTGTATAGAGGCGGCGGACGAATTCCAGGGAGAAGTCGTGCTTGTTGACGAGGCCGCCGTCGCGGATGGTGCAGTCGAGGACTTTGATGCTTTCGTAGTACATGGTTAATTCCTTTTGTTGTGCAGCCAAACATAGATTCTGCGGATACATTGGTCAAGTGGGTGTGAAAGCGAAATTTCAAAAATGTGGTTAATTAACGCAAATTTAGCGTAGAAAACAGAAAGATTGCTTAAATTGATGTAATTTTGAAGTGCTGTTTTTGAAAAATCTGGTGGAAACGATCGCCTTTGGCAGCCTGAAAGGGGAAGCGGGGGCTTTCGTACCGGCGTAACCGTATGGTGGAATTTATAGGCTGTTCTTTAATTAACGCAAAATATGCGTAGATTAAAATCACGTAATTCGGTTCAGTTTCTTACCGTCTATCCGCTTTTTATTCCATTAATATAGATTTGGAGCATGAAAAACAAATTAATTCTCGCCTCCTCCCTGTTGGCCCTCGCTGTAGGCAGCGCCTGGTCCAATTCGTTCTTCTACTTCAACCAGGTCGGCTACGATGCCGGCAAGCCCATCAGCATCATCGTCAAGAGCGATAGCGAGCTCGAAGGCGCCGAATTCAAGCTGATGTCTAGCGGCAATGCCGTCCAGACGGGTAAGCTCTCGAAGGGTACCAATCCGGACAACTGGGTAAACAACGGCAAGTTCTATGTCGCGACTCTCGAAAGGGGCGTTGCCGCAGGTTCCTACACGCTGCAGATTACCGAGAACGGACAGCCGGTCAATTCGGGTGAATTCAAGGTGGCGGAAAATGCGCTTGCGACGGCGACGCTCGGCGCGGTGCTCGACTACTTCTACGACGACCGCGCGGTGAACTCGACCATCGTGGGGTGGGATTCGAAGCTTCCGGTGTACAACGGCGGCGGCAAGTCTCTCGACGTGCATGGCGGCTGGTACGATGCGAGCGGTGACGTGAGCAAGTACCTCTCTCACCTTTCCTACGCGAACTACCTGAACCCGCAGCAGATCCCGCTGACGGCATGGGTGCTTGCCCATACGGCGGAGCACATCCCGACACTGCTCGGCAAGACGACGAGCAAGGCGAAGACAGCCGAAGAGGCTGCTTTCGGTGCGGACTTCTTGGTGCGCATGCTCGACGAGCAGGGATTCTTCTACATGACCGTGTTTGATGTGTGGGGTAACCCTCTGTCCAGCCGTGAAATCTGCGCGTTCACTGGCGAAGACGGAAAGAAGACTACCGATTACCAGACGGCCTTCCGCGAAGGCGGCGGCATGGCGATTGCGGCTCTGGCCCGCGTCTCGATGCTCCGCGTGAATGGCGACTTTACTTCGGAACAGTATTTGGAAGCAGCCAAGAAGGGCTATGCCCACTTGTCCGAAAAACAGAGCATCGGCGGAAACTGTGCCTACTGCGACGACGGCAAGGAAAACATCATCGACGACTACACGGCACTCCTTGCCGCCACGGAACTCTATGCGGCGACGGGCGAAGACAAGTATAAGACGGATGCGGACAAGCGCGCCGCAAGCCTCACGGGACGCCTGAGCACTGATGGCTACTTCTGGAGCGACGACGCCAAGACCCGTCCGTTCTGGCATGCGAGCGATGCCGGCCTTCCGCTCATCGCGCTCATCCGGTATGCTGAAGTCGAATTGAGCCGCTGTACCGGAGGATGCAGCAGTACCGTGGATGTGAACGATGCTGTTAAGAAGCATTACAACTGGCTCTTGTCGATTACGAACAAGGTGGACAATCCGTTCGGCTATGCCCGCCAGACGTTCAAGACCGGGGGCAACATCAAGGACGGCTTCTTCATTCCGCACGACAACGAGAGCAACTACTGGTGGCAGGGCGAAGACGCCCGCCTGGCAAGCCTTGCCGCGGCTGCCGTTTATGCTTTCAACGCTTTGGACCTGGACGGCTCCGAGGGCGTGGACAAGTATGCGACTGACCAGCTCGACTGGATTTTGGGAAAGAACCCGTATGCCACGTGCATGATGTACGGCTTCGGCACGAAGGTTCCCGAAAAGTATGACGGCCAGTCCGAATTCGATGCGACGCTCAAGGGCGGCATCGCGAACGGCATTACCGGCAAGAATACTGACGGTTCGGGCATCGCCTGGGACGATGACGGCGTTACTGCGGTGGGATTCCCCTACGATGAACCCTGGCATAACTGGCGCTGGATTGAACAGTGGCTCCCGCATAGCACCTGGTACCTGATGGCGCTTGCGACTCGTTACGACGAGAAAAATGTGTCGATTTTGCCGACGACGTCTGTCCCGCACAAGACAGTCGCATCGGCAGGTGTGCTGAATGTGCGCTTGCAAGGGCGACTCCTTTCGATTGATGCGTCGGGTGCGCAAGCCGATGCCGGCATCTCGGTTGTCGGCATGAACGGTGCGAAGGTCGCATCGGGTGCGCTCCATGACGGTCGCGCGACGGTAAGCCTGGAATCCGTGAAGAGCGGTATCTACATGGTCAAGGTCGCAGGCCTTGGTGCAAGGAAGATTGTGGTCCGCTAAAAAAGCGGGGGAGTGAAATGGGAAAATCGTGGATGCTTGCGGGCCTTCTGCTGCCCGCGGCATTGTATGCTTCACCTCTGGATCCGGATGCCCGCCGTGTTTTCATCAACGGCGGCGATACGCTCGTGTTGCAGGATCTGGGCGATGAACATTACAGCGAGACGCGTACGGATGACGGCTTCCTGGTTGTCGGTGATGGCAAGGGAACGCTCTATTACGCGGGTGAAGACGGCAAGCCCTCGAAATTCAAGGCGAAGGGTGCGCACAAGCGCAGTTCCGCTGAAAGGGCTTTCCTGAACGGACTCGACCGCGACAAGGTATTCAAGACACACCGGAAAAAGAATCTCGTTCGGGACGGCATCGCCGAATCCGGAGACGAACCGCGGGAGGCGCGTGCACCGTGGGTGCCGACGCTGTCTGCCCCGAGGCCGTCCGTGTTGCCCGCTTCGCATCATTCGTCCGGGGAACTCTATTTCCCGATTGTGCTCGTGGCGGGCGAAGCGGACAACCGGGAGAATCTGGATTCTGCCGGCATGTATGCGCGACTGAACCAGGAAGGCTATACCGAAGACGATTACCTGGGTTCCGTGAGGGATTACTTTATCGACCAGTCTTCCGGAGTGTTCAAGCCGCACTTTGACGTGTTCTTGGTGAGCGAGAGCGAACCCTTCGAGAGCTATATCGGGAAAAAGGAAGCCCAGCTGATGAAGAGGGCCCTCCTCTCGATGCTCGAGAAGTATCCGGAGTTCGATGCATCGAAATATGATTCGGACAAGGATGGCGAAGTCGATGCATTCGGCGTGCTCTATGCGGGAGAACGCTACTATTCGAAAAACGATGCGAGCCAGCATCTGGGCGGCTTCAAGACGACCTTGAAAAAATACAGTGCGGTCGTGGAGGCGAACGACGGGATCATATTCAACACGTGTTTCATTATCGACCAGGGTAAGAGCCATATCTCGCAGTTTCTTCACGAATTCAGCCATACGATGGGGCTCAAGGACCATTACTGCGTGTGGGCGAGTTGGTGTACGGCAAGCTTTTCCGACAGCTCCTACCAGGCTCCGGGTACGCATGCGTGGGACGTGATGGCGACGGGCCTGTACAACGGCAATTACAGGAAACCGCCCAACTACAGCGCGTTCGAACGCAACTTCATGGGATGGCTTAATTATACCGATATGGAAGACGATGATCAAGTGAAAGTCCTGCCGCCGCTGGGGTCTGACAATTTTGCGTTGATGTCGAAAGTGAACGACAACGAATGGTACGTGTTCGAGAACCGCCAGATGGAGAAGTGGGATTCGGGACTCCCGAACCACGGGATGCTCGTATGGCATATCGATTTCAAGCTGAGCGTATGGAATGCCGATTCCCTGAACGACCATGCGGGCCATCAGCGCGTGGATATCGTCGAGGCGGGCCCCTATTGGGTGCTTTCGCAAAACGGGGGATACTACACTACCAACGGTAATGGCGCGAGGATGAAGGATGACCCGTTCCCCGGAAGCCAGAACGTGACGGAGCTTTCGCCGGTGTCCGCGTGGGACGGCTCCGCGGTGCTCGACGGGCTGTTCAATATCGTCGAAAAAGATTACAATGTGTGCTTTGCCGTGAAGGAAGGCATCGTGGTGAGGGAATGTGAATTCGTTCCGCCGCCATCGAGCAGCTCGGCTTCCGAGTCTTCGAGCAGCGCGGAATCGGAATCTTCGAGCAGTTCGGAGCCGGAGTCCAGTTCGGCGCTCGCGCCGTCTAGCAGTTCCGCTCTCGAATTGTCGAGCAGTTCGAAACCGGAGTCTTCGAACAGTTCGGAACCGCAGTCCTCGAACAGCTCTTTGCCGGAGTCCAGCTCGTCGGAAGAGTCCAGTTCTTCGATGACGATTGCCTTGCGCGGTGCGTCGGTGGTACCCGCGTTCCGGGTCACGATGGAGGGGAACATGCTCTTCGTGAATTCGCCTGAATCCGGCATGAAGACGCTCCGCGTGTTCGACATGCAGGGCCATGCGCTCGTATTCACGAAATTCGCGTCCCGTGCGTTCAGGCTGGACCTCGGGGCTATCGTCCGCGGTACCCCGCTGGTCATTCGCCTGGAATCGGACCGCGGCATTGTCGGGCATTTCAAGGTTCTGCCGAAATAAACCGCTTTTTACACGTTTTTTGCGTTGCCCCCGTTTTGTTTTTCGGGTGTTCGGGGGTATATTTAGAAAGAGGTTTGTTATGAGATTGGAGTACTGTCCCAAGTCGTTTGCGCTGGCAATTTGCATTGCCGGATTTTTTTCTGTAGGTTCGTTCGCCTATCCCGAAAATCCCCTCCCGTATTCCATCGATAACGGGGGCGACTCCCTTACGGTTCGTAAAGGGGGCGACGAGCATTTCAGATTCACGCAGACCGAGGACGGTATTCTCGTAGTGGCCGGTGAAGACGGGCTGTACTACTATGCCGACGAGAATGGCGCGGCGAGCAAGTTCAAGGCGAAAAATGCGGACAGGCGTTCCGCCAGCGAAAAGGCCTTCTTGAAAAAAATCGATAGGAACAAGGCCTTTAATGGACACCGTTCAAGGCACGGGTATAACCACCGCCGTCCCGATGGTGAAAACCGCAAGCGTGCGGCGTGGGTCCCCACCGCTCCGGCGGAGCCGGCTCCCGAAGATGCTCCGCCCGTACTGCGTCTGCCCGATCCGAAAGCGCATGCGAACGGGACGAACCGTATTCCGGTGATCCTGGTGGAAAACAACTACGAGAAGAATCTCGATTCCGCCATGGTCGACTCTATCCTGAACCGTGAAAACTACACGGCCAAGTCGTACAGGGGCTCTGTCAGGGATTACTTCGTCGACCAGTCGCATGGACTTTTCGTGCCGACGTTCGACTTGTACTTCGTGAAGGTGGAAAACCCCTTCGTGGACTATGTCGACAAGGATTACGTACTGATACAGGAAGCGATAGAGGCCTTGAAAAGCAAGTATGCGTCTTTCGACGCACGCCCCTACGACTCGGACAACGATGGCGAGGTCGATGCCTTTGCATTGCTGTTCGCGGGTGACGACGCCGAGAAGACGATCAATGGCTCGACTAAGCACCTGGGCGGATTCCAGTACGAACTTCAGTGGAATCCCTGCCGCCGCATCGATGCGGGTAACGGCAAGAAGTTCAACAACTATTTCATCATCAAGCAGGCACGCTACCTGTTCCCGACATTCATCCATGAGTTCAGCCACACGATGGGCCTCAAGGACCATTACTGCGTTTGGTCTAGTGCTTGCAACGCGAGCTACACCAATTCGAGCCAGCAGTCTCCGGGCGTGCATTCCTGGGACGTGATGGCGACGGGCATGTACAACGGGACCAACTGTCCGCCGAATTACAGCGCTTTCGAACGCAATTTCATGGGTTGGCTCGAATACGATTCCCTGGCAGTGTCTGATTGGACAATCGTGATTCCGCCGCTCTGGAAAGAGAATGTGGCATACAAGGTGGGCATCAGCAAGGACGAATGGTATGTTCTCGAAAACCGCCAGAAGGCCAACTGGGATGCGCCTTTTGCGAACAGCGGGATGCTCATCTGGCATATCGATTTCAACCAGAGGGTCTGGGACCGCGATTCGCTGAACGACGTGCCGGACCACCAGCGCATAGACGTGGTGGAAGCGGGCAATGTGCGCGTGCCGAGTTACGGCGGCGGGTTCTTGAGCCAGGGGGGCGCACAGTACATGAAGGACGACCCGTATCCGGGTTCGCAGAAGATTACCGAATTCGGTCCGTTCGTTTCGTGGTACGGTTCCGGAGTGGATATGCACCTCTACTCGATTACCGAGAAGGATAGCAACATCTGCTTTGCAAACAAGTCCGGAGTCACCGTGACGGATTGCAAGTACGAAGTCAGTTCGAGCAGCGCCGCGGTAAGCTCCAGCTCGCAGGCCGCAATGAGCTCGCAGGCAGCAATGAGTTCGAGTGAGGCTGCTGGGGTGTCAAGTTCTTCGAATAGTGCGTTGTCCAGTTCGGCGGTGACGAGGTCTTCGAGTTCCTGGCGTCCGAGGTCTTCAAGCTCTGCGGTAGTGATGAGCAGCACCGTAGTGTCCAGCAGCAGTTTCGGATTTTCTTCTTCGACGGAGAGGATTCTTTCCGGGCGTGCGTTGCAGCATGGCTTGCGCATGGAAGTTTCTGGTCGCCTGTTGACGGTGACCGCCGCGACGGCGGCATCCCGGACTTTGCGCGTGTTCGATGCGCAGGGAAATATGCTTGCACACGAGATATACCAGGGTAAAAACATCTCGTTCGATCTGGACGCATTTGCGGGCCGGGGCGTTCTCGTGGTGCAGGTGATTGGTAATGGAATGTTGGAGGGCGCCTTCCGCGTCGCTGTAAGATAAAAGCTGTATGAATCATTTGTTCAAAGTTCAAAAAGTGGCGTTTCTGGCGTTGCCGGTTGCGCTGTGGTGCTGTTCTGGCGAAAATTCGGCCGAGGTGGATGTCGAGGAGGGCTCCGAAAATTCGGAAGTGACCTCTTCGGAATCTTCCGATCCTTCGACTCCGAAATCTTCGAGTTCGGTTATCGCCAAGGATATGGGACTCCCTCCGGCGGGTTTTTACGAATCGTTTGTTCTCGAGTCTCCCGTGGCGACACAGGGAGGGGTTCTTCGCTGTACGTTCGACGGTTCCGAACCCACGACTACGACGCCCGATGCCGAATTCCCGCGGACGATAGCTGCGAATACGGTGGTTCGCTGTGCCGAATTCACGGATGCGGGTGTGGTCGCGAAGCAGACAGAAACTTATTTCGTTGGAGAAAGGAAGGTCGGCATGCCGGTGGTCGCCTTGAGTGTCGCACCCATGTTCTTCTCGGATTACGTTGCCGCTTCTCCTTGCAAACCCGATCCCTGCAAGAACGCGACTTTCTGGGATGACGTGGAATTCCCGGTGCACGTGGAATACTTTGCCGACGGGAGTTCTTCGCAGGCCAAGGCGTTCGAGATCGATGCGGGCATTTCCATTATGGGCGGCTATAGCCGTAACCAGGTGAAAAAATCCGTGTCCGTCGTGATGCGCAAGCAGTATCAGGATGGGCGTCTCAAGTACCCACTCTTTGAGACGCGTCCCGAAGCCAAGAAGTTCAAGGGATTCATCCTGCGCAATAACGGCAACCGTTTCGTGAGTGACTATTTCGCAGATCCGATGGCCGTGAGCCTGCTGGAAGGGACTACTGTCGATTACCAGAGGAGCCGCCAGGTGGTTGTGTATTACAATGGCCAGTATTATGGCATTCACGATATGCGTGAAAAGCTGAACGAACATTTCGTGGAGACGAATTACAAGATTGATTCCAAGGAAGTCGACTTCGTCAAGCACATCAACCTGGATATCAAGGAAGCCAACGGCTCGTCGGCTTCGTATATCGAAATGCTCCAGTATGCTTCGACGGCGGATTTCAGCAATCCTGACGGCGACGCGATTGAAAAAATCGGGAAGATGCTGGACGTGTATAACTATGCCGATTACATGGCGGCCGAAATCTACTTCCATAACGGGGACTGGCCGAACAACAACGTGCGTGCCTGGCATACGGCATCGCAGCCCTGGCACTTTATCGCCTACGATATCGACCATGGCATCGGTTGGACCTGGAACGTGAAGGGCTTTTCGGAAAAGGTCAGCATGTTTGACTGGATAGAAACCGGTGGTAGCGGGACTTGCAGCAAGTCGTCCGATCCGCTGTGCTTCCACAATCTTTTCAAGAGCATCATCAAGAGTCCCGTGTTCCAGCGCATTTTCATCAACAGGGCTTCGGTCCTGTATGGTTTGAACCTGAATGCCGCGAAGGTTGCCGAAAAGACGGATGCAATGTATGCGTCGATGACGGTTCAGGAAATCAGCAGGGACATGATCGCTTTCCCGCGCGATGATTATTGGTATTCCAACTATTGCGGGGGCGGATTCGATCCGGATGGCGCCTGCTTTAGCGAATGGGCCGCCGACCGCGATGTGAAAGTCAGGGAAGAATTCCGCACCTACTTCGGGCTGGGAGAAGACGTGACTATGAACATCTCGTCACAGGGCGGCGGCTATGTCGCCGTGGAAGGTTTCCGCCTGCCTTCGAGCTATTCCGGAGTGTTCTTCGGCGGAATGCCGATGGTGCTCAACGCGGTTCCGACGGGCGGTGGCTCGTTTGTGGCGTGGGAAGATGGTTCCACGGATAATCCGCGTATAGTCTCGACTGCTGACGGGGCCGAATTCAAGGCCACGTTCAAGTAGTTATTTCTTGGAATCCTCTTCGTCGAGCGTCGGGATGATCTTGTCGTCCTGGCAGAGGTCTTCTTCGCGTATCTTGAACGTGAAGTCGACGAGGTTGTTCTCGAACATCTTCTGGTAGGGCTTCTTGTTCTGCACGCTCTGCAGGGCGCATGTGCAGTAGTTGATTCTCTGCACGAGCTTTGCTTCGTTTCCGGGAATGCCCTTCGCGAAGATGCATTCGTGCATGATGGCGTATTCCATCGGGCGGTCGTAGCGACCCTTGCACTTGTTTTTCAGGTCGGGCTGGGCGGCAACTTTCTCGATGATGCCTTCGGTAGGCACGTTGTTGATGACGCTGTTCGTGATGAACCCGGCGAAAAAGAATACGAGACAGAACGCGCCCTTGATGAGCATGCGCTTCCGGCGGCTGATCTTGTTGTAGCTGCGTTCGACAGCCTCGAACGCACGGGTGGCGTGTAGCCTCGCGTCATCGAAATCGTTATTTGCCATCTGTCTCCCTCACTGTCCAAATTTCAGGATAACTGCGGAACATGTTTGCGTAATCCAGGCCGTACCCGACCACGAATTCGTTCTCGATGGTGAATCCGACGAAATCGGCCTCGAAATCCACCTCGCGGCGGCCCTTCTTGTCGAGGAACACGCAGGTCTTGATTTCACGGGGGCCGAGCGCGAGGAGCGTCTTCTTCATCTTGGACATGGTGTTGCCCGTGTCGAGAATATCGTCGATGAGCAGGACTTTCTTGCCCTGGATGTTGAGTCCTTCGAACCCGCTGATTTCCACGTCGCCGCTCGTTTCGGTGCGGTCGCCGTAACTCGATGCGCGGATGAATTCGATTTCGAGCTTGCTGCTCGCGATATTGCGGCAGAGGTCGGCGGTGAACATGAACCCGCCGGTCAGCGTCGATAAGAACATGTCGAAGTTTTCCGCCTTGATGCTCTCGGCGAGTTCCTTGAGGCGTTCGTCTATCTGCGGCCTCGTGATGAGAGGCTCTTCGGAAAGGCTATACATTCTCGACCTCGAAGTTGAGCCAGCCGAACATGGGCTTGAGGGCCGAAAGCTTGCCCTCGGGATTTTCCTTGAATTGCTTGTAGATGGCAAACACCTTGTTTTCGAGGTTCGTCTTGTCGATGCCGAGGCTCAGCCAATCGGCCACGGTAATGAGGTCCGTGATGTACTTGACGGTCGCTTCGTCGTAATTCGCGGAGACGGCGTCGATGAGCGTGTTCAGCTTGCGGAAGAACATGCGGCCTGTACCGCCGAAACTCGGATTCGTGTCGAGCGCATTCGCTTCGCCCATCAGGTCCTTGATCTCGGCGACCAGCTTGTCGTCCGGGCCTTCGAGCAGCTTGAGGGCGGCGTGGTGGATGCGCGCGTTGATTTCGAGCGAAAGGATCTTGCGCATCGTATCCGGCAACGTGTGGTCGGGATCGGCCAGGTTGTCTATGGAAATGCCGTGGTTCAGCGCGAAGCTCGAGAAGGCCTCGGTGATTTCGGTCAGGTGCTTCTTGGTGGTAATCTGGTTGATGCGCTTGAGCGAATCGCTCATGAGGTTACGCATGCGCACCACATAAGCCGTAGGATAGGCGTCTTGCAGTTCCTGCGTCGTCATGTTCGGGTTTTCCACGAACTTGAGGGCATTCTGCTCGTTTTCGCCGTCGGCGACTACCAGGTTGATGCGCCCGAGCATGTCGGTGATGGCGAGTACCGTCGCGATGCGGCGTTCGCTGATGTGCTTGTCGAAGTATTCTGTACGCACGAGCGTCTGGCGCCTGCGCGAAGCGATCTTTGTCGCGACAATCTTCTTGGCCTGTTCGTTTTCGTCGTCGAGGCCCAAGTGGAATATTGCCGCTTGCTCCGCCATTTCCTTCACTACTACCGGGACTTTTTCTTCGGCATAGCGCGTAAAGACTTCCGCGCCGTTCCACTTGTGTTCGTTGCTGGTGGCGCGGGCGAGAATGCTGATGACTTCGCTCTTGATGTTGTGGCCGTAGGGCAGGAACGGTTCCAGGAGTTCCATGGCCCTGAGCGCGTAACGCATGTTCTGCACGGGTTCGAGGCCTTCGATATCGTTGAAGAACCACCCGCAGCTCGTGAAACTGAACAGGCAGAACTTCTGGATTTCCAGGAGGCGGATGGCCTTTGCGCACATGTCCGCGTCGCTTGGATCCTTGACCGTCTTTTCCAGGAACGACTTGATGCGGGATTCGTCTTCGGGCGCGACAAGCGTTTCCACGTAGTTGTTGCGGGCGTCCCACGGATTGATGTCCGAGACTTTTTCGAATTCGCGCACGAACACGTCGTCGGCGAGTTTTTTCAGGTGATTGAACGCGTCGCGGAGCGGTCCGCGCCATTTCTGGTTCCAGTCCGGGCCACCGCCTGTCGAGCATCCGCAATCGCGGTACCAGCGGCCAACGCCGTGGGCGCAGCTCCAGGCGCACCCTTCGCCGTGGAAATTCTTGAGCAATACTTCGTGTTGCGGCGGGAACTGTTCCAGGAACCAGCCGTAGTTCACCGGGACCATGTCGTGGTCGGGGGCGTAGTGGTTGTAGAGCCAGGCGGCGCACATGTCGCCGAACGGTTCGTGGTGGCCGTAGCTTTCGCCGTCGGTGCCGATGCTCACGAGCTGCGGGTCTTCGCGGTTCGCGTCCCAGGCGTCCTTGATGCGGTTGCCAAAGGTGTCCGCGTTGCGCAGCAGGTGTTCGAAGCCGACCGCCGAAGAGAGCCACGGGTTATAGAAAAATACGTCGAGGTATCCGTCGCATACGAGGTTGCCTTCCTTGTCGCGCGGGTAGATGCGGTAGGGGCGTGTCGTGTCGATGTCGGTATTGCTGCATCCGGTCCATTCCTCGTCGCCGAATTTGCGGAAGCTGTCCGCCTGCGTGGGCGAAAGGATGGTGAACTTGATGCCCGCCTTGATGAGTTCCACTACCGTTTCCAGGTTGATGGCGGTCTCGGCGAGCCACATGGCCTCGGGCATGCGTCCGAAGTGGAACTTGAAATCTTCGATGCCCCAGCGGATTTGCGTACGCTTGTCGTGCTCGCTCGCGAGCGGCATAATGATATGGTTATACACTTGGGCAATCGCATTGCCGTGGCCATTCAGCCGCTCTTGGCTTCGCCTGTCCGCTTCCTGGATGCGCTTGTAGGTTGCGGGAGCGTTTACGCGGATCCAACCCATCAGGGTAGGGCCCATGTTGAAGCTCATGAAGTCGTAATTGTTGACGATGTCGACGATATGCCCGTGCGGGCTCAGGATTCGGCTCGCGGAATTCGGGCTGTAGCATTCGCTCGCGATACGGTCGTTCCAGTCGTGAAAGGGGCGTGCGCTCGGCTGGTTCTCGATAACGCCCGTCCACGGGTTTTCGCGGGGCGGCTGGTAAAAGTGACCATGTATCGTAAAATAGAGGGGATGCTTCTTTTCCATAATAAACAAGATAGCAAAGTGCCTATCAAAAAAAACAGGCTCTCCTTTTGGGGAGAGCCTGTTTTGTCGTTATAGGAGAGATTTGTTAGAGAGATACTTTGAATGTCTTGCCGCCGACCTTCACGAGGTACATGCCCTTGGCGCCGGTGTACACCTTTTGGAGGATGCCGAGACCGCGCGTGGTGCGGACGACCTGTCCGAGGGAGTTCGTGACGGTGATTGCCATGCCCTGGGCTCCCGTGACGACGATGTAGTTGTCGGAAGACCTGTAGACGGCAACGTGGAAGAGGCTTGCCTGTTCAGCAGGCAGGGCTTCCGTGGAGGAAGAGCTGAAGCCGAACGATGCCGAGGAACGTACCACGGTGGAGCTGGAAGAGCGGCCGGGGCGGGAGCTGGAGGAACGTCCCACGTGAGAACTGGAAGAACCCACGGCAGAGTTGGAGGATTGATTGACGACGGAGCTGGAGGATTCCGGAGTGGATCCGCCTTCGCCCGCGATGACGATGTCGCCTGCGTTCGGGACGGCATCGAAGTACACGTAGCCACCGTCAATCTTGGATTCGAGCTTGGCGCCCGCCTGCGTCACGTTGGCAGTGGAGCCGCTGTACTTGACGCGGATGGAAAGCGGGTAGTCGTAGTTGGAAATGTTGTCCTTGATGTTGTGCGTGAGCTTGAAGGTCATGGAACCGGCGGCACCGCCGTCCTGCGCTTCGATCTTCGAGGCATTACGTTCCTTGATGTACATCGCGACATAGCCCATCGGAGCGACCCAGATGTCCTTGTCGTTCTGCTGGGCCCACTTGAGAGCGCCTTCGATTGCATTGGCGTCTGTCGGGGAGTAATCGGCCCAGCCGTTTGCACCGGTGGTGAAACCATGAGTTAAGAACATTACCCAGCCGCCTTTGTTGACGGCTTGTTGCATGGCGCCAGTAAAGGCGTTCGTGTTGTTGTATTGTCCAGTGGATCCGGTCATATAGGCAGGAACTTTGAACCAGTCGCCAGGACCATCCTTGCTCATCACTTCCTGTCCATTACCACAAATACGACCTGCGATATAGTTCTGTTTAAGAGCGTTTACGTCAGGAACATTGCAGTTAGGATAGGCAACGGTAATGACGCCGTACTGCTGCTTAATTTTGTCATTAATAGCCTTTTTTGAGGAAGCTTCTTCGCCGCTCATATTCTGGCCGTGGCTATTGCTGTGGCTTGCGATTTCGTGACCGGCATCGGCCAATTTTTGAACATCGCTCCAGCCAATCATTCCTTGTGAAGGTTGGTTCGCCCAGTTAACGACAATGTTAAAGGTGGCGTTGTAGCCATAAGTTTTGAACATGGGGAGGCACTTATCAACGTTGTTTTGAGGGCCATCGTCGAAAGTGAATGATGTGGCGCCCTTGCGGAAGCCTGCCCAGGTGCCGATTTCGGCTGTTTGAGCGAACGCGGACGTTGCCGCGAACAATCCTGCCGCGGAGGCGGCAAAGAGAATTTTTTTCATAAGAATGCACTCCATAATACTTGTTATATATCACTAAATTAAGTTTTTAAGGGTAGGAATGCAAATGGGGGCTTGCGTTTTCGTTGTATAGGTTTGCAACGCAAAAATGGCGTTTTTGAACTAAAAACGGCATTTTAGATTCCGGGTCAAGCCCGGAATGACGTAAAACGAGCGTCATGGCTCTACTAACGTCATGGCGGCCTCACTATTAACGTCATGGCGGGCTACGACCCGCCATCTAGAATTCTATCATTGTCAACATGCTTTTCGACGAAATCCTGAATGACGTCTACGAGGAACGCGAATATCCGGCCCTCTTGGCCCTGACCCGAGAATGGGCGCAGGTGCGGCCTTTCGAGGGGTTGCGGGTGTTGGCGGCGACGCCGGTGTTCCGGAATACGCTGTTGCAGTACCGCGCTCTCCTGGCGGGCGGTGCCGATCTCGTCGTGGGCGTGGCCGGCGGGATGCCCTGCGACTCCGGTATCGTTGATTTTTTACGCGAAAACGGAATTCGCGTGGTCGGGTTGCAGGAAGCGCAAAAGCTTGCCTTTGATCTGATATTGGATTGCGCGGGCCAGTTTTCGGCGTGCCATCCGCGCTTCGGGTTCGTGGAGCTTACGCGGAGCGGCGTGCAGTTTTATGAGAATAGCGAACATCCGGTTTATGTGGCCGACAGCGGGATCGTGAAGCGCATCGAGACTTGCCTCGGGACGGGAGAAGGTTACGTGCGCGCACTCGCACAGCTTGGGCACGATTTTGACGACGGAAAAAAGTTCGTCGTGTTCGGGAGTGGCAAGGTGGGGCAGGGTATCGTACTGCAACTGCTGCGCTCCGGTGCAAACGTGCAGGTGGTGACGGATTGTTCGCGCGGCTCCAGCCCATTCTTAGATGCGAACGACGTGCCGGTCACGGACTGCAACGATTTGGATGCTGTCGCCGCATTGGTGCGCGATGCCGATTTCGTGGTGACGGCGACAGGCGTGAAGGGAGCGCTTGACCGCCCGCAGGTGGTGGAAGCCCTGCTCGGCTCGCACGCGGTGCTTGCCAATATGGGCGTGGAAGACGAATACGGTCCAAGTATCCCGTCAACCCGTGTGCTCGCCGAAAAGAAACCTTTGAATTTTATCCTAGAAGAACCGACGCACCTCAAGTACATTGATGCGTCGCTCGCATTGCATGCCGCGCTCGGCGAATTGCTCGTGCGCGAAGCCGCGGATGGTCTCACCGCAAATAAAAAGGCGGGCCCGCTAGACCCGCCAAGTGAATTGGAACAGCGCATCCTCTCGATGACGATGCAGGATGGCCTCATCGGCCCCGAAATCGCCGAGATGATGGGCTGGTAATTATTCCTTCGTTCCCTCGAGCTTCACGAAGAACTTCTTCGTCTCGCGGGCGACAATGCCGGAAAGCAAAATCAGCGCCACGAGGTTCGGGAAGGCCATGAGCCCGTTGAAGATGTCGGCGCTCGTCCACACGGCGCTCACCGTGAGGTAGGGACCGATGAACACGGCCGCCACGTAGAGCCAGCGGAAGGCGAGGATCGCGTTTTTCTTGCCGCGTCCGATAAGGTATTCCAGGCAGCGCTCGGAGTAGTAGGCCCAGCCGAGGACGGTGGTGAATGCGAAGAACACGAGCGCCACGGTAAGGACGTAGGGAGCGATGCTTGCGCCGGCGGGGAGGTTCGAAAGTCCGCGGGTGAACGCTTCCATGGTGATGTTTACGCCCTGGAGCCCGAGTTCCGGAGTCCATGCGCCGGTGACCACGATGGCGAGGCCCGTCATGGAGCAGATGACAATTGTATCGATGAAGGTTCCCGTCATGCATACAAGACCCTGGCGAACCGGTTCCTTTGTCTTGGCTGCTGCGGCGGCAATCGGGGCCGAACCGAGGCCAGCCTCGTTACTGAAGATGCCGCGTGCGATACCCTTCTGCATCGCGATGAAGATGGTGCCTACCACGCCGCCCGTGACGGCGCTCGGGTTGAACGCCGCGCGGATGATGGTCTCGATGGCGGTCGAGATGTTCGAGAAGTTGAATCCGAGAATCAGCAGGCAGAAGATGATGTAGAAGATGGCCATGAACGGCACGATGTAGAGCGCGACCTTCGCGATGCGTTTTAAGCCACCGATGATGACGCTCGCGGTGAACGCGGCGCAGAGCAGGCCCGCGATGGCGGTGGAGTACGAGACGGAGTTGCCGCCGATGTTCACGAATTCGCCGGTGGGGATGACTGTCGCGACGGCCGAGGTAATGCCGTTCACCTGCGTGATGGTTCCGATGCCGAGCAGACCCGCGAGTACGCCGAACACGGCGAACAGCACGGCGAGCCACTTGAGGTTGAGCCCGAAGCGCTCCTTGATGCCGGTCTCGATGTAGTAGAAGGGGCCGCCCAATACTTTGCCGTCGCTTGCAACTTTGCGGTACTTGACCGCGAGCAGGCCTTCGGAGTACTTGGTGGCCATGCCGAAGAAGGCGGCGACTTCCATCCAGAAGAGCGCGCCCGGGCCGCCCGTGCCGATGGCGGTCGCGACGCCCACGATGTTACCCGTGCCGACGGTCGCTGCGAGCGCGGTGCAGAGAGCCGCGAAGCTCGAGACTTCGCCTTCGCCTTCCTTTTCGCTGTGGAGCATGTAGCGAAGCGCGTTGCCGAGGTTTGTCACCTGCAAGACGCCGAGGCGGCTCGTGAGCAGGATGCCTACGAAGAGGACGATGCCGATGAGGGGAATGCCCCACACGTAACCGTCGATAGTATCGAGAAATGCGTTTAAAGCTTCCATTTTGAAGTCCTTGTAACTCGTTGATGGACAAAAAGATAACTAAACTACGGCCGCGTTTTCTTGAATTTGGGGCAAAATGAGCGGAAAAAAAGGATGTTTGCCCGAAAATTGCTATTTTTTGACACGAAAAAAACAAAAAGAGGATTCTATGAGCGAAAATTCTGCTACCCGTCCTGTCCGCGTGCGTTTTGCCCCGAGCCCGACGGGCTACTTGCATGTGGGCGGTGCGCGCACGGCTATTTACAACTATTTCTTTGCCAAGCACATGGGCGGTACGTTCTACCTGCGCATCGAAGATACCGACCGCAAGCGCTATAACGAGACGGCGCTGCACGATTTGATGCGCGACCTCAAGTGGTTGGGACTCCAGTGGGACGAAGGTCCGGGTTGCGAAGGCGACTGCGGTCCGTACTTCCAGAGCGAACGCCTGGACATCTACCACCGCGAAATCAAGAAACTTCTGGATGCGGGTTGCGCCTACTACTGCTTCTGCACCGAGGAACGCTTGCAGGAAGTCCGTGCCGAACAGGAAAAGACTCATGTACCGGTTACGGGTTACGATCGTCATTGCCGTAATATTTCCCGCGAAGAAGCCGAAGCCCGCATTGCCGCCGGCGAAAAGGCCGTGATCCGTTTCAAGGTTCCCGAAACCGGCGTGACTGAATTCGACGACATGATCCGTGGCCATATCAGCTACCAGAACGAACTTTTGGACGACCTCGTGCTCATCAAGCGCGACGGTTACCCGACTTACCACTTTGCAAGCGTCGTCGATGACCACCTGATGGGAACGACGCACGTGCTCCGTGGCGATGAATGGATTAGCTCCACGCCCAAGCACGAACTCCTTTACAAGGCCTTTGGCTGGCAGCCGCCCGTATGGTGCCACCTGCCGGTGATTCTCGACAAGAACGGCGGGAAGCTCAGTAAGCGCAAGGGTGCCGCCTCTGTGGGTGACTTCCGCGACCTCGGCTACCTGCCCGAAACGCTCGTGAACTACCTCGCGCTCCTCGGCTGGAACCCGGGCGACGACCGCGAAGTCATGACCATCAAGGAAATGGTCGAAAGCTTCACGCTCGAACGCATCAACCCGAAGTCCGCCAGTTTCGACGAGAAGAAGTTGCAGTGGATGAACGGCCAGCACATCCACATGTGCGACGACGCGTTCCTCAAGGGAATCATGAAGGAAGGCCTTGCCGCAAAGGGTATCGACCTCTCCAACGAACCGGAAGCCCGCCTCGACGAAATTGTGAAGCAACTCAAGCCGCGTGCCCACTTCGTGCAGGACTTGGCCGAGATGGCTGTGTACTTCTTCGTGGCTCCGACGACCTACGACGAAAAGGGTGCCAAGAAGCACTTCGGTGAAGGCTCCAAGGAAGTCGCGACACTCGTGCGCGATATGCTCGCCTCTATCGAAGACTTCAAGACCCCGGTGATCGAGAAGGGTTTCTACGACCTCGCTGAACGTTGCGGTCACAAGGTCGGTGAACTCGTCGGTGCTCCGCGCCTCGCTGTTTCTGGCGTTACCGCTGGCCCTGGCCTCTGGGAAATGTTCGAAATCATCGGCAAGGAAGAAGTGCTCCGCCGCATCGACGTGGCAATGCCGTTGATGAAATAACACGCAAGAAAAATGCGCAACCAGTTCCCACATAGGCTATATACGCAGAAGCTTTTCTGCCGGCGCTGCCGCCGGGTGACGTATCATGGCCTGTTCGCGAAGGAACCGTATTCGACATACGGCGGCATGGCGCCGCATATCCCGCTGTTGTGCAGTTGCGACGACTGCGGCACGACCTTCGTTGCTTTCTCACAGGAATTTTCCATTGGTAACGGAAACAAGGGAACGGAATACACGAAAATTTACGGGAAGAACAGGATTGTTCCCGGGAACTGGCTGTATTTCAAGGACAAGCTCAAACCGGGGGTTGTCAAGAGCTGTTTCCAGAGCGAGGACAAGGAAGTCTTTCTGGTGAGCTACGACGGTGCCCCTCCCGAAAAGATCGAATGTCCCAAGATCGTTATCCAGAACGAGGAAGCTCCGGAAGGCTATAGGCTCGTTCCCGCGCAGACAGCGCATGTGCTTATCGGCGACCACGTGTACCATGCCATCCGCGAGCAGTTCGGCATCGCGGTCGGGCTGGTGAGCGACGGTGGCAAGGACAAGCTTGCGATATTGCTGGACGACAACTCGCTCCTGTTCATCACGATTCCGCAATCCATGCAGAACGTTCCCAATGCGCAGCTTTCCGAGGCGGTGCGCCAGAAGCTCGCGTCGCTGTTTCCGGAAGATTCGCGCCGCGTACTCGTGACGGTGGGGCAGGGAATCATCTACCTGGACGGCATCGTGCGTAGCCTCGCGGTAAAGCGTGCCTTGTGCGCGTGCGTCAACAGCATGCCCCGCGTGCGCGGCTGCGTAGACTTTATGCGCGTGCAGATGGAAACCTACATTTCGGACGAACGGCTCGAAAACTCCATCTGGCGCATCCTCGATACGCCCGCGTTCAAGATTTTTGATTACAGTGCCGAAGTGAAGGACAGCAAGGCCGTCGTGAAGGCGAGCTGCTTCGATTCGAACTTCCCGAAGGATTTGGAAAACCGCATCGCCGACTTGCCCGGGCTGCAGGAGCTTTCGATGCAGATGAGTCCCGTACCGGAAAGCTCTTCGGACATCCAGGTGACTTGCCGCGTCATCGAGAAGGAACTTGCGGGCAATTCGCGTTTGGGCGGCACCGTGATTCGTTTGAACTATTTCAACAACAAGTACGTGATGGAAGGGCGCGTCTCGAACGCTTTCCAGAAGCAGTGGGCGCTGATTAACGCTGTGAAGATGGTGAGAAGCGCATCGATAGAGAACAGGCTCAGGGTTTGTTGACCCAAAAGGAGAAGCTATGGCCGGATACGAAAAGATAAGTACGGTGAAGGACCTGCTGAAACAGGAAATGACGGTGAGCCAGCTCGCTGTCGCGCTTGGCCGTGGCCCGCGAACGGTGTTCCGCTATCTGGAACTGCTCCGCAACGAAAATTGCGGACTCCGTAGCCACAAGAAGAATGGCGAGACAGTTTGGGTTATCCAGTCCGAAGAGAAGACGAACTTCAATCAGGAAATCGTGAAGCAGCTGGAAAAAGTCAAGAAGAACATCTCCGACGATTCTCCGACCGAAATGAAGAACCGCAAGCTTCTGGACAAGCTGATCAATGTGATGCAGGTAACTGACCCGGATGAATTCAAGCCCGAGGCGATTACCACGGACCGTGACCTCGTCCTGGATTATGGCCCCTTCTGCGACAACAAGATTCAGGATGCGATGGTGAACAAGATTTTGGACGCCATCCACAAGAAACTCAAACTGCGCATGACCTATACGCATGTTGGTGACGAAAGCAAGAAGGAATCCATCGAGGTGAGCCCGGTCAAGGTCGTTATGCGTATTGACACCGTTTACTTGATTGCGGCCGACGATTCGTTTGAGAAGACGGGTGTGTTCAAGAACTACATGATGGAAAATATTTCCAACGTGATGATGACGAACAAGCCGGTAGAAAAGGATCTCGTTTTTGACGCGGCGATTCATTACAAGTACACGTACGGCAAGTACACTACGACGGAAGCGCCGCAGGACGTTGTGCTGATCATCAAGGAAAACTGGCTCAAGAAGCAGTTCGAAAAATCGCATTTCAATCCGCCGGTCCACCTGCGCAAGGACCGCAACAAGCAGGACGTGGTGGAAATGAAGATCCGCCTGACGCCCGAGTTCAAGACTTGGCTCTTCGGGATACTGCCGAGCGTGCAGATTCAGAAACCCGAAAGCCTCAAGGCCGAAATGAAGGCCCTGCTGAAGAAAACTCTGGAAGAGATGTAATCGTCATGGAACATTCACTTTCTGATTACACCTTCGAATTCCCGAAGGAACTGATAGCGAGCCGCACGGCCGGCAAGGGCAAGACGCGCATTCTGCATTGCCCCAAGGACGGCGGCGAGCGGCACATCATGAAGGCTCCCGAAATCGTCGAGCTTTTCCGTCCGGGAGACTGCCTGGTGGTGAACAACACGAAGGTGATTCCCGCGAGGCTTTTCGGACACACGCTGCATGGCGGCGAGGTCGAGACGCTGCTCGTGCAATCCCTGATTCCCGCGGAATCGGGTGAGGCGCGCTACGAGGCGCAGGTCCGGCCCGGAAAGGCTTTTAAGATTGGCCGAGAACTTGAGATAGCGGGTGTGAAAGCCATCGTGGAAGATATCAGGGAAGACGGTGCCCGCGTACTCCGGTTTGCCGCGACCCCGGTGGAACTCGAGGCGGTCATGAACCGCGAAGGTCACGTTCCTCTGCCGCCCTACATCAACCGCCCCGATGACGAGGACGACAAGAAGGCGTACCAGACGATTTTTGCGAAGTATTCCGGTGCGGTGGCCGCGCCGACGGCGAGCCTGCACTTTAGCGAAGAAATGCTCGACGCCCTGAAGGCGAAGGGCGTGCACGTGGCCGAAGTCACGCTTCACGTGGGGCCGGGCACGTTCCAGAACATCTCGGTCGAGGACTTTACGCAGCACAAGATGCACGGCGAGCATTACGAGCTTACGCAGGAAAACGCCGACATCATCAACAAGGCGAAGGCGGCGGGCGGGCGTATCGTGACCGTAGGGACGACATCTACCCGCGTGGTCGAAACGATTGCCGACGAGAATGGGATCGTGAAGGCCCAGGCGGGCGTCACGCACGCGTTTTTCTATCCGGGATACCGCTACAAGATCGTGGACGGCCTGCTGACCAACTTCCATTGGCCCAAAAGTTCGCTCATTTTGCTCGTTTCGGCCTTCTATGGCCGCGAAAATACCCTCGAAGCCTACAGGATGGCCGTCGAAAACAAGATGAAGCTGTTCAGTTACGGCGACGGTATGCTTATCCTCTAATTAGTATATATATTTCTTTACATGAATGCTGTAAAGAAATTCCTTCGCGGACTCATGGTCCGCCACTATGTCGTGTTCGCTCTGGTGCTGGGCATCGGCGTGTTCAATGCCGTTACGGCGCTTTCGCCCACCATGAAGCAGCAGAAGCGCGAGCGTAATATCGAGAAGACTTTCGAGAAGTGGTGGGAAGAGGAAGGTGCGGCCCAGTTCATAGTGGTCGGGCTCAAGGCCGACGAGAAGACGAAGGCCGAGGAATTCGAACAGTTCCGCGAACGCTACCTGAAGCAGAACCACACCTTCGTGGTCGAAGACCGCATCGTCGAGATGAAGAAGGAATTCCGCGAATGGTGGGAAATTGGCGGCGGCAAGGAACAGTATATCCAGGAACACAAGATTTATCCCGACGAGCGGCATTTCAAGGCCGAATGCGATGCGTGGATAAAGAAGTACACGGACAAGCAACCGCGTTACGGCCTCGCGTTTGTACCGAAGTATGCTGAATACGACCGCCTGTTCACCAGCTGGCTTTTGATGCCAGGCATTCTGAGCTTTATCCTGTTTGCGGCGATTTTCCCGTTCGCGTTCTTCCGACTTGCGGAGCGCTGGGGAATCTGGGTGGCGGCCGGCCTCGCGGCGCTCGCGTTGCTTGCG
This sequence comes from uncultured Fibrobacter sp., assembly GCA_946408125.1. Lineage (GTDB taxonomy): Bacteria > Fibrobacterota > Fibrobacteria > Fibrobacterales > Fibrobacteraceae > Fibrobacter. Next base: position 42,210 of record CAMJQW010000011.1, read on the forward strand.
GGCGGGGTAGTGGTCGACGCGCTTGCCTCGACGAGCTTCTTTGATCATTACGCGGTCGACCGCTACATGGGTGCGAGCGCCGCGGTCGCGTTTCTCGCGGGGGCGGCGGCGTTCGGCCGCCGCCGGGCCGGCGAACCCGCGTGGGTGCGCTCCGTGTGCATTGGGGGAGCCGTACTCGACGTGCTCGTGAACATCTTTGCGAACGGGGGCATTTACGGGGCGGTGGCGCTTTCTTCGCTCGCGTTCTTCGGGGCGGGAGTCGCCGCCGGCAAGAACGTTCCGAACCGCAAGAAGAGCATTGCCGAACTGCGTCAGGAAGTCCTCGCGGAACGGCTTCGCAAGAATGCTCAGAGCAACACGCAGTCCGAACGCCGCAAGAAGACTCGCAACCTGATCAACGAGGGCTTCCAGGAAGCCTCGCGCGGGAGCTTCCCCGCGGCCCGTGCGCTCCTTGAACAGGCGATGTCCGCGCTTTTGCAGGAAACCCCGCTCGATGACGACACGACATGCAAGCTTGCCGAGAGGATGGCGAGCCCGAACCTATATATAGATGTACCCAGCGAGCAGTGGCTCGAATGGGGTGAGACCGCCCGCAACCGCAAGTGCTTCGTGGCCGCGGTGACCTTGCTCGAGAAGGGCCTCACTACCGAAAAGAATGTGTCGCTTGCTCGCAGGGCGCTTTTCAGCGTCGGCGAAATCCGCATCGGCAAGAACATGGATCCCGAGGAGGGCGCGAAGCGCCTGAAGAAGGTCGTCGAGCTGAATGGCGACGACATCCTCGCGAAGCAGGCCAAGAAGATGCTCGAGGCGTACAAACCCTCGTAAAAGGCGTTTGCTTTCAAACCATCTTAACAAAATACAAAGAAGCCTATCGGAAAACCACACGTCATGGCGGGCCACGACCCGCCATCTAGACTGATTCTGTAAACAAAAGCTTACATACAGAAAGGCAAATAGACGAAAATACGTGAGCTAGAACATCGAAAAACGGCTGAAAAAGCCGTTTTTTTACGTTGTACTGAAATTTAGACCAAATTTTCACGTTTGTACGAAAATTCTAGTCAAGAAATAATGTGATATTCATCATATTTTTCTATGTTTGCCCTAAAATTTTTTTACAGGAGAATCTCGATGAAAAAGGGTTTCCTTGCCCTCGCCATTTTAAGCGGGGCAACCGCCTTGGTTCTGTCCGCCTGTGCGGACGATGTGATAGACGTCACAAACCAGGAAAAATACGCCATCGTCGATGAGCTGGATTCTGGTGCTTGTACCGAAGAGATGGAAGGTGCCATGCAGCTCGTGAAGAGCGAGGGCCTGCTTTACGCCTGTTCCGACGGAGAATGGTTCGTGGTGAACCCCGACGAGGCGGTGGACTACCGGTGCAAGTCCGAGCCGCTGAAGGACTCTACCGGCTACCGCATTTTCTGTGACGGCGAAGAAATCGGCGTCATCCAGGGTGGCAAGGACGGCAAGGACGCCTCCAAGTCCGACAACGGTTCCGACGGCAAGAGCGCCTACGAAATCGCGAAGGATAACGGCTACACGGGCTCCGAAGAAGACTGGAAGAAGCTCCAGAACGGCGCCGACGGCAAGAGCGCCTACGAAATCGCGAAGGAAAATGGTTACTCGGGCTCCGAAGAAGACTGGGAGAAGCTCCAGAACGGTTCCGACGGCAAGAACGGCAAAACCCTTTATGAGATTGCGAAGGAAAACGGCTTCACGGGCACCGAAGAGGAATTCCTCAAGAGCCTCGACGGCAAGGATGCCAAGACGGTCGACGGCGACAGCGTCTCGGGCGACATTGAAGGCGACATCACGCAGCCTGTCACGGACAGCCTCAAGTGCAAGATCGACACGACCAGCGTCGACACCGAGAAGTCCGAAATCAAGGTGAAGGTCACCTGCGGCAACGGCTCGAGCGAACTCACGCTGCCCATCCTCGTCCCGAACAAGAACCTTAGCACGCACTACAAGAAGCACGTGGTGGTGAGGATTCCGGTGGGCGGAAAGCTGGAAGAAGACGCTGATGATGATAATAATCCTGACTGGCTTTTGCATACGTTCAACCAGTTGTGGTCTGAATTGCAAATCGGCCAGTTCGCCGAGCTTACCGTGAGGGAAGTCGACGAAAAGTTCGACCAGACCGGCAAGCGCTATATCGCAGATCTCGCCGCCTCTAGCGAAAAGCTCATGGTCTCCGTGGATGAAATGACCGCGAACACCCTGAACTACCATGTGGTGCGCCTCGAGGGCGATATCGACGTGACGAACCTGATGAACTCCTATGCGCAGCTCCGCGTGAGCCTGGACTTTACCCGTGTTCCGCGGAACAACCCGTTCTCCTCTACGAACACGCAGGTGGCTTTCAACGCCTTCGTCGACTTTGACGAATCCGACACCGTCGTAATCGACTTCTTGACCGACTACAAGGCTGCTCGCGTCAAGGAACTCCTCAAGAGCAAGGATTTTGTGGCCGCGGGTAAGCAAGCAAATGCCGACCTCGTGAAGGCGCTGCACATCTCTGACGACGCCTCGAAATACCCGGCGTTCGAGCATTACCTGCCCACCGAAGTTGGCAACAACGAACAGTTCGCGAGCACGCTTTGGCTTGCCGCCCTGCTTAGCAGCGACACGCAGAACTTCAATACCGTGTATGCCGATTACCGTGCATTGTTCGCGAAGGATGGCAACTTCAATACCGCCCTCAAGGAAACGTTTAACGGCAAGGAACGTTCGATGTTCCTAGTGGACTTTGAGGTGATGCTCTTGAATGCTTACAGGGAAGGCTGTGATAAGAGTGAAGAATGTTCAATCTATGATTCTCCGAAATTTAAGGCCGTGCAGGCGGGCCTCAGGGATGCATACGAGCTTCCTGAAGCATCCAAGGATACGTTTGTTGAACCGAAAGTCGGCTATTTCAAGTACATCGTGTATGATTCTGTGAGAAAAAATTGGTACCCGGTGACGCGTCAGGATTTGCTGAACTGGAATGCGGAAACTCTTCTGAACATTATCGCCGGCATTGACGAGTGCAATGAGAACCATCTTAGAGCGACAGCGAAACTCACTTTCGAAGGCGTCGATTATGTGATGGAGTGCGATGGCGAAAGAGACTATTTCGATTGGACTTTTAGCGCGGCGTACAAGGCTTGTGCAGGGAAAGATGATGGAACCTATATATTGTTGAATAAGGGAGATGAAGACGAATACTACCGTTGCTTCGAAGTGCAAGGACAGGATGGTAAAACGGTAATGACGGCTACGTCCGTTTCTGCGATGGATTATTATGCCGGAAAATCCTGCAATCTGGATGCGGAAGATGCCCTCTATACGCTGCCGTCGAGCTCCAACAGCAATGGCGGATCTAGCAACTCCCAATTCTTCCACTGCTATAAGGCTTCGCATACGGTGACGATTGAAAGTTCTCCTTCTACCGTTGACGATTCGGAGTACGAAATATTGGATCCTTCGAACATCTATGATTTCAATGTTATTGTCGCTTTGCAGAAGGGCACATGTACGTCTGAAAATGTGAACAAAAATTCGATGGTGTCCGTATTCGATAGGCCGGGCCACAGCGTCTGGGCTGAATGCGATGCCAACTTGTGGACTGATCCTGTAACGTATAGGTGGAAGCGTCTTGATGCTCTCAATGCCGCAGCGACTGCAGCCGAGGGCGCCTGTGACGAAGAGAAAATGGGACAACACGGAGTGTACTCGGTCGACGTGGCTGAATGGGATATTTCCACCCTTACGCAACACATGAATGTCAAGTGTGATTGTGAAAAAGAAGATGAATATACTCAGTATTGTGACTGGATGGCCGCGGATGCCCTCGATGTGAAAATTGGTGAGGCCTGTGACTTTGCCTCTCACGAAGATCCCGAATTTGCCGAGATGGATGATGACATCTATGTATGTGATGTAATATTTAGCGGCTCTTCGACAGCCGAATGGAAAGAATCGTGGACATCGAAATATTGCGAATACAAATACGAAGAACTGAAGCCCCTTGAAGGAACGACTTCTGAGCTATACAAGTGCAATTATAAGGGAATAACTTACGTGAGCTCCTCTCAATATGGTGAATGGCGTGATTTCGATAGCTACTGCACACACTTTGTTGGAAGGTGCAATGAAAATATGACAAGTAGCATGCAAAGTGTCTGTATGTTCATGGAAGGCTTTGTGGGCGAGACGCCTTACAAGTGCAATCGAACAGAGGGAAAATGGGAAGAAATTACAGTCGTCGAGGATTATTGCGAAAATGCAAATCCCTGGGAATTGAATAATGGCAACTGTGGGCCGATCAATTCTGGATTACATTGCCTTTACGCCAATAACACGCATTACGCATGCTGTGAAACCGCGGCGGCAAATGGTGAAACATCTGCGAAATATGGCTGGGTCCCTGTTGAAGGCGCGAATGGCACCTGCCCGGCATCTGAAGATTAAACCCGAAACAAGTTTTATAATAAAAAGGAGCAATCCATGAAAAGAACAACCCTAGCCCTTGCAGCCCTCGGTGGGGCACTTGTGACGGGCCTGACTGCTTGCGGTGATGATGTCATCAACGTAACCAACGAAGACGTGTATTCCATTGTCGACTCGCTCGACAGCACGGACTGTAACAAGGACAACGAAGGGGAGATGGCCCTCGTGAAGACCACGGGCAAGCTCTATACCTGTAAGGATGGCGAATGGACCGCGGTGAACGCGGCCGAGGCCATCCAGCTGCGTTGCAAGTCCGAACCGCTTAAGGATTCCACGGGCTACCGCATTTTCTGCGACGACGAAGAAATCGGTGTCGTGTACAACGGCAAGGACGGAAGCAAGGGCTCGAGCGGCAAGTCCGCTTACGAGCTCGCCAAGGAAGCCGGTTTTGAGGGCTCCGTCGAGGAATGGCTCAAGACCCTTCAGGGCAAGGACGGCAAGTCCGCCTACGAAGAAGCTAAGGCGAAGGGTTTCGAGGGCTCCGAAGAGGACTGGCTCAAGATCCTCAAGGGCGAAGACGGTAAGGACGGCAAGTCCGCCTACGAACTCGCGAAGGATGCCGGTTTCAAGGGTACCGAAGAGGAATGGCTCAAGATCCTCAAGGGCAAGGACGGCAAGGACGTGAACGTCGACAGCCTCGCGAAGGCGATTGCCGGCGACGTGACCGGTGTCTTGGTCGATAGCCTCAAGTGCAAGATCGACACGAATTGGACGGACGAGAAGAAGGGTGAAATTAACGTGCAGGTGACCTGCGGCGACGATGTCAGCGTCATCACGCTTCCGAAGCTCATCCCGAACAAGAACCTCACGAACCATTACAAGAAGCATGTGGTGGTGCGCTTCCCGGTGAGCAGTCAAGTTACCGATGGTGAGAATATCTACGAAGAAATGTGGTCGAACGTGCAGGGCAACAATTTTGCCGAACTCGTCGTGATGGAAGTAGATTCTAGCTTCGACCAGACCGGCAAGGCTTTTGTCGCCGAAATGATTGCAGCGAATGGCAAACCGTTCGTGACCGTCGAAGACGTGAACGCGAATACCGTGAATTACAAAGTCGTGCGTCTGGAAGGCGATATCGACGTGACGAACCTGATCAGCTCCCTTGCACAGCTCCGTGTGAGCCTCGATCTGAAGGCCAATATGTTTAGCGGAAATTCGCAGGTCGCTTTCAATGCATTTGTCGATCTCGATGAAGAAGGCGATATCGTAATCGACTTCTTGACCGACTACAAGGCGGCCCGCGTTAAGGAACTCCTGAAGGAAATGAAGTTTGCTGCGGCAAGTGCCCAGGCGAACGAGGAACTCGTGAAAGCCTTCTACATCAGTGACGATGCTGAAAACTTCCAGGCTTTCGAACACTACCTGCCTTCCGAAATCAACCTCAATGAACAGTTTGCAAGTGTTGTATGGCCGGTGGCTCTGCTCGACCAGTCCGGTTCGCAGAACTTCAATACGGTCTATGCCGACTTCCGCACTCTCTTCGCGAAGGAAGGTTCTTTCAAGAAGACTGTCGAAGTGACATACAACGACGAGCTTCGCTCGATGTTCCTCGTGGATGTCGTGGCGATGCTCATGAAAAAGAATTTTGCCGATTACTGTAAGGGTCGTGGTTTTAGCGGCGATTGTCGGATAAGAGACACGATCGATGCCATGTACAATGTGGCAAAATACAAGTTCGTCCAAGCTGCGTTCAAGGAAGCCTATAAGCTTCCGGATGTCAAGAAGGATGCTGCGGTTGCTGTCAGTGGCGGTTTCTTTGATTACTTCGTGTATTCTGCAGATGCCAAACTCTGGTGGCCGATGAAACTTGACATATTCGAAAAGTTGACGAGAAACAACAATTATCTTGGCGATGGTCAATTTGACGGCAATGCGTTTGATCAGGACAAGTTTACGTCGCTCTTGAACGATAATGGCAAGTGTGATAAGGAAAATGCGGGTGAGCAAGTCTCTTTCCTTTTTGAGGGGAAAATAGTTCTTATGAAGTGCTATTATTCGGAACGTGAAGCTGGGTATTGGTACCAGGAAGAATACCTGAACGACGCTCTCTGTGAAGGCAAGAAGGAAAATGATTATGGCGTTATGGTAGACCCCTGGAACTATTCTAGATATTTCCGTTGCGACAAGAACCCGAAGGAAGGTGGAACGGGCTTGATTGCTAAGGATGTTTACTATTCGGAATACGCCATCGGCAAGCCCTGTAACTCGAAATCCGAAGACAAACTCTATGAAGCCGGGCTTGAAGAGAATTACTTCATGTGCGCCGATACGAGCGGCGAACATGACGGTACGGGGTATGGGTACGTCGAGTTGTATCCGTCTGAAGATGGCGATTTCAATGTTATCGTTGATATGCAGGCCGGTGATTGTGCCGAAGCACAGCAGGGCAATGTCGTGAAGATCAACAAGGACCCGAAGCACAAGACCAAGGCTGTCTGTGACGGTGGAACATGGAAACATCTTGGAATCAATGATGGCAACGCCGTTGAAGAAGAGCTCGGTGTCTGTAACGAAACGGTGATGAAGCTGAACAAGGTCTACCATGTCGATATAGAGGAAATTTATCTTTCCACGACCACTGGTCATGACTATGTCAAGTGCGATTGTGACTTTGTCGCTGGTGAAACTCAAGGAACGGGATCCTTTGAAGATTGTCAGTGGGCTTATGCTACCAACAGGGATATCAAATTGGATTTGGCCTGTAATGCGGGCAATCAGGACGCGAATGCCACAGCGGATGGGGAAGCGCTCTTCTGCAGTGAAACCGAATATGGTCATGATTGGGCGGATTTGGATGTAGAATCTAACTGCCCGGTAATCGCCGCTCCGGATGGTGGTAAGCCTTGGGTGGATGGCGAACCTTGCGAATATCCCTGTAATTATGCCGGCAATACCTACTATTACAGCCAGAAGGATAAAAAATGGATTACGCTCGATGCTGGCAAGAGCTGCGTCAGCGTGGCTGAATATTGTGCTGCGAATAAACAGGATCTCACAAAAGAAGTATGTATTTCTAGAGGGAGCACCGGAACGGATGATTGCAATACGGAAACCGCCACCGTATGCCTTGTCAAGGATGCAATCCACAAGGAAACTCTGATGGAAGAAATCGAATATCCTTATAATAGTTCTACTTCTACGGCATTCCGAACAGACGAGGAACTTTGCGAAGCTGCGGCGAATGGTTCGAGTGATGCTTCCTATCAGAGTGAAAACATGGGTCTTTTGGAAAATGATGGCTACGCCATATTCCTAGACGGATATGCTATGGAAGGAGTCGTGTTGCCGGAGGTCTTCAAGGTTGTGCCTACGCGTGCGGTGCAGAGTTTCAATTGCACGAAGGTTACCGACATCCAAGCCATTTGCTCGGTGTTGCAAAGTGATTTCATAAACTATAGTGATGGTGAAACGTCCTGTGAGCACCCGTGCGTGTATGGAGGGGAAACATATTATTACAACTTCCAACACAAAAATAACGACGGTACATATGGCAAGTGGATGACTCTTGCCGAAATGGGGTTGACGGAGTGCCCGAGCATGGGAGATTTCTGCGACGAACATAATACCCTGAATATGGAGTGCTCGGCCATGCAAAGCTGTAGCGAATGCACGGAAGAATGCATTGAAGAGGACGAGGACGGAGCATGTATTGAATATGGTCCTTGTACGGAATGTATAGACGATAATGATTACTATAGCTGGACTTGCATTGATTATCCCTTCTCTCAAATAAGTAGTCCGTACTGCATGGATGGCACTTGGACGACCCAAAACTAAGGCAAGTGGGGAATAGAGAGTATATACCAGTATGAAAAGATTATTTATTATCCTGCTCCTCCTGCAGGCTACGGCCTCCTTTGCGCAAACGGGCCTGCTAGGCGGAAAAACCGGCTTGCATCAGCAAGACGCGAACACTCTCGGGTTCTTCCGTTTCCGTGCCGGAACGGGCGGAACCATCGCTACCGACAACTGGGGCTACACCCGCGCGGGCAAGTTCGTCGACCCCTACGGCCACTGGCAACAGTTCGACGTGTGGGATGCCGACATGGAAGAAGGAAGAATTGACGGTGCACTTGCCGGTAACTTCAACTTCGCCATGGGCGTCACCGACGACATCGACGTGGGCATCAGCTTGCCCATCTACTACGACCACGCCAAGGACTACACCGGCGAAGCCGCGTGGGCCGGCATGATCGAAGGCGGTCTCGGCGATATCCAGCTGTACGGCAAGTACCGTACCAAGCACTTCGGCCCCGAAATCCTCCGTACCGCGGTGGTGCTCGACATGTGGCTCCCCACCGGTTGGGAGAACGTGGGTATGCGCCCTCGCCACGCCTGGTTCCTGAATGGCAACGGCGGCAACACTTACGCCTATACGGCCGATGCGTTTGTCCTGGGCCTCACGGGCGTCGCCGAGGTGGACTACACCAAGAAGGGTAAGCCCATCCTCTGGAATTCGAGCCTCGGTTTCGTCGCTGTGTTCGGTGACGGTTCCAACACGCTCGTCTATAGCACTGCAGTGAACTTCATGATCAACAAGTGGGTTCAACCCTTCTTGGAATTCTCGGGTGAAATGCGTATCGGTAGCAACGACTACCCGATCAGCCCGATTGACGACCCGATGCTCCTGACGCCGGGCTTCAACCTGAAGGTTCCGTTCCTCGACTTCCTCGGCGACATCAACTTCGCCGGCGGTATCGACATCGGCGTGCGCAACCTGCTCAACGCGGGCTACGACGTGGACGACGAAATGGACGGCTGCGACGACCTGATGCTCGAATACAAGGGCAAGAACGGCAAGACGCTCCACTACTGCTATGTGCCGCACCCGCTCATCGCGGGTATCGCGAAGCTCACCTGGACCTTCGGCCACAAGCCGGTCGGCGACGACGACGAAGACGGCGTCAAGAACGACAAGGACAAGTGCCCGCATACGCCGAAGCCCATCGTGGTCGATTCCGTGGGTTGCGGGATCGATACCGACAAGGACAAGGTGTTTGATGGTCTTGACAAGTGCCCGAATACTCCGGAAGGCGTAGTGGTCAATGTTGAAGGTTGCCCGCTCGATACTGACGAAGACGGCGTTTATGACTATAAGGATCAGTGCCCGGATACCCCGAAGGGTGTGCAGGTCGATACGGTCGGTTGCCCGCTCGATACCGACAAGGACAAGGTCCCGGATTTCAAGGACCAGTGCCCGAACACTCCGGAAGGAGCCCCGGTCGATACGCTTGGCTGCCCGCTCGATACCGACAAGGACAAGGTGCCGGATTACAAGGACCAGTGCCCGGATACTCCGGAAGGCGCCCCGGTCGATACGCTCGGCTGCCCGCTCGATACCGACAAGGACGGCGTGCCCGACTATAAGGACGAATGCCCGAACACCATCCAGGGTGTCGCAGTCGATACGGTCGGTTGTCCGCTCGAGAAGAAGCATGACCTTGACCAGCTCAAGAAGGGTATCAACTTCGAGTTCAATTCTTCGAAGCTCACCAAGAACAGCTACCCGACCCTTGACGCCATTGCCGACCTCATGAAGGAATTCACCGAGGCGAACCTGGAAGTGCAGGGCCATACGGATATTGTGGGTACGGAAGACTACAACCAGAGGCTTTCGGAAGCCCGTGCCCGCACCGTGACGGATTACCTGCTCACGAAGGGTATCGAGGCCGACCGCCTGCGCGCCGTGGGCTTCGGTACCAGAAGGCCGCTTGCCGACAACGAGACGGACGAAGGCCGTGCGCTGAACCGCCGTGTGGAACTCGTCCCGTTCGAGAAGGACGGTGATACCGGATTCGTCGACGCGATCAACGAGAGCGTGGATTTGGCTCCGAAGACCGAGCCCGCTCCGGCTCCGGCGCCCGCCCCGGCTGCCAAGCCGGCGCAGTAATACGCCCTAGAGAATGCATAAGCCCGGTCATCTGACCGGGCTTTTTTAGTGAAAAATTTTTTTACCGCTTCCCGTATTCGCGTAACTGGTTCCACAGGAAGTCGGTGTTCACGTCGCGGTACCCCTGCGCGTTTACACGCTCGCGCAACCTGTGCGCAATGTCGAACAGGTTCGGGCAGTTCTGCATGCGTTCGAAACTGTCGAATATCGTGAGGTTGTCTATCCACTGCGCAATCTCGGGGAACCTGGAATCGCTGAAGCGGTTCTCGCGCCCCTTCTTGATGTATTCGAGGTAGCGGTCGGTAATCCGGTGCCCGTCTTCTGCGAAGATGTCCATCGCCTTCGGGAACAGCTTGTATCCCGTGAGGTATTCGTGCATGATGATGCCGAAGCTGAAGTAGTCCACGGAGTAGGAGAGGTTCTCTCCCATGATGGCCTGCTCGGGAGCGCTGTAGCAGGGCGTGAGCTGCCCTCCGTATTCGTTCACCGTCTCGCGGAGCTTCGCCTGTGCGTAGCCGAAATCGCAGATGAGGATCTTGTGGTTGTTCTTGTGCAGCGGGTTCTGGCACAGCAGCAGGTTCTTGGGCTTCAAATCCTTGTGGATGACCTGGTAGTAGTGCAGCTGGCTTATGGTGTTCGCGAGGTAGGCGAGCTTTGCCACGCGATGCAGCACCTCGTCATCCGAGAGGTTCGTCTTGAAAGTCCTGTCTAGGGAGCATCCCTTGATGAATTCCAGCTTGAGGTACGGGTGCCTGCCCGCGATGCCGCCGCCGTAGCTCTGGACCACGCCCTCGATGTTCGTGGCGCGCACCAGGTTGTTGATGCGGATCTCGTCCTGGAATGCGCTGAGCAGCATGTTCAGGCGGTGCAGCCTGTTCTTGCCGGGCTTCGCCCAGAACTTGCATATCTTCACGACGATTTCGCGCTCGGCGTAGTGGCGTTCGTCATTCGGGTGCTTTATCCAGATGTTCGCACGGTACAGGTTGTTCGTGCCTTCGAGCGTGAGCGGCTCGATGAGGTCGATCTTCTCGATGTTCCCGTTATGCAGGAATTCCGGGTTCTGGTCGAACCAGCGCTGGTATTCCTCCATGCTGTAATGCGGGCGCAACGCGAGGTCGCGCGACACGCGGTCAAGTGCTTCTGCTAAGATGTTCCTGAGCATGGGCACAAATATAGGTTTTTGGAACTACTTCATCGTCTTTTCGAGCGACTTGGTGATGACGTCGTACGCTTCGTCGACGGTGTCGCAGAAATGGAACAGCTTGATGTCGTCCTTGTCGATCATTCCCGTCTCGGCGAGGTAGTTCCAGTTTACGACCTTGTTCCAGAACTTGGTGCCGAAGATGACGACGGGCATCTTGTCGGCGTACTTCTTGGTCTGGATGAGCGTGAGCACTTCGAACATCTCGTCGAACGTGCCGAACCCGCCCGGGAACACCACGAGGGCGCGGGCCATCTTCAGGAACCAGTACTTGCGGATGAAGAAGTAGCGGAACTGCAGGTTCAGCTCGTCGTCGATGTAGGGGTTCGGGTGCTGCTCGAAGGGGAGCTTGATGTTCAGGCCGATGGACGATGTGCCCACGTCGTTCGCGCCGCGGTTGCCCGCTTCCATGATGCCGGGACCGCCGCCCGTCATGAGGGCGAAGCCTTCGTGCTGCTTGTTGGCCCAGCGGCCGAGCTTGGCGCCCAGCTCGCGCGCGGCGTCATAGTATTCGGCGACAGCCTCCAGGTGCTTGAGCCGCGCGAGTTCCTTCTTGTTCTTGCACCCCTTCATGCGCTTCTTGATTTCGCTCATGGGGAGCGTGCGTGCAGACCCGAAGAACACTATGGTATTCTTAATGCCTTCCTGCCGGAAAATCTGGTAGGGGCCCATGAATTCCGAGAGGATACGGATGGGGCGGCCGACATCGCTGTCGATAAATTCCATGTTGTGGTAAATCATCTTGCCGGGGGTCAGTTTGATTGCTTTTTTCGTAGCCATAGTGAGTCCTTTTTGATATCCTGATATAATATATGTTCCATTTTGTAAAAATGCGCCAAAAAAAAGATGCGGAACATCTTATTTGGAATAAAAACGTTATATTTAGGGCATGCTAGTAAAAATTTGGACCGACAGCTTTATCATCACGGGCGAAATCGACACGCTCCGCGACGAACGACTCACCGACTATATCCGCGAGAACAAGGACTTCATCGCCGTCACGCAGGTGAAGGTCAGCGACCGCTCCGAGAAGGACCTCTTCCGGACGCACTTCCTGAACGTGAGTACCAACCACATCGAGATTATCCTGCCCGCCGAGTAGTCCTTCGGCTGGGTTCTTTGCCCCCGGTTACGCGGGGGTCGAAAAAAAAGACCGCCCCTTGAGGAGCGGTCTGAATTTTTTTCTGCAATCCGATTACATGAAGAACCAGCCGAAGCTGATGCCGGCCTTGATACCGATGTCGGTACGGCTCGTTTCAGTCTTGGTGGTCGTTGCATCGCCGAGGCCTTCGTTGACGGAGGTGTCTTCGGTGGACGGCATTTCAATGCCGAGGCCTACGCTACCGGTGATGAAGAAGCTTTCGGTAACGGGAGCGTGGGCGTTGAACATGATGTCGATCAGGATGGCACTTGCGCTAGACTTGTCGCCGTCCTGATTGGTGGTTTCGCCGGCGCTTGCGTACATGAAGCCTGCGCTGATGGAGGTCGGCATGAGCGGGGTGGCAAAGAAGTAGTCGAACTGGGCGCCAATCAGCAGGGAGGTGAAATCGTCACCACCGTCGATTTCCGGCAAGTCGGTGATTTCGACGGAGGTTTCGCCGTGGTGGGCAAAGCCGAACTTGGCGGTGACCATCATTTCCGGGGTAATCTTGAACATGATGCCCATGTAGTTGTAGGAACCGATGAAGAACTGCGGTTCGAAGTCGATAATGTTGTTCTGGTCGAGACCGACGGAAATACCGAGGAAGCCCGTGCCGTCGCCGGAGGACTTCTTGGCCTTCTTCTTGGCCTTCTTGGTTTCCTTCTTGGCCGGAGCCGGAGCTTCTTCCTCTTCTTCTTCAACTGCCGGAGCCGGAGCCACGGATTCGGTGGATTCTTCTTCTTCGTATTCGTCTTCGTCGTCCTGGGCGTAGCCATAGCTGCAAAGGGCGAGTGCCGTAACGGCGGCGAGGAATATCTTCTTCATAGTCATTCTCCTTGAGGGATATTTAAAGTGTATATGATGGAAATATAAACTATATCCGGCGATTTGTCTAATTCTAGATTCCGGCGCGGTGGCCGGAATGACGTTTTTCAGCTAGAAAGCTATTCCAGTTAGAATTCTACGGCGATTTTCGCAATCAGGAACCGGCGGGACACCTCGTCGAGCTTCGCGGGATCGATTTTGAACCCGAGGAGCCCCGCGTAAATCACGAACGGGCTTGCCGTGCACCCCTGGTCGTTGCACTTCACCTTCACGAAGAGGGCGTCGTCCCGTATGTCGATGCCGACCACGTGTTCGTTTAGGTCGATTTCCTGGCCGCGGTGGTTCGTGACGACGGGTAGCGTTTTCGCGTTGAACCTCTCCACGAGGTCGGCGGGAATGCTCTCGGGTGTATGGCGGTACACCATCGACTTCGGGAAGTGCTTGCTGAGCTTTTCCTTCAGGGGCTCGATGTTCACGATTTCCATGCCCCGCGGGAACGGGGTGGAGAGCTGCGCCATGAGTCCGGGCAGGTTTTCGGGCGAGAGGTCGAGCTTCTGCAGCAGGTCCACGCTGATGATTTCGCAGTAGGTCTCGAGCCCGAGGGGGAGCGCGCCCATGTTCGAGATGCGCGGTTTGGGGCTGAAGCCCTCGCTGAACTTGACGGGGATGCCCGCGCACAGGAACGTGCGTTCGAAGAAGCTGAGCATGTTCTGGTGGGGCAGGAAGCGGCTGAGGCCGGTCTTCTTGAAGGTAATCTTGTAGCTGAAGCTTTCCGTCTTTTTGGGGCGGCGTTCCGCGACGAGTTTCTTGATCTCTTCGGGGGTGCGGCTCGGTGCCTTGTGGCGCACCGGGTCGTCGGCGAGCTTGATTTCGGCGCCGAATCCGGGGATGCCGCATTTCTGGCAGTCGCCCCACTTGCAGTTGGGCACGGGGGCGCTGTTCGGGTCGAACGCCTTCTCCCACTCGCGCCTCAGGTACTGCTTGGTGGTGCCCGCGTGGATGAAGTCCCACGGGAACACCTCGTCCTTTTCGCGTTCGCGGTAGACCCAGGAGGTGTCGTAGCCGCATTTTTCCCATACAGCGAGCCACTTGTTGAAGTCAAAGCGGTAGGCGTCGCTCTCGAAGATGATGCCCTGCTTGTAGGCTTCGTAGATGACGGGGGCGAGGCTGCGGTCGCCGCGGCTGTAGATGGCTTCGAGGAAGCTCGTTTCCCAGCTGGCCCAGTTGATTTTCACGTTCGGGTGCTTGAAGAACTTCTCGCGTACGTAGCGGATGTGCTTGAGGGCGGTCTCCTTGTCCATGAACGGCGCCCACTGCAGCCCGGTAAACGACTTCGGGATGAGGATGCCGATGGAGACCGCAATCTGGATGCCGCGGTTGTACTTGCGCCCGATATGCACGAGGTTGAAGATGAGGTCGCAGAAGGCCTGCATGTCGGCCTCGTTCTCGGTCGGGAACCCGATCATCGTGTAGAGCTTGATCTTGTTGAACCCGCTGGAGAACGCGTGTTCGGCGGCATCGTACATGTCCTGGTCGCTGATGGTCTTGTTGATCATCTTGCGGATGCGCTCGGAACCTGTCTCCGGTGCGAACGTGGCGCTGCGGCCGCCTTTCAGGGCGGCAATTTTCCCGGCTAGGGTCTGCCCGAAGCTGTTCACGCGGATGCTCGGGAGGCTCACGTCGACGGTGTCGAAGAACGGGTCGTCGATGATGGAGTCGGTGAGGGCTTCGACCGGCTTGTAGTCGGCGGTAGAAAGCGAGAGAAGCCCGAGTTCGCGCTCGCCGGTCGCCTGGATGCCAGCCTTCGCGATGTCCAGCACGTCGTCGGGATTGAGTTCGCGGCAGGGACGGTACCAGATGCCCGCCTGACAGAAGCGGCAGCCCTGCGCGCAGCCGCGCATCACTTCCACGCTGAAGCGGTTATGCACGAGCTGCATGTTCGCGATGAGGTTCTTGACGGGATAATCCTTCGGGTCCATCACGGGGATGAACAGGCGGCGAACCCCGTTCGTGGTGGCGTAGGCGCCGGTGGCGGGTTCCGCCGGCACAATCGCGCCGAATTTATTCGTGACTACCGGGCGGAGGCTCGGAACGTACACGCCGTCGATTTTAGACAAGTTTGTAAGTATTTCGGCGCGAGTGAGGCCCGCTTTGCGGCCTTCGCCTACGCACCGCAGAAAGTCAATCATGACTTTCTCCCCGTCGCCTATCATGAAAGCGTCGAAAAAGTCGGCGACGGGCTCGGGGTTCGCCATCGCGGGGCCTCCCGCGACAACGATCGGGTCGTTTTCCTGGCGGTCCTTCTGCCACGCCGGAACGCGTGCAAGTTCCAGCACGTAGGGCACATTCGTGAAGTTGAGTTCCGTCTGGAGCGTCATGCCGAGCACCTCGAAATCGCGTACCGGCGTGTAGGTCGCATAGCTGTACAGCGGGATGTCGTACTTCTTCATCTCCGCGGCCATGTCGTCCCACGGGGCGAACGAGACTTCACACAGGAGGTCCGGTTCCCTGTTAATCACGTGGTACAAGATGCGGATGCCGTTGTTGCTCATGCCGATTTCGTAGGTGTCCGGGAAAACGAACGCCATGCGGGCGAGCATCTGGCTATGGTCCTTTACGACGCTGTTCGCCTCGCCGCCCATATAGCGGGCGGGGCTTTCGACAGCGGGGAGGGCAAGCGCAATCTTTTCGAGGATGGTCATGCGGGTAAATTTAGAAAATTCCGTTTCGGGGCGGAATTTGGTGCAAAAAGACCGGCAACAAGGAACAAGTAACAGGCAACTATAACTACATTTATTTACATGAGTATGTTTTCTTATATCGTCTGGCTGTTCTTCTTCTGCGGCGGCGTCGTGGGAGCGTATTTCATTCCCGATGCGAAGATTCCGCTGGAAGGCAAGTTCGCGTTTGTCGGGGCCTGGGGCGCAGTTCTCGGGTTCATCTACTACAGCATCGCCAAGCGGCGAGCGCAACAGGCGGAGGCCGACTTTGCGGAGGCCCTGAACGAAAGCAAGGAAGCCCCGCGCACCCAGTACGTCCCGGTGGTCCCGACGGTAGCCGCCGACGAGCACAAGGTGGATTCCCCGATCCCTCCGGTGCGCAACCCTTTTGAAAGTATCCTCCCGCCGGGAGCCGTTCCCGCGAGCGAGGCCCTCGCCGCCGCGGCCAAGCCGGCGGTACGTCCCGCTTTTCCGCTCCAGGAATGGAATGTATTCTGCAAGGAAATTCTCAAGAACCGCCCGTTCCCCGAAGTGGTCGAGGCGCTTGAAAAGGTGCTGCCGAGCCTGTTCCCCAAGGCTGCGGGCATCCTCTATATGTATGGCGACGTGCAATCCGAACTCTGCAAGATTTTCTCGTTCGGCGATTATGTCATCAGCGACGACAGGATCATGCCGATGGAATGCGCGAGCTTCAACAAGGGCGATATCGTCGTGACCGACTACAAGTCCGGCAAGTTCAACGGCGGTTGTACGCACCTGCACCATCATCCGCAAGGCATCTCTTTCTGCGCGCCGATCGAGGGCCTGGAAGAACATTTCGGTATCCTGACCATCCAGACGGACGAACTGCCCGAAGGCGAAGACCTTGAATTCTGGAAGGCGAAGGTGAGCATCGTGGCCGCGACGTTCGGGCTCTATGTGGCAAACCAGAACCTGAACATCCGCTTCCAGCAGCATAGCATCCGCGACGGCCTTACTGGACTCTTCAACAAGCGATACATGGAAGAATCCCTCCGTCGTGAAATCTTTGCCGCGGTTCGCCACAAGAATCCCATCGGCATCATCATGATGTATCCGGACAATGTGCAGCAGATCCAGTCGGCCCGCGGCCGTCATGCCGTGGACCAGCTTCTCTGGGAACTCGGCCAGCGTCTGCCGAACTTCATCCGCAACGAGGATATCCCGTGCCGTTACGAGGGCGACGTACTTTGCGTCATTATGCCCGGTGCGGAACTCAAGATTACGCGTGCCCGTGCCGAAAAGATCCGCAACGAGATTTCGCAGTTGCAGATTTCGTACGGCGATGCGGTGCTTTCGACGACGCTCAGTGTCGGCGTATCCGTTTTGCCGGTGCATGCGGGCGATGTCGAATCGCTTATCTACGCCGCGGAAGCGTCCATGCAGATGGCGTCAAACAACGGCGGAAACCGGGTGGTGCTGGCCGATGCCTTGCAGCAGCGCTAACCGGCAGTTCAGTTTTTAGAAATGGATAGACAATGAACCAAGAAAAGATAGAACGCTTTGCGGCGCGATATGTGAATTTTGTAGAGAGGAACAAGTGGAAGGCCTTCCTGGTCATCCTCGTGATTTTCGTCCTGAGTCTCGTGCCGACCGTATTGAAACTGCAGATCCATACGGACCTCGCGACGCTTTTGCCCGAAGGCACGCCGAGCGTGATCGCCCTCGAGGAATCCTACCACCGCTTCGGCAGCACGGACCGCTTCATGATTGCCATCCAGGCGAAGGATCCGTACCTGGTCGCGCGCCTGCAGGACAGTATCCAGGAATACATCAACGCGAACTGGCAAGACGACATCATCAGCAAGCCGCAGGTAAAAAACGATAACGCCTTCTTCACGAAGAATGCGCTCATCTACCTGCCGGTCGAACACCTGGAACGCATCCGCGACAATCTTGAGGACATCCAGCTTGAAATCGGCCGCAAGAACGGCCCGCTCGTCGTGGACCTCCTGGCTGATTCTTCGAGCGGGGCGCAGGCTCCCAAAAAAGAACGCGTCTGGTTCGATGCGAACCTGCCCCAGGCACTGGGGCTGCCCGACGAGGCGGCCGACGCGTTCGAATCCTTCTTCAAGAAGCGCGATGCCGAAGGTTCGGAAGTCGCGAAGGAAGAAGGCCCCAAGCGTAACCTGCCCAAGGAACTCAAGACGCGCCTGATTGGGGAGGACAAGCATGATTCTACGCTCTTTAACGGTGTCGTGCAGTGCAAGCTTGTCCGACCGTCCACCGATGTCGACTTTGTAAAGCATATCCTACTTCGTTCCGATACGCTCCTCGCGAAATTCAACGCGGTGGATTACGGTCAGCCGGTGCTTATGACGGTCGAAGGTTCCTACGAAGGTCTGAACGAAGTGAACGACATCATGAGCGACAGTACCATCTCGATGGTCATCGCGGTCATCCTCATCTTCCTGATTGTCGCGGTGTTCTTCCGCAGCCCCATCAAGGCCCCGCTCCTGATGCTTGCGCAGGTGTTGCTCGCCTGCTCGCTCGCCATGTGCTTCACCACGCTCTACTACGGTGCGCTGAACCCGTTCACCGTGCTGGTGACGAGCATTATCCTCGGCATGGGCGTCGACTATTCCATCCACTTCATGGGAACGTGCCAGCGTTGCTTTACGGCATGCGGTGACTTGAAACTCGCCATGGAACAGACTGTCGCGAAACTCTTGCGCCCGATGTTCCTTGCGGCCCTCACGACGATTGCGGGCCTCCTCTCGCTGCTCATCGCGAAGTTCGTGGGCTTCTATGAGTTCGGCGTGATTTCGGCGGTCGGCATCCTCTTCAGTTTCCTCACGGCTATCTTTGCGATGCCCGTGTTCATCTTTATTGCGGGTGGTCTTCCGCCGCGTCCGCGCAATTCGTTCTTCCCCAAGGCTTGGAGCGACGAGAAGATTGTCGGATTCTTCAAGCGTGCCGCCGTTGTCGGCCTCGTGTTCTCGGTCGTCATGGCCTTCTTCTGCCCGAATCTTGAATTCGAGTACAACTTCAAGAACCTGCGCCGCCCGCCCAAGGAGAACGTGGAACAGGTCAAGAAGTCCATCAGTACGGGCAACGCGCTCGCGAGCAACCGCAAGAGTTCTACGCCTGCGGCCGTGATGGCGACGCGTGCGGAGCTGCTCGATTCGCTTTATGATACTTTGATGGTGCGCATGCATACCGAACATGATTCGACGTTGCGCAGCTTCCTTACGCTCAAGACGTTCCTGCCGTCGCAGGCGGACCAGCAGGCCCGTATGGAAGTCATCGACGAAATCAAGGAACTTGCCGAAGCCCGAGTGTTTGACAAGGCTACGGGCGAGGACAGCGTGAACATCGCCACGCTCCGTAACCTTGCCGAGGAGGTTTCTCCGTTCACCGTGGACTCCCTGCCGGAATGGGCGGTGGACCTGCTCCGCGAAAAGGACGGCAGTGTCGGAAAGATCGGCTTCATCTACGGGCGCTACAACAGTTCCGATGCGCGCGAAGCCGCGGAATGGCAGGACCGTTTCGGTCACTGGGAATTCGGTGGCGAAAAGCTCAAGGTGTTCAGTAGCCAGTTTATATTGGCCGATGTCGTGCGTGCGGTCAAGTACGATTCCATGCGCATGGCGTTCGTCGTGATTCTCGTGATCATCGCCATCCTCGCGCTGTCGCTTCGCAAGCCCAAGCTGGTCATGATATCCGCAGCGTCGCTGTTGATTGGCCTCCTGTGGAGTGCGGGGCTGCTCGGCCTCATGAACGTGGTGATCGGTCTTGGCCACATCGGTATCTACAACGTGGTGGTGATTCCCGCGGTGCTCGGCCTCGCCATCGACTCCACGATTCATTTGTTGGTAGGCTGGACGCAGGATCCGACGTTCACGCCGCGTACGCTCGTGGATAACGTGGGCCGCCTGGTGATGGCGAGCTCCGTGACGACGGCTGCGGGATTTGCGGGCGCCCTCGGTGTCGAACATAAGGGCCTCCGCACCATCGGCGAACTCGCGACGACTTCGATTCTCGCGTTCCTGCTCGCGTCCCTCATTTTTACGGTATTCTTCGCCGTCGTGTTCCTGAAACGGAAGTAAATGTCAGGAACAATTCGCGAAAGCTCTGAAATGGAAAAATCCCCTGGCCTTAGCGCTAGGGGATTTTATTTGGGGGTTAGGAGGAGAACAAAGAGTTCTTGAACATTAAGATAGCATTTTTTTTGAGGAAAGGACAGAAATTTGTGTTAAAAATTTTTAAAGTGTTGAGTGTTTCGCAATGAGAAATTAACGAATTTGAGCCGTTTTTTAAGAGTGTTGTGTCGAAAGTGTGTAAAATTTTTTCGGAATGCCGAAAAATCCGCGTTGGGGCGGCCCTTTTGGATGCCTAATCGCGTTTTTTTCTACATTTTGGCGCATATGAAGAAGTTTGCCGCTCCCGTAATTCTACTTATCTTGGCTGCAGGTGTCGTTGCGTATCTGTTTATGGATTTGTCTAGGGGCAAGTCTTCCTTTGATGCCGAAGCATACTTGCGCACCCGCGCCCAAATAGACTCCTTGGAAATTGTTCTCTGGGAATCGGCGGACAAGCCCGATTTGCAGCTTTCCATCCGCAAGGAACTCGAATCTTCGTGGGAGACGCTGAATTCGATGCGTGCGGTCCCGTCTTCCGAAACGACGGATGGCGATTCTGGACTTTCGGGTGAAAGCAAGATGTGGATCGCCATCGGCGCGGCTCTCGTTCTCGTTTGCATCATCCTGTTGCTCGCGCTCAGCCACCGCAAGAAGGTCCTGACGCGCAAGATGGAAGCGCTCAAGGCGGAACAGCGTTTCAAGGAACCGAAGAACGGTTTCGAAAACGACCCGACGATTCTCGCTCCGCGTCCGCACCCGCAAAAGAAATCCATCATCGACGAGGTGGTTGGCGAACCTACGATGTCGCCCGAGCCGAAGATTGCGTTCGAAGATGAAAACGGCATTCCCGAGAACAAGATCCTCTCGGAAGATCCGGACGGAAAGCCGACGCTCAGGCCTACCGCCAAGGAAAGGATTACATCCGCGATGCAGTCGCTTTCCGACGTGCTCCGCGCTCCGCGCGGCCTTGCGCGTGACCATACGATGAAGATCCGCGCACAGAGCCACAACACGACGGGCGATCCGAACCTGCAGAAGAAGCCGAGCCCGCTCAAGACGAGCCGCTTCGACCGCGAGTTCACGGCGAAGAGCAAGATTTTGCAGATGTCGCGTCGCGGTTTCCCCGCGTCCGCAATCGCAACCCAGCTCGGGATTGCGCAGGACCAGGTGGAAGCGGTCATCAGGGAAGCCCAGGATTCCGGGAACTAAGACGTTATGCGTTACCGCTTCCGCTGCGAATACCTCGGCAGCGCCTTCTACGGCTGGCAGGAACAGAACGAGGCGGGCAAGACAAAATTTGTGACGGTGCAGTCCGCACTGGAAGAAGCGCTCGGCATAGCGCTGCGTGCTCCCGTGCGCATCACGGGTTCCGGACGTACGGATACGGGTGTGCATGCCCGCGGGCAGTGCGTCCATTTTGATTATGACGGCGAACTGGATCCGGCAAAGACGGTGCGCTCCGTGAACGGCCTCACAAAGAGGCTTATCCGCATTCGCGATCTGGAACGTTGCGCGGATGATTTCAATGCGCGTTACGATGCCGTGCTGCGCTATTACCAGTACACGCTCTATACGCGCCCGGTCGCGCTGATGCGTGAGTTCGGGTGGGAATGCGGTTCGCAGAATCTCGACCTCGATGCGATGGAAGAAGAAGCGCGCGCGTTCCTGGGAGAACACGACTTCATTGATTTTTGCATCCCGCGCAATGACGGAAAATCGACTCTGTGTACTTTGTTCGAATTCCGATTGGAACGCGTGAACGACTGGACGGCCGTATTCCACATCAAGGGCAACCGCTTCTTGCACCGCCAGGTGCGTGCGATGGTCGGGACACTTTACGACATCGGGCGCGGCCGTTACCCGCTGGGTACGGTGCAGACGATTTTCGATAAAAAATTTAAAGGCGAACGCACTTGGGCGCCGCCTCAGGGACTTGTGCTCCAGAATGTGGAGTATAAGGATTATTAAGAGTGTGTAATTTGAAGTGAGTAGTGTGAGATTAAATAATCACACATTACTCACTTCACACTGCATTTAAGACCTGATTGCCTCTATCATTTCCTTCACGGCGCGTTCCATGCCGACGTACACGGAACGTCCGACGATGCTGTGTCCGATATTCAGTTCCTCGATGCCTTCAATGGCGGCGATGGGGGCGACGTTCCTGTAGTTGAGTCCGTGACCCGCAAATGCGCGGAGCCCGTACTTGCGGGCAAGAACGGTCATGTCGGCGATGGCGGAAATTTCGCGGTCCACTTCCTGCATGCTTCCGAGGTCGCACGCGGAGGCGTACTTGCCGGTATTGAATTCCACGAAGTCGGCGCCGATTTTCTTGGCGGCCTTCACCTGTTCCGTTTCCGGTTCGATAAACACGCTCACGGCGATGTCGTTGCTCTTGAGGGTCATGACGAACTTCACGAGTTCATCAATCTTCGCGGCGACGTTCAGGCCGCCCTCGGTCGTGATTTCCTGGCGGTTTTCGGGAAGGAGCGTCACCATGTCGGGCTGGACGTTGATGGCGAACTGCAGCATTTCGTTCGTCGGCGCGATTTTCAGGTTGAGCTTGGTCGTGACGGTGCCGCGGAGCAGGCGGATGTCACGGTCCTGGATGTGACGCTTGTCTTCGCGCAGGTGCGCGGTGATGCCGTTTGCGCCGGCGAGTTCTGCAATGAGGGCCGCCGTGACCGGATCGGGTTCCCTGATCTTGCGAGCTTCGCGGATGGTGGCGATGTGGTCGACATTGACTCCGAGTTTTACGGTCATAACTAGCTCCTTGTTAGTACCTCATAAAGGTAGATAAATTTACGATGGATGTTCCCTGGTGGGCGGCCTTTGCCTTCATCGCCTTGACTTTTGAAATGCTTTCGAGGTTGAGCGGCAGGATAATGGCGGACATTCCGCTCCGGGCCGCGTTCCTCAGCCTCTTCCCGATGTAGTCGTCAAGCGTGCTGTTCGACGGGTTGTACGGGGTGAGCGCCTTGCAGCGCATCGAAAATTCCTTGCAGGTTTCGTCCACTCTAGACTTCTGGTTCGTGGAGAGGTCCAGGAACCAGAGCCCCTGTTCCTTGGTGGGCTTGAAGGTTGCCTGAAGCAGCTGTTTGTGCTCGACGGCCTGCTCTGCAAATCGTGTGGCGATTCCGCTTGCCGACGGGACTAACAATTTGGCCTCGTTGATGATGTTCTCGATCTGCTGTTCCGTGTGGTGGATGCGAATCGGGCGGAGCTTCTTGTGTCTGGAATCGAGGCTCTGCGATTCCATCAGGATCCACAGAACGACTTCCTTGTTCTTGATGCGGTCCAGGTCGGGGAAGAATCCGTCGCCCATGCCGAAGGGGGTGACCATCAGGTCGTAGGGGAAGTCAAGCTCGTTCAGCGCGACGATGAGTTCGGGGGAGAGCCTTGTAACCTGGAACGCGATGGAAAGGATGGATGCGTTGTCGCGGAACATGTTTTCCGAAACTTGCAGCAGGAGCTTGAGCGTGTCGCCCTTCGGGTCGAGAGCATCCAGCGTGGCGCTCTGGAATACTGTCGGGTCGTCGTGGAGTTCTTCCATGCGGAGCACGGTGCCGCCGTTTGCCTTGAGGAACCGTTGCGCTTGCAGCAGGTAGTAAACGATGGTGCGGCCCTTGCCGAGCGTCCAGATGTCGCGCTTTTTGCGCTTGGAACGTCCGGTCTGCAATACCTGCAGGTGGTCCTTGAACTTGTCGATGAACGGGGTCGTGTCCTGTGCCGCGGTGTCGGCGACCGCTTCGGGATGGGACTCGCCGGAGTTCAGCATGCGCGAACCGAATTCCGTCTTGGGCAGGAAATAGGCCGCTGCGGCAAGGATTGCCAAAACGATAAAGATGGCGAGAATGTGCTTGACTTTGTTCATCCCGCTCAAATATAATTATATTGCAGGCATGCCAATCCTCTTTGCCCTCGCCGGAGCGACCGGAATCGGAAAATCGGAACTGTCCCTGCGACTTGCGGAACGTTACGACGCCGAAATCATCGGAGTCGATTCCCGTCAGGTGTACAGGGGCTTTGCTATCGGCACGGCGCAGCCTTCTGCTGCGGACATGGCGCGAGTCGTGCATCATCAGGTGAATTTCCTCGATCCGGAGAAGACTTATTCGGCGGGAGAATTCTGCCGCGACGTGAAGGCAATCCTTGACGAACATCCGGAACGAAACTTTATCCTGGTGGGCGGAACCGGGCTCTACCTGCAGAGCCTGATGCTCGGGCTCCCGCAGATTCCGGCCGTGCCCGAAGAAGTGCGCCGCGAGCTTGAAGCTTTGGCGCAGACGGAAGGTGCCGCTAGTTTGTACAAAATGGCGTGCGAGGTGGATCCCGAGCTGGCGAGCAAGGTGGAAGAAGGCAACGTGCATCGCCTGGTGCGCATTGTCGAAGTGTATCGCGCGACGGGCCGCAGGCTTTCGGAATTCCAGAAAGAACGCGAGGGCGGCATCGGGACTTTGCCGGTGTTCTGGCTCCAGCGCGACCGTGACGCCCTGTACAAGAGGATCGATGTACGTGTGGACAAGATGATGCAGGACGGCTGGCTCGACGAAGTGCGGGCGCTTGCGGAAACGGTCCCGCTCGATGCGCCGGCATGGCAGAGCCTTGGTTACCGCGAACTTCTGCAGGCGAAGACCTCTGCCGATGTGTCTAGCGTCCTCGATGACGTCAAACGGAAAACCCGCAATTACGCCAAGCGCCAGCTTACCTGGTTCCGCTGGCAGCTCGAGTGCGTTCCGGTCGACATGGAAAATGACCCGCAGCGCTTTATTGAAGACCGCGTGAAAGAATGCTAGTACAGACAAATTAACTAGCATTGTCTTTGTTACTTTGTACGAATTCAAGTTGTTTGTATTGGGCGGCAGGTGTGCATGCCCGCCCTGTTTTCGGGGGCTAAACATTCCGTTTCCGTAGGGATTGAGCCTCTTGGAGCCCGATTGAAAATTTTTGTGAATAAAGGGTTGATAAACGGGATGGAATAAGGTGTTTATCCCGTTTTTTCAAAAAAAATGAAAAAAAAGTGAAATTTTTTTGCAAAAACCCCTTGACTTTCCCCGCGAAAATTCTATAATTGGCCTCACCCTCGGAGAC
>CAMJQW010000012.1 GCA_946408125.1 uncultured Fibrobacter sp.
CAGACAATGCGGAATTGCTGTAATCGGAAGTGTTGCGAGTGATGATGCAGTCGAACCGGTGATGTTCTGCGACGGAATTTTGAACGGCATCTTCAAAATCTTCCCATCCGCTATCGAGAGCCGCCCAAATGTCGACTTCTGATACGGAAGAAACATGGACAATTTGGAGTAGGTTGCGAAGAAGCTGTTTTGTTAAGGAGGGTTTCTTCAATTCCTTTTGTGCGATATAATAGATATCCGTAATCGCGGAAGCTGAAATGAATTCTTGGATATCGTCTGATGCTGCCTTGAGAACTGCTGCCGATTCGTTCACATGGGCGGTTCTATTCAGCAGAACATCTAGAACAACATTGGTGTCAACCATTATCTGCATACTTTTCGAGTCTCTCTGAACGGTAATCTTCTAGTGACTTTCCTGTATTGGGAATAGCACCAATAAGCGAATCAACGAGATCCGCTTTTGCATTCTTTTTTTCAGAGGACGCTACGACCGTATATGCGATAACAACCTCCTGTCCCGCTTCTAGCCGAACAGGTGGTTCTAGCACAATCTGCTGCCCATCAAAAAATCCTTTTGCAGTTGCTATCATGGTTTTACTCCGATAACGTTCCTTCTAAATATACCTTTTTCACCCATTAAAGGCAAGTTTTAGGGATTATCATTCCAAGTTGGAATATGTGTTTGCTTGGAAAATTGTGCTTTTGGCATCATTTTCGCTAGAAATTTTGATGAAAATGTGTTTTTTGCTGATTTATTAGTTATTTTTAGAACGAAATAGAGAGTTTTGCTCTTGTTCTCTAAGTGAAATCTAGACAGTTTCCCTAAGCGAGAATAAGGCGGACGCTCACGCAGGTATGCCGTTTTGCGGTATGCTTCAGTTTGCTGTATCGGCTTGTTAGCCGATTGTTGGTCGTTAGACCAAGGGCAACAGCCCTTTTGGGGCGTGGGTCGTTTGTGTTTATCGCTTAGAGGCAGTCTAGAGCCCCACTTAGGTAAATGCAACGATCTGCGCCTTTTTTTGTATTCTGTTCAAAAAGCTGATTGTTGTGAATAAGGGCGGCTCCGAAAAGTATAGGAGTAAAAAATGGCCCTTATCGATTGCGTAAAATTCGATTGCCCTGTAGACGATGTTTTGGTTTGGAAGTATCCAAGCGAAAACTTAACTCTTGGAACTCAATTGATTGTTAATCAAAGTCAAGAAGCCGTTTTTGTCAAAGGTGGCAAGGCTCTAGATGTCTTTGGACCGGGCACCCATACGCTTTCTACGGGAAATTTACCTTTTCTCCAAAAACTGATTAATTTGCCTTTTGGAGGCAAGACTCCTTTTACTGCGGAAGTTTGGTTTGTCAACAAGACTGTCAAAAGGGGACTGAAATGGGGAACGCAAGGTCCAGTTCAGGTTATGGACCCTATTTATATGTATCCTGTCAACCTTCGCGCCTTTGGGGAATGGGGACTCCGTGTTACTAATTCACAAGCGTTCATTAATCAAATGGTGGGAACGCAATTACTCGCAGATAGTGCTAAAATAGAAGAGTATTTTCGTGGAGAAATTCTACAACGGTTGACAGACCAGCTTGCAAAGTTTGTTGTTGAACAGAATGTATCCGTATTTCAATTAGCTGCCAAAACAAACGATTTGTCTTCTTTTGTTCAAAATGCGATATCTCCAGAATTTAACCGCTTTGGAATAGAAATTGTCAACTTTAATGTTGCTAGAACTTCAATTGCAGATGAAGATATGCAACAGTTCCAAAAGATCCAAGCGCAAAGAATGCAATTGAGCGTAATTAACCAATCTGGACAAGCTTATGCTACAATGAGATCTTTTGATACATTGGAAGCTGCGGCTCAAAATCCCAATGGGAATATGGGGCAAATGCTTGGCGCCGGTTTAGGTATGGGCGTGGGCCTATCGTCTGGTATGGCTGTTGGTCAACAAGTCGGAAATACAATGAATCCGAATCCACCTCAGAATTCTGTTCCGCAACCATCTGCAGATGATCCCATGGCAAAACTACAGAAGCTAAAACAGCTGCTTGAAATGGGGCTTATATCGTCGAGCGATTTCGAAACAAAAAAACAAGAAATACTGTCCAGCTTGTAAGGAAACCCTATGGAAAAGAAGAATATGCTATCTCGATTAGTTCCGAATGCTGTCGTATGCTTAGCTGTTTTTGCGATAGCCTTCGTTATGCGCCCCGATAATGCAGATGAAACGGGCTTTTGGTATCGAGTAATCTGGACTGAATTTTTGTGTGTTCTTGCCTTTTGGGGTGGTTCATTATTGTATTCAGTAAAAAAGACGGTTGCTCCGATTGGTGCAAGTGTTAGCATAATTATTTGCTCAATATGCGCTTTAAGTTTTATAGCCATGCTTGCGCAATATTTTATGCAGTCTGTAGAGATTGTATATAAAATCCATATTTGTTTTCAGATAATCATTTTTGTAGTTGGTTTTCTTCTGGTTCGAGGAATGTTTGTCGCTAAGCGACTAGGGGAAGAAGGAATGTCAGTTTCCAAAGATGCGGCCTTGGCTCCGAGAGATGTTGCAATAAAAATAAAAAGTGTTGAAAAAATGCTTGGCGACTCCTATTCAGGGGGAATTGATTCTTTGATAAAACAATTAAAAATGTTTAGAGAACGAGTTGAATATTCTATACAAGATAATTCATCTGTTCGAATGAAAGATGATTATAGGATTCTATGCGAAAAGACAATTAGTTTGTGTTCCGAACTTTCAGAACATATTAACGAAAAAGAATATTTGATAAATACCGAAATCAGTCGTAGAATTACAGTTTTAATTAGTCAAGTCGATTCTATTTCTATGCAAATGAGGAAATAAAATGGAAATTAAAGAATGTCCGCAGTGTGGAGCCCCTGCGTCGCCATCAATGAAATGCTGTGAATACTGTAAAGCAGAATTCTTTGTTACAAGTTTGGCGTACTTGTCGAGTTTTGAAGAAACTGCTGTAAAAAAGTATTTGCAGGCGTACAAAAAAATGACAGTTTCTAATCCGGATGATGTTGAAGGTTATATGGGACTGGCTTTATGTTATTTGCAGATGGGAACTTACCCATTGGCGTTAAAAGGCTTTCAAAAGATTGTTGATGATTTTCCTGATGTAGCATTGGCTTATTATTATGAGTCGCTGGCGATTATAGCGGGTCGTCGTATAAAAATAATGCCAATGAATGATGTAAAAAAGATAGAAAACTTGTTGAATACGGCAATTCAAGTTGACGATTCTTGCGGTATAGCGAAAATCCTTTTGGGGGTGCTTGTCTATGATTACTATGAACTTAATAAAATGAAACATGGTGGTCAATCATCTCAAGAATTGATCGAAATGGGTGTGAATGATGGAGTTGATGATGGAGAACTTAAGCGGATGCTTACTGCTATAAAAATTGCTCCAGAATTAGAAAGCTTTCTAAAACAACAATAAACAACCATGAGGTAAATTATGGAAAGATCACAGGTAAGAAAATACTTCAAGGAATTCCCTAAATGGGCAATTCTTTTTATCCTAATCGGCGTTATAATTCTATATACGCAAATAAGTGGTGAGGCTGCTGCACAAGGTGTTGTTGCGGGCTTGTTATTTATGGCAGTAGGAATTCTCGCGATTGTTTTAAATGTTAAAGGCAAACCAACTGACGAACAATTTGACGCGTTTGTTGAAAAAGACTTGGAATCAGTAAAAAAAGAAGCTCTGTCTAAACTTGGTATTGACGAATCGGAAGTAATTGCAGAACCTGATGTGATTTGGGGTGGATTATCTTCTCGCTCGGATTGCTTTGTTGGGCTGAAAAAAGGTAAGGATAAAAAGTTCCGACAGACCCCGCAACCGTTTCTCATTTTGAACTACACGCAAAATCAAGTGGTGACGTATCGATGCGACTTGGATCTGGATACGGGAAAATATTTATCGCCTGCGACAGAAGAATATTTTTATAAAGATATTGTATCCGTAAAAACGAAAACGGAAGAAATTGAAGCGGTTGTGAAAGAACCAAGAAAATTCATCTTTTTCGGAGGAAAAAAGAAGAAGGTTAAAGTAAATGAAGAATATTTTTGCTTGAATAATTCAGGAGGAGATTCCCTAAGCATAAATGTTGCTTCTGGAAAAATAACGGAAGAACTAGGTGAAGATACTATCTTGCCTTCTAAGGAAACTGCGGAAAAGGCCTTGAATAACATTCGTAGAATGTTGCGCGAGAAAAAAGCATAATCAATTGATGTTATTACAAGGATAATAAAGGGGCTACCATAGATTATCTATGTGTAGTCCCTTTTTATTAGCGGAACCTTTAATCTTGCGTTAGGGATAGTGACCCCTTGGGGCGAAGACTTGCGGGCAGTTTTGTCTTGATGTTTTCGGGAGCAAGGCTTCGTTTTAGGAGGCGAGTAACGAGCGAAGCGAAGGTGGTCGCCCCTAAAATATAGCCCGACCGCACATATATGTGCTGGAACGCCCAAAGTAGAATATTCCCGCACGGAGCCTCTGGTCTCCAAGGTTTGTAACACGCGCGTGAGCCGTAGGCGACTCGTCTTAACGAGTCGTCG
The DNA here is from genome assembly GCA_946408125.1 of uncultured Fibrobacter sp. Classification (GTDB taxonomy): domain Bacteria; phylum Fibrobacterota; class Fibrobacteria; order Fibrobacterales; family Fibrobacteraceae; genus Fibrobacter. The sequence continues at coordinate 4,575 of CAMJQW010000012.1, forward strand.
AAGGCGAGAGTGAGGCTGTAAGCCGAACGGTCTCCATAGGCTCGCCTCGCGACCCGCCTGATGCTCGGTGCCAAGCTCGAAGACCTGAAGCTCAAGGACAAGAAGTTCAACCACCACGGCGCCAAGGAAGCCGTGTTCCCGTTCGACAAGTTCCCGAAGGTGGACCCGGTTCTCGGCCCCGAAATGCGCTCCACGGGTGAAGTGCTCGGCCTCTCCGACGACTACGCCCTCGCTTACTACAAGAGCCAGGAAGCCGCAGGTTCCTTCCTCCCGAACGAAGGTGCCGTGCTGATTAGCCTCTCCGACAAGGTTAACTTGTCTGAACAGGCCATCGAAATCGGCAAGGAATTCCAGAAGCTCGGCTTCAAGATTTACGCTACCGAAGGTACCGCCAAGTTCTACGAGAAGGCCGGCGTCAAGTGCGAAGTGGTGAACAAGATTGCCGAAGGCCGCCCGAACGTCCTCGACATCATCCTGAACAAGCAGGTGAACCTCATCATCAACACGCCGTGGGCAAAGCGCGACGCCATCAAGGACGAAAGCGCCATCCGCAAGGCCGCCATCAAGTACAAGGTTCCGTACATCACGACCCTCGCCGGTGCCTACAACACCGTGAAGGGCATCGCCGCTGCAAGGAACGGCCATGGTGCGGTTAAATCTCTTCAGGAATATCACGCAAGCATCGAAGAGATCTAATCTCTAGCGAGCTTGTCAAAAACATTCAAAGGACTGCAGCGATGCAGTCCTTTTTTATTCAGATTGAATTTTCAGGCGGCAGATGTAGTCATTAATACCACATCTTTTCGTCGCCGATGGTCGTTGTGGGCCCATGCCCGGGGAATACGACGGTATCGTCGGGTAGCGGGAGCAACTTTCTCTTAATCCCGCTTACAAGCGCGTGGTCGTCCCCGCCGAAGAGGTCGCTGCGCCCGCGGCTGCCCGCGAACATGATGTCACCGGGGAACAGCAGGGGAGGTGCTTTTTGACCGTTCACTTCGCCCGGGTTTTCGCAGTAAAACGCGATGCCGCCGGGAGAGTGCCCTGCGATGTGGAAAACCTGCAAGCGGATGCCGGGCACCTCGACGGCATCGCCCTCGGCAAGGGTGTTGCCGAGTCCGGGCGAAGGCTCGCGCATCGGGAGTCCGAACATCTGGCTCTGTTCTTCCTGCAAATCAAGCAAGAAGGCGTCTTCCTCGTGAGCCTCGAGCTGCACTCCGTACTTGCGGGCGACAAACGCGTTGCCCAACACATGATCCAAGTGCAGGTGCGTGTTCAAAAGGTGGCGCACCGTCAAATGGTTCTGCTCTATGTAGCGGGTGAGGGCTTCTTCTTCGCGTTCGTTGCTAACGCTCGGGTCGATGAGAATCGCATCGCCGGCGTCGTTGCTCAGTACAAAGCAGTTCACGCCGAAGGGGTTCACGACAAATTGCTTGATGTTCATAGGCGCGGGCCTATTTCAATTCCCAGGTCGTGCCTTCCTTGGAGTCCTTGATGACCACGTTCATCGCGGCGAGTTCGTCGCGGATGCGGTCGCTTTCGGCCCAGTTCTTGTTGGCACGGGCTTCCTTGCGGGCGGCAATCAGCGCTTCGATCTTCGCGACATCCACGCCGTCGTTGGCTCCCTTCTTGGCGTATTCTTCACGAGGTTCGTCGAGCTTCAGGCCGAAAATCTGGTCGAAGTCGGCCACGAGGGCAGCCTTTTCTCCGTCATCGATATCGCTCTTGAGCATCGTGTTCATGATGCCGAGTGCACGCGGCATGTTCAGGTCATCGCCGATGGCTTCCTTGAACTCGTTCTGGAACGCCTTGGCGGCATCGCTCGTAATCGCGGTAGCCTTACCGATCAGCGGGTCCGTCTTCTTGTGCAAACTCTTGAGGCCTTCCTTCGCGCCTTCCAGAGCTTCCCACGTGAAGTTCAGGTAGTTGCGGTAGTGGCTGCCAATCGCGAAGAAACGGTAGTCGAGCGGGTTGAAGCCGCGGTCCATCAACAGCGAGACCGTCAGGAACTCGCCGCTGGACTTGCTCATCTTGCCGAACTTCTGTTCGGTCGTGCCGTCTTCCAACTTTTCTTCGCTAGCGGTGCGCAGAAATTCGCCGTGCATCCAGAAGCGGGCGAACGTCACGCCGTTGGCGCATTCGCTCTGGGCGATTTCGTTCGTGTGGTGCACGCGGATGTGGTCGGTACCGCCGCAGTGAATGTCGAGCGTCGGGCCGTTGTACTTCATGGCCATGGCGGAGCATTCAATGTGCCAGCCGGGGAAACCAACACCCCACGGGCTGTCCCATTCCATGGCGCGCTTCTTGTCCTTCGGGCTGAACTTCCACAGAGCGAAGTCGGTGGCGTTCTTCTTTTCGCCCATGTCGATGCGGCTACCCTTGCGGAGGTTTTCCACGTCGAGGCGGGCGAAGTCGGCATAGCGCGGGAACTTGAGGCTATCGAAGTAGATGCCGTCGGATGTGCGGTAGGTGTAACCTTTTTCTTCCAAGGTCTTCACCAGGTCAATCTGTTCCTGGATGTGCTGCGTAGCAGGCGTCCAGCGGGTCGGTTCCTGGATGTTGAGGCGGTGCCAGTCGGCCATGAATGCGTCGGTGTAGAACTTTGCGATATCCCACACGGACTTGCCTTCGCGGGCGGCGCCCTTTTCCATTTTGTCGTCGCCGGAGTCAGCGTCGCTGGTCAAGTGGCCCACGTCGGTGATGTTCACGATGTGGTTCACCTTGTAGCCGTAGTACTTGAGCGTACGGACCAGGAAGTCTTCGAAAATGTACGTGCGGAGGTTGCCGATGTGGGCAAAATGGTACACCGTCGGGCCACAACAGTACATGCGCACGGCGGGAACGCCTTCGGGGAGTGTGAATACTTCTTTCTTGCGCGATGCGGTGTTGTAGAACTGTAGAGCCATTTTAGCCTCCGTTAAATGCGGCGCAACATGCGCCGAACGAGCGCAAAGATAGCTTTTTTTTCTACTTGATGGCGATGCGTTTCGTCAAACTTGCCGACCCGGAGCGCATGCGGACCACGTAGAGCCCTTCCGAAATGTCGCTCAATTCAACGGAGCCCTTTTCGCACTTGCCTCTGAATACCGGGCGCCCCTGCAAGTCGAATACGTCGACCTTCGCGGACTGTGTCCCGGCGATAAACAGCGTGTGTCCGGAAACATGCATGGAGAAGCTACCGGCAAGGCCGGCACGTTTCAAAACTTGCGTTGTGTCGCCAACGTCGGTCGAATCCGTCCCGGTGGAGTCGATCGGGTCGACGATTTCAACATCGCCGTACGGGGAGACGACATCTGCGGCCGGGTGTTCCTTGAGGCTTACCATGATGCTGTCGTAAGCGGGTTTCGGCTTGTATTGCTTGTCGTAGAGGAGGCCTTCCGTCTTGCCCTGCTGTTCGTCAAGCCAGCTGTGCGCGTCGGTCAATCCCCAGATCACGAATTCTCCCATGTTCGGTTCTTCGAGGAACACGTCCATGAACTGGCGGTACAGATGTCCCTGCTTGGCATAGTCGGCGGCGGTGAGCTGGCCGGCGGAGCCTTTCGGGAATCCGATGTCGAGTTCGGTGATGTTGAGTACCACACCGAGTTCGTTGAGAGCCTTGGCGAGAGCGCGTACGTTCTGCGGGGTCGTCTCGTGCGCAATTTCGATGTGCGTCTGCGTGCCTACGCAGGTAATGGGAATGTTGTTTTGCTTCCAGCGCTTCACCTGTTCCACGACAAAGCTAGCCTTGGAACCTTCACGCAGTCCCCATTCGAGGGAGTAGTCGTTGTAGCAGAGTTCTGCGTCCGGGTCGGCGGCGTGCGCCCATACGAATGCGGAGTCCAAGAATTCCGCGCCGATGCCTTCATACCATACGGAGTTCGTGGAGCGCCAGCCGGCGTTGTATTCGTCGTTCACGGCTTCGTTCACCACGTCCCATTCGGCGACCTGGCCCTTGTAATGCCCCACCACCTTCTCGATGTGGTTCTTGAGGACGGCGAGCAGTTTCTCTTTTTGCCCGGCGTAATTGCTGCTGACCCATCCGGCAACCTGGCTGTGCCAGGCTAGGGCGTGGCCGCGCACGCGAATCTTGTTCGCCTTCGCGTATTCGACCATCTTGTCGCCCTTCGCGAAATTGAATTCGTTCTCGCTCGGTTCCGTGGCGTCGAACTTCATCTCGTTTTCCGCGACCACGACGTTGAACTGCGTCTTGTGAATTTCTTCGAATTCCGGTTCGATATCGTCGTTGAACCATTCGCTGTTCAAGATGGTACCGATATAGCGGCCACGTTCCTTCGCGAGTTCCCTGATGGTCGGTTCTGCGGCGAGGACGCTCGTGAAGCTTGTGCCGAGAAGGGCGATGCTAAGCGCGAAACCCGTAACGGGATGCATATTTCTCATCTGCAACTCCTATGCATTCATCCCAGATTAACCAATGTATAAGATAATCAAAAAAAGACGGGGAGAGCGCAAAAAAATATATTTTCGCTGTGATTAAGCCGAAGCGAAAACGTTTTAAACCCATGAGCCGTTCGCAGATGATGCGGGCTGTCCGTTCCGAGAATACCCGGCCCGAGATGCTCGTGCGCAGGGGGCTCTTTCGGGAGGGGTTCCGCTACAGGTTGCATTGTCATGATCTGCCGGGATCGCCCGATCTGTTTATTTTGAAATACGGCGTAGTCGTTTTCGTGAACGGGTGCTTTTGGCATCAGCATGGCTGCAAATTTACCAGCCGTCCCAAGAGCAATTCCGAATTTTGGAACGAGAAATTCGAGAACAACGTGGTTCGTGATGTCAAGACTGCCTGGAAGCTGTCGCTGATGGGGTACCGCGTGGCGACAATCTGGGAATGCTCGCTCCGCAACGACCTCGCTCGTACTATAGAGCGCCTTGCGGCCTTCATTCGGGGGGACGAGGAGTCGGTTGAAATATAAAAAGGTTATTTTTGAAATGTATTCGATTTTCAGGAGGTTCCCTATGTTCCAGAAGCTGAAGTTCTTTGCCGCGGTGTCGGTTGTTGCCACGTCGGCGTTGTTCCTTGCGTGCAACGGACAGGAGTCGGCGCAGTCCAAAACTGGCGAGAAGAATGTCCAGCCCGCCGCTCAGCCGGCAGAACAGCCTGTCGCTACCAAGTCGCTCGTGATTTTCTATTCGCAGAACGGTGCGACCAAGAAGGTGGCCGAGATTTTCCAGAAGGCGAGAAATGCGGACGTGTTCGAGATCGCGCTTGCGACCCCGTACCCGTCGACTTACGACAGTACGATTGCCGCAGTGGGAGCCCAGCGTGAATCCAAGCAGTGGCCCGCGTTAGTGAACGCGAAGGCGGACCTCGCCAAGTACGATACGGTTTTCCTCGGCTACCCGATCATGTTCGGAAGCTTCGCCCCGCCGATTTATTCCTTCCTCGATTCCAACGATCTGAGCGGCAAGGTCGTGGTGCCTTTCTGTACTTACGGGAGCGGTGGCCGCAAGGCTTCTGCCGCCGAACTCAAGACGCTTGAACCGAATGCGAACGTGACGCTTGCCTACGGGATTTCCAACAAGCGCGTGACGGCCGAGAACGGCTCCGAGGTGGCCGCCAAGGAAATCGAGGCGTTCTTTGCCGACCTCGAGACGGGCAAGACCGACGAGATGCTCATGGGCGGCTATTCGGAACAGCGCCCTCTCACGGCGGAGGATTCTGCGGTGTTTGCGGCCGCGACCAAGGACTATGCTTACTTGAGCCTCAAACCGCTCAGCGTCTCGACCCAGGTGGTCGCGGGAACGAACTTCCTCTTCACCTGCGAAATGAAGGCTTTCGGCGGTCCGGCGGTTCAGACCAATGTCAAGATTTTCCGCCCGCTTCCGGGCCGTGGCGAGCCTGAATTAATCGTTGTAGAAAAGTAAAACAGGTAAGTAAAAAGTAAGGTTGACGAAAAAAACTTTTTGTGCTACATTTGCGGCGCCTTAAAAAAATAGGGGGGCAAATGAGCATAAGAGTTATGGCAGCCCTGAACATCGCGCTGCTTTCTGGTATTGTTTCTTTCACTTGGGCTGCAAGGCCCGATGGCGAACCGACCTGCACGTTTAAGGGTGGCGCCTTTTACGCATCCGAGAACGTGATGTATCTGGAATCCCTTTCCGAAGAGGATTCCGAGATTGCCGTTACTAATGAAGATGTCAATTGCGTTAACAATCATCGCAAGGGTGACTACAAGCTGATTGTCGAACGCAATACCGCGCTGCCGGCAAATTCCACCATCCTTCTTCCGGCCAGTTTCGGCTTGAACTCTAGCGTGGACAATGGGTGCATTCATCTGTACGAGCCGAATCAGATTGGTAAGGATTCTACTGGTGAATGGAACATTGTCGCCAAGAACCTGATTGGCGATGGCGCCTCCAACAAGCCTTATCTGATGATTACCGATGTCGAGACCGAAGGATGCGGCGATATCAAGGAAATCGAGTTTGTTGGAAGGGATTTTGCGGTTACGGAACAGGCCAAGACTGAATTGACTATGTCCAGTGCCGTTGCGGAAAATTCCGATTGGACTATGGAAGGTACCTATTCCTACGTTTCCTGGAAGGAGGGTGACAAGGATCTTGGTCGCGTGTTCGGTTATGCCGCCAAGAGCAAGGGCCGCTACAATGCCGGGCAGTTCGTTAAGGCTGGCGCTGGTGCCTATATCCCGCCCATGCGCGCCTATCTGAGATACAACGGACAGGCTCCGCTTACAAAGTCCGCTTCCGAAGAAGCTTTTGAACTTCCCAAGACAATCAACGTTCGACTTGTCGATGGTGACGGTGAAACGACCCGCTTGGTCAAGTGGAATACGGTCACGGGCGAAATCAAGATGGAAGGTCGCCAGTACGATCTGAACGGTCGCCGAGTGAATGCCAAGCATGCGGCCAAGGGCATGTATGTCAACAAGATTAAAGTGGAACGCTAGTTTAGGGGAAATAATGAAGAAAGAGTATCTGAATCCGAAAATGGAAATTGTGGATTTTTCGATTATGTCGAGCCTGTTGTGTGGAAGCGGTTGTGATGAGAAAGAAGAATTCGGTTATGATGACGAGTTCGCTTTAAACTTCCGCGAATTCAATAACCACAACGCCTGATTTTCTTCCTGAACCCGATTGAAGGGTATGTAAATGCCCGGGAGCGTGAGCTTCCGGGCGTTTCTTTTTATAGGGTGTCGCGATAGGGCCCGCTTTACTTGCGCGCGGCGAGCTCCTCGGGTGTGCGGGCCAGGATATCCCAGTCGCCGCGCTTGATGATCTTGTAGGCATATCCCTGCTCGGTGAGGAACAGCTGGCGGTTCATCGCGAATTCCTGTTCCTTGGAATCCTGCGTGACGATGCTGTAGAAATGCGCGGCGCCGCCGTCGCTCTTCGGGCGCAACACGCGTCCCAGGCGCTGAGCTTCTTCCTGGCGGCTGCCGAACGTTCCCGAAATCTGGATAAGAACGTTCGCATCCGGAAGGTCAATAGCAAAATTGCCTACCTTAGATACCATCAAATTTTTCTGGGTGCCGTCACGGAAGGCGGCGTACAGGCGCTCGCGTTCCTTGTTCGGGGTCTTGCCCGTGATCAGCGGGATATCGAGTTCCTTCGAGAGGTTCTCGAGCTGCTCGATGTACTGTCCGATGATAAGCACGCGGTCGTCGGGCTTGTCGAAGTGCTTGAGCAGTCGCTGCACGATGTCGTTCTTTTCGGGGTTTGTGCTTGCCAGCGTGATTTTCTCGCGTACCGGGGCGAGGGCGTACTTCATCTTGAGTTCCGCTTCCATCGGGATGCGGATTTCATTGCAGAATGCCGAAGCAATCCAGCCCTGGGCTTCCAGGATGCGCCACGGGATATCGTATTTCTTCGGGCCGATGAGGCTGAAGACTTCCGTTTCCTTATGGTCTTCGCGCACGAGCGTCGCGGTAAGGCCGAGGCGGCGGGTTGCCTGCATTTCGGTGCTCAGGCGGAACACGGGGGCGGGCAGCAGGTGAACCTCGTCATAGATCATGAGGCCCCACTTTTGCTGGCTGAACAGCGGGAAGTTCGCGAGTTCCTTCTTGACTTCCTCGTCGCTAAATTCGTCAAGCTCGGTTTCGGGCTTTTCGTTTTCCGCAGACTTGGCGCGCTTGCGTTGCGTGAGAATCTGGTAGGTCGCGACGGTCACCGGGCCGATTTCCTTCACTTCGCCGGAGTATTCCTTCACCTGGTCGATGGTGAGGTCGGTCTTGTCGCAGATTTCGCGGATCCACTGGCGACTGGCCGAGATGTTCGGCGTGAGGATGAGGGTCTTGGTCTGTACCAAGGCCATGGTGGCAAGGCCGATGACCGTCTTGCCCGAGCCGCAGGGGAGCACGATGACGCCCGAACCGCCTTTCTCGGAACCGCTCGCATAGAATACCTGGGCGGCTTCCTTCTGGTAGTCGCGCAGTTCGAATTTCTTGCCGGCGAGCGTCGTCTCGCGCAGGTGGATGGGCAGGGGATCGCCGACGATGTAACCTGCGAGGTCCTCGACCGGGAATCCGGCGTTGGTGAGCGCCATCTTGAGGTGACCGCGGCGTTCCGGGTCCACCTCGGCGTGCAGGTCGTCAATGAATCGTACAATGTAGGGCTCCACTTCCTTGAGCTTGCAGATTTCCGCGAACATGTATCGGTCGTCGGATTCCACGATCAGGTTGTCGCCGTCCTTGCGGAGCCTGAGCAGGCCGTAGCGGGCCATGTAGTCCTCGACTTCGGTGATGACGGTCTGCGGGATGGGGTAGCGGCTCTGGCTTTCGAGGCGCTCGATGACTTCCTTTGCACGTAGTCCCGTCGCTGCGGCGTTCCACAGGCTGAGGGGGCTTATCTTGTAGGTATGCAGGTGTTCCGGGCTCTTGACGAGTTCCGTGAAGGGAGCGATAGCGTCGCGGGCCGCTTCGTAGGTGGGGGCGTCGACCTCCACCATGATTTCCATGTTACTCTGAACGATGATGGCGCCATTGGGATTCATAGGGCGCCAAAAATAATAAAATTAGCGCCGGTTCGCAAGATGGCCCGCTTCCAAAGAAAAGCCCCGGTCCCATCGGGAACCGGGGTTTCGAGCCACCCAGCAGATTTGAACTGCCGACCTGCTGATTACGAATCAGCTGCTCTACCAGCTGAGCTAGAGTGGCATAGCGGGGCAAAAAATAGCAATAGGGCGCTTTTTTGTCAAGATAGGGGAGGCATCGGTTGGCAAAGTCTTTTAATTTTTCTATGATTGAGGCACAAAATTTAAAATGGAAGTCTAAAATGGCTAACGAAGCAAACCAGAATAATTCTGAAATTAAGCAGTTTTTCGTTCAACATGGAACCAAGGTTCTTGTCGCTCTGGCAGTGGTGCTCGCGGTTGTCGCGGGTGTTGTCCAGGTGAAGGACGCCCGCAAGGCCGCCGCGGCCGAACAGGCTGAACTCCTCGGTACCGGCATGACCTTCCTCTACGCGAACGAGAACGACAGCGCCCTGGTCGAATTTGAAAACCAGATGAAGTCGGGCAAGATCGAAGGACTCGCACTTGCGAAGGCCGCCCTCTTTGCCGGAAACATCAAGTATGAAAAGGGTGATTTCGACGGGGCCGCGGTCCTGTTCCAGAAGTCGCTCGATAACGCCGGTTCCGTGGCCCTGGTCCGCTCGGCCGCCATGCACGGTCTCGCTTCCGTGAAGATCGAAAAGGGCGACTACTCCGCCGCCGCCGGTCTCCTCGAAAAGTACATTTCCGAATTCGGCAAGCGCACTGGTGACAAGGAAGACCGCTTCCAGAAGGAAGAACCGCAGGACGAAGTCCCGATGGTTGCAGATGCCATGTGGAAGCTCACGCTCGTCTACCAGCAGCTCGGTGCCAACGACAAGGCGAAGAACACCGCCGAACGTCTCCTCGAGGTTTACGGCGACAACCAGCAGTACGCCGACAAGGCGAAGAAGTTCGTCGCGAGCCTCTAGTCCGCGACCGCTTTTACCGGTTTGATTTTAGGAATGGCCGGCCTTCGGGCTGGCCTTCTTTTTTTGTGCACCCGCGGTTAGTTGAGAGCGAGGGACCAGCCTATGGCGAACAGCGCGAAGTAGGCGGCTATCCACACGAGGTCCTTGAGCGTGGTGGGCGTGCCCCAGCGCAGCATCTTCTTTTTGGGAATGAACCCGCACAGCATGCCGGCGAGGAACCCGTAGGCATGTCCCAGGATGTCCGCGTGCTCGCCGAGGCCGAGGAATACCGCGATGGAAATGGCTCCGCAGAGCGGGGCGAACCGGCGCAGCATCCCGTGGGTTTCCTTGGGCATGAGCCTGAACTCGATGACGGCGAGCGCGCCGATGCATGCGAACACGAATGTCGAAAATCCGAGGGACCGGAAGTCGGATTGCACGGTGAGCGCGACGCAGAAGTTCGCGAGCGCGCTGGCGACGGCAAGGAAGGGAACCATGCGCGCGAGCGGAATGCGGTAGGCCAGCAGGTTCAGTACGATGTATCCCGAGACGAGGTTCCCAGCCAGATGGTGCGTGTCGCCGTGGAGTGTGAGCGCCGTGATAGTCCGCCACCATTCTCCGTGCAGCACCTTGTATGCATCTGAAAGCCCGCGGTTGTGTAGCCCCGCAAAAAAGTTCCCGAAGTCTGCGACCGTGATGACCGATGGAACCAGCAGCACCCACAGGGGCTGGAAGCTGATGGATAGCGGCATGGGCGGGTTGTCCTTTTTGGGCGGATTTTCCCTGCGGTAAAGTTCAATCTGGTGGAGCGCCCTGTCTTCGTATTCGGGGTGCACGAAAATTTCGAACGGACCTTCCTCGCTGTGCTCGAGCCGGTGCTCGATTCCCTGGGATAAAAGGACGAGGCTGTAGTCGCGAATCTGCCGGTAGGTTCCGAAGGCGACGCGCGAAACTTCTTCGGGCTGTTCTTCGGTGTTTGGACTGTCGGTTGGTGTATTGGTCGGCGTATTCTGAACAACGTTGTCTGTTATGCGTTCGGAACCGCCTTGCGTATTGCTCGTGTGCAGCGAAGCCAATGGCCTGCGTCGAATCATGGGGCTGACGAAGCGTGGCGCCATGGCTTCTCCTAGTCGGCTTTTGCAGCCGATGTGAGCGCGAATTTGCCGGAGGCGGTTTCGCATTCGGCACGCAGGTAGGCGTAGTTGTCTATCGGTACGACAATGTCTGTGCTGGCGGGTGCTGCGACGAGGCTTTCCATGCGGACACTCTCTTCGCGGGCGAGCTTGCCGTTCGTCATCCTCTTGCGTCCGTATATGCGTATGTAGCGGAACGCTCCTCCGATGTCGTCTGTGCTTCGGGCATGAAAGAGGATGCTCTTGACCCCATGGGCATCGGAGCGTTCCCACCAGAGTGCGGGTCCGTCGGTCACGTAGCAGTTGTCTCCCGCGAATGCCGCGTTCAGGCCCTCGAGCGAAAGCGGTTCTCCCGTTTCCTGATTCTCGTCCAATTTCACCACGGTGCGGACGCGGCCGAATACATGGTCGCGCGAGTGCCCGAGAGAAATGAGGGGCAGGTGCACGAAGGTCGTGTCGTTCAGGTCGCCGTGGGCGTCGTTTCCGCCGATGGGGAGCAGGTAGTTCTCCTTGCCGAGTTCCTTGATCCACCATTCGCGTCCGAGCATGAATCCTTCGTCACGCGAGCCGTTCCAGAATTGGATGCCGCGTATTTTGTGGTCTGCGTCCAGGTTCAGGTCCTGATGGCTCCAGTAGCCGCGCCTGAAAATGAATTTTTCCAGAAGTCCCATAGGTTGCATCGGGTGCGCGGCGAAGCAATGCGCCTTGGTCATCTGCAACAGCTTGGGTATCCGGAAGGTAGGCCTGTTCTCTAGCCAGTTGCGACCGCAGTCCCCGAGTCCCGGCAGGTAGCATTCCGGGCCGAGTGCCGTCATGTGGACGTTCTCGCCCTTGGAATTGCCCGCGGAAATTTCTTCGCCAGCAATCAGTAGCGGAGAGTTGTCTTTCTCGTTCAGAACGCGAACTTCTTCGCGAAGGGAGTCGAAACGCGGGATGGGCGATTCGGCTTCGCGGGTATAGTCCTCGGTAGTGTAGGCGAAGTCGTAGGCGTGGTCGGTAAAGCTTACGAAGTCGAGGCCGACCGCTTTTGCGGCCTGCTGCATAACTTCGGGTGTCGCTCCGTGCTCCACGTGGTCGGCCGAGTAATGCGTGTGGCAATGCATTTCGCCGGATACGTATCCGGGAGCCATGGGCAGTTCAGAAGCGAGAACCCGGAATTGAAGAGGCGAAGGTCTTAGTCCCGGATAGTTCCAACGGCGGAATGTCCTTGCTTGGCCAGAAGCATTCCCGTTTTCGTTGATGCGCCGGGCGGTAATCTTGCAATGGACTTCGTAACGGCCGGGTTCGAGCGTCCCGATTTTTACGGGATAGAATCCGAACTGTTCCGTGGCCTTGATTTGCAGGTTGAATTTCTTGTTCGATGCATCTGCCGTGGCGGCATCGCGGGCTTTGATCTGGATTTCAATCTCTTCGAGGAGTGTCGGGAATCGGTGCGCATCCCGTACGGCAATCCACAGCGTGGGTTCTGCTCCCGGTACGAACTGGAACGGGGCGTCCACTAGGATTTCAGGCCACGGCCTGAACAGCAGGGACCAGGGAAGCCTGAACTTGAAATGGGTCTCGGCGTAATGCAATCTTTCGCCCGGAATGAAACTCATTATTCCTCCGGGGGTTTCTTGCTTGCGGGTTCCTTCTTTTCTGCGGGCTTGGCCTTTTCGGGCTCAGTGCTCTTCTGCTCGGCAGGTGCCTGCTGTGTTGCGGGTTCGGTCTGCCCTGCGGTCGTGGAATCTTGTGTGATAGCCGATGTATCCTGTACCGCGGCGTTCGTGTCGGCAGGCGCTTCCGCTTTTTCGACGCTCTTGGTTGTATCGGTGACGGTTGCATTCACACCTGCGGAACCGACATCTACGGAATCTTTCTTGTCCTTCTTCGTCGGCATCGGGGGCTTCTTGTTCGGTTCCTTCTTATCGTCCGAATCGGGAATGTCATCGTCGTCATCCTTTTCGATGGGCTTGGGCTTGTTCCATACGCCAAAACTTACGCGAATCTGCAGCTGCAGTCCGCCGATGTCCCACTTCGCTTTTTCGGTCGGGCCTCCGGGAACGATTTTCGAGAAGGATTCCTTGGACTCAACCTTGATGGTGCTGAAGCCGATGTCGCCGAAGATGTTCAGGCCTTTCCAGCTGGCGATCAGGTATCCGACGCTGAATCCGAATCCGGCGCCGAACGGTGAATTATCGGCTTCAATCTTGCCCCAAGAGGAATAGATTTCGGTTCCCGGGAGAGTCCAGTACCAGCGCAGCGCGATGCTGAAAAGCCCGCCGTCGGAAAGCGTCATCAGGTTTACGGGAATGGCGAGCCTGTATTCCAGGAACAGCGGAATGCCCTGGATGGTGTAGCTATAGTTGTGCGTCTTGTTCTTGCGGTCGGTAAGCACCACGGATTCGTTGTCATAGATGAAGCCGAGGCCTGCGCTTACGAAGTGGTCCTGCATCACTTGGAACTGAAGGCCGCCCATGATGGGGAAGCAGAAGTTCACTTTTTGGAAGTTCTGCTTTGCGACGTAGAGGGACTCCTCTTCGTTCTTCGCGGTTGCGCGGAATTCTTTGTAGATGGTATCGATGGCATCCTGGAAATAGTCGCGTTCCTCGAAACTCAGGAAGGAAATGGCCGGTTGCAGGAATATGGCTATGCGGGAATTGTCATGCTCGACGACATCATCGCTTGCGGCGAACGAGAATGACCCTGCCCAGAGGACAAGCCAAATCGCGCAGAACCATATCTTTTTCCGGAATCCCATCTACAGAACCTAGTTGAGCATTTGCTTTTCTTCTTTCTGCTGGCGCTTGCTTTCGGAATCCTTTTTCAAGCGTTTTTCAAACTTGGCTTCGGCCTTCGCAATTTTCTTTTCGGTCTTGGCGAGCAGTTTCTGGATATCCTTGTCGTCTTCGGGAAGCTCGATCTTCGCTTGTGAAAGGTAGTTTCGGGCCGACTCGAACTGGTCGAGGTCCGTGTAGGCCTGCGCAATCAGGAATAGCGCTTCGCGGCGGCGCTTGGACTTCTGGTAGGTGTCCAGGAATTCCTTGAAGTAGATGACCGCGGCTTGCGGTTTGTCCATGCGCAGGTAGAGGCGCCCGGTCTGGAATTCCTTCTCGGCCAGACGTTCCACGAGCAGGTCGTAGTAGTAGTTCACGGAGTCACGTAACGGGGAATCCGGGTAGTTCGAAAGGTAACGTTCGAAGTCCCTCATGGCAATCGTCGTGTTTGCTTCGTCGCGGCTCACACGGAATTCCATGTTGAACGAGGAAATGGCCTTGCGGAATTCGGCCGTTTCAACGAACGGGGATCCCGGGAAGTTGATGACGAAACTTCCGTATTCGCCGCGGGCTTCGATCCATTCTTCGAGGTTGAAGTAGCTTTCGGCGAGCAGGAATTGCGACTGTTCCATGTAGCCGGTACCGGCGCAGAGCGAAAGGATGTCTTCCAGCTTGTCCTGGGCACGACCGTACTTGCCTTTCTTGTAGAGTTCCTCTGCCTTCTCATATTTGATTCGGCAGTATTCGGTATGACTTTGTTTGCTGGACGCACCCGAAGAACAGCCTATTAAAAATGCGGCCGAAATAAAAAGGGAGAGCAATATGGGCAACTTTGCGGAACGAATCATTTTTTTTTCTTTGGTTAATTCTAACTTTCACGCATCAAAGTAGAAAAAAACGGTCGTAATAAACAATGATTCTAGTCCGCTATGTGTTGAAAGAGCTGATTGCGCCATTCATGGCCGCTCTTTTCGGCATTACGTTCTTGTTCGTAGTGGATTTCCTGGTGAAGATTTTGGACAATGTGCTGTCCAAGGGCTTGCCTGCTTCGACCGTTCTTGAGATATTCGTGTTGAACCTCGCATGGATGCTCTCGCTGTCGATTCCGATGGCGGTGCTGGTGGCGTGCCTCATGGCGTTTGGCCGTATGTCCGGCGATCACGAGATTACGGCCGTGAAAGCGGCGGGCGTTTCTCCGTTCAGCTTGATGCGGCCTGTCCTGCTGGTTGCGACGCTCCTTTCCGTATTGATGATCCTTTTCAACAACTGGGTGTTGCCCGAAGCGAACCACCGCTCCGTCGAACTGATGAACGCGGTCTCCCGCAAGAAGCCCCATGTGTTTATCGATGCGGGACGCCTCATTACGCAGTTTCCCGACGTGCAACTCTGGGTGAGCCGAATCGATCCGGTCTCGGGAACGCTGTACGGAATCCAGATTTACGAGATGGAACGGAAGGGGGCGCCGAGAATCGTGTATGCGGATAGCGCCTCGATGGACTATGTCGACAACGGGGCGACCTTGATGCTCAGGCTCCGTAGCGGAGAAACGCACATCGTGGATCCGGATGATCCCGGCAACTACTTCCGTATCAGGTTCTTTGCGCAGGACCTCGCCATGAAAAACGTGGACGACCGCCTGGAACGCCGCAGCCGCAGCTACCGCAGCGACCGCGAAATGCCCGTGGAGATGATGATGGAGGTCGTGGAGACTGCTCGTGCCCGTCACGATACGCTTCTTGAGGCTTCGAAAGAGAACCGATTGAGTACGCTGTCCGCCTTGAACGAACTGCTGGCGGGCGATTCAATTGTTCCCGATTCAGCCAAGTTCGATAAGGAGCTTGACTCGACGCAGATTATAAGGGCGTTAAAGAAGGTCCGTGTTCAGGAGATTACCGTGCTCCGTACTACGGAACGTCTCTACGGAAGGATCGAGAACGAGGAAAAGCGCCAGGCGCAGTACCTCGTCGAGATTCACAAGAAGTTCAGTACCTCGTTTGCGTGTTTTGTGTTCGTGTTGATTGGCGCCCCTCTCGGCATCATGGCCCGCAAGGGCGGTATCGGTACGGGCATCATCTACAGCCTTGCGTTCTTTGTGATTTACTGGATTTGCCTTATCGGCGGCGAGAATCTTGCGGACCGTCTCATTATCTCGCCGGAACTCGCTATGTGGGCCTCGAACATCATCATCGGCATCTTCGGCATTTTCATTACCATTGCCATGATTCGTGACCGCTTTAGCGGTGATTCCAAGTTGTTCAGGGCAATACGCTCTGTCGGAAGGTTCTTCAAGAAGATTACGGGGAGGTTCGGATGAAATTCTCCCGCTACTTGATATGGAACTTTGTGAAGATGTTCCTGATTGTTGTTCTCGGGGCGATCCTCGTGTTCGTCGTCATCGACTTCGTGGGAAACATCAAGACGTGGCTTGCGCGGGACATGAAGGATGTGGGCGAGTACTATTTCTGCTACCTGCCGTACATGCTCTACCTCATTACTCCGGTGGCCATGTTTATCGCCGTGCTCGCTTCCGTGGGCAATATGGCTCGCCATCTGGAAATGTCCGCCATGCAGAGTTCCGGCCAGAGCCCGCTCAAGACGCTGTTCCCGATATTCCTGCTGGGCATTCTCGTATCCTTCGGTTCTTATGAGATGAGCGAGCACTGGCTCCCGAATGCGAACCACAAGAGGCTCGAGGTGATGGAAACGAATGCGCAGAAGCGCAAGAACCCGAGAATCAAGGAAAAGCAGAATTTCACTTTCATCGATAGCGAAAAGGCGAGCTGGTTCTTCAAGCATTATTCGGGCAAGAACAAGTTCGGCCGCGATGTCGTGCTGCTCCTGCGAGAACAGGGGAGGCTTCGCGAACGCTACGATGCCAAGGTGGTGCGCTGGATGGATGAAGAAGACAGCACCGGTTATTGGATGTTCGAGAGGGGCTACCGCCGCACGTTCCAGAAGGACGGAACCGTGGACGTGGTCCCGTTTGTCAAGGAAAAGATGTCTGGTCGCGTGAATACGCGCCCCGGAGACCTCATCAACGACCGTCAGGTACCCGACGAGATGGATTCCAAGATGGTGCGCGAGCGCATCGAGGTCCTGAAGCGTTCGGGCGAAGATACGAGTGCCATGGAAACAGCCCTGCATTTCAAGCTTTCCGCGCACTGGATGAATTTTATCGTGCTCTTGATCGGAGCCGCCCTTTGCCATCGTTTTTCGCGTTCTGGGGGCCTTTCCCAGAAATTCGGTGTTGGACTTTTGCTCGTTTTTAGTTATTATATCCTAGAGAGGATCGGTCTCAAGATGGGTGAAAACGGTGCGTTAACGCCGTTTTGGGCCGCCTGGATTAGCCATGTCCTGTATGCAGGCGTCGCCAGTGTAATGCTTTACCGGTCCTTTAGATTGTAGAAGGGAGAAAATGCTGGTTTCGAATATTCTGTTCATTGTCGCAGGCCTGTTGCTCGGCCTTGCATTCCAGGGCGGAATGCTTCTGTTCTTCATTCCTGTTGCGGGTGTTGCCGCCGCCCTCGGTTATATGAACCTGCCCCGTGTTCCGGGCGGAAAGACTGCTTCCATTCCGGTGATTACCCGCGTTGCGCAGGCGACCGGCATTTCTCCGGCAATCACTCCCGATATTCGTAACGCCGTCAAGGATAGCACCGAGGAATACAACGAACCGAATTCGACCTTGCGCGTGAACCAGTTCTGGGCACGTACCAATGCCGATGTGAACAAGGCGACCAACGATGTCCTGCAGGGGCTCAAGCGCATTATTCCCAATGCGTATTCGGTTATCGTGTTCTCCCCGCTTACCAATTTCAAGGAATGGTCCGTCCGTGAATACTGCAGCGACCCGAATGCCCAGGTCGCGACGGACGTGCGCATTACCGAGAATTCGGGCCTTATCAGCCAGCTCTTCCGCCCCGAGGTGAACCGCCTGCTGGAAGGCGATTTGATGGGCGGCAAGTCCCTGCTCTATTACATCGACAATCCGATGATCAAGTCCCTCGTGGCAGTACCCATGCTGGACCGCGAAAAGAACCGCATCGGCGCGATTGTCGTGGATTCCCTTTACCCGAATGCATTCTCGCAGTCTACGGCACAGGCGCTGACCTATATCTCGAGCGCCCTGTACATGCTTTCGTTCAAGTGTGTCGCGTCGACCAAGAACTATATCGCCCAGCAGCAGTTCAGCGTGCTCTACGGTTACCAGCACAAGTTCTTCCAGACGATGTCCGTCAAGGACATCTACCGCCAGATCTTCCAGTATGTCAAGGAGAATATTCCGTTCGATCGTATGATGCTCCTTGCGCTCGACAGGCAGAATCCCGAGGACAGCCACAAGGAACGCGAAGGCCATGTGGTCTGCTGGGACGGCATCGATGCCGAGCAGTTCGCGAACAAGAAGTTTACGCTTTCGGACAAGGGCCTTGCCGTGCTTGCGCTCTTCAGGAACCGCCCCGTGGCCCGCAACTTCAGTTCTGGTATGGGCGGCCAGTACGTGCCGCGCATCGACGACCGCGAAAAACGCAATATGGATTTCCGCCAGCTGTTCGTGATGCCGGTGTCTTCGGACAAGAATGCGGCGATTGCGGAACTCGCCATCTGTCTCGAGAGCCGTTCTTCGAACCGCTATTCCGAACACGAAATGGAATTGCTCAAGGCGTTTGCGGGTGTCGCAGGCTTTGCCTACGTGAGGGCTTGCCAGTTCGAGCAGGGCAAGGATCTCGCTTCTCGCGATGGCCTTACCGGGCTCATCAACCACCGCACCCTTCACGAAAGCCTCCGCTCTGAAAAGATTCGTGCCAACAGGCAGCAGTACAATATCGGCGTCCTCATGATGGACATCGACCACTTCAAGAGCGTGAACGATACTTACGGCCATCCCATCGGGGACGTGGTCATCAAGGGTATCGCGGGAGCCATCAGCGGTGAAATCCGCAAGGAAATCGATATCGTTGCCCGTTACGGTGGCGAGGAATTCGTGGTGGGTCTCATCGATACGACTCCCGAGGGAATGATCGAAACCGCCGAACGCATCCGCCATGCCGTGATGCAGCTCGAATTCGATGTGCACCAGGCGGAACCGCTTCGCGTGACCGTGAGCATTGGCGCCTTCCTGGTGAAGCCGGACTTCCACGATATGAAGAAGGCCGTGAACAATGCCGACCAGGCGCTCTACAAGGCGAAGGAGAGCGGACGCAACCAGGTGATTCAGTACACGGATCTGACTGCCGAACATGTCGCGGTCGAAAAGGAAGACTAGCGGATGTTTACGTTCGTCGATTGGATTGTACTTGCAGCATACCTGCTGTTTTCTCTGCTCATAGGCCTCTGGGTTTCGCGCGGCAACAAGAACCTCAAGGAATACATGTTCGGTGGCGGCTCCATGCCGTGGATTGCGGTGGGCATCAGCCTCATCGCGACTTCCGTGAGTGCGACTACCTTCCTCGGTGCGCCGGCGGATGTGTTTGGCGACGACATGACGTTCCTCATGTTCCAGATTGGCGCACTCCTGAGCATCGTCGTAGTTGGCTTCGTGTTTATCCCGCGGCTTCGTAATGCGGGCATCAGCAGCGCCTACGAACTCTTCGAGGTCCGCTTCGGTTCCAAGGCGGTGCGTCGCCTTGCCGCAGTTTTCTACTGCCTTCATCTTTTGCTCCGTACGGGAATCCTGCTGTATGCGCCTTCGCTTGTGCTGGCCCAGATCCTGCATGTGGATTTGAGGGTCGCGATTATCGTGAGCGCCGCTGTCGCGATATTCTACACGTGGTTTGGCGGCATCAAGGCGGTCATCTGGACCGACGTGATGCAGTTCTGCGTTTTCTTTGGCGGTGGCGTGCTGGTGCTCCTCATTATCGCGAACACCGTAGGCGGCTTTGGCGAAATGGCGGCGATGGCGAGCGAAGCGGGGAAGACCCGCTGGTGGAATCCTTCGATGGATATCTCGGATGCCCGTACGCTTGTTTCGGCGGGCTTCGCTTATGCCATTCTCGAAATTGCGATTCGCGGTTGTGACCAGCAGTTTGTACAGCGTTATCTGAGCGTCAAGGATGTGAAGGCTGCCAACCGCTCCAGCGTTCTCTCGATGGTCCTCGGTTGCGCCGTTTCGGTCCTGTTCTATTGGGTGGGCGCCGCGCTCTTCGTTTACTACAAGGTCTCGAAGGTGTCCGCGCTTCCGGATTCTCTCGGGCAGAACGACGTGTTCCCTTACTTTATTGTAAATTGCCTCCCGGTAGGTGTTACCGGCCTGATCGTGGCCGCCATCTGTGCGGCCGCCATGAGCAGCCTTTCGGGCGCCATCAACTCGCTCAGCAATACGTCCGAACGCGATTTTCTCGGATGGGAAGAATCGAAGGGCATGGGCGGCCTCAAGCGTGCGAAAATCTGGACGGTCGTCTGGGGCGTTTTGGGCGTGTTCTTCGCGCTCTTTGCCGCCACGCAGCAGGGGAGCCTCCTCAAGAACGCGCTCTTCTTCACGGGGCTCTTTACGGGCCCGCTCCTTGGCATGTTCTTGCTCGCCTTCTTCGTGAAGGGCCTCAAGAGCTGGCAGGTGGTCGTGGCCGTCCTTTGTGGCATGGGAAGCCTAGTGCTTGTCCAGGGAATTCCCGCGTTCGGCGTACCCGCCGTCCTCGGCGGAATCTTTAGCTGGCCCTGGATGCCGTTCATCAGCATGACTACCACGATTCTCGTGGCGCTGGTAGCGAAGACCGCTGATTTTGTCAAGGGAATGGTCCGAAAATAGTTCATTTTCCTGTGGATATCTCTATTTATTTGCGGAATATGGAGTTATTGAAGACCGGACCAGGCATGGTGGTCCGAATTGGGGGTATCCTTGTGACAATCTGTTGATAGATTGCCCAAATTATTACAAAAAAATTACCGGAATTTGTAAATTTTTTGTTCTTTTCCGGAAATGTTTTATTATCTTATAGTCCATATCTTGTGGGTGGCTGTGTGGTTATGCCACAAGATATAGTAGAACTGATTACATTTCTTTACGTTTGTAAAGTTCTGGATAATTAAGGGATTATTGATGATTTTTACAGTCAAGAAGCGTGACGGCCGCGAAATGCCGTTCAACATTGAGAAGATTTCTGACGCTGTCGTAAAGGCGTTCCGCGCATCTGGCGAACTTTCCGAACAAATTAAGGCATCCCAGGATCAGTTGGACCTCCTAGGCCACGAAGACCTCCTGACTAGTTCCGCCCTCAAGGTGGCCGCCTTTGCCGTGGGCCGTCTCGAGGCCGAGGGCAAGACCAAGCCCGATATCGAGGAAATCCAGGACGCCGTCGAAAAGGCCCTTACCGAATGTGGCTACGCCGATACCGCCAAGAGCTACATCCTGTACCGTGCGGAACGTACCCGCGTGCGCGAAGTCAATACGCGCCTCATGCACACGCTCCGTGACATCACTTTCAGCTCCGCCAAGGAATCCGACCTCAAGCGCGAAAACGCGAACATCGATGGCGACACCGCCATGGGCACCATGCTCAAGTACGGGTCCGAATCGGCGAAGCACTTCTACACGATGATGATGCTCAAGCCCGAGCATAGCCGCGCCCACATGGACGGTGACATCCACATCCACGACCTGGACTTCTACTCGCTCACCATGACGTGCTGCCAGATCGACCTGAAGAAGCTGTTCAAGAACGGCTTCAACACCGGTCACGGCCACCTGCGCGAACCCAAGGACATCCGCAGCTACGCAGCCCTTGCCGCCATTGCCATACAAAGTAACCAGAACGACCAGCATGGTGGCCAGTCCATCCCGAACTTCGACTACGCCATGGCCGACGGCGTGCGCATCACGTATCGCAAGGCCTACCTTTCTAACATGGTCAAGGCACTCATCCTCCTCACGGGCAAGGCCGAAGAGGATCTCCTGCCTGTCGTCAAGAAGCTCCATTCTGAAATGGCCGAAATGGGCATGACGGCGACGCTCGTGCCTAACGAGAAGTTTGTCGAGGCCGAAACCCGCGAACTTTCCAAGACCTTCGATGTCGAGACGGTGATGAAGGCCCAGAAGTTTGCCGAGAAGATGGCTTACGAAGAAACCGACAAAACGACGTTCCAGGCGATGGAAGCGTTTGTCCACAACCTGAACTCCATGCACAGCCGCGCCGGTGCACAGACTCCGTTCAGTAGCATCAACTACGGCATGTGCACCGAACCCGAAGCCCGCATGGTGATGAAGAACCTGTTGCTCACCACCGAGGAGGGCCTGGGCGGTGGCGAAACGGCCATCTTCCCGATCCAGATTTTCCGCGTGAAGAAGGGCGTGAACTTGAACGAAGGCGACCCGAACTACGATTTGTTCAAGCTTGCCTGCCGCGTGAGCGCCAAGCGCCTGTTCCCGAATTTCAGTTTCCAGGATGCACCGTACAACCTGCAGTACTACAAGGAAGGCCATCCGGAAACAGAAATCTCTTACATGGGCTGTCGCACCCGCGTTATCGGCAACAACTACGACCCGACCCGCGAAATCTCGTACGGCCGCGGCAACCTGAGTTTCACCTCCATCAACTTGCCCCGTATCGCCATCAAGATGAAGTCCGTGGACCTGTTCTTCAAGGAACTCGACCGCATGCTGCAACTGGTGAGCGACCAGCTCATGGAACGCTTTGCCGTCCAGAGCAAGCGCAAGGTCAAGAACTTCCCGTTCCTCATGGGACAGGGCGTCTGGATCGATTCCGAAAAGCTCGGCTGGGAAGACACCGTGGGCGAAGTCATCAAGCACGGTACGCTCTCCATCGGCTTCATCGGCCTTGCCGAAACGCTCGTGGCCCTCACGGGTAAGCATCACGGCGAATCCGAAGCCTCGCAGGAACTCGGCCTCAAGATTATCGGCCACATGCGTGAATTCTGCGACAAGGAAAGTAAGCGCCTCGGCCTCAACTTCAGCTTGCTCGCCACGCCGGCGGAAGGTCTTTCGGGCCGTTTCGTGCGCATGGACAAGAAGAAGTTCGGCATCATCCCGGGCGTTACCGACCGCGACTACTACACCAACTCGTTCCACGTGCCGGTGTACTACAAGATTTCGGCCTTCAAGAAGCTCGCACTCGAAGCCCCGTACCATGCGCTCACCAACGCGGGCCACATCAGCTACATCGAGCTCGACGGCGACCCGACGCAGAACCTCGACGCGTTCGAGAAGATCGTGCGCTATATGGCCGAGGTGGGTATCGGTTACGGCAGCATCAACCATCCGGTGGACCGCGATCCGGTTTGCGGATTCGTGGGCGTAATCGGCGACGTTTGCCCGCGCTGCGGACGTAGCGAAGGCCATGCGATTTCCGAGGCGAAACTCGAGGAACTGCGCAAGCTCTTCCCGGGAATGCCCGCCTTCAAGGGAATCAGGTAAGAACAAGAATTTTAACATCAAGGAGAAACATCAATGTCTGACAAGGAAATGAACAAGTACGGTGAAGGAATCGGCTTCGAACGCATCCGTCGCATCACGGGTTACCTCGTGGGTACGGTGGACCGCTTCAACAACGCGAAGCGTGCCGAAGTCAATGACCGTGTCAAGCACGGCGTGTAATGCTTGGACTTATGTCCGAGTTCAATACACCTGCTAGATAACATTAGGCGGGCTTGTCCCGCCTTTTTTTGTTGCAAATAGGGAATAGATTTGGAAATGGAACAGGAAACTCCGAGACTTCGCATTGCAGGCATAGAGCCAGAATCTTTCGTGGACGGTCCGGGCATCCGTATGACGATCTTTACGCAAGGATGCCATCACAACTGTCCCGGCTGCCAGAACCCGCAGACGCACGATTTCAATGGCGGGCATTTTATTGAAATCGACGAAATCCTTGCGATGATTGACGAGAACCCGCTGCTTGACGGCGTCACCTTCAGCGGTGGCGACCCGATGGACCAGGCGGCAGCACTCGTGCCGCTCGCGAGCGAAATCAAGGACCGCGGTCTGAACCTCGTAATCTTTACGGGATACACGTTTGAATACTTGCAGCAGCATTGGGAAGAAACCCCGGCGTTCCTGGACTTGCTCGCTTATGCGGACATCTTGATTGACGGTCCGTTCATCATGGCCAAGCGCTCGCTCGACATCAAGTTCCGCGGCTCCTCCAACCAGCGCATCATCGACGTGCAGAAGAGCCTTGTCGAAGGCCACGCGGTGCTGCACCAGATCCAGCTCGACGAAATGAAGGAACATCCAGATAGGGTTTTCGGATAAAGGGGGGAAGCCTAGGGGGGGGGGGGACACCCCCTAAAACCCCCGGCTTGGTCGGTTTTTAAAAGAACGGCTACAACTTTCCGAGATCGCGAAGCATTTTCTCGTACCTGTCAGCGCGAGCTTTTTCTTCGTCAATTTTTTTTCGGATTTCGTTCGTATGTTCAATCGCCTTGAAAAGACGATTTTCCGCATCGTCTGCACGCTGGCGTTCAAGGTCAACGGCGATGTCTATTTCCTCTTGCCATGTCATGTAGAGAATCCTCGTGTTGCTGTCTGTCTGGTACCACTTTACTAGCCTGTCGATATTCTCGGTTGCAGGGGTGCTCGCCTTGTTGGTGGCGAAATACTCCATGTAATCCCGAATGGCCTTCTCGGCGACTTCGCGGTACTTATTGAATATATAAAAATTCTTGAAGGTGAGGTCGCCCATCTCGATTTTGGGATCGTCGCTTTCGAGATTCTTGAACCTGTAGACGGCGCGTCCCTTTGCGAAAATGTCGTCGGGGCAAAGGAAGATGATGTAGAGTTCCTTCAGGTTGTAATAGCTTTCGCCCCTGTTCAGGGCTTCGCAGTCGCGCATGGCTTGGTAGAAGCGTGCCCGCTTGGGGATTTCGTGGGTGTCTTCCATCTGCATCTCGATATCGAAACTCCGGATGGTTTCGCCATCGGGCCCGACCTCTTTTGTGAAGACGTCGAAGCGGACGCCCTTGCTGACGGGGCTGACCTCGATAGTCTTTTCCGGTTCGGGATCGCGGAGCTCGTGAATCTTGATGCCAAGAACCGCTTCCAGGAAGGGCTTGGCGATTTCCTTGTGGCTGAAGACCATTGCGAACATGAACCTGTTGGTGATGGGGAGTTCCTCGAACGGAACACGTTTTCTTTCCATTTCGTTTCCTTTCCGCCTGCGAATGGCGGGAGTATGGACGTCTCGAAATTGGGGCTTCCATACCTTTTAAAACGGATTTTTGCCGAGAAACGTGCCGAAAAAGTTTGTTTACAGGGGGGACGGCAATAGTTCTGTATTGCGCACCAAGGCGAAATAATGTAGTTTCAACTGGAGGTGTCTTTATGCGAAAACCCCAAGTTTTTTCACTTGCACTCATGGCCGCTGTGGCCGTTGGCCTGGCCGCCTGCGGTGACGATAGCAGCGACTTCAGCGCGCTCCCAGAGAAACAGCCCGATAATGCGCTCACGTCCATTGACGACCTGAGCAACTGTACCTCCAAGAAGGAGGGCGACCTCGAATTTGTCAAGGACACCCCCTATGTCTGTGCTGAATCCGACGGCAAGTACAAATGGATTCAGGTCTCCCAGATGGAAGAAGAGCCGGAGGACTTCAAGGTCTGCAACCAGAACAGGGAAGGGCAGTATGCCCTTGCGTCCAAGGAAGATATCCTTTACACCTGTTCCGACGAAGAGTGGATTCCTGTGGAATCTGGTGATGTATCTTCTAGCAGTGGCAAAGAGGCTAACTCCAGCAGTTCGAAGCCGAAGTCTTCGGATAGCGGCAAAGACGTGGAGAGTTCCGGCAGCGAGTCGTCCAGCAGTGCCAAGGATGCAAGTTCCAACAGTGAGTCATCTAGCAGCGGCAAGTCCAGTTCTAGTGGCCCTTCGACCAGCTCAGGGACCTTTGAACAAAGTAGCTCCAGCAGTGTATCGTCCAGCAGCGCGGCTTCTAGCAGCGGAACTTCCAGTAGCGAAGAACGCAGTTCTTCGAGCGTTCCGTCGTCGTTCAGCGTGGGCGATGACAGAAGCGTTTACGATGCCCAAAACAATACCCTGACGGACTACCGCGACGGCCAGGTTTATAGGACTGTAACGATTGGCGAACAGACCTGGATGGCACAGAACCTGAACTACGCTTACTTGGTGGCCTCAGATTCCCTTGACTCCATCAGCGTCTGTTATAAAGGAGATTCCTCCTACTGCTCCAGGAAAGGTCGCCTTTACACCTGGGCTGCCGCGATGGACAGTGCTGCCATATTTTCTGATAATGGCAAGGGCTGTGGCAATGGTAAGAGGTGTTACCCGACATATCCTGTGCGGGGGGCTTGCCCTAAGGATTGGCATCTGCCTACGCAATACGAGTGGACCAGATTGATTGAGGAAGTCGGAGACAAATCTGAAGCGGGTAGATTGCTTAAGTCCACCAAAAGTTGGTTTACGGATGAAGAAGGGACGGATGCCTATGAGTTCTCTGTGCTCCCTGCCGGTATGTGGGCTCCTGCTGGTAAGCAGATTAATGGATGGTACAACCACATAACAGAATTCGCATACTTCTGGACTTCTACAGAGAGTGCAAATGCCGAGGTGCATACAATAATTTTTACCAGCCTCGATGAAGTCTGGCTCCATATCGAACTCAAATACGAAGGATATTCCGTCCGTTGTGTTAAGGACTAGCAATGAGGCGAGAGACTACGTGGTAGTCCCCTAGTAGCCGAATGAAGTGACAGCCAAGTTTACTTGAACTGGCATTTCTGAGGCGCAGCGTCCTGCACTACGAAGTCGTGCCAGGACTAAAGCCGGGGAGGATAATGATGTCGGGCTATTGCATAACTAGACAGAATAATGTAGTTTCAACTGGAGGTGTCTTTATGCGAAAACTCCAGGTTTACTCAGTTGCGTTCGTGGCGGCCCTGGGCTTGGTGGCCTGCGGTGACGATAGCAGCGACTTCAGCGCGCTCCCAGAGAAACAGCCCGACAATGCGGTCTCGTCCATCGACGACCTGAGCAACTGTACGGCCAAGAAGGAGGGCGACCTCGAATTTGTCAAGGACACCCCCTATGTCTGTGCTGAATCCGACGGCAAGTACAAATGGATTCAGGTCTCCCAGACAGAGGACGAACCGGAGGACTTCAAGGTCTGCAACCAGAAGAGGGAAGGGCAGTATGCCCTTGCGTCTAGTGAGAATATCCTTTACGTTTGCTCCGATGAAGAGTGGGCTCCGTTGATTCAAATTAATGACGACGCCAGTTCCAGCAGCGGCAAAGAAGGCGGCTCCAGCAGTTCTGCGTCGAAGTCGTCGGATAGCGGTAAGGATGCGAAAAGTTCCAGCAGCGCGACATCCAGCAGTGGCAAGGACGCGAAAAGTTCCAGCGAGTCCTCCAGCAGTGTATCTTCTAGCAGCGGCAAGTCCAGTTCTAGTGGCAAAAGTTCAAGCAGCGTAACCTCCAGCAGCTCCGAGTCAAAGTCATCGGATAGCGGCAAAGATGCGGAAAGCTCCAGCAGTGTATCGTCCAGCAGCGCGGCTTCTAGCAGCGGAACTTCCAGTAGCGAAGTACGCAGTTCTTCGAGCATTCCGTCGTCGTTCAGCGTGGGCGATGACAGAAGCGTTTACGATGCCAAAAACAACACCCTGACGGACTACCGCGACGGCCAAGTCTATAAAACAACAACCATTGAAATTTTCAACGAGGAACGCGGCATAAGGTACTCCGAAGTATGGATGGCGCAGAACTTGAACTACGCCTACTTGGTGGCTACATCGACTCTTGATTCCAGCAGCTTCTGCTACGATGACCAACCTGCCATGTGTGACGAATACGGTCGCTATTACACCTGGGCGGCCGCGATGGACAGTGCAGGCGTATGGAGCGAGGAAACCAAGGGTTGTGGTTATATAGAGCAATGTTTCCCGACATATCCTGTGCGTGGCGTTTGCCCTAAAGGCTGGCACCTGCCGACAGACGTTGAATGGAATGCCTTTATTG
This sequence comes from uncultured Fibrobacter sp., assembly GCA_946408125.1. Lineage (GTDB taxonomy): Bacteria > Fibrobacterota > Fibrobacteria > Fibrobacterales > Fibrobacteraceae > Fibrobacter. Next base: position 32,273 of record CAMJQW010000012.1, read on the forward strand.
AAGCGGTCGATGGGGTGAGCACCTCCTTCTTCGATAGGAAAAATTGGTTATCTGTGCTTCCTGCAAGATCTTATGGCGAGTCCGCGGGGCCAGAAGCGTCCTTCTGGAGTTCTAAAGGAGGCGATTCGTTTAAGGCATACCATGTATTTTTTGCCTTCCCCGATTATATTGCGATACTAACTCAATCTTATAAGACGAAAGCGTTTTCCGTCCGTTGCTTAAAGGATGATGATGTTGTCCCGTCATCTTCGAGTGTCACGCCGAAATCGAGTAGTAGTCGTCGTAGGGTAATCGAGTCCAGCAGTAGCGTCATTCAAGCCGTCGTTGATCCTTCGACGGTGGTGACGGGAACCATGACTGACGAGCGTGATGGTCAGACCTACGGGACCGTGACGATTGGCGAACAGACCTGGATGGCGCAGAACCTTAAGTTCGCTTATATGGTGGGTACAAACCCTCGTGATTCCAGCAGTCTATGCTATAAAAATGGACTTGACAAATCTTGTCTCGACTACGGCCGCTATTACACCTGGGCGTCTGCGATGGACAGTGCGGGTGTATGGAGTACGGATGGCAAGGGCTGCGGTATCAAAGAGTTATGTACGCCAACCTTGCCTGTCCAGGGTGTTTGTCCTAGCGGATGGCATTTACCTAGCAACTATGAATGGAACGTCCTTTTGAGGGCGGTTGACCATGTAGCCATGCATCTTAGTGGGGGGAATTGGAATAGTAGTTTCGGCACGAATAAATACCGGTTCGGGGCGTTTCCCGGAGGGTACAAGCGCGAAGGTGAAAATCTCATCGGTGATTTTGTTGAGGGAGGTTCGCACGCTTACTTCTGGACCTCTGCAGGTTTCTATGTGGAAATTTACATGGGCAACACTGTGTTTTTGTATGAAAGCAGTGGCGACGAAGACCGTTGGTATAACGTCCGTTGCATAAAGGACTAAAAGCATAGAGCGGGAAAAAGGGATTGTTGCCAATCAGTCTCCGCTGACGCGGCTGATTGTCAACCCTACGGGCTTGATGCTTCGCATCAAGCTCATAATTTGCCTCTTCGCACTTCGTGCATGAGACAAATTATGCCGGCCCCTCTTCGAGGGTCCGGTCCCTTCCGCGAATAAACGAAAAAAGACACCATTAAGGTGTCTTTTTTTCGTTTAGAGCGGGAAAAGGGACTCGGACCCTCGACCCCGACCTTGGCAAGGTCGTGCTCTACCAACTGAGCTATTCCCGCGAGGTGAGCACAATTATAGAATATTAGTCCAGGTTTGTCAAGGGTCTTTGCAAAGAAAATATCAAAATTTCCTTTTTTCGGCCCCTTAATTCGAAATACCCTTCCTTTTTGCTCAAATAATCGTGCGGGAACGGCTTGGGGAGGATAGAGAACAGCTCCTCGGAAACCAGGAATTCCTGACCCAGCTTGGTACACAGGTGCTGGATCCTTGAGGTCGTGTTCAGCACGTCGCCGTGGTAGGCCATCTCGCTGCCGAAGTTCCCGACCTCGGTCGCGATGACCTTTCCGCAGTGCGCCCCCGCCTTGAAACTCGGCACGACCCCGTAACGCCGGAGGAACTTGCGCTTCGTTTTTTCCAGGCATTCGGTAAAGTCGTAAAACAGGTTGACGGGGCGCGCTTTGTGCAGGCACTTGGACGTCTTCCAGGTAATGAAAACGCCGTCGCCCGCAATCTGGTAGATTTCCCCGCGGTTCTCTTCGCAGCAATTCGAGAGCAACTTGTAGTAATCCTTCAGGAAGCTGCTGTAGGTGACGTGCCCCAGTTCTTCCGCGATGGCGGTGGACTTGCGGATGTCGATGAACATGAATACCAGGTCCTCTTCTGTCGGATCCTGGTATTTGCCGAGGAGCGTGTTCACGAATACGCGCGTCCCGAATTTCTTGTGTACGGAGCGGATGAACGTAATCAGGTGCCCGAGGAAGAACAGCACGATAATCAGCGACTGGATGCTGGAATCCTTGAATGCGTCGGCGAGCCGCAAGAAATTTTCCTCGGAGACGAGTCCGCCGGAGTCCGTGCTGTTCCACAGCAGGACGCACAGCACCAGGCTTGAACAGATACTGCATATGAAGAACGCCGAGCGGACCAGCAGGGCGATGAATGCCGAGCGGTGGTCCGCGTCGTCCTGGAGGATGACGACGTCGTATATCCCGTGGGAAAGCCCCATGAAAATCGAAAACTGCAGCATGAACAGTACGATCTCGCTATTTACGACATCCTTGAGGCCGTGTTGAATGAGGAAAGTAAATCCGAGGATTGCGATTATCCAGCTTGCCAGGTAATAGCAGATGGCCTTGAACTTACGCTGTGTGAGACGTGTCATAGCCATAGGTCAGTGGATAAAAAGCGGGAGAGACCAGATCATAATGACAAGGAATATGTCCTTGTAGGAATCTTCGAGGAGGAGGGTGGATGCGAGGAAGAAGGTGATGGTGCAAAGCGTCAAAAACAGAAACAGTGGAAGCCGTTTCTTCAGGTTTTCCTTGATTTTTTGACGTTTTTCGATATCCATACTATGGATATAAATTAAATTTCCAGATATTGAAAGAAATTGAAAGGCGGAAACGGCAGGCGCGAATGCTCGGATTGTACATCCATGTTCCTTTTTGCAAAAAAATCTGCGATTATTGCGATTTTTCGGCAATTTCTGTACCCGAATCGTACTATTTGGAATATTTGGATTTGGTTTCGAGCGAGTTGCGTAACTTCGCCGAGAAGCATCCCGGCGTCATGGAAAAAGTCGAGACGCTCTACGTGGGCGGCGGCACCCCGTCCGTGCTTTCTCCGGAGCTGATCTTGCGCTTGTACGGAGAACTGGGTTCGGTCGGAGTCCCGCTCAAGGCCCTGCGCGAATCGACCATGGAATTCAATCCGGAATCCTGCGACGACGAACGCGTTTCCGCGGCGCGCGAATGCGGCGTGGACCGCATAAGCGTTGGCATCCAGAGCTTTGACGAAAAACTGCTTGACCATATCGGCAGGAGTCACCGTGCGGGAACGGGCGAGTCGGCGCTAGACCTCCTGACCCGCATTCCGGGGCTCCGCGTGAATGCCGACCTCATGTTCAATCTGCCGGGGCAGGGTACGGAAATGTTCCTCCGCGACTTGCGTCATCTCCTGGAATTCCCGCTGGGTCACGTGAGCTTTTACGGCCTCAAGGTGGACCCGCACACGCTCCTTGGGCAGCGTGTTGCCCGCGGCGAGGATGTCGTTGACGAGGACCTTTATGCCCCGATGTACCGCGGTGGCGTGGAACTCCTTGAGAGTCAAGGAATTAGCCGCTACGAGACGTCGAATTTTGCGAGGACGGGGTGTGAAAGCCTGCATAACCTCAATTATTGGAGACGGGGCGAATACCTTGCTTTCGGGCCCGGCGCACACGGTTTTTTCGGGGGTGTACGCTACCATGCTCCCGAGAAATACGCTCCCTGGCGCACCTACGTGCGTACTGGATTTCCGGTGGGAATGCTTACCCTAGATCCGGTCGGAAAAAGCGAGGAACTCGCAGAAATCGTGCAGCTTTCGCTGCGCATGCGGGAAGGACTCGATCTGGAAACGCTCCGTCGCCGCGGCTGGACGGTCCCCGAGGAGGTGCTTTCCAGGTGGGTCGGCGAGGGGTACATGGCCCGCCGCGGCACGCACGTCGCCCTGTCGGGCGACGGCTGGGTTTTCATGGACCGCATCGTCGAGGATGTCTACTGCAATTGCGTCCCGTATTCCAATTTGGAATAAGCCGTTTTGAAACCTTATTTATGGGGCTGTTCCGCCCATTTTGCTTAAAAAAGGTTACATTTTAAATGTAATTGTTCCCGAGAACAATTGTTTTTGTGCGTAGAGGTAAATTATGTTCCATAGCTGTTGTCGCAGACTCTTGCTGACTTTCCTTTTGCCCGTCGTTATGGCGTCGGGTGCTTTTGCCGATGGGATTGATTGCAGGAACTACACGACGGCTACCGACCCGAGGTGCCTCTACTCGATTATCGAGGAATTCATGGGCATCCAGCTGTTTGTCGTTCCTGAGGGCGAAGACCCGAATGATATGAGCAAGGCCCTCAAGAACGTGGACTTCTACGTGTTCGCCCCGCTCGACGAGAACGATTCCGTCGAATACGTCATGTGGAATACCCAGGATCCAATCAAAAACCGCGAGAAGATGAATTCCGGCGACGAAGGTTTCGTCATCGTCGGGGTGAAGGGGCTTTATCCGATTCACAACGTTTCCATCGGTACGGCGACCAAGGACGACATGAGCGATGTCGCCGTCGTGCGTGTTTACAACTTCTATGCACCGACGGTGGAATACTGCCTCGACGAAGAATGCAAGAAGGTCGTGTCGGACAAGACGATGAAGGAGATGAAGCTCGAGGTGGGCGATACGATAACGATCTATGCCCGCACCGTGGTTCCCGAAGGCCCGAAAGCCGGCGAGACGGAGCAGCTTACGAAGAGTTTCTACATCAATCCCGAGGGCGCGAGCAAGAACCTCCGCTTCCTCGACATGTCCGGCGCCATGCTTCCGGAACGCCCGCTGGGTTACCAGCTGAACTTCGATAAAGGCCGCGCCTCGTTCAAGGTCACGACCGTCAAGAAGGTAACCGACGGCTCCACGTTCTTCCTGGACGCCTATCCGGATATAGCGGCCAATGGCGATACGAGCTTCATCGTGCATGAATCGTTCCCGGGTGGACTCCGCTTTGACGATCACGACATGCCGACCATCGACAGCGCGTTCGTGTTCGATACGAACGGCGACGGTGTCGGTGACAGCGTGGCCGTGTACTTTGGCGGCAATCTGGAATTCATCGACGTGAAGTCGTTTGAGCTCAGCTGGCCGGACAAGGAACACTTTACCGAATTCGGTGGCGACGAAACGCACAAGGGCAACCTCTACAGCCTCCGTGACGTGAAGATGGCGGTATCGGGAGATTCCGCCCTGGGCTATGTCCAGGCCGATGTGGATGCTACCAATTCCGGCAAGTCTTCCACGGTCGGCCCCGCCGACCTCCAGGACCGAATCGGGCCCGTCATCAAGGCCGCTTCCGTCATCAAGGGTAGCGGCAGTACGGATACGCTCGTGGTCCGCTTCAACAAGAGCATCGATACCTCGTGGACCGAGGGCGAGGGCCTCGTGCTGAACGGGGATGCGTTCGCATCTGAGGCAATCATCAAGAAGGGTGACGTGTGGACGTTCGTCCTGGATACGGGCATCGTCTTTGCGGGAGACTCCCTGCAGATTGCTGTATCGTGCGCGAAGGGTGCATGCCCCGATGGACTTATCAAGGCTGCCGACGGGAACGAGACGGGCAAGAACAATCCCGTGGAAGTCCAGAATGCCGGCCAGCTGTACGTGGATGACGAAAATAACGGCTACTACGACCGCGACGGCGACGGACGCATGGATAGCGCCTCGGTCGCGTTCGACAAGCCTATCAAGCCGGAAGACCTCAAGAACCTGGACGTGAAGCTCTACTGGCTCGATTCGAAGGGCGAGGTTGTGGAAATCCTGCTCGAGAATCTGGATTCCCTCGTGGAGGCGGGCGTTGTCACGCTCTATGACGACGGGAAGATTCTCGGCGTGAACTTGGATCCGGAAGAATACGATGTCAAGAAGATGCTCACCAGCATCGACAAGAGCCTCTCCAAGTCCGGCAAGGATTACGGATACGCGGTCGTCGTGAACAAGGTGACCGTGGACGGCAAGACGAAGGAGAATACGACGCGTCTCTCGATGAACGACCGCATTCCGCCGCAGATTACCGCTACGTTCCTGAGTCCTGAATCGTTCCAGAAGATGGAAGCCGACGAACTGGTGGTTACCTTCTCCGAGGCAATCGACTACAAGAACGCGGGTGACCTCTCCGAGGCGTTCCTGTTCAGCGGAGACGGCCTCGGCGGCTGGAAGGGCATCGACATGGATAACGTGGAGTGGGCCGACGACGGGAAGTCCGTCACGCTCCGTATGGAAGTCGGCGACGAACTCGACAAGCGTATGAATCCTGCCGATTATATCCGCTTCAACGAAAGTTACAAGGGATTCAAGGATGCGTCCGGCAATGGCGTGTTCAAGGAACCGCTTGTGGTGATGCTGCAGGGCGACCCGCGCGTGCTCGCGAAGACGACCGCGCTTGCGACGAAGGATTTCGCGGACCTGCTTTCGGACAAGAAGGACTTTACCGTGAGGTTCGTACCTGCGGATTCCTCGCTTACCGACGAAATGAAGATGTCGCTCGGTGTGCTGATGAACATCGGCTTCTCGACGGTGATGGCGAAGGATTCTACGGGCAAGGATGTCCCGGACCTCGAAAAGATTGGCCTCTCGTGGGAAATGTACGTGTATACGAATCTGGGCGGTTACGTCGCGAGTTCTTCGGGCGAAATCTATTGCAACGATTCTTACTTCAATCCCGAAGGCAAGATTGGCAAGGAAGAAGGCAACTGCCTCGAGAATCCGAAAAAACTTTATTTCCGCTGGAACATGCGCAGCGAGAACGGCCGCAAGGTGGGCATCGGTGTCTACCTTGCGAAGTTCAAGGTGAAGGTGTTCGGTGCGAAAGATTCATTCGAGTATGAAAGGTACTACAACTGGGGCGTCAAGGCGGGCAAGAACGGGCTCAACTTGAAGGACCTCGGGAAATAGGACCTTTGGAGGATATGGCTATGAAAAAGATGACCTATATCGCGATGCTTGTCCTGGCGTATGCCGGCATGGCAAGTGCGGCTGAAACGCCCGCACACATCGACCCTCCGGCAAACCCTGCTGTCGGTATTTGGATTCAGCAGGTTGGCGATATCGTGCCCCACGCGAGCACGAGGGCTACCTTGTATTATACGAAGTATTCGAACTACGATTACGATGCGGTCAAGAGCCTCAAGTATTACTATGATGGTGCCGGTTACCTGCAGTTGTTGCAGAAGGATACCATTTGCGGCAGGAACAACGGGATGGCCGGTGCCGACGGTATCGTGCACCATCCGGATGGCAGCCTGATTGTTGCTGCGCAGGGAAAGAGCGCTTCCAAGGCGGTTCACAAGATTCGCAAGGAGGGCGGCAATTCCTGCTTGATAAAGTCCGCTACGACATCGGAAGGCGTATGGCACTTGATGAGTGATCCTTCGGGAAAGTACGTGTGGGCGGCAGGTATTCCGGGCAAACTGCATAGGATTTATATCGGTGCTGATGCTCCGGATCAATTCGATTCGCAGGGTTACAACGTGACGCTGTCCGGAACAGGTCGAGCGGATCATAATAGTATGTCGACGCTTATTTGGGATAGTGAAGGAAACGCTTTCTTTACCCGTTCTGATTACCGTGGTGGCGGATGTGAGCGATATGATCACACGGAAGGTGGCGTAGGTTATGATTTTAGACTATGTACCGAAAAAGAAAGGAAAGATGAGGCTGCAAAGGCTTATTTCGGCTATATCTATGATACGGTCAATGTATATGTAGGAAATAATGCGGATGCCAATACTTATCGCGCCCCTGTCGGTGATTCGGCTATTGTGACATTAAAAACGAGAATCCTGATTGATTCCCTGGAAGGGGCGCATGGTGGTACATACGACCCGTATTCCAATACAATTTTTGTTTTCGGCGGTGCACGCATTGTGCAGATCAAGCCCTATAAGGAAAATGGTGAGATGAAGGCGAAGGTGGTCGCCTATATCGATTTGCGCGATTATTTCTTTGATGAGTCGTATGGTTCCCTTACGGAACCCCGCACGAACGACCATGTAGGCTGGCGTCTGGACCAGGGTACGGTTGACGGTATGGGCCACCTGTTCGTAGCGAGCAACACGGGGCACCTCGTTTTTGTGGACTACGCGGCGAACCCCCTCAAGCAGATTAACGACAACGTTCTCGTGCACTTGCAGTGGATCGATAACTACCTCGATGACCTGGCTCCGCTTTCGGGTGTGGGCGTCATCAGGACCGGAGCTGAATCCGGCGAGGATACCGAGATGTCGAGCGGCATGCACTACAGCTGCTCCATGGTCCAGTATTCCTCCAGCAGCGAAGCGAATAGCTCCGGCGGCACGAATAATTCTTCGGGCGGCACGAACAATTCCTCCAGCTCTGGCAAGTCTTCGAGCTCCGCGAAGTCCTCGAGTTCTGGCCCTGTGCTGTACTCGTCCGGCAATACGAACGGCAGCTCCGGCAGCAACGGCTCGAGCGGAAGCACCGGCAATTCCTCGGGCAGCAACAACGGCTCGAGCGGAAGCACCGGCAATTCCTCGGGCAGCAACAACGGTTCGAGTGGAAGTACCGGCAACTCCTCTGGTGGCAACAACAATGGTTCGAGTGGAAGTACGGGTAATTCCTCCGGTGGCAATAACACTGGCAATTCCTCCAGCAGCGGCAACCAGGGCTCCGGTAACGATATCGTGCTTAACTCCAGTTCTTCCAGGAGCTATGCCGGCTTTACGGATTACGACCTGAGCAGCAACAGTGGCTTCGACTTCTATCCATCTCAGGATAAGTTCGATGACGGTGACGACATTGTCTCGGAAACCTCCGTGCTCATTCCGGTCGATACAGCGAAGGGAACTCCGGGTACGGTGACGATCGGCGACAATACCTACCTCGTGGTGGATAATCCGAAGGGCATTCAGCTTGATCTCCGCTACAATTCCAATATCGACTCGGCACAAGTCGGCCAGGTGGTCGCCATTACGCTCGATTCCGCGAAGGTCGCGGAGCTCTTCGGAACTACGGCGGATTCGCTCACGTTCGCGACGGCTTCCGACCTCACACTCATCGATCCGTCCAAGCCTAACCCGACGGATACGCTCAAGGTGGCGAACGACGGCTCCGTGACGATCTGGGTCACGACGACAACGCCGGTGGACGGCGGTACCATCATCGTCGTCGGTCCCGACGGCAGGGTCGTCATTATCGACAACATCAACTTCTATGACCCGATTCCGGATGCCGATAAGGGCTACATCAAGGATTCCGACGGAGACGACAAGCTCGACTTCCTCGAGATTGTCCTGAAGGATACGCTTGAAGCGGGATTGAGTGTCTACTCCGTCGCGCTTGTCGTGAACGGCGATACGCTCCCTGCGGAAGATGTCCCGGAACTCGGTTCGACGACCATGTACGTGAACTCCTATGAATCCAAGAAGGTGAATACGATTTCCCTGAGTGTCGCCGATCTGAAGATTCCCGAGAAGTTCCCGAAGGACGCTTACGCGATTATCACTTACTCGAATGCCGATGGAACGCATTACGAGCGTACCGCACCTGTTGTGGAAGTGGGTAGCCGCATCATCGAATCCGCACAGGCCATCCGCAACAAGCACGGCAAGGATTCCCTGTTCATCAAGTTCAATGTCGACTTGATTCCGGCGGACCTCGCCGAACCGGAAATGCTCGTGATGCTCAAGCAGAAGGCCAAGCGCTTCGGCTTTGTCGGCCAGATTTCCAATGTCTACATGCCGACCAAGAACATCATCATCCTGGTGGGTGATTCCCTCGGTCTCCTCGGCGACATGAAGGACAGCGTTTCTCTGCACCCGTCTGTGCAGTTCCAGAACCTGCCTTACATCACCTCCGATGAATACGACCGTGAAGTTCCTGTCGATGTGATGGATCGCTTGCCTGCGGTGAAGAACGTGGAATACTGGGACGACGATGGCGACGGTACGCTCGACAAGATCGTCACGCGCTTCAGCGGAAAGCTTACCTCCGAGGAAGTGGCCATGCTGCATATGACCTACCCGTGGTATAGCGACCGTGGCATGCTCATCCAGTTGCAGGCCAGTCCCGATGACTTCACGCTGTCGGAAGATTCCACGAGCGTTAGCTGGAACGTGTTTGCGACGATGAAAATCGCGACGGGTGTCACGAGCATCAGCGATGAACTGCCGCCTGCGACCGTCTATACTTACTACAAGGTCCTCGGCGAGACGTTCGTGACCGAAGACAACGCTCCGCTTGTCGACAAGATGTCTCCTGTGATTGCCGGAGCCATGCTGAATTACGGCAAGAAGGCCGATACCCTGACGGTGAGGTTCTCTGAACCGGTCCTCTACAAGGATCTCGAGGGCAGGGATTTCTTCAGCTATATCCACGGCAAGGATACCATCGATCTGTTGCCGACCCGTATCGAGTGGGCGCAGGATGGCAAGAGCGCGAAACTTATCCTGGATGGCGGCGTGTCCACGATCTTGCCGGGCGATTCCTTGATGATTGTCAAGGGCGCGAAGGACAATATCCGCGACAACTATGGTAACATTGCCGGTGAAAAGCCGTCGGCCGTGATTATCGGAGGCCTGCTCAATCATCTGGTGGAAGCAACCAACATGGGCTCGTTCGATGCGAACGACGACCGCGTCATTGCTGACGACGGCTCCGATAGCTATACGTTACAGACGATAAGCTCCGTGAACCTGCGCTACATGCCGGGCTCAACGACCAAGGAGGATATGGAGAAGCAGGGGGCGCTCGGACAGCTGGTGCAGTTGGGTGAACGCTTCGTGCCGCAGCTCCTCGACCGTGCGCAGATTTCTGCCGACGGTACGGTGGATCCGTCCGTGCTTGACTCGCTTGATCCGTCGAAGGTGTATATCACGTTCGTCGTGAACTACTACGACCATCTCGGTCAGTACGTGAACGACACGACCATCATGGTCCCGTGTAACAGCCCGAAGTTCGGCGGCAACTGCTTGAATTCCGACCAGAAGGTGTTCGTGAACTGGAACTTCAAGGACCACAACGGACGCTTCGTGGGAACCGGCATTTACATGGTGCAGTTCAAGATGATTGTCCGTTACGAGAAGAAGCAGATTACGGAAGAAATCAAGGATAAGTGGGGCGTGCGCCGCAAGAAACACAAGAAGTAGACGAAAAAAAGCTCGACTTCAAGTCGAGCTTTTTTAATGTGAAATGTGTAATGAGTAATAATTAATGATTACTTATTTATAGCAGCCAGGAACGCGTCCTTTTTCTCTTGGAGGAATTCCTTGCTGTTGTACTTGCGGATGCGGCGGAGTGCCTGGTCGCGCAGCTGGCGGACACGTTCGTGCGAGATGTTCATGGATTCGCCCACCTCGCGCAAGGTCTGCGGGGCTTCCTGGTTGATGCCGAAGATGCCGGTAATGACCTTCGCTTCGCGTTCGGGGAGCTGTTCCATGAGGTCGCGGGCCAAAGCTTCGACGCTCTGGATTTCGGAATCGGCTTCGGGGTTCGATGCGGCGGTGTCGGGCAAGACTTCGGCGTAGGTCGCCTTGGAGTCGGCCTTCAGCGGGCTGTCGAAAGAAACGCCGCGCTGTCCGATCTGGATGAGTTCGCGGATTTCTTCGTTGATTTCCTTACCGCGGGACTGCTCGTGCAAAGCCTTGCGCACGCGGAGGTGCTGGTTTGCCGGCAGGCGGATGAGGTTGCCCTGCTCGTTGATGGCGCGGGTAATGTAAGCCTTGATCCACCACACGCCATAGCTGATGAACTTGAGACCGCGGTCATATTCGAACGATTCGATGGCGCGGACAAGACCCATGGCACCTTCGCTCACGAGGTCCGGAAGCGGAATGGGGCAACCACGGTACTGGATGGCCACCTTGAGGACGAACCTCATGTTGGCCGAGATCAATTTCTTGCGGGCAATTCGGTCGCCTTCCTTGGCCCTCTTGAAGAGGATCTGTTCTTCTTCACGGGAAAGGGGGGCAGTACGTCTAATATCTTCTAGGTAGCGCTTGAGTGTAGTATCTGTCGAATCGATATGCATTGTAATTCCTTGCCCTCTAAATATCGCTTTTTTTATTAGCAAGTTGTGTGCCAAAAGTGTAAAATTTTGCCATTCAAACGTTTGCGGTGTTAAATCCATCACTTTTCGGCGTTTTTCGGGGCGAAAATGTAGAAAAAATGCTACAAATTGTCATATAAAATACACAAATGTAGTAAAATTTATACAATCGGTTGCGGCCGATGTGCCTTGGCTGCCCGTTTTTCAGAAATCGTTTTCCAAGCGGCGTCTCTTTTTTTCATATATTTTCCGCGTTATGTCTATAAAAGAACCTGATCAATCCGTCTGGAACCGTTTCTGGCAGAAAAAGAACGACATGGATAAGGTGTACCCTTCGTCTCCGTCCGTGCTGAACGCCATCAAGAAAAACTTCAAGCTCGAGGGCTTGAAGGTGCTTGAAGTCGGTGCCGGAACCGGCCGTGACAGCGCCGAACTTGCGCGCCTGGGTGCGGATGTGTATGTCCTTGATTTTGCTGAAAATAGCTTGAAGATTGTCGATGCCCTGCGTGCCAAGGAAAACCTGTATGACAACCTCAAGCTCGTGCGTGGCGATGCCTTCAAGTCGCCTTTCCCGGATTGCACTTTTGACCTGGTGTTCCACCAGGGCCTTGCCGAACATTTCAAGAACTCGCTCCCGCTGATCCAGGAAAACTTTCGCATTTTGAAACATGGCGGATGCTGTCTTTGCGATGTCCCGCAGACTGTCCACCCCTATACAGTGATTAAACACATCTTGATCGCCATGGACAAGTGGTTTGCCGGATGGGAGAAGCAGTTCACCATGCCGCAGCTCAAGAAGCTCATGAAGGATGCGGGCTTCGAGTGCGAATACGCCTATGGCGACTGGATGCGCCCGAACCTGTTCTACCGCATGCTCCGCGAATTCGGATTCAAGGTCGGCGTGGAGCTGCCCAAGTACCCCTTGCAGGGAACGGCCTACCAGAAGGCGAAGGATGCTATCCTTGATGCCCTCAAGTCGGTGCCCGCCATGCATTATACCCAGCTTTCTATCGGGGTGATCGGCCGCAAGCCCTAGTGACGGATTCCTGATGGACGCGAAAATGAAACAGCACGCCGTGTTCGCGGTGAAACTCGTGGTGACGCTAGTCCCCGCGTATTTCGTGTACAGGAACATCGTCAGCGCGCCCGACTGGGACATTTCCGATTTATACAGGTTATTCTCGTATGAAAGCCTGAAGCCTTTCGCGATTGCGCTTCTGTGCCTCGGGTTGTCGAACTTCACGGCATGCCTGCAGTGGAAACTGCTCCTGGAACGTCAGGGCATCCACTTGACTTATGGGCATCTGCTCAAGCTGTACTATGTGGGCCTCTTCTTCAATAACTTCATGCCTGGAAACGTGGGCGGCGATGTGAAGAAGGTGTACGACATCCGCATGCAGGGCGGGCAGGATAGCGTGGGCGCGGGATTCACGGCCACGGTGTTCGACCGCCTTTACGGGCTTTTCTTCGTGACGCTCTTTGCGCTTGCCATGGGAGTGCTGTTCTTCGCGTACGACGATGCGCAGCGTGCGTTCCTGTGGCCTTCGGTCTGGATTTTCCTGGGATTCTGCGCGATGTTTGCGGGACTCTGCAGCAAGCGCATCGGCGACCTGTGCTGTCTCGTGATGTCGAAGGTATTGCCCGGCCGCATACAGGAACGCGTCATCCACATGTTCAACCGGTTCCGGAGTTTCCGTTCGCTCAAGCTGTGGATCCAGATTTCGCTTTTGTCGTTCGCGACGCAGTCCCTGAGAATCCTGGTGCATTATTTCTGCGGGATTGCCGTGGGCATCATGCTTTCGATTTCGTGGTATTTCTATTATATCCCGCTGGTGGCTATCGTGAGCGCGCTCCCGATTTCCATCGGCGGCTTTGGCCCGCGTGAACTCTTGGCGCAGTCGCTCTTTGCGAAGGCGGGAGTGGCGAGCCTCGAATCCGTGGTGATTCAATTGCTGGCTTACTTCGTGAGCTTGCTGTTAAGCCTGTTCGGTGCGTTTACCTTCCTGCTTGGCGGGAAGTCGGACAAGGCTCTCGACAAGGCTGGATAGCCTGTCCTTTTCTAGATGATGCCGCCATGCGGGCGGCGATTCCATCGAGGTCCATATGGATGCGGAAAGCATCTTGAAAGGTCTGAACGCAGACCAGAGGGCGGCCGTATTGCACGACCACCGCAAGGGGGCGCAACTTTTGATTCTGGCGGGGGCAGGTTCCGGAAAGACTTCCGTGCTCACGAAGCGGATACAGTACCGCATCGCGTCGGGGACGGCGCCCGAAAAAATTCTCGCACTCACGTTCACGGCAAAGGCGGCGTCCGAAATGCGCGAGCGCGTGCAGAAGCTATTTCCGGATGCGGGCGTGCGCCTGTGCACGTTCCATTCACTCGCCTTGTTTATCCTCCGGCAGAAAATCGGCGGCAGGTATGCCTACGAGATGGTCGGGTTCGAAAAACCGCCGGTCCCGAGCGAATCCGCGGGGCGGGATTATCTGGAGGCGCTCGCCCGGTCAGGGCTCGCGCCCGGAGTGGTCGACAGGGAAATGCTGTTCGCCGATACGCATCCCCGGCGGATTCTGGCAAAGCTCGACGGTATCCGGCGCGAAGTTCTGAAGTCGGGATCAGTCGTGTTTGAGGACTTGATTTACCAGACGATTAATTTGTTGGAAACGCATGCGGACGCGCGTAACCATTTTATGGAAATGTGGTCCGAAATCATGGTGGACGAGTACCAGGACATCAACCCTTCGCAGTACAGGCTCGTGAGGGCGCTGTTGGGGGACCGCAGGGAATTGTTCGTGGTGGGGGACGATGATCAGGCCATCTACGGGTTCCGCGGCGCGGATATCGGAAACATCGAACGCTTCTGTCGTGATTTTTCTGAAAGCACGTTGATCCGCCTGGAATGGAATTACCGCTCGACTCCGAGCATATTGCATCTCGCCAATGAAATTTTCGTGAACAAGCCGCTCCGCCTGAGGAAGGTGTTGCGCGCGGGAAACCTGAAGGGTTCGGGCGGGAACCCGCTGTTCCGTGAGAACCGCGTGCCGGAGGTGTGGGTCTCGGATAATCCCGTGGAAGAAATCCAGAAAATATCCCAGACGGTCAGGGACCTGAGGATGTCGTATGACCTGCTGTGGAAAAATTTCGCGGTCCTCGTCCGCTATAACCGCCAGCGGCTCTATTACGAAGAGGCTCTGCGCGAGGCGGGGATTCCCGTTGCGACCGAAGATGAAAACGATGGGGCTGTCGAGGACGGAATCCATGTCGAGACGGTGCATGCGTCCAAGGGCCTGCAGTATGCCGTCGTGTTCTATGCGGGACTTGCCGAGGGACTTACGCCGGGGGAGTGTACCGGGACCCGCCGTGAAAGGCGGAAGCAACTCGATGAGGAACGCCGTTTATATTATGTCGGGGTGACCCGTGCCGAAGCATACCTGATTTTGTTATATTGCAAGAAGAGGTTCTGGAAGGGTAGGCTTCGAAATCTGAAGAGGTCTAGATTCCTGCCCGGCAACGTGGAACCTTCAAAGAATTTGAAGATGCCTGTTTTATTGTTTAGAATCTACGTCGCTGCGACAGTCCTTGCGTACATGCTCGTGCATATCGTGTTACTGCCGTTAATCCTGCTTCGCTACAGGGGCGAGTTCAATACCTGGTTCGAAAAAAAGATTCAGCTGTTCTCTAAGTTCTGCATGAGGAGGCTGCGTATCGATCTCTCTGTCGAAGATCAGGCGATGCTTGGCCGCGTGGACTGGAGCAGGCCTGTGTTCGTGATGGCGAACCACAATTCCTATTCGGACATTCCCGTGATTTTTCTCGCGGTCGAGCGGACTGTCGGGTTTATTGCGAAGCGGGAACTCCAGCGTATCCCGTTCCTTAACTTCTGGATGCACAGGATCGGTTGCATTTTCGTGAACCGCAAGAAGGGCGGTGACGCCCACCTTATCCGCGAAGCGATGGAGCGCGGGAAGGCTCCCGTGCTCAGTATCTTCCCGGAAGGGACCCGCGGCAAGGACGATGGCCTGAGCCCGTTCAAGAGCGGGGGATTCCGGCTGTCCATAGAATCCGATGCGACTATCCTTCCCGTCGCCATCAAGGGAACGCGCTATGCCTGGGAAAACCGCAAGGACACTGGTCGTGTCAAGGTGACGGCCAGGATTCTTGAACCGCTGGATATCCGCGAACTGCATAAGCAGAAGGGTGAGCTTGAACCCCGCAGGGACGTGATGTGGGTGATTCGCGGACGCATGGAGGATGCCCTCCGATGATTGGCGTGTTCGATTCCGGTTTCGGCGGTCTCACGATCCTTCGCGATCTCCGGAAGGCGCTGCCCGACTACGACTTCCTGTATCTTGGCGACAATGCGCGTGCCCCTTACGGCTCGCGAAGCTTCGAGACGATTTTCCGCTACACGCTTGAATCGGTGAAGGCTCTCTTTGAACGCGGTTGCCCGCTCGTTATCCTTGCGTGCAATACGGCATCGGCCCGCGCCCTCAGGAGCATCCAGCAGCAGGTCCTCCCGTTCGAGTTTCCGGACCGGAGGGTGCTCGGCATCATCCGTCCCACCGCCGAGGAGATCGGCAAGTTCAGCAAGTCCGGACACATCGGGATTTTCGCGACGTCGGGAACCGTTTCCTCGAACAGTTACGGAATCGAGATTGGCCACTTTTTCCCGGAGCTGCACGTGACGCAGCATGCCTGCCCCATGTGGGTCCCGCTGGTGGAATGCGGCGAGGCCGGCACGGAGGGCGCGAGGTTCTTCGTCAAGAAGGAAGTCGACGCGCTGCTCGCGGAAGATCCGAAAATCGATACGGTCCTGCTTGCCTGCACGCATTATCCTCTTTTGGAGAAGGAAATCCGGGCCGCACTTCCTCCCGAGGTCCGACTCGTGTTCCAGGGAGGAATCGTTGCGGACA
The DNA here is from genome assembly GCA_946408125.1 of uncultured Fibrobacter sp. Taxonomy (GTDB): domain Bacteria; phylum Fibrobacterota; class Fibrobacteria; order Fibrobacterales; family Fibrobacteraceae; genus Fibrobacter. The sequence continues at coordinate 48,948 of CAMJQW010000012.1, forward strand.
AGACGGTCGACTACCTCGGCCGCCATCCCGAGATGGAAAGGCGGCTGACCCGGGGCGGGAAGGTGTCCTTCCTGACGTCCGATACCGCCGAATTCTTCAAAAAAGGGGCATTTCTGTTCGGAATGGACGATATTTCGGCGGAATCGTTGACTTTCTAACCGTCAAATTGTATTTTGGGGTTGTAACTGACGAACCTGTTTAGGTCCGCTTGTGTTTTTTTTATCATAGTGAGTTGCAAAAATGCCTAAAACACAGATTAATCTCGAGGGTTGGCAGGATTACCGTGGCAATGCCGCCGGTAGCTTGCTTTACGTGGAAACCAGTCACCAGTCCGAAATGCCGGTTCGCGACCAGTTGAACGAGAACGGAAAGGGCTTCTTTTACGAGCCGAACTACGAAACCAGCACCTACGGCCTGATGAGCTGCTGCAATGTCAAGAACGTGAACGCGATCCTCAAGGCGAAGAGCCGCTACATCCTTTTCGGGACCCGCTACGAGGGACTGAGCGAATCCGAGATGCGCAACAAGTACCTCATCATGGGTTACATGCGCATCGACAAGATCAAGGACGTCCGCACCCGCCACATCCAGCGCTACATGGCGAACCCGGAACTCGAAGAACCGGAATGCATGCAGATGGAACACAACTGGGCCGTGTACGGACCGATGCGTTTCGTTTCCATGGACGACTGCTTCGTGGTTACCGACGAAATTCTCAAGGAATGGGGATACAAGGGACATGCGAGCCGTCAGCTGAAGGCCGTGTTCAACAAGGACCACCTGGAACAGATCCTCAACCACCTGAATTCCAAGCAGGACCGCATCGACGAATATATCGCAATCGTCGACGAGTTCAAGGAAGCTCTCGCCGAGGGAGAAGGGTAAGGTTTCCCAAAATTAAAGAGAAACGCCCCCGCTTTTGCGGAGGCGTTTTTTTGTTAGAGTCGTATCGCACCGAAGGTGCCCACGAAGAAACTTGTTCGTCGCATACGCTTGCGTATGCGCGAGGCAAGCTATGCTTGCCGAAGTTTATTGTTTGTTTTTTCGGGAGGGTCTTAGGGAGGGTTTACCCTCCCTAGTCTTATTTTACAGCCTTCACTGTCGAGGACTTCGTCTTCACGATGTACATGCCCTTGCGCAGGTCGAGGCGGAGTGTCCCGTCGGCATTGACGGCTTCGCTCTTGATGCCGCTCCAGAGGAGGTTGCCGTTCAGGTCGAACACCTTTGCGGCGGCGGCCATGTCGTTTACGGTTAAGCGGGTGCGCAAGCCCTTGATACTTTCATTGCCGCCGCAGCCGGTGGCGACAATCTTAGCGATGTAGATGCCGGCGTTGTCGCTGTTGAACGAGAGCTGCGTGGAGCCGAAGGGGGCTCCGGTCGAGTCTACTTCGTTATCGAGCGGTACCGAGACCTCGGCCCAGGAGCCCGCGGGCGCAGTGTTGCCGTACTGGTAGCTGCTCCAGGTGCTGCCGCCCGCACCGCCGATGTTCACGGAGGCGTCTTCGGCGTCGATGCTACGCATGGTGAATACGAGTTCCTTGCAGGCGGTGAGCGGACTCTTGATTGCGGCTTCATCCGGGAGCGTAAAGAGGGCGTGCTGGTAACCGCATTCGTCCTGGGCGCAGCCGGCGAGCGGGATCTTTACATATTTTGATATGCCGTCGAGCGCGGTAGTCTCGAAGGTGACGGCATCGAGTGTTTCGTCGCTCTTCCATCCGGTAGCGGAAGTCGCGTTCGCGTAGTCGACAATCACGAGGGAATCGCCGAAGTTCTTGTTGGGATCCTCGTACGGGTCCTCGATGGGGGAGTCTTCGCACTGGAGCGCGGCGGTGTTGTCCGTAGTGAATACGATCGTCGTGATGGACTTTGCGGGAGCGTCGATGATGGCGCCTGCGGTAACGGTCTTGCTCTTTTCGCCGCTTTCGGTAGACTGCACGGCGTAGACCGGATTGTAGCCGTTCACGGAGAGGTTCAGGTTCTGTGCGGAGCCCTTGTTGATGGCGACAACGGAGATGGAGTCACAGTCGGCACTGCGGAAGGCGACTGTATAGACGTCATTTGCGTCGCTGGTGGCGCTCACCACGCGCCAGCCCGGGTTCACGAACTTGGAGTAGTGACGCATGGCGTGGTATTCGGGGTTGATGTAGAGTTTTTCTTCGGTGCAGCTGCTCCAGCCGCTGCCCGGGCACACGCCGATGAGTTGGCCGTTCTGTTCGCCCCAGAAGAGTTCCCAGGCGATGTAGCCGTTCAGTTTGCCGCCCGTGAATCCGACCTGCATGATGTGGGCGAGGCCGAGCATATCCTGCTCGCGTACCGCACTTTCCATGGTGCAGAATTCCGTCATGATGATGGGTTTGCTGTCACTGCCATAGCTGCTGGCGATGGCGCTCATCGGCTTGCGGAAGTTCTCCGGATTCAAGTAGTTCGTGCCGGAGTTGTCATTGCCGTCACCCGCATGGTACAGGTGGTAGGCGTAGCCGTCGAGGTTCTTGTCGTCGAGGGCCTTCGCATATTTTTCAAAGTTGCTGTAACCGATGCCGAGCGGTTCTGGACCGAGAATCTTGGGCGGGTTCGCAAGCGTGCTGATGGAATCGCGTACGGCCTGCAGAGCCTGTTTGTAACCGGCGATTTCGCTTGTCTCGGTGGGCTCGAACAAAGTCTCTTCGTACTCGGCTTCCATATCGGGCTCGTTCTGCAGGCTGATGTAGTCGGGAGTGATGCCTGCGTTGGCGTATGCCTGGAGGCTCTTCTTCCACCAGCCGGCGAACTCGCTGTAGACGAACTTGCCGTAAGGGTCGGTGCTCGAGGTCTTGAGCGTATTTTCGCCTTTGGAATGCTTTTGGCCTTTATCACTTCCGTTCACGCTGCCGCTCGGCTTGAGACTGCCCGGAGCGGACCAGCTGGACATTTCGATCTTGAGGTGGTTGCCGAGGCGTTCCTTGCCTGCTTTCACGATGGCGGCATCGGCGGCGATGCTTGTGGTGTCTTCCTGTTTCCAGTTACCGAGGCGTAGTAGCGAGAGGTTCAGCCCGGTGAAAGCGGTGTCGTAGAAGTCCTTCTGCATCGAAGCGCTCATGGCGGTAATCCAGCTCTGGTAGTAGGCGGCGCCGGCACCGAAGCCCACGACTTTCTGGGCTGTGGTGGCTGGGTCTACTGTGATGGTTGCTGCGGCAGCTATTGATGTTGCCACGAGGGCGGTTGCAATGATTTTCCTATTCATATTCACATCCTTTGTATCCAATCAACCAACCCAAAGAAATGTGTAATATCAGTACGCTCCGTCTCCCTTGAACACGACCTTGAAGGTTTTGAGGATGAGCTTGATGTCTTCGCCGATCTTGCCATCGCGACGGATATAGTCGTTGTCGAGACGCATCTGTCCTTCGAAGGGAATGTTGCTTCGACCGCTGACCTGCCAGATGCAGGTGAGACCCGGGGTCACGGAAAGACGCATGCGGTGCCAAGGTTCGTACTCTGCTACTTCCGACGGGATGGGCGGGCGCGGACCGACTATGGACATGTCTCCCTTGAGGATATTGATGAACTGGGGGAGCTCGTCGAGGCTGAACTTGCGGAGGATGCGGCCGAACGGATAGATGCGCGGGTCATTCTTCATCTTGAATGTCTTTCCGCCGGTTTCGTTTTGGGCCATCAATTCTTTCTTGCGCTCGTCCGCATCGACATACATGCTGCGGAACTTGTACATCGTGAAAAGCTTGCCGTTACGGCCAACGCGCGTCTGCTTGAAGATGACAGGCCCTTTGGGATCGCTTAGCTTGACGGCGATGGCGCAGAATAGGAATAACGGTGAAAGTAATATGAGAGCGATGCTTGTACAAGTCAGGTCCACCACGCGCTTAATCATGTGCCTGAAATGGATCTTGTTGGGATGTTCCCAGATGTGGTCGAGGTTCAGGCGTTTCAGCGAGAAGAAACTTCCGTTGGTGCTGTTGAACTCGTTGAACTTCTCCGTGAGGTCGAGGTTGTCCTTTTCCTGGTAGCCCGTGTAGAGGTACGCTTCAAAGATAGGCTTCTTGGGCGTGATGCGGAGCGTCTGGATGAGGCCCGCGTCGTTCAGCTTGTGAAGGATTTCCTTGCGGATGGATTCCAACGTTGTGAGGTCGGAGTTGAGGAGGATTACGCCGATGCCGCTGCCTTCGCTCAGGTAGCCGAGCACGTCAATGAACTTGAGGTGCGAGAACATGGTGAGGACGCTGACGCGCCAGGTCTTCTCGACTGTGCGCGAGGGACTGCCCCATCCGAAGAAATCGTACTGGTGCGAGTAGATCTTGATATACAGGAACGGCCTGCGGGTGCGGTTTGCACGCAGGAACTCCTCGTTCAGGCGCGCCCTAAAAAGGTGCGCCGGATACATGATGTTCTTCAGCTTCTGTTCGTTCAGAAGACTGTCAATTGCTGGATTGACTGATTCCTGTTCCATATCGGGAAATATAGTTATTAAGACGAGTTTTTCTATCGCCTCACATCTCACCTCTCTCATCTAATTTCTATTTTTACCCGCGAAAATCAAAAATGGAGACGCATTATGCTGCGTATTGGCTTAATTGGTACTGGAACCGTCGGTGGCGGTGTCATTCAGATTCTTGAACAGAAGATTGCCGAGTATAAGGAAAAGCTCGGCGTCGAACTTGAACTCGCTTGCATCTGCGCGAAGTCCGATGAAGAAGTCGCCCCGTACAAGGCGAAGGGCTACAAGGTTTCGACCAACGCCGACGAGATGATCGCCGGTAACGATATCGACGTGCTCGTGGAACTTGCCGGTGGCTACAACATGCCGCGCAAGTGGATCCTGGCCGCCCTCAATTCGGGCAAGCATGTGGTGACCGCGAACAAGGCTCTCCTTGCCAAGTATGGTCACGAAATTTTCCCGCTCGCAGCCGAAAAGGGCCTGCATGTGCTGTTCGAAGCCGCGGTTGGCGGTGGCATTCCTATTATCCGTAGCCTCCAGGAAGGACTGTTGGGCTCTACGGTGGAACACCTGAGCTGCATCATCAACGGTACCTGCAACTACATCCTGAGCCGCATGGCCGACGAAGGCCTCGACTTCGACGTCGTGCTGAAGGACGCCCAGAAGCTCGGCTTTGCCGAAGCGGACCCGACCTTCGATATCGAAGGCATCGACTCCGCCCACAAGACGGCCCTGCTCGCTAGCCTCTGCAGCGGCAAGCGCGTGGACTTCGAGAAGATTCACGTGACGGGCATTTCCAAGATTACCGCCCAGGATATCGCATTTGCCAAGGAACTTGGCTGCTGCGTGAAGCTCCTCGGCATCTATCACCGCGACGGTGATCGCGTGGATGCCCGCGTCCATCCGTGCTTTGTCTCTAACGAGAACCTGCTCTCGAACGTGAACGGCGTGATCAATGCGGTTTACCTCAAGTGCGACAACCTGGGCGAAACGGTCCAGACCGGTGCCGGTGCCGGCCGCTTGCCGACCGCCTCTGCCGTGGTGGCCGACCTCGTGTCCTTGGCCCGCTCTACCGATATGGGCAGCCGTAAGGCGCTCCCGATGGGCTGGTTCAACGAGAACAATTCCGCGACGCTGGTGCCCATTTCCGAGACGAGCGCCCGCTACTACCTGCGCTTCACGTCCCGCGATGCCTGCGGTGTGCTGGCCAAGATCACGAGCGTTCTCGCCGAGAATAACATCTCCATCGAGACGATTATCCAGAAGAACGTGAAGGACCCGGGCAAGGTGTCCATCGTGGTCATCACCGAAAAGACGCTCGACTGCAAGGCCTCGAAGGCGGTGGACTCCATCGACGCCCTGCCCGAAATCGTCGAAAAGAGCCAGGTCATCCGCTTCCTTGCGTAGGTCGGGTGGCCTCCGGGCCCGCTTTTTTTGTAGTTTAAAAGCATGTTCCGCGCAAGTACGCTAGAACGCATCCTCCTGGTCCTGTCGGACTACGCTGCCTTGACGATTTGCTTCGTCTTGGCTTTTTGGGTGCAGTTTCATAGCGGCTGGATTGTGGACAAGTACGACCCGAGCAAGACGTTTGATGCCTATGTGGGATTGTGTCTTGTCCTGAATACGGGCTGGATTATCCTGTTTGTCTGTGCCGGGCTGTACCGTTCCTGGCTTCTGAATTCAAGAACGCACCAGATCCTCCGCGTGCTGCGTGCGGTGGCGGTCGGAATTGTATTCATCATCATCTGTCTTTTCGGTTCCGAGTTCGTAGGGAAGGTCTTTGCGAACCAGTCCTTGATCCATGACTACATTTACGGGTCCCGATTCCCCTGGATTTTCATCTACGGCGGTCTCGCCATCTTGCTGGTGGCCAGTTTCCGTATGTTCATTTACCTGTGCTTGCGTGGCCTGCTCAAGCTGGGCTATGGGGCTAACAATATCCTGGTACTCGGTGCGACCGAGTCCGGACGCAAGATTGCCGAGTCCCTCAAGAAGACTCCGGAATTGGGCCAGCGGGTAATCGGCTTTGTCGATGAGCGCTTCCAGGTGATGGAGCATGAGTTCGCGGGTTTCCCGGTGCTCGGCAAGTATTCCGATTTGCCGGCCTTGGTGAAGAAGAACCGCGTAAGCGGGATTGTCATTGCCCACGACAGCTCTTCCCCGCAAGAAATCATGCGCGTGCTGGTCTGGATTTGTGAACTGCCTCTGCATATTTACATCGTCCCGGAACTTTACCCCGTAGTGAACGGCCAGTTCAAGGGGAACCTCGTCCACGGTTTTGAACTGCAGGAGCTTTTCGCATTTACGATGCCGCCTTGGCAGGTGCAGGTCAAACGCGTCATCGATATCGTTTTCGGCACGTTTCTCGGTCTTTGCTCTTTGCCGGTCTGCCTGCTGGCGGCCATCGCCATCAAGCTGGAGGACTGGGGCCCGGTTTTCTACTCGCAGGAAAGGATTGGCCTTTACGGCAAGCCGTTCATGGTCTACAAGTTTCGTACTATGCGTACCGATGCAGAAAAGTTTGGCGCCCAGTGGGCCACCAAGGACGACCCGCGCATTACGAAGGTGGGCAAGTTCCTGCGCAAGACCCGCATCGACGAATTGCCGCAGCTTTTGTGCGTGCTCCGTGGCGACATGAGCATGGTGGGCCCGCGTCCGGAACGTGCCGTGTTCATCGGTAAGCTTCGTGAGCAGATCCCGTTCTATATCAGCCGCCTCAAGATGAAGCCGGGCCTTACGGGCTGGGCGCAGGTGCGTCATCATTATGATACGAGCATTGAGGACGTGCAGATTAAGTTGCAGTACGACATGTATTACTACGAGAACATGAGCCTGCTTTTGGATTTCCAGATTTTGGTGCGTACTGTCTACGTCGTGTTGACCGGAAAAGGAGCACAATAGCGATGTGAGATGACGAATGTGGAATGATTGATGAAAAATATTACATTACACATTTCACATTACACATTTTGACAACAGGAAGTTAAGTTATGTATGGAGATTGCTCAACACCCGTTTTCCCTGTAGAAGATGCCCTCACGATGATCCGCTTGGCGCTTGCCGAAGACGTGCGCACGGGCGACGTGACGAGCGAATGGACCATCCCTGCCGACCAGAAGCAGCATGCCCGCCTGATTGCGAAAGAAGACGGTGTGCTTGCCGGCCTCCCGG
>CAMJQW010000013.1 GCA_946408125.1 uncultured Fibrobacter sp.
AGGAAGACCACTTCCTGGATTTGTACTGCGGTTACGGCCTGTTCAGCTTTGCGCTGGGCGAAGCTGCCAAGTCGGTTCTCGGTGTGGAATGGGAAGGCCTCTCCATCGACAGTGCGAAGGCATCCGCAAAATTCCTCAAGAAGAACTACCGCTTTGTCGCGGGCAAAATCGACGAGATGTTCGTGCAGACGAGACTCCCGCGGCCCATCCCCGGCGAACCCGAGAAGATATTGCTGGACCCGCCCCGCAAGGGCTGCGAACCCGGAGTCATCCACGCACTCGCCATGCGCAAGCCCATCCGCGTGTGCCACATTTTCTGCGGCACCGACGAGATTCCCGCTTCGCTCAAGGAATGGGAACGCTACGGCTACCGCGTGCGCGAAGTACAGCCGCTCGACTTGTTCCCGGGTACCCCGCACCTTGAAACCATAGTGATGCTGGAGAGGAAGTGAGCGTGGAGGAAAAAAAGCCAGCTCTCTGGACCCGCAATTTCGTGACGGTCGCCGCCGCGAACTTTCTGCTGTTCTTTAGCTTTTACCAGCTGCTGCCGATTTTGCCGCTCTACATTATCGAGAAGTTCCAGACCGACAACGCAACCGCAGGGTTCATCATCTCGCTCTACACCATCGGTGCGCTCGCCTGCAGGCCCTTCGCCGGATTCCTCGTGGATACGCTTTCCCGCAAGCCGCTTTACTTCTGGACGTTCTTCGCGTTTACCGCATGCTTCTTGGGCTACAAGACGGTGGCATTCTTGCCGATACTTGCCGCAGTGCGCTTTGCACACGGCCTCTTCTTCGGGATTTCGAGTACCGCGAGCAACACGGTGGCCATCGACGCGCTCCCCGCAAGCCGCCGCGGGGAAGGCATCGGCTATTTCGGAATCAGTGTGAATCTCGCGTTTGCGACCGGCCCGATGACCGGCATGTTCCTGTACGAGGCCTTCGGTGACACGATCGTCTTCGCAATTTCGATTATCCTGTGCGTCATCGGCCTGATTCTTGTGCAAACGCTGAGCGTCCCGCGCAAAGAGAAGAAACCTCACGCGCCCCTTTCGCTCGACCGCTTCTTCCTCACCCGCGCCATCCCGCAGTTCGTGAATTTCATCTTCGTCGGCTTCGCCTACGGCCCTGTCACCAACTACATCGCGCTCTACGCGAAGGAACTCGGCATCGGAGGTTCCGGCTGGTTCTACGCGCTCATCGCGGGCGGGCTCATCCTGAACCGCATCATGACGGGCCGCCTCATCGACAGGGGCTACCTGATTCACCTTGTGGGCACCGGCATGACATTGAACGTGATTGCGTACTTCATCCTCGCTTTCTGCCACACGCCCGCAACCTTCTTTATCGCCGCATTCCTCATCGGCACGAGCCTCGGGCTCATATTCCCGGGTTACCAGACGATGTGCGTGAACCTCGCCCGCCACGACCAGCGCGGCACCGCGAACAGCACATACCTAAGCGGCTGGGACATCGGTATCGGCGCGGGAATCCTCGTTGGCGGTTCCATGGCGGGGCATTTCGGCATGCACCAGCCCGTATTCCTCGCCTGCGCCATCGCCCTCATTATCGCGGACATCCTCTATTTCGCCTGGACCGCAAGGCACTACCTGAAAAACAAGCTGGAAGGGTAACTATCTTTACACCATGAAACCCTGGAAACTGCTCAAGACGGAATACCTGGTAGACGCCCCCTGGCTCAAGGTCGCGAAGGAAACCTGCGAACTCCCGAACGGGAAGGTCATCGACGACTTCTACACGCTATGGCAACCCGACTGGGTGCTGATCCTCCCCCGCACCGCAGAAGGCAAGTGGGTCATGACGGAACAATACCGACACGGCACCGGGAAAATCGCGCTCGAATTCCCCGCAGGCATTATCGACAAGGGCGAAACTCCGGAACAGGCCGCCATCCGCGAGCTGCAAGAGGAATGCGGCTACGGAACAGCAACGACAAAATACCTCGGCAAGTTCCCGGTGAATCCGGACAGGCACCGCGGCGTATTCCACGTCGTGTTCATCGACGGCGTTTCCAAGAATGGCAAGACGCACTTTGACAGCACCGAAGATATCGAATCGTTCGAGCTCACTGACGAAGACCTGCAAAAGAAAATAGCGGACGGCTCTCTCAACCATCCGCTACAAATCGCCGGATATTACAAATTCAAGCTTTCCCAAACGTAGCGACAAAAATCCGATGGAGCGGCTTATCACCGTATTTGTCGGCTTCGTCACGCAATTCCAAATTGGAATATCCCGAAGAAATTCGGGCAAGGACAACCTTTTTTTCGACAGGGTCGAACCCAAAGTGTATACGGAATGTCCGGTAGGCAAGCACGCCCTTTCGGGTTGATTCGTCTACCGTCAGTCGACGGCGCGAACTGTCGAAAACATCCTTCGAGAAATTCCCGTGCGAAAGCTGCACGCGGGCAAAACTTTCCAGATCAAAATTGCTCCGCTCGGCAATCCAGCGGTTCTGCGCCTCGAATTCCTCGGAGCATTCAACCGACCATGCATCGCCTTCCTGCTCCTCGACCCAGCCCGCACGTGCATCCGGGAACGCATCCGCCATCGGAATGTACGGCTTGATATCCAGTACCGGAGTTTCATTCAGCAAGTCGGCCTCGTCTACGAACAAAGTAAGTCCATCGATTTTAAGCAGGCGCACACAGCTAAGCCCGATAGGGTTCGGACGATATGGACTGCGACTTGCAAAAGTCCCCACGCGGTCACGGCCCCTGGGAGGCACCGGGGGGCGCGTCGTCGGGCGCCATCCTTCGTTCTCATGGAACTTGAAAATCACCCAGATGCGTTCAAAGCCATCGAGGTCACGAAGCGCCGTCTCGAAATTTTGCCCCGCATTCAGCACGATGCGGCCCGGATGCCCAGCAAAAAGACGCCCCTGTCGGGGAGCGTCATATTTGTAAACGGCATCGCCGTGAAATATTCCGATTGGCTCAATCTGCATTACAGGCCGTCTTCCGTAATTCTCCCGTAACGGATGTAGTCAATCTTGCCGACAAAGAACCTGTCTTGATGGCTGGACTGATTCATCGAGTCATAACCGATGCCCAGGTTGAATTCCAGTTTCGAAAGATCCGCCTTGAATTCGGACGCATAGCGGATGCTTCCATCCAGGGAAAGATTCAGAGAATAGAATACGACCCCGGAAAGTTCCGACTTTGCAGGGAAAATCTTCACACGGACAACATGCCATTCATTCAGGGTAACCTCACCCACCGTCGAGGTATTCCAAGACGAGGTCATCTCTGCATCACGGAAATGGAACCGGACCTCGTCGCCATCCAGGCGGAGCTGCCACCCAGTCTTACCGCTTCCCGGCGGTTCGGCAACAAAGATGTTCCCCATGGAAGATTCCTGCAACGGCATAAAGCGAACTTCAAAAACAAACCCCTTGTTCTTGAACACATCGCTCAACGGGATGTACAGGCCGTTAGTCCCATCCAAGACCATCGAGTTGCACTCGGCACTGACAGTCGGCACGCCAGCCTTCAAATAGGCGTCTTCCTTGCCGATATAGTCATGTCCCATGTCGTACGGATCGTTGAATTCATACGCCACATCGAATCCGGTCAAGTCAGCAGGTTCTTCGGCGGGGCAATCCAACTCATCGGCATTGCTGGCGACAACCTTTTCGTCCTCTGTTTTGGAGGAGCTGCTAACGGGCGTAATTTCTTCCGAGGAATATCCCTGCGAGCTGGAAGACTGCACAGAACTGGAAGACAGTTCTTGCGAGCTAGAAGAGCTTTTGGCACTACTTGAAGAAGACTCAACGGAACTGGATGACTTTGTCGAACTCGAAGACTTCGCAGAACTCGAAGAACTCTTGACGTCGCTCATTTTTTCGCATTCAGACGCGAACGCATCCATCATTCGCTTATATTCACTAGCCGTGAAAGTCTCCTTTCCGACCGCTACAATGGACTTGTCGCTGCACTCCACGCTCTTGTAATCGGGATCTTTCGTGTACTGCGAACAAGCCAGTTGAACCGCCTTGTGGTTTTCAAATTCCACGGTCTCGATAACGTCGCCATCGTCGAATTCAAACGTCGTCTTGCTGTAGAACCCTTCTTCAACAGCTTCGATAACGAGCGGATCCTTTTTGACGACCGTACAGGAAACACCTTCCGCGCCTTCGCCAAAACTATCCGACGAATCGTCGCTACAAGCCACCAGGAATGCCGACGCAGCGAGAGCCACGAACGACTTTTGAAGCAGTTTATTCATAATCGACCTCCTATTCTGCTCCTAAACATATAATTTTTCGGCGCAACCAGATTAGAGGGCGTCGATTACAGCGTTGAATTCCGCGACCGGGCGGAGCCATTTTTTCAAAAGGTCCGCTTTAGGCAGGTAATAGCCGCCAATATCGGCGGGTTTGCCCTGCTCGGCGGCGAGGGCCGCGACAATCTCTTTTTCGCGGGCGGCAAGCGTCGCCGCGACCGGAGCAAACTTGGTGGCAAGTTCCGCATCGTCCTTCTGGGCGGCAAGGGCCTGCGACCAGTAGAGTGCCAGGTAGAAATGCGAGCCGCGGTTGTCGAGCTCGCCAATCTTGCGAGCCGGAGTGCGGTTGAATTCGAGAATCTTGCCGTTCGCCTCGTCGAGCGTGTCAGCAAGCACTTTAGCTTTCTTGTTACCGGTCGTCGAGGCAACCTGCTCAAAAGCGGGCACCAAAGCGAAATATTCGCCGAGGGAATCCCAGCGGAGGTAGTTTTCGGCGAGGAACTGCTGCACCTGCTTGGGGGCCGAGCCGCCAGCGCCCGTTTCAAAGAGTCCACCGCCCGCCATGAGCGGCACGATGCTGAGCATCTTGGCAGAAGTACCGACTTCGAGAATCGGGAATAGGTCAGTGAGGTAGTCGCGCATCACGTTGCCGGTGACGCTGATGGTATCAAGGCCAGCCTTCGCGCGGGTCATCGTTTCAACGATGGCATCCTTCGGGTTCATGATCTTGATGCTGAGTCCAGTAAGGTCGTGATCCTTCAGGTAGACTTCCACCTTCTTCTGGATTTCACGGTCATGAGCGCGCTGCGGGTCGAGCCAGAAAATGGCGGGAGTGTCGCTCACGCGGGCGCGCGTAACGGCAAGCTTGACCCAGTCACGAATCGGAGCGTCTTTCGCCTGGCACATACGGTAGATGTCGCCAGCTTCGACTTCCTGCTGCAAGAGCACTTCGCCGTTGGCATTCACGGCGCGGATGACGCCCTTGCCCTTGGCAATGAAGGTCTTGTCGTGGCTGCCGTATTCTTCGGCGCCCTGGGCCATGAGACCGACGTTCGGCACGGTGCCCATAGTCTTGGGGTCGAAGGCGCCGTTCTTCTTGCAGAACTCGATAGCGGCATCGTAGATGCCTGCGTAGCAGCGGTCCGGAATGCAAGCTTTCACTTCTTGCAGTTTGCCTTCCTTGTTCCACATGCAACCGGAGTTGCGGATCATCGCAGGCATCGAAGCGTCGATGATGATGTCGCTGGGCACGTGCAAGTTGGTGATGCCCTTTGCGGAATCGACCATGGCGAGATCCGGGCCATTTGCGAGCGCGGCGTCAATGGCGGCGCGCACCTCAGCCTCGCGAGCATTGCCTTCCAGGCGCTTGTACAAGTCCCCGAGGCCGTTGTTCGCGTCAATGCCGAGTTCCTTGAACAGATCGGCGTACTTCACGAAAACATCCTTGAAGAACACGCGTACGAATGCACCGAACAGCACCGGGTCAGAGACCTTCATCATGGTGGCCTTCAGGTGCACTGAGAACAGCACGCCCTTCGCCTTGGCATCGGCCATCTGTTCAGCAATAAACTTTTCAAGGGCGGCCATGCGCATCACGGTGGCATCGAGAATTTCGCCTTCGAGGAGCGGCTTGGCGGCGCGCAGTTCCGTGATCGCACCAGATTCATCCACAAACTCGATCTTGAACGTGTCAGCCTTCGCGAGCGTTATGGACTTTTCGTTACCGTAGAAATCGTTTGCAGACATGCTCGAAACGTGGGTCTTCACCGATTCATTCCACACACCGTTGCTGTGCGGATTGTTGCGGGCATAATTCTTGACGGCCTTGGGGGCACGACGGTCGGAGTTGCCCTGGCGCAGTACCGGGTTCACGGCGGAACCCTTCACCTTGTCATACTTCGCGCGGATAGCCTTTTCTTCGTCATTCGCCGGAGCATCCGGATAATCGGGCACATCAAAACCGTTCTTCTGAAGTTCGGCGATGGCGGCCTTGAGCTGCGGCACCGAAGCCGAAATGTTCGGGAGCTTGATGATGTTCGCGCTCGGGTCGAGCGTGAGTTTGCCCAAGAAATCCAGATCGTCGCTCGCCTTGCCGAAAGCGGCCAGAATGCGGCCCGGCAGGGAGATGTTCTTGGTTTCGATGTCGATGCCCGCGGCCTTTGCAAAACCGCGCACGATCGGGAGCAGGGATTGGGTCGCCAAGAACGGCGACTCGTCTGTGAGGGTATAAAAAATCTTTGCGTTCATACGAGGATAAAGATAGAAAAAGTCGTCAAGCTGAAGCGGCAGACAGCGAAAGAACTGGCGCCGGCGTAATCCCTTTACGATTCCCGCACCTTCCTTGTTATCCCCGACCTGGTCGGGGATACGCTAGAATCAATTCACAAACAAAAGCCCCGGACGGAGAGTCCTGGGGCTTTGATTGTTGCACGGGGTAAAGGGAAGACTCCCCGTGGGGGGCTTGGTTACAACCATTGCAAATAAGAATTTGCTTTTTATTGTCGTATCACTTTACAACTTAAAGTATTTGAGCCACAACTTGTTGCAAAAGATCCTGTACACGGGACCGGGTCATTACCATATCCATGTGCGTTACAAACATGGAGTGTCACAGTAGTATTATACTGATTTTGGTATACTCCTCCAATTGTTTTGTCGAAGGCTCCTGTACATTGTAATTTCGTAGCATTGTCTCGAGCCGAAGTTACAGAAACATTTACTGTACTCCCGCAACCTACATTGTGGGCAACATTTACATCTGTTATACTGACCGCATTCCCATACGTAATAGTAAAATCACATGTGGAAGGAGTATTATTATATTCATTTTCAACACTAAGCCTATAATCAACAGATTCGTTTGCTCCGTGTGTGAATGAATCCATATTTGTTCCAGAAGTCCAATCTGCAGATGTATGATTTACTATGGTCGAACCACCACTTGTTATAGAATAGCTACAATTGCTTGCGCAATTATCAACAGCAGGGTTTAAAATTACATTAGAATTTTTTGTTCTAGAGCCTGTTAATGCAGCACATGCCGAAGTGGAAATTGAGGCAGGCTCCGTAAGGAAAACCTTCTTGGAACAGGAGTATCCGTTATTGCATGCAAATGTGAATTCTGTTGTCGATGTCACATTTTGGCTGTAGGTTCCGCTTGATAGCCCCTGATCTGTATTTGACTTGCCATCTTTCCAATTTCCATTAATCTTAAACCCGCACTTATTGGCGATATCAAGGCTGTATGTTGAACTTAACGATGTGTTAGCTGCAGCAGTAAAGGTAACGCTTGTTCCAGAAGAAACGGCGCTAGGGTTTACTGAACACGTGACCGGGTCTACAACCGTTATAGTACCTTCGCACACCTTCTCACTATTGTATACAACTTCATAGGGATAAGTTCCTGCAACATTTGGCATCGGAAGGTTAGAATAATCACTTGTATTACCATTAGAATACAAATTAAAATTGTATTCTGTATTATTGAATTTTAGTTTGCCACTTGTATTACTCGGAAAGCCCGATTTGGTTTTAGCCTTGAAATTAGAATATTGATATCCCGTAGGAATCTCTGTAACTTCGCCATTTTTGTCAAACCAGCAATCCGCTTGATATGTCGAACTTGTTGATGTATATGTTATTGCACAATCTTTAGTCGTTGTTCCCGTTCCGTTCTTTATCGCCACGGTATATTTGTTCGTGGATGCTGTAGCGCTGGCATCAGCAAATGTACGCGGGCTGCTGAATGTTACAAAATCATCATCAATGCCGGTAATCTTCATTGTACAAGCATTGTTGTCACAATAGGTCGGACTTAACGTCAATGTTGCAGAACTACCAACAGTAGCAGCCCATCCTGTGGGACAACTGAACTCCGGTGCCGGCGGATTTACGGTCACGGTTTGCTTACAAGTCAGATTACTTCCAATATCGCCCGAGAACGTGTACGTGTATTCTTGAGAGCCGACAGAACTCGGTTCCACGGTAAATGACGTTGCCGAGCAACCACTGCCTGTAATCGTTCCATTCCCCGTAAGGCTTGCGCTAGTACAAGAACCTCCATAGGACGGAGTGAATGTAAAACTTTCACCCAACGTAATTGTCGAAGGCGATACAGAACATCCAAGCCCATCAACTACTGTCAAAGTCGCATCGCAAATCTTCTTCTTCGTGCTATTCACAGTATAATACACATCATATGTATAAGAACTTGCAGAATTCGGAGCTGTAAACGTGAATGATTGCGAATTATTGTTTGCCGCCAAAGTTTTTTCAATTGCGTCGGCTCCGGAACGTTCTATGGATATCGTCGTACTTTCTTCATTGTTTTCGATGTTTGACATAGAGAGCGTCGCCGTTTCTCCCTTGACAACCGTACCAAAAGAACATGTTGCAGAAATCGAGCCAGGAGCGGACACCGTGAATGATTTCTCCGACTCGCACGCTGTAAACGGCCTATCCGAATTCGTGCTGCTCAGTCTAAACTTATAGGTTCCTTCGGCAAGCATGTCGGTAGAACCATTAGCAGCGTTCGTCGCCGTCTGCGCATCCGTCACATTTCCGCTACTCGTGCTAGAACTTACCGTCGCTTCGACAGACCCGTTCTTGACGAGTTCGATCTTAAAGTTGCAAGCGTTATCGGGGCAGTTCGCTATAGAGTACGTGAACTGAGGAACGCCCTTGCCCTGAATTGCGGTTGTCCCAGAAACATCACCACATGTCGCAGTAATACCAGTAACAGAACCAGCTGCCGTACACTCTGAAGTTGTGGCTTCTGTACTTGTGAGAACGATTTTGAAGCTGTAAGAATCGTTGACATGCGTATACGGATTGTCGCTCCAGCTAAATCCAGCGTCATCTCCAGTAAATTTGCACCTGGTCGCTTCGTCATTAGAGACCTTTAGACATTCCAGACTGCTCGGCGAGGTGATATAGCTGTGTTCTTCAGTCACATTTATCTTGTCCGTGTACACCTGATTTTTCACTGTAGCCGAGATTTTCCAGCTGCCGCCTTCATAATTTGCGCTACATCCTGTGATTTCGACCGCATTCGGGCAGCTGCTCATCACGCTATGAACATCAACAGATGTTTCGCCAAAGGTCTTCACAAAAACTCCGACAACTTTTTCTGGATCAAAACCTTCCGTATTCGAAAGATCTGATACAGGTATCGTCAAAGTAATGTCATTTCCTCCTGCATTCGACTGGTAGGGCAAACTATAGATATGTGTATTGCCATATGTATAGCTATAGTAACCTTCCTCATTCTTACTGAACATGTAGACTTCTACAGGCTTCGAATCAGGGTTGTCAAGCGAGACAATCAAGTTTGCTCCGCGGAAGTTTGCAGTTCCACTGGCAAGTCCGAAATATTCTCCTTCGCCTGTAGTCACCGTAGATTTAAACGTATAGTGCCTTGAACACGCGTTCTGTTCACCGACCCAGAAAGGACCACAATTGGCAGCAACATGATTTCTCGCCCAGGCAGCCTCTTCTCCATAGACAGTGCAGTTGTCCACATCCACCTTGGCCATCTTAACCTCATTTCCTGCGTTATCGAGGTAACCATGGGCCCCTGTAGCAGAGAACGTGTAGCTGTTCCCGCAATTATTGTACGTTGACCCCGAACCACCACAAGCATCCGAGCCATTGTAGTAATATCCAATATCATTTTGAGTACATTTACCTACAGCATCATACCAGGCGGACATTCCAACCCAGGGTTTGACTTCCGTCCCCTTCGGGACAACTCCACCCGTATAGGCGGCCTTAAACGAGCAACTGAGCACCGGATAGGTATCCCAACATTCCGAACGGTATGAATCACTCTTCCAGCCTATACCATATATTTTAAAGTTCTGGTTGGAAAGAGTGTATCCCACATATTCATTCGGAACGTTTGCCGTACCTGTTACGCCAGTAATGTTCTCATCGGTAAGGACGAATGTGGCGGAATAAGGATCATTCGACCAAGCGCTCGAATAAACATCCACCTTTAACACATCATTTCCAGTTTCCGCGTCTTTCCCAATTGTTGCCGACATCAGTACCATCGAATTTCTGTCTGGAGTATATGTGGCGGAGCCGTTGCGGACAAGAGATTCCTCTTTCCAAGGCGGCGCACCATTGAGGCTCAAACGAGCTTTGAGCGTACCATCAGAAGCGATAAAGACGTTGAGTTTGAGGAACGACGAGACAGAAGGATCCGACCGCAGAATGAATCCCGAGTTCATGGAAGAAGCCATGGCAACGTCTCCCGTACTCGTTCCCTCGCGCGCCGGCTGGAACTGAGCCTTCAAGGTTCCATAAACCCCCGCCTGAACAGAACTCATAATAACAGCGTATTTCTTTTCAGATTCCTTCCTTCCACGTGTTGCACTAGATTTCAGTGCAATTCGTCCATCAACAACAGAATAATCAATATCATTCATAGTCGCAGTCGAAGCAGAAACCAGTCGCCATTTCGCATTCGGGAACGAGGATGTCGTCAAGACATACATGCACCTATTTCCATCATTTTCACAAAAATCTATGCAGTAATCAGTTTCATGACCACATTCGATGTAGTCTCGATTATGCCTATATCCCTCCCCATGTGTCGGCTCCTTGAATTCGTCAAAGAAGCAATGTTTGTCTTTTTCTCCAAAATGCGCATAAACCATATTGTCGTCCGACGAAATGGTCATTGAATAAGTCAGCCCCGCATAAGCCTCGTCATCAACACAATCTGGGCCATTCTCGCACTTCCAATAATTAAATTCAGCCGGATTTTCAGGTTCAAGAGACAACGTCACCTCAGATCCATGATAGACTTTCACGTCACATTTTTCTTCACGCTTATCCAAATCAACAAAGTCGGCATAAGAGCATTCACTCTCTCGTGAACCGCCATTATCGTCTTCCACACTAATTTTTATCTTTCTATCCCCTGCCAAAGTTCCTTCAACATCAAATCCAGCGTGGAACGTCATCGGAACCTTCTTGAGCGAAGCATAAAGATAATAGGGCGGATTTTTATTTGCCTCAAGCGGAGCGTCGTGCGACACCGGAGCAATGACAACCTGACAACCAGCAACATCCTTGACCTTGCTCAAGGAAACTGCTCCAGAGATTGCGCAGCCCCATCTATTGTTCACATCAGACGCAGAACAGGCAACGCCATTAGCCACCACCCATTCTTCTGTTGTATTGCAATCAGGCCGGTCTTTTATTCTATCATAATCCCCTCCAGTCAAGCAATTTGCATCACTTGTATTGGCAAGGCAATAGTCTGCAATACTTTTTCGTTCAATCGGCGCCGTATTTGCATTGAAAATAACCTCTGGCCCCCCTGGGTAACAGCCTGACGTCTCAGTAATATACATCACAGCAGAGCCGTCTGCTGAACTCACATTGTTTACCGTAAACACAGGTTTCGGTTCCTCTGTAGTTACCGCAACAGAGTACTTATTATCTCCTAACGGCGTCACTCCTGTTCGAGGAGTGACTGTCCACTCGTCGCTATTATAATCTGCAAAAAGTTCCACTTGGCACGTTTGCGTTGCGCCTCCGGGAGTTCCCGGCAGAACCAAGGTAACAGGTGTTGAACCACCAATATTCACTTCCTTTGTTGTTTCTGCAAATGACACCGTCGGAAGGTTTCCTCCTTCTCCAGTAACGCGAACCCAGAAAGGAACCGTCTGCTGAGCAGGGCCAGTCTTGGATTGTACAGAACCGGTCGCCAAGCACAAGTAATCCCCTTCAACAAGCTTCGTGTCTCCAGGAACAAGTTTTCCCGTTGTTGGAATGCCTCCATTGCAACTAATTGAAGGACTTGTTACTGGGTACGCACTATTCAACGGCACTATGTTATAGTAATTTTCAAGTTTTCCTTTTGCATCTCTAGTTAAATATATGATGCGCGGAAGCACAATGAACGACGCATCAACTTCATTCGCCCTATTTGCATTGACCTCTTCAGCGTTCTTATATTGGGACTCAAGTGTCACGGACAACTGCGGTGCAACGGCTATATAATAATTGTCGTATCCCCCCGTAGAGTAGCCATCTGAAATAGAGCTAGAAGCCGATGACGAAGTACTTCCTCCACCCGTGCCACCACAAGTAGACCCATTATTTTCGCAAAGGATCTTTGCATCTGAAAGAACTTGCATCAAATTCGGATCATACGTTATTGAAGATGTCTGCAGTTTACCCATCCCCGAGCACGAAGCGGCCGTCGCATAAATCGTTCCCGTAAGGTTAAACTGGTTACCCGTTCCAATTCCGCCTTCCGTGTAAATGAACGTATTCTTTCTCGTCGCATCGTTAAGCGTATTGATACCCTTTTCCAAATAGTAGAACACGTAACTCGTATCCTCGGTATCCATAAACGATGTGTAAACAGAATCCGTCGCAATCACAATAAAACGGCCCTGCAATTTCCCGCTCGGGTTCGTCGAAGTCGTTCCGCCCGACACCCTCACCACAAGGAAATCATTATACAAGGAGTCTCTTCTCTTGGCATTATCATCATGAAGTTGCTTATAACAGGCATTAAGGTTAGTGACCAGCGAAGCATCATATGTAGTAATGGTCGCCGCGCAACCATAAGACGCATAACTTTGGAATATGGATTTTGCCGTAACCAGCGGATCTTCAACAAAGTGTGGCGAACCGTCACATGCACGGGTGTCGTTTCTCTTCCAAATTCCATCACATCTCGACTTAACCGATTCCGCACATTCAAAAGGCTTGGTTGCAGGGAGATCATTGTGGAAATGGCCCTTAACAGTAAACCATGGTGACACGCCACATGCCGGCACATAGTTTTTTCCATCCATTTTTTTGCAATACGGCGAACCGACAATGTTATTGTCTTCAAAATTCAAGAAACGATAGGACGAGTGTTCAGAGTTCGTAAATCTGGTTTCAACATTTTTTGCATTGGCAGGAGCATTAACAAAGAACGAATATACTTCCTTGTTCCAATCCGGGTCATTATACGCGCCAAAATCAACATCCCTCACATTACTCGGCAAATAGTAGATATAATAGAGATCCGCTTTCTGAGCGCGATCTATATAAGGAGAAAAGGTCTCGTTTTTCCAGTTTTCATATTCGCCCGTCCCTGAACAAGAACCGCTCTTGCAATTTCGTAGTTGAGTGTTAGTAGTTGAAAATGTACGATCTTCACGAAGAGCCTTATAACTGCTCCATGGATACCCACTCTTGATATATACATCAGATTCCTTTTTCTCTCCCAGCTTGATTTTCTGGTATGACGCATAGTTGTCGCTACCAGCATCGCTTACGCCATAATGAGTACAGTCAATCATGCCCCAACTACCATAATCACATGAAATTGTATCCTGTCTTTCAATATATGGCCAATAACTCACAATAGTTTTATGTTTGCATCTACATCCGCTTCCGGTCACCTTACCATATGCCAAGTTTCTATTCCCAGGCATCCACACATTACCTTCGACAAGGAACGCTTTATGGTTCGCGTCCGTTCCTGCCGACGAATGAACGATCCCTGTTTCCGTTGCACAAAAATTCTTATGAATCTTAAAATCAAGACTAGGCAACGGAGAAAGTTTACCATTCAAAGTGACGCTTCCTTTAATGTCGAAGACTCCCCCATCCTTATTGGTCACATTTCCGTCAAAATAAGCATTGCTATCCAGGGACATGTTGCCTGTAACGTTCCCCCCAACATAAAGGTTGCCAGCCCTCAAACCATTATTCTCCGGCAAGAAATCTCCTCCGACGCATGCAAGAGGTCCCAAAACCACATTATTACCCGTCAATTTGGCATCACCTGTTACAAGGAAGGTCCCATGCACACCTTGCGGGTTTCCTTCCCAGTTTCCATTTACAATGGCAGATGACAAAGTTAATGAACCCGCACCATCATAGCTGCCTCCAAAATACGCATAGTTAAAATCTATCGGAGTATGCGATTCTATCACTGGAACCATTACACGATAAAGCCCATTTACATTTAAAATGGCGCCCTCGCTGTGTTTCGATTTTCCATTCCGCGAAGTTCCTTCCGAAAGGATCTTCAATTTATACGTTGTATTTTCAGTATTTACACCGACGAGATAAACATCATAATGCTGACCAGGACGTACAAATGCTGCCAAGCGGTCTGTCAACTTTACAGGAGCGTTGTTTCCATCCTTATACTGCTTGATGATGGCGCCAGTTTCATTGGCATTGTAGGTCATCCAGCTGCGAGCACTTTCAATACCCGCCACCGCACTCTGATAGGCTTCATTCTGCTGTAATCTGCTTGCGCTGGAACGACCTTCACTGGTAAGCCACTTATAGGTTGCGGTTGCCGCAATGGTCGCCACAAGCATAAAGAGAAGCACGGTAACAAGCGAGACACCCGCCTTCTTCATTCCATTTTCCGAATACCTAATTCTGAGCTTCATAATCTCCTCCTAGTCCTTCGGGCCATTGCTCGGGGTGGGGATAACGACTTCCGCTGCACCAGCTTCTCCATCACGCTTTACCTTAAGTCGCAACAGGAACGCCTTTACATTTTTCTTATCAACTTTCGATACACTTGTAGTCGTCGGGTTAAAGTTATATGTGGCACTAGCCACTCTCTTTATGCGAAAATCGCCTATAGAAAGGGAGCCATTCGCCGCAACAGGAGTGAAAAACGAGAATGTAAAAGCAGCACAAACATTTTCAACAGTCTCCGCAACAGAAAAACGCATTACACGCTTGGCAGAATTAGCCTCGTTAACTGACGGCGGATAGAATATGAAATCAGGAATTTGCGAAACCTTTTCTCCATCCACATGACGGAAACCTACCGCCATGTGATCTTTTCCTGGAACAAACATCTTTGATTTTTCAGTAGCGTCTTCTGGCACGGTAACGTTAAACGAAAGTTCGTATTCTCTTCCTTGAACAAACGTAAAATGATTTGCAGAATTACCGCAAAGAGCACTCCAACTTCCCTCCACATTGGAATTTTCGAGTACATAAACTTCGTTTAGCTTCTTAACAGCAGGAATCTCATCGCTTGCCTCATTGTAATTGGAGGCAAAGCCTTTAAGAGTAACACTTTCGCCACCTTCGCCAGCATCCAATGGGAGCACGTTTGCAGTTCCTACGCGCGACACCATTCGGATTGTTCCGCTTCCCGAGGCAGAAGGAAAAATCTGCAAATCTCCTTCAGTAGCCGCAGGAATCGCCGGCAGCACTTTGAAAGAATCCACACCTGTTGCTATTTCCGTAGTAAACTGATCAAGATTATCCCCTTCAGTATTCTTCGGCGCACAATTGTCCCCCGCGGTTCCATCCACAACAACGCATGTCCGACTCAGCGTCGTCCCCTGAAGCGACCACGTTACCTGCTCAACAGCCTCGTACTTGCCCGTTTCGGTATACCGCACTCGACGCATTATGAATTTTTGAAGGTTTCCTGTTGCAGACGGGTTTTCAGGAACAAATCGAAAAGACGATGAATCCTTGGATTCGTCCGAAGCATTGTTTGCATCAATGTAAACAGAGTCCTTTACACCACTAAAGACATCGCTACTTCCGTCCGCCGAATGCGATTCAAGGGAACTCTTCGCGCCCATCTGTGCAACATCGACCTTGAACAGCGCCGCCACGTTTTCCGCGACCTCGGACGCCTTGAGCATGCTCTGCGTACGCACGCGCATCTTGGTGGAATTGCTGAAAGCCTGTCCCGCCACAATGACGACAATCCCCACGATGCCAATATACACCAGGAGCTCTATGAGGGTAAAGCCCGACTTGCGGGAGCCCGACACATGTTTGCGACCAGCCAGATTCATCGTTTCCTCATATACGTTGCGCACAGCGAAAAACACGGGATGCATACCCATACATTCCGTACCTAGAAAAATAAACTTTTTTTTTCAAAACGGCTCAAATCACGCAAATTTTTGCATTTTTTTCAGCAAAAACGTGATTTAGAACGCTTTTACGCCCCAAAAACGGTCTACCGGATTACGGAAGACACGTTAATGGACTGCGTGGACCCCTTGAACTTCCACGAAACCTGCACATTCACCTGTTTTGCGTACACGTGGCTCACCGTCTCGTAATTTGACTCGCTCGTCGCCTTGTAGTCATTTGTCGGGGACACGGTCACGGTCGGAGTGTACTCGATGGTCGACTTTCCACCACCCACCTTGGTTCCCCTCTCCCAGGAACGGGAAATCTTGTTGAGTTCAAAGCTCGTCGAAGAAGTCGGAGCCGAAGGAATCGATGCAACGCCAATGCGGTTCAGAGAATCAAGAACCTGCTGGGCGACCTCGATGGCGCCGTCGCGTCCGCGGATACGCAAAAGCGCCTCGCGGTTGCCAACCTGCATGTGCAACAGCGCGAGATACAAAAAGCCGAGGACAAGAGCGGAAATGAGCACTTCCGTTATCCCGAATCCCTTCTTGTTTTTCAAGAGCTTTTCCATAGCACCGCCTAACGAGTTTCCCAGCTGGAGCCGGAATTGTAACTTAACTTATAGGACATCGAAAACTTTGTCTGCACCTTTACCGAAGCCATCAAACGGTCCGCCCCTCCGTACCGCACCATGAAGCACCCCTCCGGAATCGGCGACACGCCTATTTTCGGAACAAGCTCGACCTTGTTCTGTGCATAGCGGTTCACGTCATCGGGGCACGTCCCCTCGCTCGACGGGAGGAACTTGTTCGGCGGATCCATCGACATCTGCTCGACGACTTCGTCCTCAGATCCGGTACACTCGCCCTTGTAGGCCTTCAGCGTCCTGTTGTCCGACTCGACCTTCACGCACAACGTTGTATTCATTCGCGTTGCCGTGTTGGCAGCGCGTTCCATAAACGCCGTGACGTTGATAGCAGCGTCCTTGATACGGCTGTTCGCGATGGCACCCCTGAGGCTTGCGACGCCAATACCCGACAGAATGCCCATGACAGTCACCACCACGAGCGCTTCTACCAGAGTAAAGCCTTCTTTTCTCATACTGCTAAACCGTTGTCTCTCAAAAAGTTAGCAACAAAATTCTCCTGCGGGCATAAAAACGGACCGGCACCGCAGGCTTGCCGGCCAATATAATATATATAAAAATCGTTCCGAGTGGTAAACTTTTCTTTACTTGTTCGAAAATCGGTGATTTTCGTCAAAAAACGGCAAATATCACGCTTTTTCGCTACTTATCGTTGCGAAAGACCTCGCCGAAGATTTCCTTGCCGGGGCCGTTGCTCCCCTTCGCGAACTGGACTTCGTAGTAGACGTCGGTTTCGCGGGTAAGCACTCGCACCTTCGCGTCCACCTTGTAGGCGCCGTGGGCACCGCTGATGCGGAACCCGTTCGGGATTTCCTCCACCGCGATATGTGGGAGCTGTTCCTTGGCCGGAGCCTCGTACTCGATCCTCTTCCACGTCGATGCATCCACGGGCTTGCCGCCCGCATCTTCCATGGCCATGTTGAGGCAGGCCACGTAGCCGTCGCGTACGAGCGCCAATTCTTCCTTGAATTCATGATAGATATCCATGTCGCCGTCGTAGGCGAAGGCAGTGGCCGCCATAAGCAGCAACATAAAGACTAGGGTACGGGCAAAAGCTTTCATGCCCATAATGTAGCAATTGCAATTTGCTATATTTGCACCGCACAACCTGCCCGGGTGGTGGAATGGTAGACACTGGGGACTTAAAATCCCTTGGGGGCAACCTCGTGCGGGTTCAAGTCCCGCCCCGGGCATTGTTTTTTCGAGGCAGGATATGATCGAATTTTACCCGAACAGCATCTACTACCCGCGCGAGGCGGTGGAAGAGAAGCTCGCCAAGGGCGAACTCACGAAGACGGAAGAACACCTGATGGGCTGGACAGAACGCCACCGCGGCGAAATCTGGGACTGCGCACGCGACGATTCCGAAAACCCGACCGACGAGATCCTGCTCGACAACCTCCGCGCGCTCCTGCTCTGCAAGGGTAGCCTCCAGCCCGCCGCCGAGATGGGCGACGTCATCAAGGAAATCACGAAGGAAGTCTGGTACCGTAACGAAGACGCTCCCGAAGCTCCCGACATGGTCGCCGCGGAATGGCGCGCGAAGTACCTGACCAAGTGGCGCGAAGCCCGCATGTTCGAAGCGTTCATCCTGATCGAGAAGCGTACCGAACAGCTGCTGAAAATCCTGAAAGGCTAGTATTCAGCCATCCAGCGGATGGGTATCCAAAACTCGAGCTTGCCGGAGGCGCTCTTCGGATAGCGCCAATAATAGCTGATGTGGTCGGCAAGCGTCTTCTTGAACGACTCATCTTCCGTATTGGAGAATACGTATTCGTCGAGCGTGAAGTGCCCGAGCGAATCGAGCGTCATGCGCACGCCCACGAGGATGTCGTCGGAAAGGGCCGCCTTCTTGTGGGAGCGGCGCGCGTTCTTCTTCAGGTTGCGGAAATGCTCCGCGGCAAGGTAATGCAGCCCGGCGGCACGGCCCTGCAAGAATCGCACAAGCTGTTCGATATCGCGGTCCGCGGAATTCTCGAGCACGTAAATGTCGTCGACACCCGGCATCACGACGCGACCGCTGAATCCAGTAGTTTCCTCCTTCGGTTCCGGAACAAAGGGAACTTCGGGTTCGGGAACAGAACGCGGGATGCTGAACAGCACGTACAGCAGCCCAACGAACATGAGGAACATCAAAATCAACGGAAAGTTTCGCTTGATCATAGGGCCTACTCGATTGCCTTTATGCAAAGCTGAAGCGATTTGCGTCCGTTGTAGTAATTCCAGGTCGGCTCGAAGACGATCGTCACGTTGTGGTGCAGATTTATCTTGGACTTGCTCTTGCGCAGCCCGAACGCGATCGCCGGGAACACACGGCTCCCCGCCTGGGAAATTTCCATCTGGAGGTGTCCGCCACGAAGTTCGCGGAGGCGGTGCACCTTCACGTTCTCGGCACGGAATGTCGGGTAAGGGAAATTACCGCCGAAGGGCTCCATCAGGTCGAAGTAGTCGAGTACGGTATGCTCGCGGGACTGTCCGGGGAAGCGCACCATCGCAGGATCCATGCCCTTGAGGCCGTCGACGACAAGTTCCCGGAGCGCAACGTGGATGTCAAATGAATGCGCCTCGTCGACGGCAACCGTCTCTCCGTTGTATCCCTGCTCCTTCGCCGTATCTTCCAGGCGGGAGCGAAGTTCATCCACCTTGTCTGCGCTGAGCGAGAATCCCGCGGCATTCGCGTGCCCGCCCCAGCGGTCAAATAAATCCCTGTTTTCGAAAAGCGCCTTGTGCCAGTTGAATCCGGGCACGGCGCGAGCGCTCGCGTGGGCCATCCCGTCGGTCACCGAAAGTACGGCGGCGGGGCGCCCGTATTCCTGCGCGAGTTTCGCAGATACAATCCCGATGACACCCACATGCCAGTTGTCGCCCGCCACCACGAGGACTGTCGG
The DNA here is from genome assembly GCA_946408125.1 of uncultured Fibrobacter sp. Classification (GTDB taxonomy): domain Bacteria; phylum Fibrobacterota; class Fibrobacteria; order Fibrobacterales; family Fibrobacteraceae; genus Fibrobacter. The sequence goes on from CAMJQW010000013.1 coordinate 19,656, forward strand.
AATCTTGTCGCCATATACCTTGTGCACCTGTTCCACGGCCATCTCGGTAATCTCGGCTTCTTTCTGCTTGCGGCGGGCGTTCCAGTCCTTGAGTTCGGCGAGCAGCGCGGGAGCATCCTTGCGGTCGTCGCAGAGCAGGAGCTTGAGCGCGGGATCCGGGCGTTCCATGCGGCCCGGGGCGTTCAGGAGCGGCGCCATCTTGTACATCACGTCGATACCGCCCACGGCGCTTCCCGGCTTCATCAGGTTCATATACATCGCCTGGAGTCCGGGCCACTCGCTATTCTGGAGCTGACGCAAGCCCGACTTGGTGAAGTAGCGGTTCTCGGGAGTCATCTGCACGAGGTCGGCAAGCGTCCCGAGGGCGACCAGGTCCAAATATTTTTCAGGTTCGGGCAATCCAAGCTTCGCGTAAAGCGCACACATGAACTTGTACGAAACGCCGACACCGCAGAGTTCCGGATTGGCATACAGGTCGCCTTCCTGGTGCGGATCCAGCAGGACATCGCAAACCGGAAGCCCGTCGCCGCTGGGCTGGTGATGGTCCATGACCATCACGGCCATGCCAAGTTCCTTCGCGTGCGCAATTTCTTCATTGGCGGTAATGCCCGTATCTACCGTAATCACGTAGCGCGCGCCGGCCTCGTACATTTCGTCGACCGCGGACATCGAAAGCCCGTATCCGTCGCCGAAGCGGTTCGGAAGTCTCCACTCCGACTCGATGCCGACTTCCTTGAGGCCGCGCGTCAGAAGCGTCACCGAAGTAACGCCATCCAAATCGTAGTCCCCGAAAATGAACACCTTCACATGGCGTTCGCGGACATCCAGAATCCATTCGAGAGCGCGGTCCATTCCCATCATGCCCATCGGATCCAGTACGTCGTCCTTCGCTCCACACAGGATGCGACTCGCGTCGGATACGTTCTTCACCCCGCGCGACACGAGGAATCTCGCCACGAGATGCGGGATTTTCAATTCCTGCGAAAGCGTAGAAGCGACCAGATCTTCCATCACTTGTATCCTTCGAAGAGCTTGATCGCGAGCGATTGCAGCAACATGGGAGGAGCCGTACGGCGGCTAGACACCCGGTTCATGGTTTCCTGGACCACAGAAACAGCGCGTTCCAGCGCATTGACGTCAATCTGCGGGAATGCTTCGATATTCACCTGCGCCGTAGTCGCGGGAATGCGCAACTTGGCTCCGGACTTCGCACGCAACAGATCGGACAGGAGGAACGAAAGAACTTCCAGGAACCGGCACGCCTCCGTGACTTCGTCCACCTCGGCATCGGCGAGCATCCTGAAGAGTTCGGTATAATGTGCGAGAATCGATTCCTTCACGAACGACGCCGCAAGATCGCACCATTTTTTTCCCGTGCCCACATAATACAGGGCCTTACCCGGAGACCCGACAGAAAGCCCGACCACATCGTCTGTCACATCATCCGCATCGACATCCTCACCCAGCAGGCGAAGCGTTTCGCTGCGGACTTCATCATCGGACAGCGGCAACAGGTGCAAAGCAAGGCAGCGGCTACGAATGGTCGGGAGCATCTTCTCGCGGGAAGACGTCGTCAAAATGAAATAGGTATCCGGAGGAACTTCCTCGAGCGTCTTGAGGAAAGCGTTCGCCGCGGAATCGTTCATACGGTCCGCCTCGGCGACGATAACCACGCGGACGCGGTCTCCCTTAAGCGCAAAGGCATTCGTCATGGAACGGATAAGCCCTACCGAAATCTCGGCGCCGGCCCCGAACACATCCACGCGGTACGGATTCTTGAAAATTTCCTCGATGTAGGCCTGCTTAAAATCCTCGATCGTCTTGGCGTTGCTTCCCGCCGAAACAGAAGCTGCGCTTCTCGTATGCGCCTCGGCGCTTTCCATGGGGATAAGCCAATTGTCCGTCACGCCGATGTCGGTTGCCATCTTGCAACCGAAACAATGACCGCAAGGACGATGGCTCGCATCGCTGCACTGCAGGGCCTTGGCAATCTCGATGGCGAGGGCCTTCTTGCCTATGCCTGCAGGCCCGTCAATAAGGATCGACTGCGGGAATCGGTTCTCGCGGAGCGCCGCCATCAGGCGGATGCGCTGGCGTTCCTGTGACGCCGGGCCATTCAGTCGATATTCAATCATTTTTGCTTCAACCACTGGAGAGGATCCACCGTCTGGGTCCCCTCGCTAACTTGGAAATACAATTTAATTCCATTTAGGCTCGCGATATCTCCGACTTCGCCAATTTCTTCGCAATTACGCACCTCTTTTCCTTCTTGCACGCGGATGGAACGCATGTGCCCGTACACGGAATAGGTTCCGCCTTCGTGCTCGATGATGACGGAGGGGCCGCGGCCGTCGATTTCGGCGACCATCGCGACAGTACCGGCCGCGGCGGCACGCACCGCACCGCCACGCTTGCCGCGAATTTCGATGCCGAGGTTACGCGTGGCGATATGCAATACAGGATGTTCCTGCAGGCCGTACTGGCTGATGATTTCTCCTTCCAGCGGCATGCACTTCGGGCCCTTGACCGTCGAGGCGACTGTCGCCTTCGGCTTCGTGACTTCTTTCTTCGCCTTCTTTCCCTTGGCCTTCTTGCGTTCGGCCTCCGCTTTCTTCGCGGCCTCGATTTCTTTCTTTCGCTTTTCCTCGAGTTTCTTGATCAGCGCAAGCATCGTCTTCTGGTTACGCTCGAATTCTTCCAATGCGCGCCTCTGCATCGCCTTGTCGTGCTTGAGGCTCAAAAGCATTTTTTCCTGCCCGCTCATCTGGCTTACGAGGCCCTTCTCCTCGGCAGCCTTCCGGCTGCGCAGCTGGGCGAGATCGACAAGGTGGGCAGCCTGCTGCTGCCTCATCTCGTCACGTTCCCGCACCATGCGCGTGAGCGTCTCGACTTCTTCCTTGTCCTGATTCAATATGCGGTGCACCCAATAGGCCTCGCGTTCCGGATTCCCCTTCCGGCTCAGCAGGCCATAGAGTGCTTCTGCTTCGGCCCCACGGCCATTCACATACAGACTGCGAATGCGGCGCTTCATGGCTTCCTTGCGCACAAAAATCTTTGTGTCCAAGGAATCGATGTCATGGGCAAGCTGGTCGAGGGCTCGCTGGACCAGGACCTCGTTCTTCGAAAGTTCCGTGATATAGGTGCGGGTCTGATTCAGGTTCTGGTCCAGAAGCGAAATCGTGTTGAGCACGCCCTTTTCCTCGTTCTCGAGCTGGGCGATTTCCTTGCGCTTTTTCGCAAGATCCGATTCCAGTTTTTTCAAGGCCGTTTTCTGCTCCTTGATCTGTGCATCGGTCTTCTTGGGAGCCGCTTGCGAAAGGCCTACAAACAGGCACAGCAGGACAGCGACCAAACGGGCATAAAACGACAACATTATCTAACCTGTTCGTTCCGTGCCGCAAGCAAGAAACTGCGGACTGTCCGAAAACTGAAGTATGCCGAAAGGATGCTCACCATCAGGACAACCAGCACCAGCAGGAAACCGGAGCCCGCCAAGTAAGATTGAAGCATCGGCAGGGCCTCTTCCACAGAATCCATGAGCACCACGAGCAACAGCGCCGCAAGACCGCTACCGACCAATCCCTGCATAAATCCTTCAAGCACGAACGGGAACTCGATGAACCCGTAACTGCCACCCGCGTATTTCATGTTCTCTACGAGGAGTTTGCGGTTCAACAGCGAGAGCCTCACGGAATTGCAAATAATCAGGGAAAGCGTGACCAGCAGGAGGACACTCAGGCAGACCGGCCAGAAGACCAGCCTGAATTTCCAGGCAGAAATTTTCTCGACCCATTCCACCGGAGCCTGGACCTCGTCGAACATGCCGCTGCGCATAACCGTATTGCGTACATCGATGAGATCGACCGGGTTTGCGCTTTCATCGTCCAGCTTGATGCGGAAGAACGGAGGAATCGGGTTGCCTTCGACCAGTTCGAGCATTTCTCCGCCAAAGTGCCTACGGAAATCGGCCATGGCGGAATCGGCGCTCACGAATTCGACCGACCCCACATGCTTGGTGCGCTCGAGTTCACGTTTCACGACCTGGACCGAATCGGCGGGAATTTCCCCGGGAAGGAACGCCTCCACGGAATACAGGGACTTTTCCGTCTGCAAAAGCCGGACGACGCCCCAGAAAGCCACCAGCGAAGACGCCAGCAAGAGCGAACAAAGGAATATCGTGATGAGCGACGGCAAAATAACCGTCCGCTGCTGTTTCCAACCGCGGAAAGATTCCGCTATTAAGTAGCCAAGCTGTCCGAACACGCCTGGAATATAATTATTTTTTAGGAGGTTCTTTACAGGGCACTTATGAAACACCTCGGATTAAAGATTACGGCATTCATCTTCGCCATCGCGCTATGGCTGTATGTCATGTCGCTCAATACGTTCCAGATAACGGTGGATGTCCCGCTCCGCTTGGCGAAGCTTCCCGAGATGCTCGCCGTCGCATCAAAGCCTCCCCAGACCATTTCAGTCACTCTCGAAGGAGAAGCGTTCAACCTCATGCGAATGCGCACCCGCATGAACCAGGGAGATTCGAATGCCGCCTACGTAGTCATCGACCTCCAGGACGCAGAACTCGGTGCTTCGCGTAAGCATATTTACGCAAGGAACTTCATGGCGCCCAATTTTCCGACCATCAAGTTCATCGAACCCGACAATCAGCTCCTGTTCATCGACATCGAACTGGACACGCGCATCGAAAGGGAGATTCCCATCCACTCGAACGTGACCTTCAATACGGCATCCGGATACCTGCTCTCCGACGAGCCGACCCTTTCGCCCAACTTCATCACCGTCTCCGGCGCACGCAACGCCATCACACGCATCTTTGAAATCCCGACGGATTCCGTCCACTACGACACCCTCAAGGGCTCCCGTTCGTTCTCTGTCCCGCTCAATTTCAGCCAATTCCCCGCATACGTGACCCCGAGCGATTCAAGCATTACCGTCAGCGTGGACATCCAGAAAATCGAGAGCAAGGAATTCCACGGCATCCCCGTACAGCTGATCGGCCGTTTCGACAAGACCCTGGTCAGCCTCAAACCCGACACCGTGTCCGTCAAGATTACCGGAGGAGCGTCGGTCCTCGACTCCATTACCAACGACAACCTCGAGCTGTTTATAGAGTATAACAGGTTTGCAATCGAAGACGTCGACAGTCTCGCACCGACCGTCAAGCTCAAGCTTCCGCCGAGCATCAACCGCGACATGTCCATCAAGGCCATCGAGGTCATTCCGGACAAAGTCGCTCTCGTCCGCAAAGAAATCAAGCCCGTCGTTTTCGTCGAAAAGAGTAACGAGGACTACGGAGAAGAAGAGGACGAGGAGGACGACGAAGAATGATCTGGCTCGGCATAGAATCCAGCTGCGACGAGACGGCTTGCGCCGTACTGCAGGACGAGCCGCTCAAGGTACTTTCGAACCCGCTCTACAGTCAGATAGACGAGCACGCCCTGTACGGGGGCGTCGTTCCTGAAATCGCGGCGCGTGCACACCTGCAAAAGATTGCCCCCATTGCGGAAGCGGCCGTCAAGGAAGCTGGCATAAGCCTCAAGGACATCGACGCCATAGCCTACACTACCGGTCCCGGCCTCATGGGCCCGCTCCTCGTCGGAGCAAGTTTCGCGAAGGGCCTCGCCCGTGACCTCTCCATCCCGGCATACGGCATGAACCACCTCGAAGGGCACCTCGCCGCCGCGTGGCTTTCCAATCCCGACATCGAGCCGCCCTTCCTCACGCTTACCGTCTCCGGCGGACATACCGAACTCGTGATGGAAGAACCCGGATTCAAATACACGAGCATCGGCCGCACACGCGACGATGCCGCCGGCGAAGCATTTGACAAGTGCGGAAAACTGCTCGGACTCAAGTACCCGGCAGGTGCGACCATCAGCAGGCTCGGGCAGAACGGGAACCGCAAGTTCGTAGAATTCCCGCGGGCGCTGCATTCCCGCGACAACTGCGAATTCTCGTTCAGCGGGCTAAAGACCGCCGTATTGCGCTACACCGAGACGCACGATCCCGAATTCATCCAGAAAAACCTCGGCGACATCTGCGCTTCGCTCGAAGACGCCATCGTGGACAGCCTGGTTTCAAAGACCATCACCGCCCTCAAGAAGACCCGCATGAAGACGCTTGTCGTCGGAGGCGGGGTCAGCGCGAACGCCTGGCTGCGCACTCGCCTGCAGGATTACTGCGGCAGGCACGGCATCCGCTTCTGCATCCCGGACAGGAGCCTCAGCACGGACAACGGCGCGATGATTGCGGCAGCCGCCATCCGCAGGGCAAAACAGGGCTTGCTTACCTCCATAGACGTCGTAAAACCCTGGATGCCATTGGCGGTTTGACGCATATTCGGGCTTTTTTGCTCACAACATTTTGCACGGACTACTTTTTTTGGCTCCCAAGATTTATATTGATAGTATGATGTTCCTGAAGGCAAAGATTCCTTCCCTCGTTTGCGGTGCAATAGCGACCTTTGCACTCGTTTCCGGCGTATGGGCGGAAGAGCCTCCGGCGGACCTTTCCAAGCCCGTCAGCGACGTACAGATATTCCGACCCGAAAAGCGCGAAACGAAAGTCGAACTTGTAGATTCCAGCAAGAGCAATTCCATCATGCTCAACGTGGACATTTTCGGAAGCCTCGATGTGCAATCCTACTACATCCTCTGGGACAACGTCGATCTTTCCGAAGACATGAAGAAGCTGATGACCACGCGCGATTTCGCACGCGATGAGTTCTTCATGCAGAACATCGACCGTGAGCAGTTCGAACAGGAACGCATCCTCCAGCTCTTCGAAGACAAGAAACACGAATTCTTCATGATATTCCCCGAGGAAGCGCTCAAGGAACTGCAAGAAAAGAAGGAAGAAGAGGAATAAGTTCAAGGGATGTTTACTCCGGAACTTCCATTCACAGATTGGCGACTCGCGGGATTCAACGGAACTCCCGCTTTCCTTTTTGAAACGCTCGACAGTACGCACAGCCTGATGAAGACCCGCGCCGCCGCAGGCGAAATCGTCCCGGGAACCTTGATCGTCGCCGACACGCAAACCGCAGGACGCGGCCGACACGAACGCACCTGGGCCTCCCCCGCCGGCAAGAACCTCTACTTCAACATCCTGATTCCGCTAAACGGCATCCCGCTATCGTCCGCACCGCAGATTACGCAGGTCGCGGCACTGACCTTCGCAGAAGTTTTCAAGAGCCTGCAGGACGACTCTAATGCACAGGGCCGCGGCAATCCCGACATCGGGAAGGTTTCTGTCAAGTGGCCGAACGACATCCTTTGCGGCAAGAGCAAGTTCTGCGGGATCCTCGCGGAAGTCGTTTATATAAAAAACGCGTCCGCCATCAGCATGGGCGTGGGAATCAACGTGAACAGCGAGCCCTCGGATTACGCGGGACTCGGTCGAGCAGTCACGACCCTCAAGGACATCTGCGGGCAGAAAATCAACCGCGAAAAACTGCTCCAGGCCCTAATCGCGAGCCTGGAACGCGCCATCGGGCAGTTCCACGCTTTCGGGATCCGCCCTTGGGTCGAAGCCTGGCGCAAGATGGACCAGTTCATCGGCACGCGAGGCACCATCGTCGTGAACAATCGCTGCACCGACGAAAACCGAGACGGCGGTTCGGGCGTACAAAAAAAATCAGGCCGCATCGTCGACATGAATGACGATGGCAGCCTGCTGTTCGAATGCGATGACGGAACGGTAGAAACGGTCTATTCCGCCGATTTGGAAATCTAGCTACAGCTTGCGCTTAAAGTACATGCTGCCGATGAGCGACACGGCAAGCACGACGATCATTGCGGTAAGGCCCATCTCGGCCTGTGGCTTGTATTCGCCCGCCATGCCCGTCTCGATGAGGATCACGAACGCAAGCGCAAGCACCGCGCCCACGGAACCCATCTGCTGGAACATCTTGACCTTGTCTTCGGTCGTGAACTTCCCGTTCGTCTTCTTAATAAAGGGCATTGACATCTCCTCCGAGGCAAATCCATACAATGAGTCCCGCCATCACGAGTACGCTGATGGCGACGTTCGCCAAGAAGAAATCGCGGTTCATGGCATCGAGATCGTCGGACTTGCGGAATAAATGAATATACAGGACAGCTGCGGCCATGAGTCCCGTCACCACCCACCAGGGGATGCCCATATTCCACACAAACCCGAACGCGACGCAAAGCGCGAGCATGGCGACGTGGCTCCAGAAGGCAATCTGCAGGGAGCGTTTGCGGCCAAAGCGGGCCGGCACCGAATGGAGACCCATCGCGCGGTCGATTTCTTCGTCCTGCGTGGCGTAGATAATGTCGAAGCCGCCCATCCAGAGCATCAAAATCACAAGCAGGAATATCGGGAACACCGCGAATTCCCCGCGGATGGCAATCCAGGCGCCGAGCGGGCTCATGCCGATGGCAAAGCCGAGAAACCAATGGCACAGCCAGCTGAAACGTTTCCAGTAGGAATACGATAGCAGGAGCAACCATACAGGGAGCGCAAGCATCCCGGCGAGCGGCTGCAACAGCCAGGCGAACAACACGAACAATATGCCATTGACGGCGAGGAATGCGATAACGGAAGTCTTGCTCAGGCGACCCGCGGGCAAATGACGCTTCGCGGTGCGCGGATTCTTCGCATCGATATCGGCATCGGCGATGCGGTTGAAGCTCATCGCGCTGTTGCGGGCCGTCACCATGCAGCCGACAATCAGCAACACAATGCGTGCAGTCTCCGCGGCAGTCATATCACGGAATCCGTTCGCCGCCACCCACATGGAACCGAGCGCGAAAGGCATCGCGAACAGCGAGTGGCTAAAGCGTACCATGTGACCGAATTCTAGAATCTTCTTCAGCACAGCGGGCCTCCCAACGCATCGGGTTCGCCACCTTCCCAAGGCTTCACGATTCCGGCGCAAGCTTCCGCCGAAGCCGCACCAAGATGTTTCAGGATTTTCGCGACTACGGTATCGACCAACTCCTCGATGGTCGCGGGCCTGCTGTAGAATTGCGGCGAGGCGGGAATCACGACCGCGCCCGCCCGCGTCACGCGTTCCATGTTCTCGATGTGAATCAAGTTGTACGGCATCTCGCGCGGCACGATGACGAGCGGGCGGCGCTCCTTGAGACACACATCCGCACTGCGCACCAGCAGGTTGTCCGAGGTTCCCGATGCGATGCGGCCGAGCGTTCCCATGGAGCATGGAACCACAGCCATGCCGGCATAATCGGCAGACCCGCTCGCGCATTCCGCAAAAAAATCATCTACATTGAAAGTCTTGTCCGCAAGATCGAAAAGAGCCGTCTGCCCTTCGTATTCTACGACTTCGCGACCCGTCGCCGTCACGATAAGCGACACGGCGTGCCCGAGGCGTTTTAAGTGCATCGCCGTGCGCATCGCATATACGGCGCCGCTTGCGCCCGTAACTCCGAGAACGAATCTAGCCACGGGACGCCTCCGCGGGTTTCCTCAGAAAGACTCCGTAAGAAATCCCGCCATTGAAGCTCTTCACCTTCGCGACTTCGAAACCGCATTCTTCGGCAATGCGGCAGAAATCCTTCACGGGCAAGAATCGCTTTATCGATTGCACGAGGTACACGTAGGCATCGCGCTTGCCACTAAAGAACGCTCCCATCAGAGGAATGAATACGGGAGCGAGAACGCCATAAAAGAACCGGTTGAAAATGTTCCGCGGCGCAAAGAATTCAAGCACGCACAGATAGCCGCCACGTTCCAGCACGCGGAAACTTTCCTGGAGGGCGCCGCGTGCATCGGGCACGTTGCGCATTCCGAAGCCGTTCAGCATCATCTTGAAACTCGCTTCGCCGAACGGGAGCTTCATGGCATCGCACTGAACGGCAGCGGCATCGATTCCCTTCGGGCGCACGCGGCGCAGCATGCCAAACGAGAAATCCCCGACGACGGCTTGCACACAGGCATCACCAAATGTTTTGCGGAAAGACCTTGCAAAATCTCCCGTCCCGCCGCACATATCCAGGAGCGAGATGTCACGCATCCCGCCAAAAACCTGCGGGTCGCGGCAGAACTTCTTCATCTGCCGACAGCAATAGCGGCGCCACATGACATCCTGACCACAACTCAAGAAATGGTTCAAGAAGTCGTAACGGTTCGCAATCTCGTCGAACATCTTGCGTACGGGACTTACCATAAGCGTAAATTTAAAAAAATTGCTCTTCAGATAAAAAAGCGCGGACGTTACCGCCCGCGCCTATACTCTTCTGCGACCGCTATCTTACTTGAACTTGGCCGTAAGCGAGAGGCCGTCGGTAATAGTCACCGTACGCGTCGGAGAAGTTTCTCCGTCGGACCAGGATTCAAACACGCCGCCGCCCGTAGCCACGGCCGTGAGATCCATCTTGACTCCGCTGAAAAGCTTGGTCGAGAACTTGCTGCCGGACATCTTCATTTCGTCCATCAGCACGGTGCCGTTGCCTTCCACGGATATGGTCACGTCTACCGGGTCACCGATGCCCTCAAATTCGGCCTTGTATTCGGCCAGCACCTTGGCGTCGCGTTCCGAAGCCCACTGCTTGAGGCAGCTACCCGTCCTGCTGAATCCATCACCGCAGGCGTTCGTGTAGTATTTTTCGTTCTGCTTGAAATGTTCAAGGTCGCGGTCCATTTCCGTCGACGGAATGGTCGCCACCATGGCATCCACCACCTTGGCCACATTCTCACCGTTCAGGTACTTATCGAGCATCATGGCGGAATGGTTCAAGAACACGTGCTTGAAGGTCTCGTTCTTGATGAGCGAATTGTAAAGCGATGCAAAGCAGGTGTCATCCTTGCAAGGATGGTTTCCACCGCCCTTCTTGATCCACGCAAACATATTGTTGCTCTGGCCGAATTCACCGCCATTCACACCCCACATCCAGTCAAAACCATGGTCCACGTCGTACACCATGAATTTCCACGGCTGCTCCGGGCTACGCCAGGCACGAACGTTGTTGTTCGGCCAGTCACCGTTGTGGTAGAAGATCTGGGCTGCCATGTAGTCGGCGAAACTGCCGATATCGATGAGCTTCTTCGCATTCTCGTAATTCTCGGCAACGGTCATGTCGCCACCGCCAATCGTCTTGAGCATGTTCACGTAGTTGTCGATGGAACCGCCACCGCTTGCCGTGATTTCGCTCAGGCCACCCACCTGCTTGATCATTTCGACCGAGTTGGAATTGATGCCGTAATTGGTTTCCACAAAGGCGCGGTTGTAACGTTCGCGCATATCGTGGATGCCGTAATACTTGCCGTTGTAGAACACCACCACCTGGCGGCTACGCTGGTAATCCACGCCACTCCCTTCCAGGATGGCGCCAGCCATGGCGTCCTCGATATAGTCGCTCACGAAGCGGTTACCGTTATTGCGGAGGTTGAATGCCTTGAACACGGAATCGGACTTGCGAGTCGTGAACAGCGGGTATTTCAGGCGACCGTTCTGGAATTCCTCACGCATCGTAATCGCCACGGACTTCTTGTCGTTCAAGCGGCTGTAACCGCCCATCAGCGAGATGCCCGCTTCAATTTCCCAGGCAACCTCGTTAGAGGCGCTACCCTTTTCAAAGAATTCCACGTGAACCGGGAATTCCTGTTCTTCGTACAGGCCCGAAGGAGCGCCATCCGGCTTTTCCGCGTTCGTCTTGATATAAGCCTTGTCAAAGAAGCTCGGGTCGACGCTGATAGCCACCACAGGCATGTTCACCGTCTCACCGATAAAGAACGTCCTCGTCACCACTTCCCTGCCCAAAGCACCTTCCTTGAAGGCGGCGCAGCGGAACGGGGTGCTTTCGTTAATCGAAATCTGGCTATTGAATTCCGGAGAGGAGCTCTTCGGTTCGGAACCGTCCTGCGTGCAGCGCAGCTTCACGCCTTCTTCGAGCGAGGGCGGATTCAGCGTAATGGGTTCCTTGTAGAAACCGCTCTTGAGCTTGCTCAAGTCCACTTCGGGCACCAGGTCGTCATACGCGGTAGATTCCGTATTGCGCGCTTCGGGGGTCGGATTGTCGAAATACTTCCAGACGCCGCCATTCGTGATACCCCAGCTGATACCGCTACCGAGTTCAGGATAGTCGACGGAATCGCGAATGCCGTAGAACGGGTCGATCAGGTAAACCGTACCGCCCTTGCCGTTCAACTTCCAGTTGGCATGCGGACGGAAATGAGCCCTGTACTCTTCCCCGTTGCTTCTCTTGAGAGTCGTGTCCCTGGCACCGCCCGCGACAGAATGATTCTTCTTGTCGCAGAACACGTTCCTGAAGGATTTCGCCTTGATGACTTCGTTGCCGAAAACCCACTTACGGGACTTATCCGTATTCTCGACAAGGGAATATCCCTTCAAGTCCGCATCCGTAGAACCGGCGTTATAAATTTCGAGCCATGCGCCATCATCGCCATCTTCGTCGGTCCAGTCCAAGTTAACGGTCATGATTTCGGTAATGACCAGCGCGGAGTTGCCGACCCAATGCAACGTTGTATCAAGTCCCACATAAAGGGTCTCGGCCACGAAGGTCGTTTCTCCCTTTTCCGTGATGTGCATGATGGTATCGATATGCTTACGGGCCGTATCTTGTCTGATAATCGTATCGCCGTTCCTGTCCACAATCGTATCGGTCGTTATGATGAACGGGTTATCTCCATTCGGATCGACCGAAGCGGAACCATCTTCACCCGAACAGGCGACCAGGAGTGCAAAAGCCAGGCTCATCCCGGCCATCGATAAAGTTTCTATTTTCGTTAATTGACGCACAGTAACACTCTCAAAAAAATGTGAACGGCAAGGCAAACGTCTTGCCTAGCCCAATGAACCATCCACCCTTAAATTTAACAGATTATGCGGAAAAAACACGATTTTCAAGGTAATATTCTATTTACCCTTGACAAAAGTCACATATAATGCTAATTTTGCCCTACCTTAATGGTTCTGTAGCTCAGTTGGTAGAGCAGTGGACTGAAAATCCGCGTGTCGTTGGTTCAACTCCAATCGGAACCACGAAAGCCCCCGATAGCAATATCGGGGGTTTTCTTTTCTTTACAATGTGGCTTAATTTTGCGAAAAATTGCCTTTAAACTGCAGCCGCATGCCGCAGCGCTTCCATCTCGGCACGGACCTGGCGGAAGCAGTCGAACATCTCGTCCCAGTGCTCGATGAGCACGTCCACCAATTCCGGCTGGAACTGCGTCCCGCGCTGCTTGATGAATTCCTCTTTCACCTTCTCCTCGGGCCAGGCGGGCTTGTAGCAGCGCGGACTTGCCAGGGCGTCGAGAACGTCCGCCACGGCACAAATACGACCCGCCAGCGGGATTTCCTCGCCCTTCAGTCCACGCGGGTAGCCCTTGCCGTCCCAGCGTTCGTGATGCGAACCGGCGAGCGTCGCCGCGAAACCGAGAAGCTCGCGCTTGGACTGCATCAGGATCTGTTCCCCTTCGAGGGCATGGGACTTCATCTTCGCAAATTCCTCGTCCGTAAACCGGCCCGGCTTGTTCAGGATGGCATCGGGGATGGCAACCTTGCCCAAGTCATGCATCGGGGCCGCAAGACGAATCTTTATCGCCTCCGACTGGGGCAAACCGTAGTATACCGCCAGCTTGTACGAGATATCCGCGACACGACGGATGTGGTCTCCCGTTTCCTGGCTCCTGGATTCGGAAATGTCGCCCAGGATGTGAATCAGCTCTTCCTGCGTCGCCTCGAGCTCATCCTTGGACCTCTGCAATTCTTCCGTCAGGCGGGCAGACTCGATCGTCTTCGCGGAATAGACTGCGGTAAGGACCAGACGTTCGAGATCCTGCTTCGAGAATACCGCGCTGTCGCCCTTCTTATTGATGGCCTGGTAGACACCCATCACATTCCCGCGGCCATCCCTCAAGGGAACGGTCATCACGGAAGTCGTCCTGTAATGCGTAAGTTCGTCGCTGCGGCGGTCGAAACGATCGTCCTTGTAGGCATCCTCCACCAGCAAGTTTTCACCATACTTGACGGAATATCCGACAAAGCCAGCACCAATCGGAATGCGCAACTGGTTTACGCCGTGAGCGACCTTGGTCCAGAGTTCATTCGTCTCGGTATCGATAAGCCATAGCGAACAACGGTCCGCCTGCACTAGGGAACGGCCCAAATCGGCCATGAGCACAAGAAGGCCATCCATCTTGCGCTCTGCGGCAATCTTCGGCATATAGGAAAACAGCAGCTCGAGAACCCTATCGGAATCCGAGGGGTCCAACACCGCCATCCCCTTCGCCAAGTCCATCTCCGTCCTAGCGTCCATATCATAAAGATAGCTATAAATCTCCGGCATTGCAAAACTGTTTGACGAAAGACACCACTTTTTTTATCTTATCTCCCGCCCCTGGAGGAATAGGCTAATTGGTAAGTCAGCGGTCTTGAAAACCGCCGCCGTAAGGCTTGGGGGTTCGAGTCCCTCTTCCTCCGCTAAAAAACTTCCCATTCCATCCGCAAATCCGCCACCAGGTCCATTACCGCAGAAGCGGGTTCATCGTACAGCAACGTACAGACCTTGACCGGAAGGGGAAAATCCCGACCCAGCGCGCTCACGCAGGCAGAAGTGGTCGCTCCCGTAGTAAACACGTCATCCACGATAAATACGGTACCCCGCGGAGGCAATTCGCCCGGCAGGTTCGCACGGAACGCCCCCGTAACATTCAATGCACGCTGGCCCCTAGAAAGCTTCGTCTGCGACACGCGAAAAGACCTGCGCCACAGCCACCTGCAAACCTTCCCTCCCGTCACCGAAGCGAGCGCCGACGCGATCCTTTCCGCCTGGTTGTAACCACGCTCCCGGAAACGCGAACTGTGCAGCGGAACCGGAACGAAAAAGAACGGGCGTGCAAGCTCCCCAAAGAACTCCGCCGCGTCGCCTTGCCCGCGCAGGCTGGACCGCCGAACCATGTAGGAGGCCATTCCGGAAATATTCCCGTACTTCAGCGCATGGACCAGGCGCCGCGTCAGCGGCTGCATCGGGAACAGGCAAAGTGTATCCTCGTTGGGATGCTTGGGACCCCTGCCCTCCTTCACGAGCGCATCACGGCATGCGGGGCAAAGCCACGGGTCAAGCCACTCCGACGAACGGCCGCACCCCATACATCCCATGCCGAAAACGAAATTTGAAAAGCTACGAACGATATCCATAAAAAACCGCCTTCTTATTATAAGACGGATTTTTTAGGGGAAACGTTCCCTTATTTCTGAAAAAAATTACTGACGGCGTCCCTGGTAGCGCATGCAAATGATGGCACCCACAAGCACCATGCAAGTCATGGCGAAAGATCCGCCATAAGAAAGGAACGGAAGCGGGAGGCCCGTAACCGGCATGAACCCGATCGTCATTGCGATATTCACCAGGATATGGAAGAGGAAAATCGTGGACGAGCCCATGACAATCAGCGTAATGAACGGATCGGAATAAAGCTTGCAGGTAGAAGTCGCTCGCCAGAGGAAGATCGCATACAGCGTAAGGATCACGAGACATCCGGCAAAACCGAACTGCTCGCCCAGCACGCTGAAGATGAAGTCCGTATGTTCTTCGGGCAAGAACGACAAGTTGGTCTGCGTTCCGTTTCCGAAACCCTTTCCGGTAAGTCCGCCGGAACCAATCGCCGTCAGCGACTGCAGCACCTGATAACCATCACCAAGCGGGTCGCTCATCGGATCGAGGAACGTATTCACACGCTTCTGCTGGTGCGGTTCCAGCATGTTCCACGCCATGGAACTCGCATAACCGGCAAGGATATTGGTAAGCAAGAAGAATACCGTCTGCGCCTTGGGCAAGTGCCTGCGCACCAGTGCAAAAACAACCGCACAGATAAGCATTCCCCAGAGCACCTGATAAATCATCGTCTGCGAATGCGAAAGCAAGACCGAAAGCACCGGGCTTGTAATCAGGAACATGTCGACAAGCGAGAAACCCGCAAAGAAGAATGCCACGTAAGTAACGGCAATGAACACGAGTGCCGTACTCAAGTCGGGCTGCTTAAGCACCAAGGCGAACGGGACGATGAACAGGAAAAACGGCACCACGAGGGTCTTTATCTTGGAAAGGCTGACAGGATGGTGAGAAAGCCAATGAGATATGGTAAGCAGGTAGGCAATCTTTGCGAACTCCGAAGGCTGCAGCTTTATGAAGCCGAGATCAATCCAGCGTCCGGCACCCTTGACGACATCACCCGCAAAGAACAACACTACGCAAAGCAGCACCAGCGAAATCCCATAGAGTGGGATAGTCAGGCGCTTAATCCAGTCAATCTTCAGGAAAACGATCCCCGTCGCAAGGATACAGCCGCCCGCAAAGTAGATTATCTGCTTGAACCAGAATGAATCATAAAAGGAGACTTCCTCATTCGAGGTCGCCGAATAGACGAGCGCAATGCCGCACGCCATCAAGGCGAACGTCACCAGCAGGAAAACCCAGTCGAGTTTCAGGGATTTGTTCAGAAAACGACCGGAACTCATTTCTTCACCTCGTCTTCCTTACCGAAATACGCCATCATCACCTTGCGCGCGATCGGACCCGAGACGGCGCCACCGCCGCCGGCAGCTTCCATAATGACAGCAACTGCAATTTCGGGATTATCAAGCGGAGCTACCGCCGCATACCAGGCATGCGTCTTCTCGCCCTTCTTCCATTCGCCCGAACCGGTCTTCGCACCGACGCGAATTCCAGGAATCGCGCCTCTCTTTCCCGTACCACCCGGATGGTTGACGACTGAATCCATGGCGGCCATCAGAATCCTGTGCGTTTCGGGCTTCATGTTCCCGGGCCTGATGATTTCCGGTTCATAACGACGTACAACGTTGCCCGAATCGTCACGCAATTCCTTCATGAAGTGCGGACGGTAAACTCCCTTGCCCGTCGCAAGCGAGCCCACCATGACCGCCTGCTGCAACGGCGTCACGAGTTCGCCCTGCCCGATGGCAAGATTCAAAATCAGGCCGCGAGCCCAACGCCATCCCAGGCGTTTGTTCTTCGCATTAAACGACGCGGAATCCACAAGCCACCCGCCCTTCTCGCCGGGAATGTCTACACCGAGCGGCTGTTCGCCGAGTCCGAAGCGACGGCCAAATTCATTGATGCGCGCCATATCGATATCGAGACCCGCCTGGTAAAAGAACACGTCGCAGCTGAGACGAATCGCATTCACCACGTTCAGGTTGCCGTGAGTTCCCCAGCACTTCTGGTAACGTGCGCCATACTGGTAGCCGCCCGTGCAGGGCTTGGGATAATACTTGCTCTCCGAAAGGACTCCGTTCTCGAGGCCGGCGCCCGCGGTTATCAACTTGAAAACGGAAGCGGGCGTGTAGGTTCCCGAAATGGCGCGGTTCGTAAGGGGACGCATGGAGTCGAGAGCCACCTGAGCCCATCCCCTATTGCGTTCACGCTTCTTCAGCGAAAAGATGTTCGGGTCCAGACGCGGAGAACTTACCATCGCAAGAATTTCACCGTTACGCGGGTCGATTGCCACCAAGGCACCCTTCGCGCTGTCGGGAATAGCCTCCTCGGCCACGCGCTGGAGTTTCAAGTCTATCGTAGAGACCAGATGCAATCCGGGAACCGGAGGCTGGGACTCGATTCCCTTCACCGGGCCTAGTTCGCGTCCAGAAGCGTTCACCTCGACAAGCTTGAGTCCG
The DNA here is from genome assembly GCA_946408125.1 of uncultured Fibrobacter sp. GTDB lineage: Bacteria > Fibrobacterota > Fibrobacteria > Fibrobacterales > Fibrobacteraceae > Fibrobacter. The sequence continues at coordinate 37,315 of CAMJQW010000013.1, forward strand.
TTCGTACCGCGGAACTCCTGGTCATATCCCTGCTCAAGCCCCTTCTGTCCGATACGATCTCCCTGCGAATAGCCTTCATACTCCGGAAGTTTCAACTGGTCTTCCGAAATTTCGCTCGTATAACCGAGCACGTGCGAAGCAAGCGTTCCGTAAGGATATTCGCGACGGGATTCAATTACGGTAATGACGCCCGGAAGTTCCGAGGAATGTTCTTCGATAATCGCAACCTGTTCCGGAGAAGCATCCTCAAAGAATCGGACCGGATGGTTCTTGATCCAACGGCAACGCTGGAACGCCGTATCGAGCGAAAGGGAATCGAACAGACGAACGCCATCCTTGTCCGTAATACGGAGTAGACGACGGAAAACGGAATCGCGCTCGGCCTTGCTCCTCGGGAGGCTCATCGCCTGCAGGGCCACCTGGTACGAAGGCCTGTTGCGGACAAGCACTTCGCCATTCCTGTCATAGATGTATCCGCGCTCCGCCACGAGCACCACCTTGCGAATGCGGTTGTTCTCGGAACGTTGCAAGTTCTCATCATAATGCGTGTACTGAAGCGAAAAAAGCCTGAGCAGGAGAATGCCGAACAGGATGAGCGCAACACTCATGAACACAAGAACATTCCAGTTCCTGTTCTGGACATAATCGTTGTCGCCGAGCTTAAACACTGCGCTTCTTCTTCCCCGCTTTCCCTGCCGACAAGTAGAATACGACGGCACCGACAATCACCGTGTAAGCGCATTCCGGAAGCGTCTTGGAGAAGAAGAGGTTCGTGACCACATCCTTCTCGAGACCGGTCAGCAGGAAGTATATCATATCGCAAACAAAGAATCCTATCGCAAGAACAGCCATTTTCGCGGGAAGGTTCAGGGTAAGGAACCTCTCCTCCAACTGTCCAACAAGAAAACCGACGATCGTCATCGCAATCGTATGCGCACCGAGCCATTCCACAGGCGCATAAATGTCCTGCGTAAATCCGGCAAGGAATCCCCAGAAACATCCCGTAGCAGGGCCGTGCTTGATGGCGATACCCACGATAAGGATGATTACGAAATCCGGCCCTATACCGAAGATCTGGAGCCAGTCACCCACCGTCGTCTGCAAGACAAACGCGAGTATATACAGGAACAGGAGCTTCAGCCATTTCAAACTAGTCATCGAGCAGCTCCTGGATTATCCAATCCGGTTCCTTTTCCATCACGAAAACTTCCTCGAGCGTCGAAAACTCCTGGAACGGCACGACATACATCTGGCGCATCACATCCAAATCCGCCTCACGCACGGCACTCACCGTGCCCACGGGAATACCCTTCGGGAAAATTCCTCCGAGGCCAGAAGTAATCAGCGTATCGCCCGCCTTGACGCCCGCATGCGTGGGCACCATGGCCATAAGCATATGGCCATCGACCGATTCCAGGAATCCGACAACACGCGTACGGCGTTCAAGTACAGACAACTTAAGGTTCGGGTCAACGAGTAACTGCACGCGCGCATATCCATACGAAACTTTCGTCACCTTTCCAACAAGCCCGTTCATCGAAAATACAGGCATGTTTTCCTTCACGCCGTGATGCGTTCCGCGATTGATAATCATCGTCGTGAGGAATCTTCCGGGATTGTGTCCTACGACACGCGCCGTCACTATCGGATAACCCCACTTATCGTCAAACCGCACCAGCGCATGCAGTCGCGTCAATTCCTGCAGGCCTTCGCTTGCGTAATACGTTTCCTGGCGGAGTCTTGCGTTTTCCTGCTTGAGCTGTTCGTTTTCCGCAACAACGGAACGGTAAGCATCCAGCGAAGAAATCGCCATCTGTGCCGGATACAACACCGTACCGAGAATCGAAGAGACGATATTTTCCTTGACGAAGTTAGGAGCCTGGCGCATCAACAAGCCGACAAGCAAAAAGAACACAAAGGCAATGATACCATGCCTTTGCGTGAATAAATCGACAATAAAGCGGAAAGCCCTAAACATCGAACCGGGATATGAAGTTAGTCCTAGTTGGACGTAGCAATCAATACGGGACGATACTTATCGAGATCTTCCAGGATGCGAGCGGCGCCCTTGCAAACGCAAACCAGCGCATCGTCAAACACGTTTACGGAAAGACCCGTTTCCTTGCGGATGCGTTCGTCAAAGCCGCGCAGCTGCGAAGCACCACCGGTCATGATGATACCCTTGTCGTAAATATCGGCAGAGAGTTCGGCCGGAGTCATGCTGAGAGCCTGCTTCACGGCTTCGATAATCGCCGTCACAGGTTCGTTCAGAGCTTCACGGATTTCTTCGCTCTTGATGGTCATCGTGCGGGGCATGCCGGCAATAAAGTCGTGGCCCTTCACTTCCATCGTCAATTCTTCGTCGAGCGGGCTTGCAGAACCAATCTGAATCTTGATCTGTTCGGCAGTGCTTTCGCCCACCTGCAGGTTGTACATCGTACGGAGGTAGCGCACAATCGCATCGTCCATCTCGTCACCGCCCACGCGCACGGAAGCGTTGCAGACCGTACCGTTCAAAGCGATAACAGCGATGTCAGAAGTACCGCCACCGATATCCACAATCATGTTACCGACGGGATCTTCGACAGGAATGCCCATACCAACGGCCGCGGCCATCGGTTCATGAACGAGGTGTACTTCCTTCGCACCCGCCTGACGAGCCGCATCAATCACGGCGCGCTTTTCCACTTCGGTAATGCCGCTCGGCACGCCGACCACCACGCGAGGTTTCACCATCCACAGCGGGTACTTCTGCACACGCTTGATGAATGTCTGGAGGAGCGTTTCCACCAGTTCAAAATCGGCAATCACGCCATCGCGCATGGGGCGCACGGCGCGGGTTTCACCCGGAGTACGTCCCAGCATCTTCTTCGCCTCGAAACCGATGGCACAGACACGGTTGTTCTTGCTATCCACCGCAATCACCGTGGGCTCGTTAATCACTATACCCTGGCCGGCGACGTGGACCAACGTATTCGCCGTACCAAGATCTATACCAATATCGCAAGAGAAAAGACCAAACAAAATATCGCCCTTTTTTAAAGTGTGAAGCTAACAAGAAAAATATAGCATTTGTCCTATAAACGACTCAACCTAGGGCAGGGAATCCCTACCGAAATGGAGGTCCTTCAAATAGCGGTCCCATTGCCTCGCGGAGACGTCGTAACGGTACTTGCGCCTCTCGTACATGGCGATATCCTTATAAATGAAGAAGTCCACCTCGGCATAAGCAGAATAGACCTCGGCCGCAGCCCCTTCGAACAAACGAAAATCCTTGACCCTGTAATAGGGTTCATCCTTCAGGGCTTCTTTCCCCGAGGCTCGCATCGTCTGCGCAACCATGAACTTCAGGTCTTCCTGCAAATAGCTTTCCAGCTTCTGCTCAATACGGTCCGTTCTTTCAGAACAACCTAACAAAACGAGGATCGATAAAAAAAGAATTGCAAATCTCATGACAAAAAAATAGTTATTCAAAGTCACAATAAAAAAAAGAAATGCCCTCCGGTGGAGAGCATTCCTCAATAGTCGGTCGTATCCTACTAGAAGCTGTAGGTCGCAGAAATTCTGGAGAAGAGACGGCCTTCACCCTGGAACGGGTTGCGGAAGAGCATGTCTTCGGCGACAGTCACGTCAATCTTGAGCTTTTCTTCGATGTTGATACCGAAACCGAATCCGACGTGGTCATCGGCAGTGCCGTCAGCCAGCGGGTTGGTCGTAAAGAAGTTGCCGCTTTCCTTGCAGATGCCGTCCTTGCCGATGTTCTTGTCGTTCTTGTCGCATTCGGTGTAGAGGATGGACTTCTGGCCACCGACGCGGATAACGAACCAATCCCACCAGATGTTACGTTCAATACCAAAGCTGATCAAGCCACCGATGTCGGAACGTTCATCCCAGTTCGGATCCTTGACATTGCTTGCATCATAGACGGTTTCGCCGGAGTCATAGTCGAACGTCCAATCATGCGCGCGCATCTTGTTCCAAACGAAGTCTCCGCCCAACCAGAAGAAACCGCGATCAAGCGCAACGTTGATGCCGAGGCCAACCTGAGCATGCTTGTCTTCGATGCCCGGAGCCTGGATCAATTTCATGGAGAAGGCCGGAACGAGTTCGCCATCGAGAGCCTCGAGGGTGAAGAACGCACGGGACTTGGCCAAGAAGGAGAAGTCGCCATCGTCAAAGAAGTTCTGGTGTTCGGGACCGTACTGGATGCGGGCCAAGCCGAAGCTGAACTCGAAATCGATGTTGCTGCCGAACTGGAGGTTCAAACCACCATCAGCCTGGACGATAGACGCAAAAGCTTCTGCATCAACCTGGTAGGAACCGCTCGGCGTTTCGTAGCCACCATCCTGGTGGGCGATATAGATGTGCAAGCCCCAAGCGTCGCCGCTAATCAGCGTGCCACCCAAGAAGCCGTCAAAGTTCGTCACGGTCTCGGGAGTCTTGGTCAGCTTGCCGTCATCGCCAATCACGGCTGTCGGCAGGTAACGGGTAAGTTCAGAAATACGGCCAAAGAGACCACCGATGGAAAGACGCGGGTCGGGATTGTTCTCGTCACCCAGGGAGACGGAGAAAATGCCACCAAAATTCGGGAACCTCGGATCCTGGTTCGTACCGGCAGGAACATCCTCGGTGTAAGGACCGAACTCACCAATCAAGTAGTTCGGATAGAGGTTGATGTTTGCCGGGTTGTCAAAGATGCTCACATCATCCATGATATAGGTGGTGTTCTTGCCCATGGACTCGATTCGGGCGAACGTCGCAAAGGCGGACCCAACACCAAGAATACCGAAGGCAACACCAACTGCTGCTGCAGATCTTAAGTTCATTAGAGGACTCCTTGTAAATTCTACCTTAAAGTTAATTTTATTCGTTCAAAAACGCAACTAAAAAATGCAAAAAAGACCAAGCTTTTGGGGCTTGGTCTTTTTTTGCGCCTTGCGCAAGTCGTTCAAGAAGATTATTCGGAGAACGTGAACGGAATGGTTACCGTCGTGTTACCAGACTTAACCTTGCTGAACTTCCAGCGGCTCACAGCGGTTTTGATTTCGCCATCAAACTCGCCGTAACCGGTCGTAGAAGAAGCAATGGAAATGCTGATAACTTCGCCACCCGGAGCAATCGTGAACTTCAAGGTAACCTTACCCTGGAATCCCGGTTTCTTCTTCAGGAACTTGTTATAGATGTGGCGCAGACCCGGAGTACGCTGACGCACAACCTTCATGATGTCCGCAGCGGAACGAGATCCACCACCGGCACCCATGTCGATATCGCGTTCAGACGGAGTCTTGATGGAGCCCTTAGCCTTGGTAGCGATACCACCGCCACCACCGCCAAGGAGGCCTGCCAGGCCGTCACCGATACCACCGGAACCGCCTTCAGCGTAACCTTCGTTGAAGCCACCATCAGCCTTACCGCGACGACCACCGAGAACGGTCTTACCCGTCGTCTGGAGGCCAGCCACGTCCTTCAGCACCTTGTCGATGTCCTTGGAGAACTTCTGGTTCTTCATGAGGTCATAGGCACCGGCACTGGCATTCTTGGTCTGAGCAGTGAGGAGCTTAAGCACGCCACGAGTCTGCGGAGCGTTGGGCTGGCCCTTACCACGGGGCTTACCACCACCACCGGCCTTCTTGCGCGGCTTCTTCGGCTCTTCCTTCTTCTTTTCTTCCTTCTTCTCTTCCTTCTTTTCTTCCATCATCATGGAAGCGGAGAGGTCTTCAGCAGCGGATTCTTCGAAGATAACTTCGTCGACCACAGCTTCGTACATGGAAGCCCAGAGAGAGAAAGCGAGAGCAACAATCACGGAGATACCGGCGATTGCACCCATCTTCTTGTCGGATTCCGGCATCAGGGACGCAACTAACGGATCTAATTGCTGTTTTTTAGCCATAATTATTCCTCCCCGCCGTTCTTCTGCATCACGGCGAATGCGATATTCGTGTAACCGGAGAAGCCACAGGTGGCCATCACCTTATACATCGCATCGTACGGGATATTCTTGTCGATCTGAACAATGATGTTACCGGCTTCATCGGCAGGGAGACCCATCTTGAGGGCGTGTTCCTGTTCGATAGCGCGGCGGTCCTTCAGGATTTCGTCCAGCTTGGTGACAAGCAGGTCTTCCTGAGCGAGCACGTCGGCAGTCGGCACAACCTTTTCATTATCGGCGATAACGTAGTTCGCATCAACCACGACAGTCAGAGAAACAGTCTTCGGCTGCACCTTGGAGGTGGAGATCGGAAGAATCAGGTTCTCGGCCTGCGTGAGCAGCTGACCTTCGGCATCCATGTTCTTAATCATGAACACCAGGATGATGGTCATCATGTCCATCATGGAGGTCAAGGAGAAAGGTACGTCTTCGCTATATTTACGAGTTTTTCTAGCCATGATTAACCTCCCAACTTAGCAAGATTGATCTTGGTGAACCCAGCTTCCTTGGAACGGTCCATGAGCTGGATGATCTTGTCAAATTGAGTATCATCGTTAGCAACGATGATAATGTTATCAACGTCTTCGAGGTCAATAAACTGCGTATGGATAGCAATGAGGTCCTTAGCAATCAGATCGTATGCGGAAAGCGGATAGATCATGTTTTTAGCAGCGACATCCGGTTTGAGCGTACGAGCCGAGTTCGGGGTCAGGGTAGCGAGGGCTACACCGGCAGCGGGCTTCTTGAGAGCCGGCGGCGGAGTGAGGCCGAGGGTACCTTCACCCGGAAGGGCGATAAAGTTGTTGTTGCCATCCACGTAGGCACTGTCGGCAGCCGGTTCTTCGGCGCTACCCCCGTTGGAGTAGAGAGCCCAAATAACGCGGCCCGGATCTTCTTCAGATTCCTTGTTGATAGCCCAAAGTTCGATGGTCTCGATTTCATAGAGATACTTCTCTTTATCCATCTCAGAGCCATCCTTGCACTTCGGTCCATGTCCGCTTTCAACAGTAGCCTTAACGTCTTCCATCGCGTAAGTAACGAGCTTAGCATCGGACTTGCAACGGAACGTCCACATTTCCTTGAAATAGACGTTCGGCTGGAAACCACCACGAGCACCAATCACGAGATAGTCGCTGGTAATCGCGAGGGACAAGTTCAATGCCTGCTGGTCCGGTTCCGGAGGCGTTTCATTGTCGAGGTTCATCATGCTGCGTTCCGGCAGGTTAACTTCGACAATAGCAAGCTTGGAGAAAGCCGTCATGGTCAAAAGCATAGGAATCAGAATGGTAAACAAGCCCATCGCCGGCAACAGGTCCGGTTCTTCGACTTTACCAGGTTTCTTGATTTGTTTTGCCATGTTTTATAACTCCGTTTTTTAAAAACTCTCGATTGAATTAGGAGAGGGAGTTGATAATCTTGAGGCCCTTTTCTTCCATTTCCTGGATCAGGCGTTCGGAGTTCATGTTGAGGATACCGACGATGACCAGAAGAGGCACGGCGGAGAGAAGTCCGAGGAGCGTAGTACCCATAGCGATAGCGATACCGTCAGCAAGAGCCTTGGCACGTTCAGAAGCGGGTTTGTTAGCCACAGCGTCGAAGGTGTAGATCAGACCGTAAATCGTACCCATAAGTCCGAGCAACGTAGAGATGGAAGCCATAACGGAAATGAGGGAGATGTAACGAGTCAGACGGGGAGCTTCAGTCAGGAACACGGCGTCGCAAGCGGCGGACATGTTTTCGCGGCCACCGTTACGGGCAGCGACGATGGCAGCCATCACCTTGGCAATCGGGAGGTTGGTCGCATTGGCGAGGCTCAGAGCCTGATCAAACTGCTGAGAGCTGATCAGCTTACCGAAGTCGGCAAGGAACTTGGCGCGGCCCTTCGAGCTCTTCACGATGATGTAGACAATACGTTCGATGGCGAAACCGAGACCGATCATGAACACCATCAAGATAATCCACATGAACTGGTAACCATCAGATTCAGGGCTGAAGGATTGAAGCATTTTAGACATTAGAGTACTCCTTTAGAGTGTTTGTTTTTGGTTTGTTTTTGAAATCTTTGTTCAATTTTATTTTTTTTAGAGCCTTTTAGAAGACTTTTAGCTGTAAAACTTTATTTACTGCATAAAAAAGCGCTCTAAAGGCCTAATAAACGGGGCCCTGGAGACCAGGAACCCCGTAAAATTGTTTTTACCGCTACCTTCTCTTTCCCTTCTTCTTGCCAGAAGCCTTCTTGGCAGGAGCAGGAGCAGCAGCCGGCGTGTCAGCGTCCATTGCGGAGTCGTCGCCCATTCCGCCCATGGAGGTGGACGGAGCAGGAGCCATCTGCTTCTTGAGTTCGGCGAGTTCAGCCTTCAACTTTTCGTTTTCGGCCTTCGCGTCCTTGATAATGTCGCGGTAGGTGTTGATCTGTTCTTCCGGAGTCATGACTTCGGACTTGGAGATCTGTTCCAAACGAGCCTTGGTCTTGAAGTAAGACGGGTCTGCGAACAACGTAGACGGGTCGAACTTTTCGATCTTGGTGTTCAGTGTTTCGTTGTTCTCGTCGAGAGACTTCAACGTTTCGAACAACTTAGCAGTCCACTGGTTGTCGATACCATAGTGAGCAGAGGCCTTGATACCCGTTGCGCACTGCGGCACGGCAAGTTCCTTAGCACCGTTAGAACGGTTGGTCAATTCTTCACGGTAAGCTTCCAAGTCTTCGTGGGCCATTTCGATAGCGTCTTCCTTGACGGCACCTTCGAATTCCACGTATTCCTTGACAATCGCGGCAGAGTCAGGCAGCGGAGAGTTGGCGAACGCATCGGCGACTTCGACGAACACGGCGCAGCCCTGGTAGTACATTTCGATGTAACCTTCTTCAGCCTCAATCACGTCCTGGTTGTAGAAGCCCTGGTCACGAGCGAGGTCGATGTTCTTCTGGAAGATCGGACGTGCCTGTTCGTAGTAGCTCGGCAGCTGCTGCACGACGGTAATACGTTCGGCGAAGCGTTCTTCTTCCTTCTTGCCGTTGAGTTCCTGTTCACGGATCTTGGCAGCCATCGTCACGAAGAGCATACCCATCTTGTTCGTGGCCTTGAAGGTCCAGCGTTCAGATGCGTAGGTTGCAGACTTGGAGTACTGGCTCATAGCCTTCTGCAGGATGTCAACCAACTGCTTAATAATCTTGGCCTTGTCCTTTTCCTTACCCTTCAGGACAATGGGTTCCATCTTGTGGAATTCATGTTCACCGAGATAGAAGGCAGCTTCAGCCGGAACACCCGGGTCAGCATTCTTGATCTGAAGACCGTACTTGTCGTAGGCTTCGAGAGTCTTGCGGTAGTCTTCGACAGCCTTGTCTTCTTCCTTAAGTTCCATGTAGGCACGGGCAGCACCGATGTAGGCAGCAATCAGCTTTTCCTTGTCATCGTTACCGTAAGCCTTGATGAAGTTGTGGTATTCCGTAGCAGCGATATCCCACTTCTTAGCGTTACCGTAAGCCATCGGGATAGAGAATGCAGCGTCGAGAGCGTAGGAGCTCTTCGGGTAGTCGCGGACGAGGTCCTTGTTACAACGGATTGCTTCGTCAGTCATCTTGGCTTCGTCGTAGCTCAAGCAGGCGCTATAGAGGTAGCCCGGAGTACGTTCATCCTTCGGATAACGCTTGTAAGCAAGTTCGTAAGTCACAGCGGCAGACTTCTTGTCGGCGATGGTGTCGTAGACCTGAGCTGCAGAACCGATAGCCATGAAGGCCATGGAATCCTGCGGGAAGTTGTTCGTGATGAACAAGTAGGTCTGGGCAGCTTCGCGGTATTCCTGTTCGTAGTAGTTCTTGTCGTTCTTCTTCAGGTTAGCAGCCTTCTTGTGAGCGTCACCAGCACGGACGATACCCTTGATGGTGAGCGGAGACTTAGCATACTGCTTCGGGAGAATCATGAAGGTTTCTGCAGCCTTGATGTACTGCTGGTCCTTTTCATAAGCGGCACCGGCTTCGAACACAGCCTTGTCAGCAATGTCGATGAGCGGGTAGCGCTTCACGAGAGCGAGGTAAGCTTCAGCACCCTTCTGATACTGGCCCTGCTTAACGGACTGTTCAGCCATCTGGAAGAGCACGTAAGCGATAGCCTTTTCGATTTCCTTGGCCATGGAGTCGTTGCGAGTTTCCTTGACCTGAGTATACTGCTTGTACAGCCATTCGAATTCGGTAAGGGATTCGTCATACTGACCAGATTCCAAGAGAGACTGGGCAAGCATACGGCTGATGAGCAAAATGTACTGATGCTTCGGGAAGTCCTGCTTCAGCTTGCGGAGCACGCCCACAGCCACCTTGAACTGCTTGGCATCGTAATGAACGATAGCGGCGTTGTATGCAAGTTCTGCAGCTTCCTTGTTCTGGCCGAACTTGGCCATGTACTTGTTAACCTGATCGAAGTAAGCCTTGGTTTCTTCAGACTTGTAAGCCTTCACAGCATCGTCGCCATACTTTTTCTTCTTGGCGTTTTCACGAGACTGGTCCATCATGAGCACGGCGTTATACGCAGCTTCTTCCTTCTTCAGGAGAGCTTCGGAGCCCATCGGGCGACGGCCGTAACGGGTGGTATCGGTATCGACGATCCAGTTGAACATCTTGGCGGCGTTCGCGTGCTGACCCATTTCCTGGTACACGAGAGCCAAATTGATGTGAACCTTGTATTCGTCCCAAGTCGGTTCCTTGGCATAGCGCTTCAGGAACGCTTCGTAAGCCTTGATGGCTTCGGCATACTGCTTCTTGCCGGCTTCCAGGTCGCCTTCCTTGGTGAGCTTGGCAGCGCGGGCATGGTGGTACTGCGGAATGTCGAGCATAGCGCCGCGGATGGCGGTTTCTGCGTTCTTGACAGATTCCGGATACTTCTGGTTTCTCTTGTACCAAGAGGACTTGCGGTCATAGCGCTTCACAACAACATAACGGTGCTGCTGGGCTTCTTCGAACTTCTGCTGGATGATGAGGATTTCAATCATCGCGATATCGGCGAGCGGAGCGTCGATGTAGTCCGGGTTGATTTCCATCAAGCGCTTGAAGGACTGCACGGCTTCTTCGTTACGGTCGTGGTCCTTGTTCTTCATACCGATACGGTAGTACACGGAATCCTTGAACGGAACCTTCTTGTCCTTCAAGAAAGCTTCAGCTTCCTGCACGCCACCACCTTCAAGGTCAGAGAAGGAGGCCGCCATGAAGTCCATAGCTTCGGCGCGGAGGTCGTTCGGGTATTTGCCCTTGTCGGCACCGATGATGTAATCGTAGTACTTGATAGCAGCGGTTTCGTATTCAGCAATATTGTAGTAAGATTCTGCCAAGTGGTACATGGCGAGAGCCGCTTCCTTACCCGTGAGGTTTTCGAAGCCGGTCACCTTCTTGTAGGCCTTGACGGCATCGCGGAACTTACGGTTCATGAAGTGGTATTCAGCAATACGGAGCCAAGCCTTCGGCACGAGACCATTGTCCGGGAAGTTTTCGACCAAGCGCATACGGAGCTTGTATGCCTTGTCGTCTTCGCCACTGGCTTCCTGCACGGCAGCAGCCTGGTAAAGCACGATCGGGGTCTTGTCTTCCTTCGGGTACTTGTCGATGTATTCGAGGAAGTAACCGAGAGACTTCTGGTGATCAGCCTTCGGAAGCTGGTCGATGTTAGCACACTTGGCCGGCTTGTTATCGCGGTCGGCACACCATGCTACATCCTCTTCGTACTGTTCCTGCTGATCGAGGAAGAGCTTTTCTTCCAACTGGAACTGGTAGTGACCCAGCTGTTGCAAGGCAGACGCACAACGCTTGTTCTGCTTGCCCTTACAGTTGTTGACCTGCTTTTCCCACTGGGTAATGGCGTCCTGCATGCCCTTTTCATCAAGGCCACCTGAACGGCAGGCCTGGGCTGCCTGGTTCTTTGCCACCTTATAGGAATTTGCACATTCCTTATACTTGGCGGAACCCTTTTCCATCGACTTGCACTTGGCAAGCAACTTTTTCGCTTCGTTTGTCTTGTCCTTACAAGGATCCGATGCAGCAAAGGAGGTTCCGATAAAGGAGCACAGAATCGCTGCGACAAGAATGATTTTTTTCATCGTTCTCTATCCACCTATGTATTCATATAAAAGGGGAGGCCCCGGATTATTCCAGGTCCTCCAATTCTTCGAGTTCTTGTGCGGCTTCGGAAGAACCTGCACCCTGGCTCATCTTGGTCTTCACAGTAGCCAAGGTAAAGCCGGCGTCTTCGAGAATGCGCTTACGGTTGGATTCGAAGCGGTCACTCTGGATGGACTTTTGTGTAAATGCGGCGTAATCTTCGATAGACTGGTTGGCCTTGTCGAAGGACGGGCGCAGTGCTTCACGCTTGCTTTCCACGCGGGGGGTGGGAAGCTGGCGAGCAAGGTCGAGGGCCTGAACCTGAACGGAGTCAAATTCATCCTGCATCGCGTCGTAAGCCTGGCGGGCGCTGTCGCGGGCAGCGACAGTCACGACCGGCTGTTCGGTGCGTTTTTCAGCCTGTTCAAGGGCCTTGGCAGCATTGTTGTAATCCTTCTTCATGAAGTGGCAGTAGCCTATCACCAGGTATGCTTCAGAAACCAGGAAGGATTCCGGAAGGTTCTTGATGATCCACTGGGCAGGCTTCATGGCTTCATCCGGCTTGTTAACCTTCAGGAAGGACCATGCGATACCGAGCATTGCTTCGTCATACACCGGAGAACCGGCTTCGACCTGACCGTACATCTGAGCGGCGGCGGCAATGTCCGGCTTTTCGCCAGAGAAGTAGATGTGGCCGAGCTTCACGCGGGCGGCATCCTGCAAGTCGCGTTCGGACTGGTTGGAAACCGGCTGTTCCGTAATGTCGCGGAAGCAGTTTTCGGCTTCGTCAAACTTGCCCATGCGGCTGTAGGCGATACCCATGGTGTAGCGGGCGTAGAAGTAGTTCGCGTTACCCGGAAGGATGGCGGCGAGCAGGTCGACAGATTCCTGGTAGAGGCCCTGTTCGAACTTGATCTGGCCGGCAATGTAGTCAGCGTCAGCCTTCACGTCGCTTTCACCGAACTTCTGAGCGATGTTCTGGTACTTGGCCATAGCTTCGGTGTACTTGCCTTCCTTATAGTCGATGTTCATCAACTGGAAGTGGTACTTGGCGCGCTGGTCACTCTGCGGATAGCGCTTGATAGCGTCTTCGTACACGGCCTTAGCAGCCTTGTGCATACGGAGGTTTTCGAAGGACTTTGCCTTATAGAAAGCAGCCTGGTCGACAAGGTGGAATGCGGGGTACTTGGTCTGGACCTTACCGAAGGCGTAAGCAGCTTCGAGGAACTGACGATTCAAGTAGAGACGCATAGCGGCACGGTAGTCGTTTTCAGGTTCGATCTTCAAGCGACGGTAACGTTCTTCGCCGATCTTCTCTTCACGAGTGTCACCGAAGCGGGAGGTGAGCTTCACGGCCCAGATAAAGCCGCGGTTCTTCTTTTCCCACAGGTCGTCGTGAGACATTTCGAGATCAAGAGCGAGGTAACGGAAGATGCTCACGTCCTTCACGTTGACGGTAGCGCCGACCACCGGGTAGCATTCCTTGGTGAAGCGGGCGCGCACGCCGAGGTGCGGAGAGAGGTAATAAGTAAGGGTGAAGCTTTCTTCAAGATTCATGCCCTCGCCACCTTCGGAGGATTCGTGCATCACGTCGATGATGGAAAGTTCAACCTTAGCTTCCAGAGCGCGGTTGAGGCCGCGGTAGAACAAGCTGATGTTCAGGTTGGAAGGAATCTTGTATGCTTCGCTCTCGGTGAAGAGAACGAACTTCATGCCATCTTCTTCGGCAGCGGTGCTCACCGCCGGCTGCAGAGCGTTCTGCAAGGCGACACCGACCAAGAGGTAGCCATACTTGGAAGAAGCGAGCGGGTTCCAGTTGATGCCCACATCAGCGCCGAGAGTCAACTGCTTGACTTCATCGAACTGGTTGATGTAGAGCACGGAGATGTCGACACCCAATGCGAGGAACTGCATTAAGTTGTACGCATAACCGAACATGAACGCGTATTCGCCGTAAGACGGACCGTCATCGATGGAAGCGCCGTTCTCGAAGAAAGAGAAACCGAGCGTGTGCTTGTAGTCCATCGGGAAGGTCAAGCTCACGTATTCCTGGCTAGCTTCGCCGCTGATGGAGCTGAAGAACGCTGCACTGAATTCCAGCTGTTCCGTTTCGGAAATTCCAGCCGGGTTCACGTACATGGCGGTGTTGCCACCGAATTCGGCGAACCAGTCATTCTGCTGATACTTGTGCGGAGAATAGGTAGCCTCAGCGAACAAAGAAGTGCTGGCTAAAGCGAGTCCAAAGACTGCTGCTTTCTTGATGAAACTAGTATGCATCATCACCTACTCCTTTACTTAATGTCCGTGCGGATGAACTCGATACGACGGTTCTGCGCACGCCCTTCGGGGGTTTTGTTGGAAGCGACCGGCTGGGTATCACCCTTACCGCTCGTAACAATACGGCTTTCAGAGATGCCCTTGTCGACAAGGAAGTTCTTCACGGCAGCGGCGCGGTCAGCGGAGAGCTGCATGTTCTTGTCCTTGTCACCGACATTGTCTGTATGGCCCACAATTTCAAACGTAGCTTCGGTGAAGGTTTCCATGATGTCCACCACCTTCGTCAGGGAGATGTAGGAGTCCGGAGTAATGGTAGCCTTACCAGATTCGAAGTTCACGCCTTCGAGAACGAACACCTTCTTCGGCGGCTGCGGAACTTCGTCCGGGCAACCATCGTCGTCCTTGAATTCGTTGAGAGTTTCCGGCTGTTCGGGACAGAGGTCGACACCCTTACAGATGTGAGCGAAGTTGGCGAACATAGCCTTGGCTTCGACCCACGGATCGCAGAGACCGTCGCGGTCGTTGTCCGGATCCGGGCAACCATCGTCGTCCTGGTAACCGTCGAAGTCTTCGGCTTCTTCGGGGCAGTTGTCGACGCCCGTGCAGACGGAAGCGTACTTGTCAGAAACACCTTCTTCGGAAACCCACGGATCGCAAAGACCGTCGGCATCCGTATCCGGATTACGAGTTTCCTCGACCTCTTCTTCTTCCTTCACGACTTCCGTAGCAGTGAGACCGATGTCCAGCTTGCCCTTACCGCGCTTCAGCATCGGCGAGGTGGACTGGCAGTAGAAGTTCGGCTTCGAAAGGGAGTGGTTGATGAACTTCGGATCCAGAGAAACGTTCGTGCGGTTCACCTTGATGAACTGGTTGAACGGGTAGTAGTTCTTGTAGA
>CAMJQW010000014.1 GCA_946408125.1 uncultured Fibrobacter sp.
ATCGGAAACTATATTTGGACAAACAATCTGTCTAAATTATTGTCCGCATCCCCAATTTTGACCTCAGAACAGGGAAATTCCTCAAAAAAGAGTAAATTTGAGAAAGTTGGCGTTTTGCGGTCAAAAATTTTGACCGCAAACTTGAGTCCTAAAAGCAGAAGTTGTCCCTACGCCTTCACCGAACAGGGCATCTATATGCTCATGACGGTACTCAAGGGCGATTTAGCGACTCGTCAAAGCATGGCGTTAATCCGCCTTTTCAAGCAGATGAAGGACTATATCGTCGCTGAGAACCAACAATTGTTCGGAAATGCCGGGATAGCAGAATTTGCCGTGCAGACGGTTCAAAATACACGCGAAATAGCATCCGTTTCCTCAAAGGTTGAAGTACTCTCTGGCGAAGTCCATAACATGCGTGAGAATCTTGGAAAGGTGAACCTGGACCTGCAAAAAGTCATGGAAAACTTCATTGATCCGACAACTTTCAAACATTTCTTGATTTTAGATGGACAGAAGTTAGAAGCGGACGTAGCCTACATGAAGATTTACGCTATGGCAAAAAAGTCTATTATCATCATTGACAACTACGTGGGAGTAAAGACTCTTGACCTGTTGCGCGGAATCGCGAAAGGCGTAAGTATAGCAATTTTCAGCGAGGAATGGGGCGATGAAAAGATTACACCTGCGATTAAGGCCGACTACGAAAAGGCTAGGCCTGACGTTTCTCTGAAAATCGACCGACCAAATCGCAAGTTTCACGACCGCTACGTGTTTCTGGATTACGGATTGCCAAACGAAAAACTGTTCCTCTGCGGGGCATCAAGCAAAGACGCTGGCAACAAGATTACAACTATCATGCAAATTGAATGCCCTGAGATGTACCACCCGATAGTGGAGAAATTGTCGTGAACATGAAAATGCGCCGAAACGGAATTCCGCTACGGGCGCATACTGAGCAAGAAAGTGATTTACCGCGGGCCAAGCACCTCGCAGCAGGGAGTCAATTACCTAAACGCCGAGGAATACCTGAATTCCTTATAAAGAAGGAGCGGCAAAACAAAGGGAAATGAATTAGTCCTTTACACAACGGACGCTACAGCGGTAGCTTTTCTGCCAATACTGGTATACTAGTTCCGCCGTGTTCTCGTTCGAACGGAGGCGCAAACTATACGCCCAAGATTCTGAATAGACAGCTTGAGAAGTCCAAAAACAAGTTGTGCTCCGCAAGTCGACATACCCACCTCCGCCGACGACATAGTTGGGACCGCGAGGAGCACTCCCCCTATAACCGGTAGGTATAGCAGAAAAACCGAAAAGATCTGTCCCGTTGCTGTCATTACTCCAACCGGTAGTCGACTTTAGCGCCTGTCCCACCAGCGAATCACTCGATACCCTGGCCACCGAATAAATCAATGTCTGCATATCGCTCTTGGAGGGAATATGCCAGCCTCTGGGGCAGGCTCCATGCACAACCTGATCCTTGAATTGACAACCCGAGTAACAATCTACAGCGCCCCACCAAGAGTACAAGCTTCCCGCGACAGTGCAATAATTCGAATCCAACATATAACACGATGCAGATTCCGCTAATTCCGGATTAGCTGTCGTATCACCACGGTAATCCAGATTTTGGGCCATCCACACCTGTTCACCAATCTGCACGATCTTGTAGACCTTCCCATCCCGTTCGTCCACAATGGAATCGTACTGGATATCGGGATTCAAGTACGATTCCTTCGAAGAGCACTTGAACCAGCCCTCCGTTCCTTCGTCGCCGCAGACTTTTTGTACCGGAGGTTCTTCGGACGACGAGCTCGACTCTATACTGGACGAACTCGGTATCGCACTGGACGATGACCTTGCGCTGGACGAGGACTGCACGCTGGAAAAACTCGACTTTGCACTGGACGAGCTCGACTGCTCGCCAGAGGAACTCGACATTTCGCTTGACGAAGCATTTTCGCTGGACGAAACCGACTTCCCACTACTTGACGTCGCGCTGGAAGAGATTTCTGCAGAATCGCTGGACGAACTGTCGGTTGTTTCGCTGGACGAGCTCACGCTATTGGATTCGGACGGTTCAAACGCGGACGACGTATCGTCGCAGGCGAAGAAAAATACGCAGGCGATTGCAAGCGCCGTTTTCAACAAGAATTTCATTCGTTCCCCCTTTCCTTTTTTGTTATATACTCATTTCCCGTTGTAGCGTTCCATGCACTTCTCGATGCCGAGCTTGAAGTAGCATTCTACAAGGGCCGGAACTTTCGCGATGGCCTCTTCAAAAACCGGGCGGTCTTCGGGCGAGAACTTCGCCAGCACCCAGTTGCTGAGGTCGAACTTGGGAGGGCACTTGCCCACCCCGAAACGGATACGCGGGAACTTGTCGCCCACGTGCTCGATGATGTTCCGAAGTCCGTTCTGGCCGCCGTGGCTTCCGTCCTTGCGGCAGCGGATGCGGCCCACGTCCAGGTTGATATCGTCACTGAATACGAGCAGGTGGTCCGTCTTCACCTTGTACCAGGTCATCAGCGCCTGGACCGCCTCGCCAGAGAGGTTCATGTACGTCTGCGGCTTTGCGAGCAGGCATTCCTCGCCCGCGATGTTCACCTTCATGGTGAGCGCCTTGTGCTCGCTCTTCCATTCCTTGCTCGGGTCGGCAAGCTTTTCTACTGCCATGAAACCCGCATTGTGATGCGTGTTCGAATACTGGGTTCCAGGATTTCCGAGACCGACGATGATATACATTCTACTTGAGGCTCCATTTATTGAGGTCTTTTCGCCACTCGTCATACCAGACGCCTTCCGAGACGGCCGTACCGAGGCGTTCCATCGCTTCGGGTTCGTCCGCGCCCTGTGCATTCACGTTCGACTGGAGGACGAACAGGGAATCTCCCTTGCAGGTGGAACCCTTCAGGGTGATGCCCGCATTGCAGACCATCCCGAAACTCGAGGTGTCGCACGTTACCGGATAGACGTCCATCTCGACGCTCAAGGCATTGCCGCATGTCGCCTGGCGCACCGGATAATCCTTGGCCATGCGCGCGTACGCGAGTGCGTAAAGGCGTTCCGACTGAGGCGTATCCGACTCGTGCGCGACCTTCTTGAACACGAAGGCGTACGCGGCGCGGTACATGGAGAATTCCCGGCTCGCCTTCACGTAGGCGCTATCGGGAGACGCGTCGCGTTCGGCGCCCAGAGCTGCGAGGATACGCTGCAGCGCGAGCGTACGCGCATACACGTTCCGGAGCGCCTTGTAGGCGGCATGCTTTTCGAGCGGACCTTCCTGGGCGGAAACTTCCGCGGCAAGAAGGCCGACGGAATCGCGCAGGGCGGCCATCTTGCCGCGGAACGGGATTGCAGCGTTCACGCGGGCCATGCACGCCCGCACCGTGAACTTTCCGGAGATTTCCTCCACCGTGTCGATACCGACATTCTCGGGATTCTCGATACGCGACAGGAACTGCGCCTGCGCCACGAGGGAAAACTTTTCCAATTCGTCATCGCGGGCGATGCGACCCAACGTGTCCACGCCCGCCTTCACTGCAGAATCAAGCGAGGAGGCGATTCCACGCTGAGCTAGCATCAGCGCCGTCTGGTACGAACCCGCAAGGCCCGAGCCGTAGAAGCTCTCGTTTTCGGGACACTCGGTAGACGGTGCTTTCGCACCTGCGTCGCCATCGACGGAACCCTTGGAACCTGCGCAACCGGCAAGCAAGACAAGGGAGCAGGCACACAATGCGGAAAGAAACTTCATGACAAAAATATAGACAAAAAAAGAACCGCCGGACAACCAAGTGTCCGACGGTTCCAATGCTTTGTTCGCAAGCGATTACTTCTTGTCGGCAGCGGCAGCATCGGCGGCAGCCGGGGCTGCAGCAGCAGCGGCAGGAGCGGCAGCGGCCGGAGCTTCGGCAGCAGCAGCTTCTTCCTTCTTCTTGGACTTGGAAGAAATCGTGAAGATCACGGTACGCGGGCCAGAAGCCAGTTCGACACCTTCCGGGAGCTTGAAGTCCTTGGCGTAAAACGTGATGTTGGTACCGAATTCGGAGATGTCCATCTCGAGCACGGTCGGGATGCAAGCCGGCTTGGCAGCGAGCATGAGGTAACGGGTTTCCTGAGAGAAGATACCGCCCTGAGTCTTGACGCCGACCGGAAGACCGGAAAGCTTGACCGGCACGCGGACCTTGACCATGGAGTCGTCCGAAATCTTGATGAAGTCGATGTGGACGAACTTCTGGGTGATGGCGTCCTTCTGGTAGTTGTAGACGACGGCCGGATTGCCAGCCTTGCCATCAATTTCAAGGTCGAGAAGCGTGTAACGCTTACCCGGAGCGAGAACCTTGCGCAAGTCGATTTCGCTTACGGAAATGTTCACCGCATCCATACCCTTACCATAATAGACAGCCGGGATCTGACCGGCCTTACGCAAACGCGCGTTGTCGCGGTTCGCACCTAGCACTCTCGAGGTAGCTTTGAGCGTTGTGAGTTCCATTGTTTTTATCTCCATTTGGATTAAGAAAATTTCATTGGGGTAGCTGGATTCGAACCAACGAATAACGGAATCAAAATCCGTTGTCTTACCACTTGACGATACCCCAATGGTGGCGCAAATATAGAAAAAATACCGAATTTTTTAAAGGGGACCGGACTAGCAGTGCCAGAACTTGGTCAAAGCGAGGTATCGGGAATAGGGTTCGAGGGCCTCCGCAGCGGCCTTCGCCTTCGATACATCCGTAAAAATCCCGAAAACGGAAGCGCCGGAACCGCTCATGAGCGAAACACGCGCCCCGAGGCCTAGAATCTTGTCCTTCAGCGCGGCAACCAGCGGGTGCTTGGGGAACACGGACACCTCGAAAGCGTTGAAAAACGATCCGGAATCGAGCAGACGGCCGCCGGAAGACCTTTCCGCAGCGGTTGCGCCAGCCCAGGCGGCCTTGTATGCCTCCCAGCGGTCGGGACCGGATTTAGGCACGCCCGCATACGCGTCCTTGGTCGGGACTGCATCATGCGGGGTCGCGATAAGCAGGGTCTCCCCCGCGGGCAAGTCGAGAGGATCGATGAACGTGAGCCGCTCGCCGATGCCCTCGGCGAATGCCGAGCCGCCCCTGACGAGGAACGGGACGTCGGCCCCGAGTTTCGCTCCGATACGTTCCAGTTCCGCAGGCGGCAACCGGAGGTTCCAGAGGCGGTTCAGCGCGCGGAGCGCGGCTGCGGCATCGGCGCTACCGCCGCCCAGACCCGCACCGAGCGGCATCACCTTCTCCAGATAGATGTCCGCACCGAGTTCCACGTTTCCGGCATGGGCACGCAGAGCGAGCGCGGCCTTGTAGACCAGGTCCGATTCCACCGGATATTCCTGGGGCTTGTTGTATGAAAGCGTGATTTTGCCATCGCCGCGCGAAGCGAACTCCAGCGTATCGCCGACGTCTACCGTCTGGAAGAGCGTTCCCAGATCGTGGTAGCCGTCCTCGCGCTTGCGGATGACATCGAGGAACAAGTTGATTTTTGCAGGAGCAAATTCTTTCATGGTCATTATCTAAACGCTCCGGAGCGTTCGAGTTGCATCAGTTCGTCCATGCCGATAAGCATCGCGCGGGGCTTCGAGTTGCCGGTACTGCGGGCGCAGAGTCCCATGCCGAACAGCTGGTCCACAATCTTGCCCGCGCGGCTGTAACCCACGCTGAAATGGCGCTGCACGGCGGATGTCGAAAGACCGTTGCCGCATTCGATGGCCCATTTGGCGACCTCGAACAGCAGCTTGTCCTTCTTCTCGTTCATCGCGGCATTGCCGCCTTCGCCATCCTCGCCTTCCCCGCCTTCGCCTTCCACCTCGAAGGTCTCGAGCTGCGGGTAGCACACGTTCTGGTTGCTGCAGGCGTCGGCGAGCTTTTCGGCTTCCTCGTCGCTGAGGAACGCTCCGTGCAAGCGCACCGGATCAGGCGCGTTCACGGCCTTGTAGAGCATGTCGCCGCGGCCCAGCAACTTCTCGGCTCCGGCGTGGTCCATCACGGTACGGGCGTCCACCTGGGATGCCACCTTGAAACTGATACGGGTCGGCAAGTTCGCCTTGATGTTACCGGTAATCACCTTGACCGACGGACGCTGGGTCGCAAGCACCAGATGGATGCCCACGGCACGCGCCTTTGCCGCAAGTCTCGAGACGTTCTTCTCGATTTCCTTGCCGGCGACCATCATGAGGTCCGCCATTTCGTCGATGATCACGACGATGAACGCCATGCGGTGACCGCGATCTTCTTCGGGCACCTCGTCGGGCAGCTCGCCCGCATCGAATTTTTCGTTGAAGCCGTTGAGGTTGCGCACCTTCGCCTTCGCGAGCACCTCGGTACGGCGGTCCATCTCGTAGCAGAGCCACTGGAGCGCCTGGATGGCGACTTCGGGCTTGGTAATCACGGGAGCCAGCAAGTGCGGGATGTTCTCGTACATCTTGAGTTCCACCGCCTTCGGGTCCACGAGAATCATGCGGAGCTCGTCGGGCGTCTTGCTCAAAAGCATGCTCGCCATGAGCGCGTTGATGCAGACGGACTTACCGGAACCGGTCTGGCCCGCAATCATCAGGTGCGGCGCCTTCGCCAAATCCATCGCGAACGGCTCGCCCGAAATATCCTTGCCGAGCGCCATCACGATCTTGTCGGGACTCGGCTTGAATGCGGCACTCTCGAAGATGTCGCGTCCGTAAATCGTCTGCGTTTTGCGGTTCGGAATCTCTATACCGACGGCGCCCTTGCCCGGGATCGGCGTCAATATGCGGATGGAAGTCGCCTTCAGGGCCATCGCTAGGTCATCCTGCAGCGAGCTGAACTGGCTAACCTTCACGCCCGGCCCCGGCTCGACTTCGAACCGCGTAATCACGGGGCCGGTTTCGCAACCGACGACTTTGCCCTTCACCTTGAAGTTCTCGAGTTTCTCTTCGAGCATGCGACCGATTTCGTTCAGTTCGTCTTCGGTATAGTCGGCCGGTTGCGGGTCGTGCGTATCCAGGATCTCGTCGACCGTGGGAACCCGGTACTCGTCGTAATGCACCGTCGGGTCCGGCTGCGGGATTCCCGTGGACTCGCCGGTCCCGATGCGGTTGGGCGGAACGTAGGTCGGATCGCGGTCCACCTCGTCGGCGCCCACGATTTCGGGCATGAACGTATCCTCGCCGGAATCCTCTTCGGGAACGGGCTCGTTTTCAAATGCTTCTTCGGCGGCGAGGGTACGCTCGTCAAGCGGGCTCTCCGCTTCCTGGGCGCCGGCGACCACGGTCTCCTCGGAGGATGCTGCCGCGGGTGCGACATTCTCTCCGCCGCGCACCGCTCCCTTCACCACGATCTTGTTCTGGTGCGCCTTCTCCCAGTTCAACAGGTCGCGCGCGCGGCGAATCTCGGCAATCTTGTCGCGGATTTCCTTTATCTGCAATGCGCTCATGTTGCGCTCGTTGTCGCGCAGTTCCTGTTCCAGGCGCTGGATTTCCGGATCCTCGGCCGAAGCGGCGAGCACATCGGCCACCGTCTCTTCGTCACGGACCGAGCGTTCCGGCGATGCGGTCATCGTCACATCCGGTGCATAGGGATTCTCGGCAAGCGGGCGGTCCAGATCGTCGCGCGAGGCTTCGCCACGCGCACCGGAAAGCGTATTCATCATGCCGCGGCGAACCTTGAACGGCTTGATGTCGGCCTTGTCCCTGATATTGTAGCCATCGGGAACGGAATATATGGTGCTGTCATCCACCAGCATATCCGAGCCGCGCCTGTCCCGGGATTCGCGGGAATCGCCTGCCGGCGTAGCGGGCTCTTCCGAGCCCGTGCGCGGACGCTTTCCCACCAGCGAAACCAACCATTTAAAAGCTTTCGCAAGGAACGCGAAATGCCTCGGACGGAGCCCGAACGAAAGCACGAGAACCAGGGCGAGAACCACGAGCAAAATCAGGAGGGGCGCCACGAGCGAAGCCGTGCCGAAAACGGACACGAAAACGTACTGCATGAAGAACTGCCCGAGCACGCCGCCGTTCGAGAAAAGCACCTCGCGGGAAAGGCCCGTCATCCCGTAGGATTTGAGAGCGAGGAGGCACGAGAGGTCGAGCGTGAGGAGCGTCATGCCGATGCTGAAGCTGAGCAGGCGTTCGCGAAGGTTCTTGAGCGCGATAAACAGGCCCCAGAGCACGAGGGAAAGCGTGAAGAATATGACCGGAAGGCGGCCGAATACGAACGTGAACGAATCGGGCACGATTTTCCCGAAGAAGGGTCCGAGCCAGTTGCCTTCAGACCCGCTATACACGGAACTGACGCATCCCAGGAGCAGAATGACGCCTATGGCGAACAGGAACCACCCGAAAACGAGCCAGAAAAACGGGTTTTCAGCCCCGTTTGCCGCTTCCGTGCCACTCTTCGAGCCAGATTTCTTCTTCGTTTTCCTTTTACTGTCTGCCAAAATGCGCTCCTTAATATTTACTTACAAAAATATAGATTAACCTCTTTTATTATAATTTGATTATGCAGAAAAAAGTATCGAAAAAAATAAAGAAATTTTCTGTCGGGGTGAGCATATCGGCACTCCTCGTTTTTATCATCCTTTTTTTCGGCAACGTGCAGGATCCTAACGTCTATTTTGCAAGGTCCGGCGCCGAATCCCTCGAATACCTCTTTTACGACCTCTTCTTCAAGACCAGAACCGGCAAGATTACCGATACCAACAAGGACAACAGCGTCGTCGCGGCCGACAACTACGACCCGAACATCCTCATCGTCGATATCGACGAACCTTCCCTCACCAAGCTCGGCCCCTACACCTCGTGGGAACGCGACTACCATGCGGACGTCACCAAGAACCTGACCGAAGGCGGGGCGTCGGCCATCGGCTTCGATATCATGTTCAAGACGGCCGATTTCGGCAAGAAGAAGACCGACAACAACATGATCCTCCTGAACCGCCTCAAGGAGGAAAACGCCATCGTCCTCGTGAACGATTCCGCAGTCCTCGAAGGCACGCATTCCTTCTTCAACTACGATTCGATGCTCATCACCGCGGTCCACCAGAACGGCAACACCATCATGTGCTACGACTTCGGCGAATGGGGCAACTACAAGCACGAATCGCAATGGCGTCCCATCAGTTCGCTGGAATGGGCCAAATCCATCGGTTACGGCTCCACGTTCGACCTGAAGCAGATCGACCATCCCGAATTCATCGAAAGCAAGGACCTTCTCGACAACATCTTCCCCGAAATCGCACACGCGAGCAAGTTCATCGGCTCCGTGAACGCCTACCCCGACGAAGACGGTGTCGTCCGCCGCGTCGCCATGCTCTACCGCTTCCCGAACAAGGAACTGAACGATTCGTTAGAAGACAAGGATATCCACGTCTACACGACCATGTCGCTCATGACGGTGCTCCACCTCTACCACCAAAAGCCCGAGAACGTCGTCATCAAGATGGGCAAGTATATCGACGTAGGCAAGCCCTTCGGCGTCTATCGCGACGAAAACGGCGAACTCCAGACGACGTTCCCGAAATTCACCTATCCCATGTTCACATCGCTCCAGCAGAAGCTCAAGGCCGGATCTGAGAAAATCAAGAACACGGCCAGGAGCAAGCGCAATGCGGAATTCATCGACGTGTCGTCGAAACTCATGGCTTCCAAGGACGAAGACGGCAACCTTTCCTTTGACATTTTCGAAGGGCAGACGATTTCGGACAAGCTCTCCCTTGTCGTCCAGCACATGGACCCGAAGGTTTTCGACGAACTTGAAGGACTCGAAGAAAAGGAAATCGAGGAAGGCGTCACGATCAAGAGGGATTCCCTGGACGATACGCGATTCGTGCTCACGGACACCGAAGAAGAGGACGACATCACCCTCACGCCGTTCGTCGTGACGACCATCCAGGCCTTCGCAGACACCCTGAAGAACCTCGAACCCGGAAAGCTCGCGCACCTCGCGATGGATATGGACATCCGCTACGACTACAACAAGAAGGCGTGGAAGTCCAACATGGTCATCCTGAGTTCCGACGTGCTGCAAGATATTCTCGAAACTCCCGAAGAAAAGATCAACAGCTTAAAGAAAGGCGAAGAGCTCCGTTTCGGAAACGTCAAGAGGATCCCTATCGACAAGTACGGGCGTTACCTCGTGAACTACCAGGGACGCTACAACACGATCGACGCCCAGAGAAGTTTCCAGCACCTTTCGTACTATGACGTATTGAAACACCGCGTCGACCCCGGATTCTACCAGGGCAAGACATTCATCCTCGGCTCCGCCGCGGCGGCCATGTTCGACTTTGTGTCCGGCCCGCACGAAGAACATTACCCGGGCGTGCTCGTGCACTCCACCATCCTCCAGAACATCCTGAACAACCAGTTCATCGTATTCCTGCAGGAGCATTACCAGCAGATCATCGTCATCCTGCTCGCCATCCTCTGCACCCTCATCGGGCTCTACATCAGGAGCTACATCGCCATATCGATCGCATTGATAATGATGTTCGGCTACACGGTCGTCGCGTATTTCTACTTCGCGAACGGCTTGTACATCGGCGTATCGAAGCAGCTCCTCACCATCTTGCTTTCCACCATTTCCGCTCTGATCGTGCAGTTCTACTTCGAATCCAAGGAAAAGAACTTCCTGAACAACGCCTTCAAGCAGTACATCTCTCCCGAGCTTATAGATGCGATGGTCACGAGCGAAATCATGCCGACCCTCGGCGGATCTAAATCCAACCTTACCGCATACTTCACCGATATCGCAAGCTTCTCGACGTTCTCCGAAAAGATCGGCGACCCGAGTAAGCTCGTCGACCTGCTGAACGAATACCTTACCGCCATGACCGACACGCTGCTCGCGAACAAGGGTACGCTCGACAAGTACGAAGGCGATGCCATCATCGCGTTCTTCGGCGCGCCCATGCCGCTGCCGAACCATGCCCAGAACGCCTGCGATACCGCCATCGACATGCAGAACAAGCTCATGAAGCTCCGCAAGAAGTGGAAAGCCGAAGGGACCCGCTGGCCCCAGGTGGTTCACGACATGCACATGCGAATCGGTATCAACTCCGGCGACATCGTGACCGGAAACATGGGTTCTTCCATGCGCAAGAACTACACTATGATGGGTGACGCCGTGAACCTGGCCGCCCGTTTGGAAAGTGCCGCCAAGCAGTACGGCGCCTACATACAAATTAGTGAAGACACGCAATGCCATCTCGATAGCGAAAAGTACATCTACCGCTCGCTCGATACCATCCGCGTGGTCGGCAAGAGCCAGCCGGTCAAGACCTTCGAACTCCTGGAACGCAGCGGTTGCGAAAACGAAGCCAAGCTCAGGAAGCTCGTCGAAATCTGGGAACAGGGCCGCGACGCCTACCTGAACATGGAATGGGACAAGGCGATAGAGCTGTTCACGCAGTGCCTCGACTACGAGCCGCACCTGCCGGAACGCGACCCGGGCAGCAAGACATGCCCGAGTACCGTCTACATCAAGCGTTGCGAGAACTACAAGGTGAACCCGCCCGTCGCCGAAGGCGAAACCTGGGACGGCGTATTCACGGCAACAAGTAAATAGCTTTTTAATTCAATTCGATATTGTCGATCAGGCGGGTCTTGCCGAAGAATGCGGCCACCAGGATGACGACCTTGTCTTCGGGATGAAGCGCGCCGTGGAACTTCTGCAAGTTCTTCTGGTTCACGACTTCCACGTACTGCACCTGGCCGCGGTTCGCCAAGATGGACTTGATGACGAGATCGCGAAGCACGGCGATACGCAGCTCACCCTTGTCGAACACTTCCTTCGCTTTCTTCAGGCCGTCGCTGATGCTCAATGCCTGCGAGCGTTCCAGGTCGGAGAGGTATTCGTTGCGGCTCGACATGGCAAGTCCCGTCGCATCACGCACGATCTTCACGCGGTGAATCTTGATGTCGAAATTCAAATCGCGGACCATCCGCTCGATCAGGAACACCTGCTGGTAATCCTTCTCGCCAAAGTAGGCGTGGTTCGCGCCCGTAATCAGGAACAGCTTGGAAACGACGGTGAGCACGCCACGGAAATGTCCGGGGCGGTAAGCGCCGCAGTACATGCTCTCGAGGGATTCGTCGCGGACCAAAGTCAGCGGGTCCCCTTCGGGATACATTTCTTCGACACTCGGCGCAAAAACGAAATCGGCACCGATGGATTCGGCAAGCTTCGCGTCCGCCTCCAGGCGTTTCGGGTACTTGTCCAAATCCTCGTTCTTGCCGAACTGGATCGGATTGAGGAACACGCTGACGACCGTCACGTCGCACTCCGCCACGGACGCCTTGATCAGGGCGGCATGGCCGTCGTGAAGAGCCCCCATCGTGGGCACGAGCCCGATGGACTTTTCTTGCCTAGCAAGCGGCTTCAAAACGGAACGGAGAACATCAATCGATCGGATTACTTGCATTATATTACCTTCATTTTGCTTCAGGAACGAAATAAGTCGTCTGGTGCGGACATTCCGCGATGGCGTCCAGGACCATTTGCAGATGACTCTCGTTATGGACGAAATCAATATTGTCCGTATTGATAATCAGGACAGGGGCATCCTTGTAATGCCAGAAATGGTGGTCGTAGCGGGCCTGCAGGTCCTTCAAGTAGTTGCCCTCGATGGACTTTTCCATGGCACGGCCGCGCATCTTGACGCGGTTCAGGAGCGTAGGGACGCTCGCCTGGAGGTAAACCACCAAATCCGGTTTGGGCATATCGTGGCTCAGGGCCTTGGAAACCGTCTCGTACATCGCGTATTCGCTGTCGTTGGTGAGGTTCTGTGCCGCAAAGATCTGGTCCTTGTCGTAAGTGTAGTCGCTCACGAGAAGGTCGTGGAAGAGGTCGCTCTGCAGGGCGGAATTCTGCAGCTGCTTATGGCGGTCGAGCAAGAAGAACAGCTGGGTCTGGAACGCGTAGGCTTCGCGGTTCTCGTAGAACTTCTCGAGGAAGGGGTTCTCCTCGTAATTCTCCTCGATACAGAGAGCGTTCCAACGTTCGGCGATCAGACGGGCGAGAGTGGTCTTACCCACCCCGATAACGCCCTCTATGGCCAAGAAATGGACACCTTTTTCGGTAAGCATTACGGTTCCTCCCCTGTAATGGTGCGGAACGGGATTTTCTTTTCCCGTGTAAGCAGGTTCGCAAGCAGATCCTTGACGGTACAGCAGTTCAAAGGATCGCGCCAGTCCGGAGCGATATCGTTCAGCGGGACGAGCACGAACTGCCTGTTCGGAATCTCCACATGCGGGATGTTCGGACGCCCGGACATGGTCTTGTTGCCAAAATAAAGCAGGTCTAGGTCAATTTCACGGGAATTCCAGTGGCCACGCGGCTTGCGCCCCAGAAGGAGCTCGGAACCCTTCAGGTAATAAAGCAGCTGCTTCGGCGAACCCGAATACCAGAAGCTCACGACCTGGTTGAAATAGGGGCCCTGGCCTTCCGGACCTACGGGAGGCGTCTCGTAAATAGGGCTTTCGAGCCAGCCACCGCAAGAA
Organism: uncultured Fibrobacter sp.; assembly: GCA_946408125.1. Taxonomy (GTDB): domain Bacteria; phylum Fibrobacterota; class Fibrobacteria; order Fibrobacterales; family Fibrobacteraceae; genus Fibrobacter. Next base: position 13,493 of record CAMJQW010000014.1, read on the forward strand.
ACGCGGCGGAGCATGTCCCTACCCTCTCCCAGACGCTTATAGCGCGGAGCGAGGTTGCTGCCCAGGGCGACAAATACACGTTCCAAAGATTCCACATTATTAATATAGATATTCTCCTAAAAAAAACGAAAATACGCCCCGTTTTTATGACAAAAAACACTTTTTTATCTATCTTATGGACATCTCCCCGAGAAAGGGGTTTATTTCCATTACATTTATTTTTTCAGCGGGCAGAGAGCCCCTGACGAATGATTTTTTATTCCCCCACATAAAAGGATACTAACGTGCCTAGAACAAAGAAGAACCCTGACGCCGAAAATGAAATTGTCCCCGAAGTGGATGTAGCCGAAGGCGCTGCCGCAAAGAAGAAGCGTGGACGCCCCGCCAAGAAGAACGCCGAAGCGGAAAGTGCCGCACCGGCAGAAGCGCCAGTCAAGGAATCTCCTGTCAAGGAAGCTCCGAAGCCCGCACCCGAAAACAAGCCCGAAATCAAGATTGAAACTCCGGCCCCCGTGGCAGAAGCCGCCCCCGCGAAGGAAGCACCGAAAGATGCCCCGAAGGGCGAACAGGGAGAAAAGCCGCAGAACCGCGAAAACAACGGCCAGAACAACCAGAACAACAATGGCCAAAATAACGGTCAGAACAACGGCCAGAACAATCAGAATGGTCAGAACGGCCAGAATGGTCAGAACAACCGTTTCAATAACAACAACAATAAATTCAACAAGTTCAACAAGTTCAAGAACCGCCACAACAGGAACCTCCCGCAGGACGACTTCCTCGACGAGACGATCCAGCTTCCGCCCCCCGACCCTGAGAAGGTGGCCGCGGCCAAGGCCAAGTGGAAGGAACTCCGCGGCCTCCCGATGTTCGAATTGCAGCGTCAGGCCGAAGAGCTCGGCATCGCCGAATTCAAGAAGATGCGCAAGCAGGCGCTCGTCTACAGCATCCTGAGCGCCATCACCGGCGAAGACTGCCCCATCTACACCGAGGGCGTCCTCGAAATCATTCCCGACGGCGGCCACGGATTCTTAAGGAACCCCGAGCACAACTACCTCGCCGGTCCCGACGACATCTACATCAGCAAGAACATCATCCGCCGCTACGACCTCAAGATGGGCGATACCATCACCGGCCAGGTCCGCCAGCCCCGCGAAGGCGAGAAGTACTTCGCGCTGTTGCGCATCGACACGGTCAACTTCGAGCCGCCCGAGAAGACGAAACGCCGCGTCTCGTTCGAATACCTCACGCCGATCCACCCGATTGAACGCCTGAACCTCGAATTCGACACGCAGGAATACAGCACGCGCCTGATGAACCTCTTCACTCCCATCGGCAAGGGCCAGCGCAGTATCGTGCTTGCTCCCCCGCGTACCGGTAAGACGGTCCTGTTGCAGAACGTCACGAAGGCCATCACCGTGAACCACCCCGAAGTGAAGCTCATGGTGCTCCTGATCGACGAACGTCCCGAAGAAGTGACCGAAATGCGCAAGCTCATCGACATGCTCAAGGAGCAGGGCGCCGCACGCGGCAACAACATCCAGGCCGAAGTGCTCGCGTCCACGTTCGACGAGGAACCGGGCCGTCATATCAAGGTGGCAAGCCTCGTGCTCGAAAAGGCGAAGCGCCTCGTGGAACACGGCAACGACGTCGTGATCCTGCTCGACTCCATCACCCGCTTCGCCCGCGCGAACAACATCGCCATCCCGCACTCCGGCAAGATTCTTTCGGGCGGTGTCGACGCGAACGCGATGCAGCTCCCGAAAAAGTTCTTCGGCGCGGCGCGCAAGATCGAGAACGGCGGCAGCCTCACCATCATCGGCACGGCCCTCATCGAGACCGGCAGCCGCATGGACGAAGTCATCTTCGAAGAATTCAAGGGTACGGGCAACATGGAACTCGTGCTCGACCGCCGCATCGCCGAAAAGCGCATCTGGCCGGCCATCGATATCTTCAAGTCCGGCACCCGCAAGGAAGAATTGCTGCTCACCGAAGAAGAAATGCGCCGCGTCTGGATATTGCGCCGCTATCTGCAGGATATGACCACCGTGGAAATCATGGAATTCCTGCGCGACAAGCTCAAGCTCTACAAGACGAACACCGACTTCCTCGGCTCCATGAACGGCTAACCATTTTTAAAGAGGTATAGATAATGAACCAGAAAATCTTTTTCGCCGGTATCGGCAACATGGGCGGAGCCATCCTCCGCGGGCTCCTGAACGCAAAAACCGACCCGAAGTCCATCTTCTTCTTTGACCCGAACGATGCCGCCGCCAAGACCATCAGCGCCCTCGGCTGCATCCGCGTGAAGAATTTCGCGGAAGGCGTCAAGAAGGCCGACATCACCTTCCTCTGCGTGAAGCCGCAGATATTCAAGGTTGTCGCTACCGAATGGAAGAACGCCGTCAAGTCCATCAAGGGCACAAAGACCTTCGTGAGCATCATGGCGGGTGTCGCCCGCAAGAACCTCGTCGAAGTTCTCGGCGCCAAGAACCAGGTGCTCCGCGTGATGCCGAACCTGCCGCTCACTGTCGGCAAGGGCACGGTGGCACTCGCCACCGACGGCGTCAACGAGGCGACCCTCAAGGCTGCCGAAGAAATCTTCGGGAACATCGGGGTCACCTGCCGCGTCGCCGAAAGCCTCATGGACGCCGTCACCGGACTTTCCGGTAGTGCCCCTGCCTACGTCTTCGAATTCATCGAAGGCCTCACCCGCGGTGGCGTGAAGGCGGGCCTCACCCGCGACGTGGCGCTCAAGCTCGCGCTCGGCACCATCGAAGGCAGCGTGGAACTCGCAAAGCAGTCGGGCAAGAGCCCGAGCGACCTGTGCGCGATGGTCTGCTCGCCCGCAGGCACGACGATTGCCGGCGTGAACGCCCTCGAAGAAGGCGGCTTCCGCGCAAGCCTCATCAAGGCTGTCGTCGCCGGAACCGAACGCTCCAAGGAACTCGGGAAATAACATCCTACTAAAATGTCCTCGATCGACCTTTTCTCGCAAGATACGGCCACGTCCTCGTTCATCCTGGACGTGCTATCTTCCGTAGACTACTCGGTCGAGACATACTCCAGCCCCTCCATCCGTACGACGATTTCCCCCATCGTCATCTGGGACCTCGATTCCTTCGGTAACGAGAGTACGGCGGCACTCGCCGCCATCCGCATGCAGTTCCCGGATACGATGATCCTCGTCTATGCCGAGGACACCGAAAAGTACGCGGACATCCCGAACAACCTTTTCGACATCATCCTCTCCACGGACGCGGTCAAGCTCCACCTGATGAGCAAGATCGCGAAGCTCAAGGAAATCAACCAGGCGAAACTCATCTTCCGCGAACGCATGAGCCACCTGGTCGGCAAGAGCGAGGCCATGCAGAACCTGCGAAAGACGGTGGAGCGCGCCATCCTGCATACGGGTCCCGTGCTCATCCAGGGCGAATCCGGCGTCGGCAAGGATCTCGTCGCGCGCGCCATCGCCTGCGTGTACGACAAGTTCGTGACCGTAAACTGCAGCGCCATTCCCGACACGCTTTTCGAGAGCGAACTGTTCGGGCATACCCGCGGCGCCTTCACCGGAGCGCAGAACGAGCGTATCGGATTATTCGAAGACGCGAACGGCGGCGCCATCTTCCTCGATGAAATCGGCGACATGCCGCTCCAGGCGCAAGTCAAGCTCCTGCGCGTCATCCAGAATCACGAAATCAGGCCCATCGGCGCAAACAAGACGCGGCATATCGACGTCCGCATCATCGCAGCCACGAACCGCGACCTCAAAGAAGAAATCCGCGAAAAGCGTTTCCGCGAGGACCTCTACTACCGACTGAACGTGATTCCCATGCAGCTTTCCCCGCTGCGCGAACGCAAGGAAGACATCGAGGACCTCGCCAATTACTTTATCCACCAGTACGCTCCCGCGGGCGAGCCCTACAGGCTTTCCGAAGGAGCCCTCAAGAAATTGCAGGCGCACAGCTGGCCCGGAAACATCCGCGAGCTCGAAAACGCGATACAGCGCACACTCTGCTTTACCGATCCCGGAACCATCGAAGCCGAAGACCTGCAAATTGACGAGACCCTCCCCCTGCACGAGACGAATTCCGTCAAGATTGCCGAGAATGGGATTGCATACCACGTAGCCGACAAATACGAAGAATTCCGTGAAAAACAATTGGACGAAGAAAGGGAATTCCTGAAGGCAAAAATCCGCGAATGCAACGGTTCCGTCAGCGAGACCGCCGAAAAGCTCGGCATGATCCGCACGGCGCTCTACAACCGCCTAAGCCGCCTCGGCATCAGCGTCAAGGACATCCAGCCCTAAACGCCAACTTCGGTCCAATCGAGGAGCCCGTCCTTGCGGGCATCGGATGCGGGAGCCACGCTCACCGTTCCGGCATTCACCACCATGATGCGGTCGCAGTAACGCTCCGCATATTCAATGGAATGCGTCGACACGACAATTCCCATCCCGCGGTTCTCGGCGAGATCGCGGAGCATCCGGAAAAGCGCATGGCTGCGCGGGATGTCCAGGAAGGCATTCGGCTCGTCGAGCAGCAGGACTTTCACCTGCTGGGCCACGGCCTCCGCCAAATAAACGCGGCTGCGTTCGCCATCGCTCAATTCCGAGAGCGGCCTTTCGGCGAAAGCGCTCACGTCCGTCATGTCCATGGCGCGTTCGACAATCGAGCGGTCAGAGGCGGAGCGGGAATCGAACACGCCCGAATAAGGCGAACGCCCGAGGCTCACGAATTCACGCACGGTGATGCGTTCCGGAGCAATCCCGGACATGCGTACAAGCGCAATCCGGCGAGCACGTTCGCGTGCATTCCAGGATTCGAGCGGAGAGGAACACAGCTCAATATTTCCGCTCACCGGAGCAATCATCCCTGCAAACGTCCGGAGCAGCGTGCTCTTTCCGCAACCGTTCTCACCCATCAGGGCGACCACTTCCCCGCCGTGCAATTCGAACTGGAATTCACCGGCAAGCGGGTCGCGCCCAGCGTAACCGAAAGCCATGTTTTCGCAACGGAGCAGCACGTCGGACATCACGACCTCCCCGAACCGCGAAGCATTACATACAAAATAACAGGAACGCCAACGAGGCTCAGCACCGCATTCAGCGGAATGGACGGCGGGAAGAGACCCGCAATCAAGGCGAGCAACGAACCGCAACACATGGCACCCGGAATCAAGACACGCATATTCGTCGTCTTGAAAAGCATGTACGAAAGGTGCGGAACCGCAATCCCGATAAAGGCGACGGGGCCGCAGAAAGCAGTCGAAGCACCCGCGAGGATGCTCGAACCGAGCAGCACGCAATTGCGCGCAACCTTCACGTTCACGCCGAGCCCGCGGGCGAAATCGTCCCCGATGCGCGCGGCATTCAGGTAGCGCACCGAGCACACCACAAGCGCAAGGCCCACGGCGACTGCCGCCGCGAAGAGCCACACCGCGTCAAGCGTCAGACGCCCGAAGCTGCCGAAGCCCCACGCCACGTAGACCTGCAGGTTCTCGGCTTCGGCACCCGCGATAAGCATGCTCACCATCGCATCGATAAAGTATCCGAACAGAAGTCCCGCCACCAGGAGCACCGAGCTCCGCGTAAAGCGGAAAGCGACCATCATCACCAAAAGCGTCACGGCACCCGCACCGACGGAGGCGGCGCCGAGCACGCCGAAATGCCCGAAGCCCACGCCTGCAAGCATCGCCAGCGCGACACCGAGGCTCGCGCCGCTGCTGATGCCCAGAACGAACGGCCCGCACAGCGGGTTACGGAAGACCGTCTGCAAGGCAAGGCCCGATACCGCAAGGGACGAGCCCGCAAGGATTGCCGCCACCATGCGCGGGATGCGGAGGTTCCAGAGGATGCGGTGAGACACGTCCTCGCCCCCTGGTTCGGCCAACGCGGCAAGCAAGTCGGCGACACCGAAGTTCGCCTTGCCGAACAGCAACGTGCAGAAGCAGCACACGAAAACCGCTGCAAGAATCACTCCGAAGCAGAGGATAAAACGTTTATAGCGGGAAGGACTGCCTAGTCCGGTAACTCTCGGCATACCGGTACCTCGGTGGTCTTACTTCTTTTTCTTGCCCTTGGACTGCTCGTATTCCTTGGTCATTTCTTCGGAAGCCTTCTTGTCGCGAAGGTAGAGTTCCGGAGGAATGTTGTCGAATCCCTGGAGCGCGTTGAGCCAGTTATCGTTCAGGTCGCGGAATTCAAGCTTTTTCAAGTTGTGCTTGAGCGTATCGCCCTTGATATGGAAGCGGATGTAGTCCCAGCGGATAACCTCGCGGTCCAGGAACACCTCGCGCGTAACAAGGGAAGAATCGTTGTCGAAGCGGTAACGGGCCTTGTAGGTGTACTCGCCGGTCATCTGGTAGCGGCCGGAATCGGAATAGGTGCGCGTTACGCCATAGAGGGTGTCGTTCATGCCAAAACGGAGTTCAGCATCGCGGAAAGCGTGTCCGTGCGCCACAATCGGGGTGCGCCAGACGCCGAACGTTTCAGCCTTCATGGACTTCTGGAAAACCGTGTCGACCTTCCAGTGGTCGAAGTTGCTCTTGTCGTACCGGGCACGCTGGACATACTTGCCTTCCTGGATCATCCGGCGGATGCTGTCGGCTTTCGCCTTGGCGAGGCTGTCGGAATTCACCTTGACGGTGGGGGCCTTCTTGCGGTCCATGGAATCAAGCTTGGCTTGAATCATCTCGTCGAGGGTCGTCGTCGCACCGCGGGGAGCGACCACTTCAGAATTGGCAACTGCGGCCGGTTGAGGTGCGGTGGCAGGAGCAGATTGAGCGAAAGATACCCCGGCAAAAGCGAGGCATAAAATAGATGCGAAAAAACACTTAGAATAAGACCAAATCATCACTGATAAATTTAGTTAAAGGAATCTTCAAAAGGCAAAAAAAACAATAAAAAGCACCTTTTGAGGGGGCAAAATGGGCAATAAGCTATATTTGGACCATGCTCGATTATTCACAAGTCAAATCTCCCTGCTACGTGCTCGACGAAAAACGCCTGCGCAGGAACATGGAAATCCTCTCTGACATCCAGAACAGGACCGGAGTCAAGATCATCTGCGCCCTCAAGGGCTACAGTTTCTGGCGGAGCTTCCCCGTCATCGGCGAATACCTCCCCGGGGCAACCGCCTCGAGCCTCAACGAAGCAAGGCTCGCCAAGGAAGAAATGGGCAAGGAAGTCCACGTGTTCGCACCGGCGTACGAGGACAGCGAAATCGAGGACATCCTCAAGCTGGCCGACCACATCACCTTCAACAGCTTCAGCCAGTGGATACGGTTCCGCGGGCAGGCAATCAGAGCGCACGTCAGCTGCGGTATCCGAGTGAACCCGCAGTTCTCGACCGTCGAGACGGACCTTTACAATCCCTGCGGCAAGTTCAGCAGGCTCGGGGTCACCGAGGCGGAGTTCAAACCGGAACTGCTAGACGGGATCGAGGGACTGCATTTCCACGCCCTGTGCGAGCAGGACGCCGACGCGCTTGAAGGCGTGCTCGCCGCTTTCGAGAAGCATTTCGGCAAGTACCTCCCGCAGATGAAGTGGGTGAACTTCGGCGGCGGGCACCACATTACCCGCAAGGACTACCACCGCGAGCAGCTCGTCGACCTGCTCAACGATTTCAAGAAGCGCCATCCTCACCTCGAGGTCATCATGGAACCGGGCGAAGCCATCGGATGGCAGACCGGCGAACTCGTGGCGAACGTCGCAGACATCGTGCACAACGAGATGGACATCGCCATCCTGAACGTGAGCGTGAGCGCGCACATGCCGGACTGCCTGGAGATGCCGTACCGCCCGAACGTGACGGGAGCAGGCCTCCCCGGCGAGAAGAAGTTTACATACAAATTAACCGGAAATACATGCCTCGCCGGCGACCAGCTCGGGGATTTCTCTTTCGACAAGCCCCTGCAGGTCGGCGACACCATCATCTTCGAGGACATGATCCACTACACCATGGTGAAGACGACGTTCTTCAACGGCGTGCGCCACCCGAACATCGGCATGTTCGACATGGACGGCAAGTTCCACCTGCTCCACGAATTCACGTACGAGCAGTTCAAAGACAAGCTGTAACCCCTATGATTTTCAAGAGTGAAGAAGAGACTTACCGCTGGGCGGTGGAATTCGGCAAGACGCTCAAGCCCGGCGACATGGTCGCCCTGTACGGGAACCTGGGCGCGGGCAAGACCGTCATGAGCCGCGGAATCTGCGCGGGACTCGGCTTCACGGGTTCCGTCTGCTCGCCCACCTACACCATCCTGCACGAATACCCGAACGACCCGCCCCTCTTCCACTTCGACCTGTACAGGCTCGAGGGCGGGGCGGACATCAACGAGGTCGGCATGGATCCCGACTACCTTGCCCAGGGCATCAGCCTCATCGAATGGCCGGAACGGCTCGACGACACATCGTTCATCACCAAGACGATCAAAATAAAAATCCTCTCCGAGACGGAGAGGGAAATTACGCTGGAATAATTTTCGCGAATTACTTCTGCGGTTTGGAAACCACCGGACGGATCCTCTTGCCGCAGAGCGTCACCACGATACCCGCCTGCGCGAACATGTAGTAAGCCGTATCGCGGCTGTTGTTGAGCGTCGACTTCGGATCGTAATCGTCCTTGGTCACGAACACTTCGGCAACGCCGGAGAGGCTCACGTCAAGCGCACAGCGTTCGCACGGGAAACCGATCACGTAAAGCTTGGAACCGGGAGGCACCTTGCCGCGGGCATAGTGAAGCGCGTTGATTTCGGCATGCACCATGAACGGGTACTTGTTCGCCTCGAACTCGTGGTGGCTCAACAGGTCGCCCGTGTCGGCATCGAGCAGGTCGTAGGCCAGCAGCTGCTTTTCGCGAGTGTAGGGCACCGTCTCGTCGTCAAAGCCCGCGGGGGCACCGTTGTAACCGGTACTGATGACGCGACCCTCGGCACTCACGAGCACTGCGCCCATCTGGGTATTCTGGTCTTTACTGAGGCGCGCCTGGGCGCACATCATCTGGGTATATACTTCGTCACGAAGCTTGCTGCGGGATTCTGATTTGTTCATGCCTTAAATATAGTATTGAACAAAAAAAATTGCCACAGGGACACCGTGGCAATTATACAGGATATGAAAATAAATTATTCGACTTTCTTGCCTTTTTCGAGCGCGTCGGCGAGGCTCATGCCCGTAAATTCCTGGGCGCTGAACCAGCGGCCGCTCTTCTTGTCGTCCAGGAGCACAGATACCATCGAGCCCGGAATCACGGTTTCGGGAGCGTTGGGAGCGTTCGGGCCGCCGAGATCGGTGCGGAGCCAACCCGGATCCATCACGTTCATCATCACGTCGGTTCCGTTTAGTTTGCACGCAAAATCTTTAACAAACTTCGTAAGCGCTGCTTTCGCACAGGCATAACCCATTAGTTCCGGTTCATTGGCAATGCCGCTCGTCGTAAGCTGCATACGGCCGAAGCCACGCTTGATCATGCCCGGCAAAAAGTGATAGGCGATCTTCACGGGAGCATAGAAGTTCACCGCCATCGCGTGGTGGAAATCTTCCATGGTGTTGGTGAGGTAGTCGGTGAAGTAATGGCTCATGAGGCCAGCGTTGTTGAACACGAGGTCGACCTGCACGCCCCAGCTGTCGATTTCGGCGAGAGCCGCATCGATTTCGGATTCGCTTTCGAGGTTGCATCCCACGGCGCGGGCTTCGACACCGTACTTCTTGATTTCGGCGAGCACGGGTTCGGCATGCGCCTTGTCGCGCCCCTGCACGATGACGTTTGCCCCGAGTTTAGCCATCTCGATGGCGGTGAGACGGCCAACACCACGGCAGCCGCCGGTTACCAGAGTCCATTTGCCCTTGACATCAATCATAGTCGATTCCTTTGCGCGCGTGCGCCTTTTCGAAAAAAATACTCTTTTGGCTCCGTAACGACGCATTTTACATAGGAAAAAGCGTTTACGGGCGTAAAAGCGGGTTTTGGCCTCTCTTTTGTTAAGTTCCGTTTACAATTATTTGGCTACGCAGGTGCGAAAGCCCCGCTTTGTAAACTCCGGAAAACCATTTCGCGTTCTGGAACGGTTCTGCGGCATTCCCGAGCAACGACACTACGAGCGCATCCGGGATTGCTGTCACGGGGAATCTTGCACAGAAAATTCACAATAAATTAACCTGCCCATACGAACACGGCCCGCATAAATACTAGCGATTCTCGGCTAAAAACGCAAAAAGCCCCTGCCGGGGTGACAGGGGCTCTTTTCATAAACGATCGACCCAAGGTCCTCACGTTTACATCAATAAATGTAGCAGTATTTTGCGCTAAGTGTATGTAAAATCTTGATTTACAAAAATAACGCGTTCTCGCGGCGTTCGCTTTTCCGTTCCACGATACAGCCAGAAGCTATATTTTCCAGTGAAATGATTCTCCTCGTCGCCGAAAAACCTTCCGTCGCCAACCAGCATTACCGTCCGATGCTCGAACGCATCGAGGGCGAGAAGTTCACGCAGGGCGACGGTTGCCTCATCGGCAAGAACCACTGCATCACCTGGTGCGTGGGCCACCTGATTACGCTCGCGCCGCTCGATGCCTACCCCGGTTACGAGGGCGGCTGGAGGCTTTCGAACCTCCCGCTTTTGCCCGAAAAGTTCCGCCTGATGGAAATCGAGAGCACCAAGAAGCAGCTCGCGGTGGTGCGCCAGATGATGGAAAAGGCCGACGTGCTCGTGAACGGCGCGGATGCCGGCCGCGAGGGTAACCTGATTTTCGACCTGGTGCTCGACTTCACGCCATCATTCAAACAGAAGCAGATCAAGCGCCTGTGGGTGAACAGCTACGTGGCCAAAGATTTGGACAAGGCGTGGAAGAACCTGGAAGACGCCACGCAGCGCATAAACCTGAGCTACGCCGCGCGCCTCCGCCAGCGGGCCGACTGGATGGTGGGCCTCAACGCGACGCGTGCCTACACGCTCACGGCAGGCCGCGGGAAGATGATTTCGGTAGGGCGCGTGCAGACGCCGACCTTGAACCTAGTCGTGGAACGCGATGCCATCGTGGAGCAGTTCAAGGAACTGTACTACTACAGCGTCGTAGGCACGTGGAAGGGATTCCAGGCTCAATTAGTCAAACAGGAAACAAAAGAGGAAGGGAGATCCCCGGCCAAGCCGGGGATGACAAATGATGGTTTAAAGGTCGCAGTTTTCGAAAAGGAAGCCGAAGCGAACGCGGTCGTGGAGCGCTGCAAGCCTCCCGCACCGGCGACCATCGCAAAAATCGACACGCAGCAGAAGAAGCAGTTCCCACAGAAACCCTTCGACCTGACCGAACTACAGAAAGAAGGAAACAAGCGTTTCAAGTTCAGCGCCCAGCAGGTCCTGGACTGCGCGCAGAACCTCTACGAAAAGAAGCTCCTCACCTACCCGCGTACCGACTCGCAGTACCTGCCCGACACCATGAAGCAGGAAGCCTACGCGCTCGCCCAGAGGCTTGCGAGCCCCGAGCAGAAGGGCGTGATGCGCAGCGAGGGCGAGAATTTCGTATTCATCAACTCGAGCAAAGTCACCGACCACTTCGCCATCATCCCGACCGGAGAAACCCCGAACGGGCTGCCCGAAATGGAGCAGAAGATTTACGACTTGGCGAAGGAACGCTTCGTGCAGGCATGGCTGAAGCCGTATGTTTGGAGCGAAATGGAGGTGACATTGCAAAGCAATGTCATCCAGAGCGAAGCGAAGGATCTCAACCTGTTCCGCCTGAAACTCAAGAAGAACGAGGACCTGGGATTCCGTGCGATTGTGAAGGAAGAGAAGAAAAAGGGAAAGAAGAAAAAAGAAGATCCCCGGTCGGAGCCGGGGATGACAAATGCGGGTGATAACTCGGGCGAGGGCGGCGCAGCAAACGACGGCGACGAAATCACGAACCTGGTCGAAGCCTTCCCGGAATGGAACGTGGGCGATTCCTCCCCCTTCGACAGCGTGGAACTGCAGAAGAAAAAGAAGAGCAAGCCCAAGTACTACACCGAGGCGACGCTCCTTGCCGCGATGAAGACCGCCGGCAAGCAGATCGAGAACGAGGAACTCGCCGAAGCCATGAAAGACCGCGGGCTCGGCACTCCGGCCACGCAGGCGGGCATCATCGAGACGCTCAAGAAGCGCGGGTTCATCGAAGCGCAGAAGAATTACCTGGTCAGTACCGCCCGCGGACGCGAAGTCATCGCGCTCATGGACGAGAAGGTGAAATCGCCCGAGATGACCGGCGAATGGGAGTACAAGCTTTCGCAGGTCGAAAAGGGCACCCTTTCGCCGGTCGAATTCCGCGACGGCATCGTCAATTACGTGAAGGAACTCTTCGAGCACCTGCGGGAGAAATACGGCAGTCAGTTCGAGCGCGAGACCGTGACCGAAGCTATTGCGTGCCCCAAGTGCGGCCAGCCGCTCGAAATCGCCCCGTGGGGATACGTGTGCAAGAACGCCGAATGCGGTTTCAAGACGGGCCATACGATTGCAGGCCGCATGCTGAGCCACAGCGAAATGAAGCAACTCCTCGAAACGCGGGCGACACCCGTACTGGATGGGTTCATAAGCAAGAAGGGCACAAACTTCAGCGCAATCCTGAAGCTCGACGAAGAATTCAAAACCGTGTTTGAGTTTCCCAAGCGGGCCTTCCCAAAGAGGGACCTCCCCTGCCCCTGCTGCGGTGACCAGCTCAGGTTCCGCAAGGGTGCCGGCGAAAAGGGCGAGAACCTTTCCGCGTTCGTGTGCCCGCAATGCGGCTACGGCATACCGCAGGTGTTCTACCAGCGCAAATTCACCGACGAAGAAGTCGAGGGCTTGCTCAAGAACAAGTTTACGCCCGTCCTCGAGCCGTTCAAGAAAAACGAGACCACCTTCCGTGCGGCCCTCGAAATAAAAGAAAACGGCAAGCTTGCGTTCAACAAGCTCACCGTAGAAGTCATCCAATCGACGTAGGCCTACTTATCCTTGAGGCAGCGGACGGAAAATGCATGAGTTTTGTCACCATGTCCCAAAGCGGCCTGGTCATCACGATATATTGTAATAAGCCCCCCATAAACATCACCATCGGAACTATGAACCTCCCGAATAGTATAGAAGTGCGCAAAAGAACCTCCTTCACCATATGTTGGCAAAGCTGAAAAGCCATAATCGTTAGTGCCACTATAGTCAGAGTTCCAACCCATTGACGACTTCAATTTAGTTCCTGCCAAAGCAAGCATTCCACCATCATAAGACGTTTCTCCTGAAACCGTTCTTAGCAGGGTGATTGCATCCTCTTCGCTCGGCAAATGCCACCCATCCAGGCAAACATTCTGGGCGACATCCCACGTATAGAGCCGGCCATACACATTGCAGTTCTTGGGTTCATCTCCATAGCAATAACTTGCCGTATCGCCGCCCGGCACATAGTTCAAATTCTGCGCCATCCAGGTCTGTTCACCAATCTCGATGGTCCTGTAAAGCTGCCCGTCGCGGTCATCCTGCATCAATCCGTAAGTCATCTCGCCATTCAAGTAACCCCAAGTAGACAGCACCGCGCCTCCACCATTCATTGCACTTAAACGGAAGATATTGAAATTACCCGTAGTGCCGGTCTTCGCCTGGAACATGAATCCGATGTCCTTAACGTATTTTACAGCCTCCTCAGTTGAAATGGCGATTCCGCCCCTGTCAGTAACGCCCCATCCCCCCTGAGCAAATTTAGACCAGGCTATACACGTATCAGCATCCGTTTCAGTAAATTTCTTCGGAAGCTTAACAAACGGCAAATCATATTTAAGGGCTTGTTCCAGATCGCTATCAAAATGGAGTTCCACTTTTACCGGAATATCCGAAGTATAATTGATGCAAATGCCTCCCCAACCAGACACATCGGCAGGTACATTATCAGACGATGTTTCGGAATAGCCCGCTATACTGAAACCAACCAGAACCCAGGGTTCATCCAAAGAGCCCTTTTCTAAGTTATAGGTCCCACAGAAGCCATTGCAATAGTCGATAATGGGATCAAAAGCATCACTAGAGAAGTCGGTACCCCGCGGAACGGGCCATTCAATCACAGATTGTCCGCCATTAGAATTATCAGTCGTCGCCCACCAGTAACCGCCATTATCCATACCGGCATCAACGCCAGTATTTACGCGGTTCCATTGGTCCTTGCACCACATATCATTCGGATAACAGCTGACGTCACTGCCATACACAGAACTGCTGCTGGATTCCTCGCTGCTGCTGGACTGTGAATCATCCACCACAGTCAATTCCGAGCAGGTAATCGTCGTTGTTACATTATTATACGTAAACTTCAACGTGGCGGTTTTCTTTCCTGCGGTAGTATAAGTAACAGGATTCGAACTCATATTACCGTGTTCGGACGATGTTTTCGGCGAAGCATCCTCACCAAAAGTCCATTCAAAATCTCCTCCCAAAACCGCAGCTGCAGCTAGAGTCGAGCTCTTAACCATTTTCCATGCAGTCGACTCATTAACACTAATTATCGACTTAACAGGCTCGCATGTTCCAACTCCCTCATTTGAAGAGCTGGACTTCGCACTGCTGCTAGACTTCGCGCTGCTACTGGACTTTGCGCTACTGCTAGATTTTGCACTACTACTGGATTTCGCGCTGCTGCTGGACTTTGCGCTGTTACTGGACTTCACGGAAGAACTCGTGTTGATTTCGCCGGAGTTTTCCTCAGGATCATCCGGATCCTCGGAGGAACTGGATTCCTCCGGAATGACATCATTCCCGTTAAGATTGTCGAGATTCTGGCGGAACGCTTCTTCGTCCCCGTAAGCTTCTTCGTAATTGTCCTTGTACTCAGCAACGTAATCAGTACACGCCGTAAAGAGGATCGCCATGGCAAAAAGTATTTTGAACTTCATAACTCCTCCTAGAACAAGAACGTGACTGCCGCGCCGACAGCCCCGACGATTGCCAATCCAATACCAACATTGCGCATTGTCTGCGCGCTCTCTATCTTGTCGAGGTGATCATCATACTCGCTGGGGGTCGTCGGCGCCTTCTCGCTTTCCGATTTCGCCTTGCTGTTGAACACGGCAGCCATCACGCCGCCACCCACGGCAACGGCACCCGCAATGGCGAGCGGAATCCAGTGTACGCGTAGGCCGGGCTTTCCATCCTGCTTAGCCGCCTCTTTAGCCGCCTTCGCGGCATCTTCCTTGGCCTTCATCTCGGCCAAGTCATTCTTGAGCGTATCTTCGGTCGAAACAGGCGCCGCAACCGCCGGTTCAGGTACGAATTCCGTATCCGCCGTGGTATCCCTGGGGGCCGGGCGGGCCTCCACCGCGAGCTTCGAGGAATCGCCTTCCGCAACCGTCGTCGTTTCTTCCTTGACGGATGCCTTGACTTCGACAATTTCCTTGTTCTTCTTGGGCTTGCCCCATGTCCAGCGGCCCACCAGGTCCTTGTCCTGGTATACCGACGTGAACTCAACGCGGCCCTTGAAGTTCTGCATTTCACCATCAGTACCGAGAGGCAGGTTCACCTTCTTCCTCGGGATGTTCACGATGATGTGGGCGTAATTGCGGCCCGTAGGCAACGCCGCCACGCTGAAGAGCTGCGTTCCGTTCAGGTAGTAGTAACCGGGTACGGACTTGTTCATGTCGAGGTAGAAATCCAGAAAGTCCGGTTCCACCACGATTTTCACGTTCGCCTTCGACTTCGCAAGGGAATCGTTAATCAGAGCGACCGACTGCAAGAACAGCGGGGCAAACTCGTCGCCCGACTTGCGCAGCACGATATCGCCGCACTTGTTGAGCCAGCGGTCCATCATGCGGCGCTGCTGTTCCATACGGCGGGCATCGAAGTAGAGGTTGAAGTTGTAGGTCGCGTCGAAGGCGCCGTCCATATTCAGCGGTTCAAGGTCCAGCGAGCCATTCAGCTTGAGCAACTGTTCCTTGGAAACAACGATACCACCGAGAGCCGAAGCACAGACCTTGATCTGTTCGGTTCGTTCAGCCAAGCTGTTGCCCATGGTCATCGAGCCCAAGCGGAGTTCGCCGGTCACTTCCATGTACTTGGTTTCGAAGGCGGGAAGTTCCACCGCATAAAACTTGCTACAGGCGTCGTCCAGGACTTCGTTGATGGAAATCATGGAGCAGCGGTCGTTCATCTGCGCTATCCTGCTGGCTTCGTTCCACAGGGAATCGAGTTCCGGGCTACTGCCCAAACCGCTTTTTAGATTTTCAAGGTCTTTCTGGATGGCGGCGAACTCCTCGGCATCCTTGACGAAGATGGATGCGGTCGGGTCGGCAAGCGCCCCGGAAACACAAAAGGCCACAATTAGGATCAATAACCCCAGACGATGCATTTTCATAACTAAAATGTATCTTTTTTTATTACAAATGCATCACATTTGTTCGTCTTTTTTTATCCTATCCCCCTCTTTTTTCGTTTATTCGGGCCCAATTGCTATATTTGCGCTCTTTCAAAGCGCATGTAGTACGGCTCGGTCATGACAATCCGTGCAAGCACGTAGACGCCTTTGGCGTCTATTGCTTCGGCTCACAAAGTGCGAAAACTAGTTTTCGCACTTTGTTCGCCTTGCATACGATTGTCGCAACTCTCGCCTTTTGCTACATTTGTCGCCGAAAAAGGCATAAAATGAGCGAAAACTACAAATACGGTTTTGTCACGGATATCGAGAACGAGGCCTTCGAGAAGGGCCTGAACGAAGATATCATCCGCAGGGCGTCGGCGCTCCGCGGCGAGCCGCAGTTCATGCTCGATTTTCGCCTGAAAGCTTACGAAAAGCTCAAGACCATGGAGCAGCCGAACTGGGGCGAGCTGAATTTCGCACCGGTGGACCTGCAGGACATCGTCTACTACTCCGCCCCGAAAACCAAGAAGAGCCATGAGAAAATCGAGGACGTGGACCCGGAACTCCTGGCCACCTTCGAAAAGCTCGGCATTCCGCTCGACGAACAGAAGCGCCTTGCCAACGTGGCGGTTGATGCCGTATTTGACTCGGTCAGCATTTATACTTCGCACAAAAGAAAGCTCATGGAAATGGGCATTCTGTTCTGCAGCATCAGCGACGCCATCAAGGAATACCCCGAACTCATCGAGGAATACCTGGGCTCGGTCGTGCCCGCGGGCGATAACTACTTCGCGGCTCTCAACAGTGCCGTATTCGGCGACGGGAGCTTCGTGTACATCCCGCCCGGAGTCAAGTGTCCGATGGACCTTTCCACCTACTTCCGCATTAACAACAAGGAAGCGGGCCAGTTCGAACGCACCTTGATCATCGCTGATGAAGGCGCCAGCGTGAGCTACCTCGAAGGCTGCACCGCTCCGGAATTCAGCAGCAAGCAATTGCACAGCGCCATCGTGGAACTCGTGGCGAAGGACAACGCTTCGATTAAATATTCAACCGTGCAGAACTGGTACGCGGGCGACCGCGAGACGGGAGCCGGTGGCGTGTATAACTTCGTCACGAAGCGCGGCAAGTGCGCAGGCAAGAACAGCCGCATCAGCTGGACGCAGGTCGAGACGGGCTCCGCCATCACGTGGAAGTACCCGAGCTGCGTATTGCTTGGCGACAACTCCGTCGGAGAATTCTACAGCGTGGCCCTCACCAACGGACACATGCAAGCCGATACCGGCACCAAGATGATCCATATCGGCAAGAACACCAAGAGCACGATTATCAGCAAGGGCATCAGCGCCGACTACTCAAGCAACGCTTACCGCGGCGAAGTGAGCATCCGCAAGTCGGCCACGGGCGCACGCAACTACACGCAGTGCGACAGCATGCTCGTGGGCGACAAGAGCGCGGCGCACACGTTCCCCTACATCACGGTGGCAAACGCAAACTCCACCACAGAACACGAAGCCACCACGAGCCGCATCAGCGAAGACCAGCTTTTCTACTTCGAGAGCCGCGGCATCAAGCGCGAAGATGCCATCCAGGCGATGGTGGGCGGATTCTGCAAGGACGTGTTCAAGGAACTGCCGGGCGAATTCGCCACGGAAGCAAGACAGCTGCTGACGCTGAAGCTTGAGCATTCCGTCGGGTAAGGCAATGAGCACTCCGGAAGAAATTTTCGAGGCGCAGGGCACCAAGCGTTGGGCGGTCGCGGGTACAACCGCGAAAGAACGCATCGCCAAGTTGAAAAAATTGCGCAAGGCAATCGTCGCACGCCAGCAGGAATTCTACAACGCCGTATGGGCCGATTTCCACAAGCCCAAGACAGAAGCCTGGATCAGCGAAGTCTTCCCTGCCCTCGAAGAAATCGACTACACCGTAAAGCACCTCCGCGCCTGGGTAAAGGACAAGCCCGGCAAATGGAGTTGGCTGTTCCCTTTGAACAAGAGCGTGAGCCATTTCGAGCCCAAGGGCCGCGTGCTCATCATGTCGCCGTGGAACTATCCCTTCCTGCTGTTCGTCTCGCCCATCGTCGCGGCCGTTGCCGCAGGCAACGTCGTCATCGCGAAGCCCAGCCACAAGACGCCCCGCGTGAGCGCATTCCTCGAATCGCTTATCGCAGGCGTATTCGCGCAAGACGAAGTCGCCGTAGTGCAGGGAGCCGGAGCCGAAGTCGGCGACAAACTGCTCGCCCTCCCCTTCGACCACGTATTCTTTACCGGAAGCCCGAGAATCGGCGCGCATGTCGCGGAATGTGCCGCGAAGGTCCATGCCGGCGTCACGCTCGAACTCGGCGGCAAATCGCCCGCATTTATCCTGGACAGCGTGAACATCAGGGATGCCGCCAAGAAAATCGCCTGGGGCAAGTGCCTCAATGCGGGCCAGACCTGCATCGCGCCGGACTACGCGCTTTGCCCGCGCAATCTAGTGCAACCGCTCGCCGACGCGATTGCAGACAACATAAAGCAGATGTACGGCGATACCGAAGAAGCTCGCAGAGCATGCGAAAACTTCGTGCACATCGTCGAGAGCAGGGCAGTCGAACGCCACAAGGCGCTCATCGAGGATGCAGTTGCGAAGGGCGCGAAAGCCGTCATCGGCGGCGCAGTTAATTGCGAGATTGCGGATAGCGCGCAAGGTGATACCGCGAGCCGCTATACGCCCGCGACCGTACTCACCGGCGTAACATCCGACATGGACATCATGCAGAGCGAAATCTTCGGACCCATCCTCCCGATTGTCGCCTACGATTCGCTCGATGAGGCCATCCAGTTCGTGCAAAGCCGCCCGAAACCGCTCGCGCTGTACATCTTCGGGAAATCAAAACGCGACATCAGGCGCGTGCTGCGCGAAACCACCTCGGGTTCCACCTGCGTGAACCACTGCATCTTGCAAATCGAGAACCTCTCCGTACCCTTCGGGGGCGTTGGCATGAGCGGCACCGGGAATTATCACGGGATTTACGGGTTCAAGACGTTCAGCCACGAGCGCAACGTGATGCACCAAGGTGCATTCGACCCGCTCGCCTGCCTATACCCGCCTTACCACAAGCCTGGCGACAAGGGCCTCCGCGCCAAAATCCAGCAAATCGCGAAGAAGATTCTAGGGTAACAGCGCCATCCTGAGGCAGTCTACGCACCTTCGACGTACAGCTTCTTCATCTCGTCGGTGATGGCCATGGGGCGGCCGCGGTTCAGGTCGACCAGCACCCACTGCGTCTCGGATTCGAAAATCACCTTGCCGTCGGAGATGCGCTCGAAACGGCACTTGCGGCAGCATGCCACCTTGCCGTAGGCCGCGACCCAGGTCGTTCCCTGGATGGCATCCCCCAAAAAGGCCTGGTTCTTGTACTCGACGTGCTGAACGTGGATCATCCAGCCCGCGCCGAGGCTCTTCATCAGCGAAGTCCCGCCGACCGATTCGGAATGGGCGATGGCGATATCCTGGATCCACTTGACCGACCACACGTTGTTGAAGTGGTGGTTGTCGTCGATCATCTCGGGCGTCACATTGAACATCTGCGTAAACTGCATCGGGTTCACCGTATCTTCCATCGCAATAGCCATAAAGCCTCCGTTTTTGGGAATAAAAATAAAAAAGTTGTGAAAAGTGAGATATGAAAAGCGAAATGAAAGATGCGTGCTGTTTTGTGTTAATATTATATTTACGATGTAAATAGGAGATTTTATGGATTGGAACGACTTTACGAGCCTTACCGCCGAAGACATGCGCGCCATCTGGGATTTTGACACGAGGGATCCTTTTTCCATCCTGGGTATCCACCCGCTTGAAACGGACAAGGGAATCAAGACGGTCATCCGCACGTACCAGCCACAGGCCGCCTTCATCCGCGGTGAAAGCTGCGACGGCGAAGTGGAATTCGATTTCGTGAAGCTCGGCGATACCGGGTTCTTCGAGGCCATCCTCGACATGGAATTCGAACCGTTCTTCTACAACCTGATTATCAAGCAGGGCGACGGCAACGAGTACAAGCTCACCGACCCCTACGCCTTCCAGCCCGTACTTAGCGAATTTGACCGTCACCTGATTTCGACCGGCACGCACTACGAGCTCTACCGCAAGCTGGGCGCGAACCTCGTGGAACACCAGGGCTTCAACGGAGTGCAGTTTGCCGTATGGGCGCCGAACGCCCGGTCGGTATCTGTGGTAGGCAATTTTAATAGTTGGGACGGTCGGCGCCACCAGATGCGCATGCTCGGCAGTTCCGGCATCTGGGAAATCTTCATCCCGAACCTCGGCGAAAACGAACTCTACCGCTTCGAGATCCACGGTGCGGACGGCCAGCTCCACGTGAAGGTGGACCCGCTCGCCAAGCTCGCGGAGGTCCGCCCTGCGACAGCCTCCATCACGACGCACCTCGACGGTTACGAATGGGGCGACGACCTTTACATGAAGACCCACTGGGCAACGAAGGTCTTCGGCTCCCCGATGAACATATACGAGGTGCACGCGGGCTCCTGGCGCAGGGACCCCGCGAATCCGGACCGTTTCCTCAACTGGGACGAACTTTCCGAACGCCTCATCCCCTACCTGAAGGAGATGGGCTACACGCACGTTGAATTCCTGCCGCTCGCGGAACACCCGCTCGACGAATCCTGGGGCTACCAGGTGACCGGGTACTACTCCCCCACGAGCCGCTACGGCACACCCGACCAGTTCCGCCACTTTGTGGACCTCTGCCACCAGAACGAAATCGGCGTGATTCTCGACTGGGTACCGGCACACTTCCCCAAAGACGCGCACGCGCTTGGCCGCTTTGACGGCACCGCCTGCTACGAGCATGCCGACCCGCGCCAGGGCGAACACCCGCACTGGGGCACCTACATATTTAACCTGGGCCGAAACGAAGTCAAGAACTTCCTCATCGCGAACGCGATGTACTGGCTCAAGGAATTCCACTGCGACGGCCTCCGCGTCGACGCCGTGGCATCCATGCTTTACCTCGACTACGGCAAGGGCCCCGGCCAGTGGGTCCCGAACAAGGACGGCGGCAACATCAACTACGATACCATCGAGTTCCTGAAGCACCTGAACAGCATCATGGGCCGCCTCACGCCGCATGCCATCCTGATTGCCGAGGAATCCACGAGCTTCCCGAGCATCACGCGTCCGCCTGAACAGGGCGGCCTCGGATTCCACTACAAGTGGAACATGGGCTGGATGAACGACTTCCTCAGTTACATCGAGCACGAGCCCATCCACCGCAAGTACCATCACAACCAGCTGACCTTCAGCATGATGTACGCCTACAGCGAAAACTTCATCCAGGTGTTCAGCCACGACGAGGTGGTTCACGGCAAGGGATCCATGCTCCGCAAGATGCCGGGCGACAACTGGCAGCAGTTCGCGAACCTCCGCCTCACCTACGCGTTCCAGTATGCGCATCCGGGCAAGAAACTCAACTTCATGGGCAACGAATTCGGACAGTGGCGCGAATGGAACGAGAAGCAGTCGCTCGACTGGCACCTCGTCAGCTGGGACAGCCACGGAAAACTCTTGCAGATGATGAAGGTCCTGAACCACCTGTACAAGGAAAATGCTCCCTTCTGGGAAATCGACCACTACCATACCGGTTTCGAATGGATCTGGTGCGACGACGCGGACAATTCCATCGTGAGCTTCGTGCGCAAGGACGACCACGGGAACCAAATCCTGTGCGTGTTCAACTTCACTCCGGTCGTGCGTAACGATTACCGCCTGGGCGCTCCCTCTCGTGGCGCCTGGAAGGAAATCTTCAACACCGATTCCGACATGTTCGGCGGAAGCAACGTCGGAAACTTCGGCGAAGTCTGGACGCAGGACATCCCATGGCAGAACAGGCAGTGGAGTTTGAACATCCAGCTCCCGCCGCTTGCGGCTGTTTACTTCAGACTTGAGAGATAAGACAAGGGAGGGAATCCATTCCCTCCCTAAGACCCTCCCGACACCCGAAACAAGTTTCTTCGTGCGCACCTTCGGTGCAAAACAATTAAAAAAAGCCCCGCCGGGATTTCCGGCGAGGCAATTTCTTCATAGAGATCCCCGCCAGTTTATCCCGGACTAGATCCGGGACGGGGATGACACATTACTGATTACTCGAGAGTGATAAGCGTCAGCGTGCGCTTGCCAACCTTGATACCCTTGGAGATATCGACAGTCTTAGCCTTCTTGGACGGATCGTTCGTCCAGCCTTCCTTCAGCTTCTCGGAGGTCTTGTCCAGAGTCTGGACCTTGGCCTTGCCCTTGAAGCCCGGAATGTCGAGCTTGATGTCGAAGTCGCTGTAGGGGCTCTTGTTCACGAGCAACAGCTGGTTCTTCTTGCCCTTCACAGTCCAGTAGGCCGTGAGGAGAGCATCTTCGTCACCGGAAATCGTCGTCTTCATGAGCTTGCCGCGGAGAGCATCGGAAGCCATCTGGAAGGCCCAGTAGCTCGGACGCGGGCAGTTCATGCAGTTTTCACCGGAACGGGTCAGGTAACCGTAGTCACCGCCTTCCGGAGTGATGTCGTTGTGGATATCCCAGTACTGGGCGTTATCCACGTTTTCGGTGGCGAGCATACCGAGGTAGTCAGCGACGAACAAGCCGTTCTCGACAGAGAGAGTCTGCGGGCCCGGGTTGAAGTCGACAGAGTTCCATTCGGTGAGCCAGAGTTCAATCTTCTTGTCCTTGTTGAAGTGGGCAGTCCACTTGTCCACGACCTTGTGCAGGCGTTCGTAGATAGCGGTGAGAGTCTGCGGAGCAGAGAGGAGGGCGAAGTCGTTTTCTTCACCGAAGTGCTGCGGATAGTGGTGGACAATGAGACCATCGGCGATGTCACCGGTTTCCTTGAGCACCTTTTCGTTCCAGTCGCCTTCGAGAACGCCGAGCACAGCCACCTTGATGGTCGGGTCAACTTTCTTCATGGCTTCGATGAACTTGCGGGCGCGCTTACCATAGATGGTACCGCCGTCCTTACCATACTTTTCGTAGTACGGGTGCCAGTTACCATAGACTTCGTTACCGATTTCCCAGTAGAGGATGCCGGCCTTCTTGTCGATGTTGGTGTGCTTCACCCAAGCAGCGGCTTCTTCTTCCGTGCCGGAACCGAAGTTCACAGTGAACATGGCGTTACAGCCAGTCTTCTTCAACCATTCGAGGAATTCGTCGGTATCGACCATCCAGTCGTGGTTGTCGAGGATTTCCTTCCAGTGGTCGTCATCAGCACGGAGACCACCCGGGTAACGGACGATACCGTGGTTGATGCGCTTCACGAAGTCGCGGGTCTGAACCTTGAAGTTCTTGTTGTCGAGCATGTCGCCATCCCAGAGGGCGGCGTTGATACCGAACAGGCCACCGGAGATTTCCGGGTTGAGCACGTCGTTTTCACCCTTCACCACGACCTTGATAACAGCCGGACGTTCCTTGGCCTTGACTTCGCGCTGGTTGGTGAGCCTGATGTTGTCGATCTTGAAGCCACCGGCAGTACCTTCGCCACTCGGCTTGAAGTCAAGAGCGACGACACCCTTGAGGTCGAAGATGCCGTTTTCCTTGGCCTGGGGCGGCTGGTAATACGGGAACTTGCTGAACGTGCGGAACGGAACGAGGAGCGTGGTCTTGCCCTTCGGAGCACCGACGTTAGACACGAAGATTTCGTCGCCGGCGTCCTGCACCTGCACGGTGATGGACTGCCAAGCCTTTTCGGAGTACACATCGAACATGATGCCCCAGTGCTTGGTCCAGTCGCGGTCAGCAGCCGGACGGCCGCGCTTGTTCAAGTCGAGCACGACGTCGACCCAGTCGGCGAGGAGGTAGTGTTCGATGTTCAAGCAGTTGCTCTTGAATTCGGGGCAGTTTTCGATCTTGAACTTGAGCTGAGACTTCGGACCCGTAGAAGGTTCCCACTTGTCCTTAGCAAACTTGCTTTCGAAGTCCGTAATGACGAGGTCCTTCTCGTTGGACTTGAAGTTATCCCACTTGAGGTCCGGGTCAACCCAGTCGATGTTCGAGGTGAACGTGATCTGGTCGACGAATACGGTCACAGGAGCCGGCTTGCCCGGTTCGCCAGCGTTTTCGCCCTTGCCCACGGAGAAGCGGATTTCCTGAATCTTGCTCCACTGCATGTCCTTCGCGACTTCGGCCTGCTTGTTGGCGTCCCAAGCCTTGCCCTTGTCCATGAAGCGCTTCAGAGGAATCTTCACGAGCTGCCAATCCTTGCTGACCTTGATCCAGTCGTTGAGGCCGACCTTGGTCTGGCTCTTCACGTCGTTGCCCTGGTTGTCGAGGATACCCACGTACAGCTTTTCGCCGCCGAGCTTACCCTTGATCCAGAAGTAGAGACCGCCCTTGTTGCGGACCTTGGAAAGGTCGATGTACTTGCCTTCACCGAGCGAGTAGGTCACACCGGACCAGTCGTTGTTGTCGATGTACATGGCGAGCACGTTGGCATTGCCCTGAGTCTTGGACTTGGCTTCACGCTGGGCGGTAAGGCCACCGTAGCTGTAGCTGAAGCCCTTGAGCTGGTTGTCGTAGAACGTGGCGAGGGTCTTGGCCTTGCCGTCAAGCTTTTCCGGGTTCTTCGGGCCGTCGATGACGTCCTCGTTTTCATCCCAGTAGATCATCTTCTTCTTCGGAGCAGCCTTCTTGTTGCCCTTCACGATCTCGATGTTGTCCACCCAGATGTTGAAGTCGCTGGCGCCGCTCTTGTCGATGGAGAAACGGATTTCAGCAATCTTGTCCCAGTCGATACGGGCCGGGAATTCGGACTTGCGGGTGTTGTCCCAGTAGAGACCACGGTCCGGGAAGTCCACGAGAGGAATGGAAACCTTCTTCCAGTCCTTCGTCACGGCACCACCCTGGATGTACTTGTTCATCGGGAGCACGACCTGCGTCTTCTTGCCGTCGCTGACTTCTTCGTCGAGGAGGCCGACCTTCACGTTTTCGCCGCCTTCCTTACCCTTGATCATGAACTCGACCTTGGAATCGAGCATGTACTTGTTCAAGTCGAAGAATTCGTTGTAAAGGCAGATGGACGCACCGGAGTATTCCCTCGGGTCCAGGTTGATATGCAAGGCAGCCTTGGACTTGTAACCGCCATCCTTCGTGATGGTGATGCCCTTGCTCTTGCCGCCGTATGCGTAGTCGAAACCACCCTGGCGATACTGTTCGTCGAAGAACTTGTACACGACAGTCTTCGGCTTTTTCGGCTGAGCCATTGCAGCCACGCTCACACCCAGGAGGATGACGGACGCGACTTTCAATGTTTGCTTGATCATATATCGTTCCTTATTTGTTTGTGTTTTTGTTTACTTGAATTTAAACTTTTGGGGCAAAAAAGGGAGCGTGCCCGCGAATTAAGCGTGCACGCTTGAAAACACTACTTGGCTTCCTTGAGGAGCTTTTCCACGAGGTCGGCGGAGAAGCGGTCCTGGCGCTTGCCGTTGATGTAGAAGTTCGGAGTGCCCTGGACGCCCACCTGAACACCGAGCTGGAAGTCCTTGTCGATGCGGGCTTCCATGGCGGAATCGAGAACCATGTCCTTCTTGAACTTTTCGACATCGAGGCCAACTTCCTTGGCGACGGCGAGGTAAACGGAATCGCTGAGTTCGCGGCTATGCGGAGCGAGGGCGTAGCGGTATTCCCAGAACTTGCCCTGCTTGTGGGCTGCGATGGAAGAAGCGGCGGCAGCCTTCGCGTTGGCATGGAAGCTGAGCGGGAAGTGCTTGTAGATGAACTTGATCTTGTCCGGGTACTTCTGGTTGAGTTCCTTCATCGTCGGGGCGATGCGGGAGCAGTACGGGCACTGGAATTCGGTGAATTCAACGATCGTGAGCTTCGGGTTCTTGGTATTGCCGAACACCGGGCTATCCTCTTCGGGGATGTCCCAGACCTTGTTGTCGGCTTCCATCTCGGCACGGGCAGCTTCGAGAGAAATGCCACGCTTGTCGAGAGCGTACTTGATAACTTCAAATTCTTCCTTGAGGGTGTTGAAATCCTTTTCGAGATTGTCGAGCTTGGCCTGGGAACCGAAGGAGCCGCCAGCGGAAGCCTGGTTACAAGCGACAAGACTGATGGCGAGGATGGCCATAGCAACGATAGAGAGACGTTTCATTTTTTTTCCTTTTGAATAGGTATGTCTAGCGGGCGCGGTCCGCCCACGGGTTACGGTTTGAAATATATAAAATAGACGTGATATGAAACACACGACACTCGCGGTGCCGCCCCGTTGTAGAGAAAGTTGCAAGAAACGATTTCGGCACGATAATCACAACTCGTTGATTATCAACGAGTTAGCGTTATCTTAGGCAAGTTGTTCGAAAAATTACCCCTGCGAGGTTTCGGCGAACTTCAGGTTCTCGTAATTCTTGATGGCGAGGTTCAGGCGGTACTCGTTCGGGAAGAGGCACACGAGGTTCCTTTCCTTGTCCATCATGCAGTCCATCGCGTATTCCTCGGCGAACTTGCCCATGTCCTTCTCGGGGCCAGATACCCAGCGGATTCCGTGAGCCGGCACACGGTCCAGCGACACGTCGGCGCCGTATTCGCTCTGCAGGCGGAACTTGAGCACGTCGAACTGCAGCTCGCCCACCACGCCAATCACGGGAATGGCAGACTTGAGCGGTTCGTAAAGCTGGGTCGCACCTTCTTCGGAAAGTTCGGCGAGGCCCTTCGCCATCTGCTTAGACTTAAGCGGGTTCAACAAAGTAACGCGGGCGAAGTGTTCCGGAGCGAAGTCCGGAATGCCCGTGAAGTTTATCTTCTCGCCGTCGGTCAGCGTATCGCCGATGCGGAAAAGTCCCGGGTCGTTGATACCCACGATATCGCCCGCCCAGGCGTGGTCGATGACTTCCTTGTCCTTCGCGAGGAACGCCGTCGGGGCGGCGAGACGGATTTCGCGGCCCGTGCGCACGTGGTAAACTTTTTCGCCGCGGGTGAAGCTTCCCGAACAGATGCGCAGGAATGCGGTACGGTCGCGATGTTTCGGGTCCATGTTGGCCTGAATCTTGAACACGAACGCAGTGAAGGCATCTTCATCGGGCTTGACCGGGCGCTTGTCGGTCTCGCGCACCATCGGAGGCGGCGCGAGCTTCGCAAAAGCGTTCAGCAACTGGCGCACACCGAAGTTGTTCACCGCAGAACCGAAGAACACGGGGCACATCTCGCCCTTCAGGAACTTCTCGTGATCGAACGGATCCATGCCGCCCGTGACCATCTCGTATTCTTCCTTGAACTGTTCCACCCAGTTCTCGCCGCACATTTCCACGAGGCGTGGATCATCCGGACCTTCCATCTGGATGATTTCCTGATGGCCTTCTTCCTTGTTGAAGGTGTGGAAGGTGTTCTCGGCAATGGAGTAGACGCCCTTGAAGAGTTTACCCACGCCAATCGGGAGGGTGAACGGGGCCGTCTTGATGTGCAGAACATTTTCAATCTGGTCGAGCAGGTCGAGCACATGGCGACCGTCGAGGTCCATCTTGTTGATGAACGTGATAATCGGGGTGTGGCGCATGCGGCACACGTCCATGAGCTTGATGGTCTGCTTTTCCACGCCGTTCACGCTGTCGATGAGCACGAGGGCAGCATCCACGGCGGTCAGGGCGCGGTAGGTGTCTTCACAGAAGTCCTGGTGCCCCGGGGTATCGACGAGGTTAAACATGCAACCTTCGAACGGGAAGTTCAGCACGGAACTCGAGACAGAAATACCGCGCTGCTGTTCGATTTTCATCCAGTCACTCACGGTGTAGCTGCGGTTCGCCTTCGCGCGCACGTGGCCCGCCTCGCGAATCACGTTCCCGTACCACAGGAACTTTTCGGTGATGGTGGTCTTACCCGCGTCCGGGTGGCTGACAATAGCGAATGTGCGGCGTTTCTCGATTTCTGCGTTCATAACGAATCCCGTTTTTACGCGCGCAAATATAGAAAAATGGATGCTAGATGGCGGGTCAGGCCCGCCATGACGACTGCAAGCAAACGGCCTCGTCCCTACCTGTGAGCCACAAGCTCCATGCGTTAAGCTGGAGCAGTGGCGAGAGCACGGGCAAACCGGAGCAATTCAATACCCGAACTTAGCCCGTGCGGTCACCTGTGATGATATGGGTGGTTCTGCATCACCATCTGCACGCGGTAGAGCTGTTCTGCAAAAAGCACGCGGGCATGGTCGTGCGTAAAGGTCAGCGGCGAGAGCGAAAGCAGCAAATCCGCCGTCTTTTTCAGGTTCTCGTCGATGCCGTAAGCGGAACCAATCAGGAACACGATGTTGCCCGGGAAGCGGTCCCGCAAGGTATCCGAGAGCTTCACCGTATCCATGAGCTTGCCCTCTTCGGAAAGGATGACGCGGCGGTATTCCGACTTCGGGAATTTCTTTTCGAAGAGCGCCGCCTCCTGCGCAAGCGACTGCAAGCGGTCATCAAGCCTGGATTCCTTGAGTTCCACGACCTCGAGCGGGAACATGCCGCCCCGCAGGCGCTTCACGTACTTTTCCACCTCGTCCGCGATGAACGGCGAGCCTGCCTTACCGAAAACTGCGAGAACCCACTTCATAAGAAAAAGTGTGTAGTGTGAGATGTGGAATGTGAGATGTAATATGTGAAATCCGACAATTCATTACACATTAGTCACCACACATTACACACTGTTATCTGCCCACGCTCAAACGGTCGATGAGGAAGCTCGGCATGCCGGCCTTGCGCATCCTCTCCTGCGTCTGGAAAACATCGTAATCCACGCGAATGATGCGTACGCACTTGGTCTCGGTATCGAGCAGGCACCAGCAGGCGCGCGGGTCGCGGTCGCGGGGCTGGCCAACGCTACCCACGTTCACGAGCAGCCTTTCCGTATCGGCAATCACGTACTCGTACTCGTCGAGAATCTTGGGAATGGCCATCGGGCGGCTAGCGACAATCACCGGGCTGTGCGTATGGCCGACAAAGCAGTAGCGTCCGGTAAAATGATCGAACGCGTCGAGCGCGCCTTCGAGATCCGTGATGTAAATCCAGTCCGCCGGAGAAAGCGGAGAAGCATGCACAAAAGTTATTTCGCCATCTTCGTAAATATAGGGCAACGACTTAATGTACTCGGCAGATTCCGCACTCAAGTGCTTTTGTGTCCATTCGATAGCCTGCTTGGCATACGGGTTGAACCCGACACTCGATTCGTACTTGATGCCCACGCTATCGTGGTTGCCGATGAGGCAAACATCCATATTATTCCGGGCAAGTTCGACACACTCGTTCGTATCGGCACCATACCCCACCAGGTCACCAAGGCAGATGCGTTTTTCGACACCGTTTTCCTGCATGGACTGCAGCACGGCCTCGAACGCGGTCGCATTGGCATGAATATCAGAACATATTCCGTAAAGCATAGACGTAATGTAGTAAAATAGAGACTAGCAACTAACGACTAATTATCTATATTTGCGCCCGTATGGAAATTATTGAAGACAAGACCAAGGTAGGTATCGCGTATGTCCTCAAGGAGATGTCCGGAAGGATCCTCGAGGAAGTCCCGCCTGCATACCCGTTTGTCTATATCCATGGCTACAACAACATCATTCCGGGTCTCGAATCGGCACTCCTGGGCCGCAGGCTCGGCGAAAAATTTTCCGTAGAAATTCCCTGCAAGCTCGGTTACGGAGAATACCGCAATGACCTCGTGATGCAGGTTCCCAAGGAAGAACTGCGCGAAGTCGGCGAACTCTGGCTCGGCATGGAACTCGAGATGTTCCAGGACAACGACATTCGCGAATTCCAGTTGCCCGACACACCGGACGAATTCTGCGACGACCTGAACCTGGACGAAGAGGAAGGCGACGGGATCTATACCGTCAAAGAAATCTACAAGGATACGGTACTTGTGGACGGCAATCATCCTTTTGCCGGCAAGGACCTCATCTTCGAGGTGGAAGTGGTGTCGATTGAAGCACCGAGCTTTACCGAACTCGAATCCGGTTTCCCCGACGAAGAAGACAGTTTTGACGACGACAATTACGATAGCCGCTACGACGGCGACTACGGCGAGAACGAAAACAGGAGATGGCACTGATGGCATCGATGGATGAACTCAAGAAGGCTGCCGGCGTACGCGCGGCGGACATGATCAAGGACGGAATGACCGTGGGTCTCGGTACGGGCAGCACGGCGGCCCACATGGTGAACCGCCTCGCCGAACGCATCAAGAACGAAGGCCTGCACGTCGTGGGCGTGAGCACCAGCTGGAGCACGACGCTCCAGTGCAGGAGCCTCGGCATCCCGCTCAAGGAAATGGGCGAAGTCAGCCACCTCGACATGGTCATCGACGGCGCCGACGAGATCGACGACCAGCGTAACCTCATCAAGGGACGCGGCGCCGCCCACCTGCTCGAAAAGATTGTCGCCTCGATGACGGACAACTACGTAATCATCGCCGATTCCGGCAAGAAGGTCAACAAGCTCGGCGAGAAGTTCGCCGTACCGCTCGAAATCATCCCCGGCGCCATCGCCGTCGTGACCGAACGCGTGAAAAAGCTGGGCGGCGACCTCAAGGTGCGCATGGGCGCCCCGGGCAAGGACGGTCCGGTCATCAGTGATTCGGGCAACCTCATCGCCGACGCGAAGTTCGGCATCATCGAGAACCCGGACAAGCTCGCCCGCGACCTGGAACACATCGTTGGCATCGTGGGCCACGGCCTCTTCGTGGGCATGGCGACGAAGGTCATCCTCGCCGACGCCGAGAAGGGCCTCGTGGAATTCTAGTCCCGAGCCGGTCCGGGCGAGTCCCGAACCTCCAGTTTTAGCAAGCAGAAAACCTCCGGTCCTAAGACCGGAGGTTTTCAATTTTTGCGCTTTCGCGTGTTATCGCAAATTAGGTTTCGTCGTCGGCGAGTTCCGGAGCCTTCTTGATCACGTTGCGGCGGCCGTAGCGGACCTTGGACGGATCGAAGGTGGTTTCGACGGGAGCGACTTCGGCAGGAGCTGCAGGAGCAGCGACCGGAGCGGCTTCAGCCACCGGGGCGGCCGGAGTTTCGACCGGGATACGCGGAGCGAGCGGACGGCGGGCTTCGGTGTTCACCGGTTCGGCAGCGGCAGCGGGAGCTTCAGCGGCCGGAGCGGCAGCGCGTTCGGCTGCAGGGGCTTCGGCGTTGAATTCACGACGCTGGGGACGACCTTCGCGACGGTCACGGCGGTTGCCGCGGCCTTCACGCTGTTCGTTGCGATCACGGCCCTGACCCTGCTGGGACTGGCCGTTCTTTTCAGCGCGGTTTTCTTTATTCTGACGATCCTTGTTGCGATTGTCCTTGTTGCGGTCCCCGCGCTGAGCCATTTCCTGGGCACCGACGGGGCGGCGGGAATTCGGCTTCAAGTTCATGTCCGGGGTGAGCTTTTTAACAATCGGAGTATGGAGATTGTCGAGAATCTTGTTAACCTTAGATAGGATAACGACGCACAGGATCACTGCGACGAGTGAAAGTGCGATTGCGATGTAGTTTTCCATCTGGGCACCTCATAAGTAAGGGTTAAACCGCAACGGAAGGCTGGAAAAGACCCGCCGAAGGGGCGATTGCCAATGTGAAGTTAAGGGCCATCTTAATAGCGCTTCTATGGAAGCTTGACGGCCAAGGAGGCTCCTATCCAGCGGACCTAGTCCGGCTCAGGAAATTGGAGCAAGGCAGTTTTCGCCGCAGCGACAAACCGCAGGGGGCAATCACGGGCGGAAATTTAACAAATTTTCGTGGAAAAAATCGCTAAATGAGCGCTTTTTCTATAACTTTTTCCATTTTGTCGGTCATGGCGTCCCAACTCATGGTCAGGGCTCGCTCGCGGGCGTTCCTTTCGAGTTCAGACAGGCGCGCCTTGTCGTGCAAAACGGCCGCCGCCTTCTGACAGAACCCCTCGGGATCGTCGTTTTCGTACAAAAGGCCGGTCACCCCGTCCACGACGGAATCCTTGAGGCCCGCGACGTTGTTGCTCATCGAAATCGTGCCGCAGAGGTTCGCCTCGATGTTGTTGATGCCCCAGCCTTCCTTGAAGGAGGGGTTGATGAACAGCGAGGAACGGCTCAGGAGGTCGCGCTTCTCGTCTTCGGAGACGCGCCCGAGGAACTTCACGCAGTCGCGGACGCCAAGCCTGTCCACCAGCTTCTCGAGTTCGGAGCGGTAGTCTCCCCCGCCGGCCACCTCGAGCCTTATGCCCGGGACGAGTTCCCTGAGGCGCGGCATGGCGTTGATCACGAACTGCGCGTTCTTGTACTTCATGAGGCGTCCCACGTACGAAATCACCGGAGGATCGGCCTTCGCTTCGGTCGGGTGGAAATACTCCGTATCGATGCCCGGTTCCACCACCTCGGTCCAGCGCGACTTGATGCCCATGTCGGCAATCTCGTCGGCAGTGCTCTGCGAAATGCCCAGGAAGCATTCCCCCTTGTAGAAAAGCGCCACCGCACGTTCCATCAGGTACACGTACAGCGCCATCGGGAAAAACGCCTCGCGGAAAATCGACTTGCGGAAAAAGTGCATCACCATGTGGAGGCGCTTGACCTTCGTGTTGCAAGGCGTAAAGAACGGAATCTTGTTCAGGTCTTCCACGATAAGGTCGTATTCGTGCTGGTGCTTGCGGGCGTAGCGGTGCGCCGTGTAGTTGAAAAGGAACTTGTTACCGGTTCGTATGGTGCGCATGCCATCTACGATTTCTTCGGTAGGCATTCCCTTTACCTTGTGCGCCAGTACGGTGACTTCGTAATTGCGCATGTTCAGGCGCTTGAAAATTTCGTGAAAATACAGTTCGGCGCCGCCCGCTTCCGGGTTCTTGATATCGCGCCAGTTGATGAGCAAAATCTTCTTCTTTTCCACGTTACAACCTGTTCAATTTCCGCGTGTAATATACAAAATTGACATTCTCGCGAGAATGTCATCCCCGGCTTGACCGGGGATCTCCTACCCGAATTCTGCTAATCGCTTCCTTAAACTGCGCGGGTTCCTGCAGGAGCGAGACCACCACCCAGCCGTCCTCGTCGAAGTCGAAGAAGAATCCCGGCTGCACAAGCACATGCTTTTCGCGCAACAGCCGCAAAGTCAATTCCTCGTCGTCTGCGCCCAGGCGAACAACCGCATACCAGCCGCCGAGAACCTCGGGGCAGTACTTCGCCGGGAATGCTTCACGCAGGGTCCGCCAGTTCTGCAA
Source organism: uncultured Fibrobacter sp. (assembly GCA_946408125.1). GTDB lineage: Bacteria > Fibrobacterota > Fibrobacteria > Fibrobacterales > Fibrobacteraceae > Fibrobacter. The sequence continues at coordinate 47,019 of CAMJQW010000014.1, forward strand.
CAGGCGTTCCTTGACACGTGCCTCGTAGGCACGCGAATTTGCAAGCAGCGGACGCGCCAACGCCTGTGCGGGTGCGGACACGCTCAGGTAGGCATCTTCCACGAACTCGAGGGCGGCACGTATCGGCTCGAACTGCTCGCGCGGGGCGTAGAACGCCATCCAGCCGAGCTTGAGCTGCGGGGACCCGACAGTCTTGCTCAAACCGTTCAACCAGAATATCGGGCACTTGGGACCATTGTCACCAACATACTGCCAAGTTCGTGAGACCTTGTCGGAGAACGCATAGTCGCCGAAAACTTCATCGACCACGAGAATCAAATTGTTCTCTTCGCAGAAGCGGACCGCCGCATTCCATTCTTCGCGGGAAACGCAATGCCCCGTCGGGTTGTGCGGCGAGACGAGCAGCAAAATCTTCGCTTTTTCGGGAGCCGCAAGCAGGCTATCGGTATCGAGTATGAATCGAAAATCCACGCCCGATGTCATCCCCGCGCAGGCGGGGATCTTTTTTTTATTCTCCCGTTTAAGACTTAAAAAGTACGGAGCGCATTCCAGGTGTTCGAGCTGCGCGAGCGTATCGAGCAGCGGGTACCCCGGCATCGGCGTCAGAATCACGTCGCCCGGATCGCAGAACGCCTTGAACAAGACGCTATAAGCTTCGCTCGTACTCGCGGTAAGGATAATCTGTCCCGGAGTGAAGTGGCCGCCGCGTTCGGTGTAATACTCGGCAACCGCCTCCCGCGCTGCTTTCCAACCCGCTGCATCAGGGTTCCAACAACCGAACGCGGCGCGGCCCTCGTCCACGGCAACATCCAGATCGATCGGTAGTCCAGCCTTCACAGGCGAGCTCACCGTCATGTCGATAAACGGGAGTGCATTTGCTCCGCTACATTCCGCGAGCACTTCAGCTTTCGCGCGCTCCAGTTCGGCAAAGAACGGAGACGGAGAAAGGTCTTTAGGCAAGCGGGATGAGAGCATCGTTTAATCCTTCACGCACCGGACAGAGAAACCATAAGTCTTGTAACGTTTCGCGACCCATTCCAAATAGTTGTCACCGATCCAATACGAAGCTTCTTCTTCGTCCCAGTCCAAGCACATGTATTCCGCCCTACTATATTTCAACGTCGTAGAACTCCAGAAAAGAGCTAGATCACCTTCGTTACCGAAACGGCCCTCGTGATTTCTGGAACCCGCAGGCAAGGCTTTGAAACCAAAGTCATAGGTCCCGTTGCCATTTTCATGCCAGCCTTCAAATGACTTCAGCACGAGACCCGCAATGCGACGGTTGCCGACGGCTTCGAACAGTGTTTCGAACTCCTCATAAGTTGGCACGTGCCAACCGCTAGGGCAAATACCACGCACGGGGTATGTCGGCGTACATTCAACTTCAAAGCCACATCCCTCGCCGTTATCCGAAAGCAAGGCCGCACTGTCCATGGCCGCAGCCCAGGTGTAAAGGCGACCATACTTGGCACAATACTCGGCAGAATCGTTGTAACACCAGCTAATGGAATCGGAGGTGTACTTTCTATCGTAATTATAGGGAATACCCGTGTAAGCGTAGTTAAGGTTCTCCGCCATCCAAGTCTGCGCGCCGATTTTTATTGTCTTATAGGTCTGACCATCGCGTTCATCGGTCATTGTACCCATGGTCACATTTTTCATGATGTCGCCTTCGTCCTTGAGACAACGGACGGAATTCATCATCCCTCCCATGGATTGAAAAAGTTCTGCGGACGAATCATAGAATGCTAGATGAGTATGAATAATTTCTCGATAGCGCCAATCCATGGAGGAACTCCAGAAATTTGCTTCGCGACCTAACCCGGAGAAGGAGCCGTGGTACATATCACCGACAGGTATAGCATTGAATCCAAAAGCATCCCAACCATTACCGCTGGAATTGTCCCCGGCTTTAGCGGACCTATTCCAACCCCAAGTGGACTTGAGTTTAAGGCCGGACAATGGGAGACCACCAATAGCAGCAATCAAAGCTTTCCACTCGTCATAGCTCGGAAGGTGCCAGCCCTCGGGGCAAACACCGCGCACGGGGTATGTCGGTACACAATTTGAACCATAGCTACAGCCCTTGCCATTATCTGAAAATCTGGCAGCACTGTCCATGGCAGTAGACCAGGTGTAAAAACGACCGTACTTGGCGCAATACTCGGCGGAATCGTTGTAGCACCAGCTGGTGGAATCGGAGGTATATCCTTCGAAATCATGCGGAATACCCGTGTAAGCGTAGTTAAGGTTCTCCGCCATCCAAGTCTGCGTGCCGATTTTTATTGTCTTATAGGTCTGACCATCGCGTTCATCGGTCATTGTACCCATGAACACATTTTCCGTGCTGCTACTGCACTGCAATATAGCGCCGTCGCTGTATTCCGAATCGGTTTTCGAACTGCTACTACTCGAGCCGGTACTACCCGAACTGGAACCACTCGAACTTGATTCATTGTCACTATCAACTTCACTGCTGTCGCTTGAGCCGTCCACAACGCTCGGATTAGTCGGGCCCGACGAATCGTCGTCATTACATGCGGCAAGCACAAGAAACAGGCAAATGATTGCCGCGGTCACCAAGTTTCCTCGCAATGACAATTTCATTCTGCATCCTCCTAACATTTTTCACCCCAATCCACTCAAATTACAGCATTACTTCCTGCGTTTCAGGAATTTCGCAAGCACGACGGCCTTCGTGCGTTCCAGTTCGGCAAAGAACGGAGACGGAGAAAGGTCTTTAGGCAAGCGGGATGAGAGCATCGTTTAATCCTTCACGCACCGGACAGAGAACGCTTCGTTATCATCCCACCAATATGAATTTACGAAAAAAGTATCATACGACATATCAATCGCGATGCGCAGCCCTTCGCTATG
>CAMJQW010000015.1 GCA_946408125.1 uncultured Fibrobacter sp.
CGGCACGATTGATAGTACCCTGCGGCGTCATGGCGTCCGGGCCTACGTTTCGTGTGTCAGGTACTTGCTTGGCAAGCACAACGATTTTAAGACTCATTATATCCTTAACAGTTGAATTTACGGTTTATGTTTTTAGTTGCGCTATAAAATAGCTAATTCTCGGAGCCCGCTCCGACCTCCAGTTGCGGTCTTTCCTGTGACACGTCTATATAAGAAAATTGACGCTTTTTCGTAATAAATGGAAGCCCCCACGCCTAGGGGCACATCCCCTAAAATCCCTTTGGTGCAGGGCAATTTATTACATTTCCCGTTATGAAATTCAAACGCATTCTTCTCAAGCTCAGTGGCGAAGCCCTCGCAGGCGAAAAGGGCCACGGTATCGATAATACTATTCTCTCCGACATGGCAAGCGAAATCGCTTCCATCGTCAAGCAGGGCGTGCAAGTCGCGCTCGTGATCGGCGGTGGCAACCTCGTTCGCGGCATTTCCGCATCCGCAGGCGGCATGAACCGCGCCCAGGGCGATGCCATGGGCATGCTCGGCACCGTGATGAACGGCCTCGCCATGCAGGACGCCCTCGACAAGCAGGGTGTCGACTCCGTGGTGATGTCCGCCATCCGTATGGAACCGGTCTGTGAATTCTTCGACCGCCGCAAGGCCCTCAAGCTTCTTTCTGCGGGTTCCGTGGTCATCTTCTCCGCCGGTACGGGCAACCCGTTCTTCACGACGGACAGCTGCGCTGCGCTGCGCGCTATCGAAAGCGAATGCGACGTCATCATGAAGGCTACCAAGGTCGACGGCATCTACACGGCCGACCCGGTCAAGGACCCGACCGCCACCCGCTTCGACGACATCAGCTACCAGGAAGTCATCTCCCGCGGCCTCAAGGTCATGGACACCGCGGCCGTTGCGCTCTGCATGGAAAACAACATGCCCATCTTCGTGTTCAAGATGGAAAAGGGCAACCTCTCCAGAGCCGCCATCGAAGGCGACCTCGGAACGCTGGTGCATTGCTAAGGATTTTTACTTATATTTAATTACGGAACAAACCATCAACTCTTAATTAAGAACTATGGCAGAATATACCGAAAAAATGGACAAGGCCATCGAGGCCACCGAACGTGAATTCTCGAAGATCCGTGCCGGCCAGGCTAGCCCCGCTATCCTGAACGACGTGCGTATCGACTACTACGGCACCCCGACGCCGATTTCCCAGGTGGCGAAGATTTCCGTGCCCGAACCGCGCATGCTGCTCGTGACCCCGTGGGAAAAGCAGCTCGTCGACACCATCGACAAGGCGATTCTCGCTGCGAACATCGGTGTGACCCCGATGAAGGACGGCAACTGCATCCGCGTGTCGCTCCCCATCCTCACGTCTGAACGCCGCCAGGAACTTGCCAAGGTGGCCCGCAAGCATGCCGAAGAAGGCCGCGTGGCTATCCGTAACATCCGCCGCGATGCGAACGACGCCATCAAGAAGAACAAGGACCTGCCCGAAGACGAAGTCAAGAAGCAGCAGGACGAAATCCAGAAGGCGACCGACAAGTACATCGCCAAGATTGACGCTATCCTCGCCGAGAAGGAAGCGGACCTCCTCAAGGTGTAGTCCGGGGCGTTCGTGGCGAACCAGCTTAGACATGTTGCCATCATCATGGACGGCAACGGGCGTTGGGCCCGCAGTCGCGGGCTCGAACGGTTTCTCGGGCACCGCAAGGGCACGCAGGCGACCATCGACGCGGTGGAAGTAGGCGTGAACCTGAAGCTCGAGCACATGACGCTCTACGTGTTCAGTTCCGAGAACTGGGGCAGGCCCAGCAAGGAAGTGGATTACCTGATGAACCTCCTCATCGAGATGGTGGTGAAGGAAATCCCCGACCTCATGGAGAAGAACGTAAAGCTCAAGGTCATCGGGAACATGGAACGCCTGCCCGAAAAACCGCGCGCGAGCCTGCAGTCCGCCATCGACAAGACGGCGGGCAATACGGGCATGCAGCTGAACCTCGCCATCTCGTACGGCGGCAGGCTCGAAATCGTGGATGCCGCGAAGGCCATTGCATCGCAGGTGGCCGCGGGTACGCTCAAGATTGACGAGATCGACGAAAACGTTTTTGCAAGGAACCTGTACTTGAGGGGAGCTCCCGATCCGGATCTGGTTATCCGTACGGGTGGCGAGTTCAGGCTCTCGAATTACCTGCTCTGGCAGGCCGCCTATAGCGAATTCTACGTGACGGACACGCTGTGGCCTGATTTCACCCAGGAAGAATTCTTGAAGGCTGTTGAATTTTTCAAAACCCGCGAAAGAAGGTTTGGGAAGGTATTGCATGAGTAACTTGGCTCAACGATTGATTACGGCGTTTGTCGCCATTCCAGTCGTTTTCTTCTTGCTGTGGTTCTGCGACTACAGCCGCATCGGCCTGATGTGCTTCTTGGCCGGCGTTGGCGCCTGGGAATGGGCCGGCATGGCTTCCAAGATGTACAAGGGCCCCGACACCCGCTACCTCTCCTTTGCTTCTTCGCTCGCGCTTACCCTCGCATGGGCGCTTTCGAAGGGCGACTACTTCGGGCTGCCTGCAGTGCCTTACGTGGTGGGCATGACGTTCCTCGTGATTTTTGCAATCTACATTGCTGTCGCTTACGCTAAGGTCGAAATCGATCACCTGTTCCCGTGGCTCGTGATGCAGCTCGGCGCTCCGCTCTACATAGGGCTCTGGGGCGGCATGAACGTGCTCATGATGGGAAACGGCCAGGGATTCGAGCACTGCTATCCGTTTATCCTCGTGATGACATCCATGTGGCTCTGCGATACCGTGGCGTACTTCTTCGGGAAGTTCGCGGCGGGGAAGGGCCCCTTCGGCCGTCATCCGTTCGCACCGAGCATCAGTCCCAAGAAGACTTGGGAAGGCTCCATCGCGGGTTCGATTGCGACCATCGCGTGGGTGGCTTACTGGGTCAAGTGTAGCTCGGCTCTTGCTTGCTTCAATATCGAATTCAATTGGGCGATGGCCGTCGGGATCGGTGTTTTGCTTACCGTCGCGGGCCAGGCGGGTGACCTCTTGATGAGCGCCCTCAAGCGTTGGAGCGGCACGAAGGATTCGGGCAACCTGTTCGTCGGCCACGGCGGCGTGCTTGACCGCTGCGATTCGTTCTACCTCGCAGCTCCTGCTCTCTACCTGCTTCTCGATTTCTTGCAGAAGCTGGCTTAATTTTTTGAGGTCTTAAAATGAAAAATGTTGTTCTTCTCGGTGCCACCGGTTCTATCGGCACCTCCAGTGTTGACGTTATTCTCCAACATTCCGATATCTTTAAGCTTTACGCGGTCGCCGCGAACAGCAGTGTTGCGAAGGTCGCCGAAATCGTGCGTAAGTTTAAGGTGCAGCGGGTGTGCATGTTCGATCCGAATGCGGCGAAGGAACTCGAAAAAGAGCTCGGTATGCCCGTGCTCGCCGGCATGGATGGCTTGTGCGAACTCGCTGCCGACCCGCAGGCCGACATCATCATCAACGCGCTGATGGGTGCGGTGGGTTGCCTCCCGACGATTACCGCCATCGAACACGGCAAGCACGTGGCTCTCGCGAACAAGGAGACGATGGTCATGGCGGGTCCCGTCATCTGGGACAAGCTCGCCGAAAACCCGAAGTCCTTCATTACGCCGATCGATTCCGAACACAGCGCGATTTTCCAGTGCCTCTCCGGCCGCCCCGAGAAGGAAGTGGAATTCCTCGAGATTACGGCATCCGGCGGCCCGTTCCGCGAATGGCCCATCGAGAAGTTTGAACAGATTACGGTCGCCGATGCGCTCAACCATCCGGTATGGAGCATGGGCAAGAAGATTACCATCGACTCCGCCTCGATGATGAACAAGGGCCTCGAAGTCCTCGAAGCTCATTTCTTGTTCCACATTCCGTACGAACAGATCAAGGTCGTGGTTCACCCGCAGTCGATGGTGCACTCGCTGGTGCAGTTCCGCGACGGCTCCCTCATGGCACAGCTCGGCGCCCCCGACATGCGCATTCCTATCCAGGTGGCGCTCACGTGGCCCGACCGCCTGCCGCTCGAGACCAAGCGTCTCGACCTGCCGACGCTTGCGAAACTTACCTTCTTTGAACCGGATTTCAATAAGTTCCGCTGCCTCGCACTCGCGTTCGAGGCGGGCCGCCGTGGCGGTATCGTCCCTGCGATGATGAATGCGGCAAACGAAGTGCTTGTCGATGCGTTCCTCAAGGGCAACCTCAAGTTCACCGACATCCCGAAGCACGTGGAAACCATCATGACGGGCGCTCCCACCGTGACGGGCCACCTCACGCTCGACCAGGTGCTTGAAGCCGACGCCGAAGCCCGCAGACTCACTGCTGCACTGATAAAGTAATTTTACAAAGACGATTTCACAGAAATGGCCCTATTGCCCCAAAAAAGGCAGTAGGGTTGTTTCTATGTACAACGCAAAAGGAATTTTGTGGTGTCGGGGGCGCTTTGGAAAGATTAGATTTAGCTTGTGACTCCCAAAAGGGGCCACAAGGAGTTGGAAATGAAAAAAATGGTTATGGTGGCAGGCCTTCTTATGGCCGTGTCTGCGTTCGCCCAAGGTTTTGGTGGTTTCGGTGGCCCTCAAGGTGGCGGCAGTGTGCCGGATGCCGACAAGACGGCCGATGTGAACTACGCTGGCGACGGAAAAACTTACCATACGCTGGACATTTACATTCCCAAGGAAGCGAAGGAATCGTATCCGGTGGTCATCCACACTTACGGTAGCGCCTGGAGCATGAACAACATGAAAGGCTCCGCGGACTTGAGCACCATCTGTGCGGCCTATGTCAAGGCGGGCTACGCGGTGGTGACTCCGAACCACCGTTCGGCGAGTGATGCCATATATCCGGCGCAGTTGCACGACATCAAGGCCGTGGTGCGCTTTGTCCGCGGCAATGCGGCCAAGTACAAGTTCGACACGAACTTTGTGGCCGTGTCCGGGTTCTCTTCGGGCGGACACCTTTCGAGCCTCACTGCCACAACTTGCGGTTTGAAGGAAGGCAAGTCCGGCTCGGTGACGGTGGACCTGGTCGGTGACCTTGGCGAGTACACTTCGTTCAGCAGCTGCGTCGATGGAGCCGTTCTCTGGTCTCCTCCGACCGACATCTACACGATGAATCCCATCAGCATGGGCGGTTCCGGTACAATGGAAGGCGCCTTCATTGGTGTGGAACGCGAGGGCAACAAGGACAAATGGATGGTCGCCAGTTCGCCGTACTACGCAAGTGACGATGATCCGCCGGTAATCATGTTCCACGGCACGTCCGACAACGTCGTGAATATCGAACAGAGCCAGGAACTCTACGATTCCCTCAAGAACCACAACGTGGTAACGGAATTTGTCAAGGTGTCGGGCGGTACCCATGGCGGCGACAAGATGAACTCCTCCGAGAACCTTGCCAAGGCGGTCGCTTTCTTGGACCAGGCGCGCGAAGCCAAGGCGACCGCCGTGGAACCTCCGGACACGAGTTCGCAGGATACCTCCGTCGTTACGCCTCCGGACACGAGCGTTCAGGATACGGCCAAGACGGATACGGTACCACCGGGAATTGTGTACGATACTCTTCCGGATGCGTTGCCGGTCCTGCGTTCGCTCTCGATGCACCGGGAATCGTACCGCGTGTACACCCTCGATGGAACTCTCGTGATGAAGTCTTCCACGCTCGACCTCTCGCGCCTGAATCCCGGTGTCTACTATGTGGTCGCTACGACCAGGACCGGTGCGCGCCAGACGTTCCGCTACGCGAAACGGTAAGGGTGTGACCGGGATTACACCGGTCTGATACACTTGATACAGTTGTGCCTGTTTTTAGGCTCCTATGGGGGCGAAAACAGGCGTTTTTCATTATATTCTTCTTGTATGCGCGTGGTTGCGCATTGTACCGAGAGGGATGTTTTGAATTTAAGAGCTTTTACAATTGCCGCGGTTTCTGCGTCTGCTTGCGCACCCGCTATACTCGCTGCCAATGCTTATATCAATCAGGTGGGGTTCCGTCCTGCCGATCCAAAGGAATTCGCCCTGGTCGATGCTTCGGGCAATGTTGAAATCGTGGATGCTTCGGGCAAGACCGTTCTTCAGGTGACGCCGGGCGCTGCATCGTATTGGGATGCCAGCGGACAGAACGTGCAGCTGGTGGATTTTTCGGAACTCAAGGCCGAAGGCAAGTACACGATCAAGGTGGGCGGCCAAACGCTCCGCCAGGATCTCGTGGTGAAGGAGAATACCTTCGAGGATGTCTACAAGGCTGCTCTCAAGTGGTTCTATTACCAGCGCGCGTCGATGGCTCTCGAGCAACAATATGCGGGCCAGTGGGCGCGTGCGGCGGGCCACACGAATGCGACGGTTCAACTCCACAATTCTACGGGTGCTTCAGGCACGATCCAGTCAAGCAAGGGCTGGTACGATGCGGGCGACTACGGCCGCTATACCGTGAACTCGGGCATCACCACCTATACGCTCCTTTCGCTCTACGAGCACTTCCCGGAATACTTCAAGACGGCGAAGTGGAATATTCCTGCGGACGGGAGCCTTCCGGACCTGCTCGCCGAAATCAAGTGGAATCTGGACTGGATGCTTACCATGCAGGCTTCTGACGGTGGCGTATACCACAAGCTTACGCCTCTCGCCTTCCCGGGTGACGTGATGCCGGCGGGGGACAATTCGAAACTTTACGTGATAGGCAAGAGCACTGCCGGGACGTTTGACTTTGCCGGCGTGATGGCGATGGCTTCGCGCATCTACAAGCCGTTCGATGCGAGCTACGCTTCCAAGTGCCTCGAGGCGGCGAAGAAGGCGTATGCGTGGGGACTTTCGAATTCGAACCAGAATTTCACAGCGAATCCGGCCGGCGTTTCGACCGGCACCTACGAGGACGCCGACCCGAACGACGAAAAGCTCTTTGCAGCCACGGAACTTGCCATCACTACCGGCGATGCTTCGTACAAGCAGTCCGGTACCACGATTTATCTCTCGTGGTGGGGCGGCATGGACGGCCTCGCTACCTATAGCAAGGCAACGCATGCATCCGTGTTTAACGATGCCGCAGAAGCCAAGCAGAAAATTATCGAGACGGCCGACGGTTTTGTGAAGCGTACCGAGTCCGGATTCGGTGTTGTGATGGCGAAGGACGATTTCGTGTGGGGTTCCAACTCGACCGCGTCCAATCAGGGCGTGTGGCTGTTGCATGCCTACTACCTCACCGGCGATGAAAAATACTATACGGCGGCCCTCAAGGCGCTCGACTACATGCTCGGCAAGAATCCGCTCGACATGTCGTTCGTGACGGGCATCGGAACGAAGTCCCCGAAGATGCCGCACCACCGCCCGAGTACTTCGGATAACGTGGAAGACCCGGTTCCGGGAATGCTCGTGGGTGGCCCGCAGCCCGGTGGCGAAGATGTGGGTTCCGCTGCGGAATGGAAATGCTCCGATTACAGGACTGGCCAGGCGGCTACCGCCTATACCGACCAGCGTTGCAGCTATGCGACAAACGAAGTGGCCATCAACTGGAACGCCCCGTTTGCCTATCTGGCGGGCGCTCTTGAAGCGCTCAATGCCGGCCATGCTCCCGATTTCGCGGTGAGCGGAGTCGCAAGGAAGTCCTCGACAACGTCGAGCTCTTCGACGGTCACGGGATCGAGTTCCTCGACGACTTCGAGTTCTTCAACCGTTGCTTCTTCGAATTCCTTCGGGCCGATGTCCAGTTCTTCGCAGGTGATTGCAGGTTCGTCCAGCAGCACGCTCGGTTTCGCAAATGCGGTGTCGGCCGGCTCTATCGAGACGGACAATGCGGTGGCAAGGCTCCGCGTGAAGGGCGGCAAGCTGTTTGTCGAAAAGGGCAACAGGCGCTACGACCTGCGCGGCAACAGGATTCGCTAACATTTATTCAAGTTTGGTGTGTGACAGGGGTCGGCGGGAAACTGCCGGCCCCTTTTTTACTAAATTAGTTTGCAATGGAATCAATTTTCAGTAACGTGCTGATGTTCGTGCTGGGTCTTCTGGGCCTGAGCTTCCTCGTGACGATTCACGAGCTAGGCCACTTTGTAGTCGCGAAGTGGAACAACGTCAAGGTCAACACGTTCAGCATCGGTTTCGGAAAGAAGCTTATCCGCTACCGCCACGGCGAAACCGAGTATTGCATTTCGGCAATCCCGTTTGGCGGTTACGTCGCCATGGCGGGCGAGAATCCCGATACGCTCGAGGAGGGCGAGATTCCCGACGCGCGCGACTTCATGGGAAAATCCGTAGGGGCGCGCGCGGCGATTGCGTTCGCGGGCCCGTTCATCAATATCGCGTTTGCTTTTGTGCTGTTGATGCTGCTTTATATGGTGGGCGTGCAGGAACCCGCGACCAACGAATTGATTGTCGGATTTGTCGCCAAGGATTCCCCGGCCGAGGTGGCGGGCATTCAACCCGGCGATACCATCACTGCCATGAATGACAAGCCCACGCAGGGCTGGGACGATTTCCGCGAGCAGATCGGCGTGAGCCTCGGTGCGGAAGTTCCGCTTACGGTACACCGCGGTGGAGCACCGCTGACGCTTACCGTCGTTCCCGAAGAACTTGTCATTCCTTCGCAGGATTCCACTGGGTCCGAAATCAAGATGGGCATCGGCGATATCGGTATTTACCCGCGTAACCGGGTCATCGTGCGCTTGCCTCCCGTGGAAGGCTCCGCTGCCGCGAAGGCGGGCATTGTCGAAGGCGATACCATATTCGAAATCAATGGCGAACATATTTCGCGTTACGAAGAAGTCGTCCGCATTATCGACGGGAGCAAGGGCGAGACCGTGAACGTGACGCTTATCCGCAAGGGCGATACGCTTACGAAAGCGCTTACGCCTGCCTACAACGAGGAATACAAGCGTTACATGGTCGGTATCCAGATGGGCTACGTGCTCTTCCGCGAAGTGAAAACGGTGCGCCGTGGCCCGGTGGAAGCGTTCACGAAAACTTGCGCCACCAGCTGGAAAATGACGACGAGCATCTTCCGCTATTTCAAGCGTATGTTCCAGGGGCAGGTGAAGGTCGATGCGTTCTCGGGCCCCGTTTCTATCGTGGCCGTGATGGGCAACGTATGGATGAGCGGCTTCCAGGACTTCCTGATGTTGCTCGCTCTCATCAGCATCAACCTGGGCGTGATGAACCTGCTGCCGCTCGCGATTACCGACGGTGGCCTCCTGATGTTCCTCGGGATCGAGAAGCTCCGCGGAAAACCGCTTTCGACGAAGACGCAAAGCGTCATTCAGAATGTCGCTGCGGCATTCTTCATCAGCTTCTTCGTGTTTATCACGATTCTTGATTTCGGAAAGCTTTCGCTTTTCTTGAAGTAAATTACTTCCCGAAAAATTCTTTCACCTTGCTACAGACGAATTCCAGGTCTTCACGTTTCAGGCCGTAGAACATGGGAAGTCTGAGCAGGCGATCGCTTTCTCTAGTGGTATAGCGGTCTTCGCCGTTGAACCGCCCGAACCGCTTGCCCGCGGGGGCGCTGTGGAGCGGCACGTAGTGGAATACGGCGAGGATGCCGTTCTTGACGAGGTGCGCGATGAGCGCGGTACGCGTCTTGAGGTCGGCGACCTTCAGGTAGAACATGTGTGCATTGTGGCTGCATTCCGCCGGAATGATCGGTAGTTGCAGGTCACCGGCATCTTCGAGAGGTTGCAGGCGTTCGCGGTAGGCTTTCCAGCTTGACATGCGGTTGTCGAAGATCTTCTGCGCGTTTTCAAGTTCGGCATAGAGGTATGCCGCGTTCAGCTCGCTGGGCAGGTAGCTGGAACCGAGTTCCACCCAGGTGTACTTGTCGACTTCGCCGCGATGGAACTGCACGCGGTTCGTGCCCTTCTCGCGGATGATTTCGGCATGGTCGGCGTATTTCTTGTCGGAGATGAGGATGGCTCCGCCTTCGCCCATGCTGTAATTCTTGGTCTCGTGGAAACTGTAGCAGCCAAAATCGCCGAGCGATCCGAGTGCGCGTCCCTTGTAGGTGGACATCATTCCCTGTGCGGAATCCTCGATGACGAATAGATTGTGTCGCCGGGCAATTTCGTTGATGGTGTCCATTTCGCAGGCGACTCCCGCATAATGTACGGGGACGATGGCGCGGGTCTTTTCCGTAATCGCCTCTTCGATAAGCTTCTCGTCGAGGTTCATCGTGTCCGGACGGATATCTACGAATACGCACTTGGCGCCTCGCATGGCGAATGCGTCGGCTGTGGAAACGAAAGTAAACGAAGGCATGATGACTTCGTCGCCGGGCTGGATGTTGCACAATAGCGCGGACATCTCAAGAGCGTGCGTACAGCTCGTGGTGAGGAGCGCGCGGGCGACTCCCGTCTTTTCTTGCAGCCAGGCGTGGCACTTCTGGTTGAATTGCCCGTCGCCGCAGATGCGGCCGCTTTCGACGGCTTGCCTCACGTAATCGATTTCGGGACCGACGAAGGGAGGCTGGTTAAATGGAATCCTCATGCTCTGAATATAACTTTTTATCTATCGGATAATGAATGCCGGAATGAAAAATCCCCGCAGGTGTAATCCTGCGGGGAGAAGGAGTTCAAGACTTGTTGTTGACTACTTGATGTTTATCGGCTGCGTGGCGGTGATACCCGTTCCCTTTGCACGCACGATGTAGCGGCCCTTGGGCATGTCGACCAGGCTGAAAGCGTAGCTTCCGGCGGCGAGATGGCCCCTGTAGAGCGTCGCGACGCGCTTGCCTGTCATGCCGAATATGTCGATCGAGACGAGGCCCGACTTGGCCGTGGTGAGCGAGATGGTGTTGCCGGAAACGCTAATCTTGGAGGCGGCGGTTGAAATCTTCGGCTCGATGGCGGCTCCCTCGATGCTCGTATCGGCAACGAATTTGTCCCAGCCGGGCATATTGTCGAGGGCGATAATGCGTTCGTCGTCCAGGTTCCTTTTCCACATGTCGGTCGGAGTCTTTTCCAAAAAGTTTCCGCTCCAGGTCTGGCTCCATGTCATCCAGTAACTCCAATAGGCCTTGTCTTCGGCAATGCTGTCGATGTCCGGAATGGCGCCGTTTTCGCTCAGGGCAATCATCTTGCTTGTACCGACGTCGCTCACAATCTTGTTGTAGTAATTGGCGGCGGAATTGTGGTCGTTCAGTGGGTCGTAAATGTCGACCGCCACGATGTCCACGTATTCATCGCCCGGGTACCAGACTGCATTGAGAGCGCTGTAGTCGTAACCAAGTGCCGGATCGGTATTGATGTTCCAGACCCAAATCAAGTTGTTGAGCTTGTTGGTTTCGACCATGCGCTTGAACACCAAGCGGTACAGCTGCACATAACATTCGGCACCAGCGGTGCCCCACCAGAACCAGCCACCGCTTGCTTCGTGGAGCGGGCGCCACACGACCGCGATACCCTTTTCTTGCAGTTGTTTGAAGTAGCCCGAAACAATGTCCACGTCGGCGACGATGTCCTTATATTCCTGCGAGGTTTCGTCAATTTCCTGACACTTGTCACCCTTGAAGGCCTTGGTGTAGTTAAAGCAGGTGTTGCTTTCGCTGGTGCCCTTGACGCCTTCGGTGCAACCGCTGGCGTTGAATCCGTTCATGGGGTAGGTATCCTTGGTGTAGAATACGGTATCTTCGCCGACTTTCCAGTGCCAAGTGTAGGTCGGAATGCCGCCCATGTTCCACAGGTCTTCGGTCATCAGGAGGTTGTTTTCGGTATAGCCCTTGAACCAGCCTTCTTCGTGGTGGCCGCCTGCGGCAAAGAGCATGTCGAAACCACCGATGGCGGGGTAGTGGCCGCTACGCTTGTAGAATTCGTCGATGTCGGTCTGCCCCTTCCAAGAAACCTGTTCGTCGGTATACTTGCAAGAATCTGCGGGCGTGCAGCCACCGGGCGGAATAATCTTCATGTCGCCGTAATTGTAGTTGAAATTCTGGTCGCTGATCATCATGCCGCTGATGGTCTTTTTTCCAAAGTTTTCACGCAGGAAGGAATAGACTTTGCGAGCGCTTTCGCTTGCATTCGGGGTGACCGGGGCCGCACTGATTTTGAACTCGGGGTCGGGATGGCGTTCTACGGTGATATAGTCTACGCCAATGGCCTGGTTGCCGACGGTAATCTGGTTTTCACCGACCTTCATTTTGGCCGAGGCCGCGATGACGTAGCTGGAATCGCAGTTACGCGGGGTCGTGAGCATAGAACCCGATTCTACTCCGTTGACCACGATTTTCGAGGTGATCCAGTCGTATTGCTTGATCAACACTTTGGTGGTGATGTCGTAGACGGCTGTTTCTTCGACTTTGACCGTAAACGTGATGCCGCTGGCGTCGGCAGGCTTTGCGTACTTGCCGCCCGAATAATCGGCATCTTCGACAATGGTTGCGCTGGCCAAATCCTCGGCTTCGTAAGTTGTCGGTGCGGCAAAAACCGATGTTGTCGCGACTGCTGCGGCAAAAGTCATTGCGGTGCATGCTCCCGCGAATAATTTACATCCCATAATCATACACTCCTTTTTTTGCATTGTCATCCCGGACACCGTTCCGGAATCGCCAAGTTCTATTACTTTACAAGAATTTTTCCTTTCTGCGTAAATCCGTTCCCATGCAATTTTACGAGGTAATGTCCAGCTACAATCCCGTTCAAGTTGATGCTTGCGTTTGTACCGTTAATCGTGTGGTTTATCACCTGATTTCCTTGCATGTCAAAAATCGTGACTTTTGTGGTGGCGTTTGCAGCAAAGCTCGGAATATTCACTTGCAAATTCTTGCCAATAACAGACAACCTTGCGGAGGCCTTTTGAGCGAGAGGCATATTCTTGATTCCCGTTGTCGGCGGCGTGACGATTTCGTACTTGTCCCAGCCTGGCATGTCATCGAGAGTCAAAGTGTACTCGTTGTTCATGACGGTCTTCCAGCTTTCTTTGGTGTTGTCGTTTGCCCAGCCTTCCATCGCATAGTCGCCATACCACGGCATAAACCAGCTCCAGTTGGCGCCATCGGCCTTCATCTCGTCAGGATAAGGTACGGAACCGTTTTCGCTGAGAGTTACGATCTTTCTGCCTCCGAAAATTTCCTTGACCGTTTCAAAACTGCCGACAAGGCTGGAGTGGTTCGATTCGCGTGGGTAGTAATAGTAGTCGCGGCCCACAACGTCCACGTATTCATCGCCCGGATACCAGTCGAGAGCGTCGCTCGCTTCGTCGGTGGTCCACACCCAAATCAAGTTATGCAAACCTTTCTGGTTCACGAAAATATCGAACATGAGCTTGTACAAAGCGACGCATGACTTTGCGCCATCGGTACCCCACCAGAACCATTTTCCGCTAGCTTCGTGGAGAGGACGCCAAAGAACGGCGACGCCTTCTTTTTGCAAAGTCAAAAGTGAGTCGGCGATCATTTCCATGTCGCGGACAATGGCCTTGTATTCATCGCTACTTGTTTTCCATTTGCCGGTGGATTCGTCGTAAGCCTTGTTGATACTGAATTCGGTGTAGGGATCGTTTCCGCTCGATTGCGTGTAGAATGCTTCGACTTCGTGCATCGGGTCTTTCCAATGCCAGTTGAATTGCGGAATGCCACCTGCTTTCCAGACCGTCTTTGCCATTTCGAGCGAAGCGTGCGTGTACCCCTGATACCATTGCTGGTCGGAATTCTTGCCGGATGCGTGCAAAAAGTCGAAGCCCACGAGAACCACGTTCTTGCCGCTTGCTTCGTGGATGTATTTGAGTTCGGTTTGCGTTTCGTAGTTTTGTGGGGTGTACTGGCCGTCGTTTTCGAACGGGCGTTCCGTCATGACGCCGCTAATCACGTGCTTGCCGAAATTGTTGTACAGGAAATTGTAGAGTTTCTGTGCACTTTCGGTCGGTTCCGGCGTGACAGGGGTCGGGGAGATGTTCCACGGGCTTGCTTCGTATTCCGTGAGCTCGATGTAGTCGAGGTTGACGTAACCCCAGCTGTGGACGATGCCTATCTTGTTTTCGCCTTCGGTAAGCTTGATTTTGCCCGCTCCCTTGATGGTCGTGAACTCGTCAGAAATTCCAAAGGAAATCTGCCCTGCAGAAACGCCGTTGACGGTCAAGTTCTGGATTTTGCTGGTCGATTCCGATGGTATTTGGTAATTTGCCCAAAGCGTGTAATAGCCCGTCGCGGGGACAGTCACCTTGAACTCCAAATTGCCGTCTTTCATATCGACGTACTTTCCGCCCGAAGCTTTGGCATCTTCGATTACGAGGACTTTGTGGTCGTCGGCGAGGACTGCGTCTTCGGCTTCTAAGCGGATGGGGGTGGCCGCAAAAGCGACTGTTGCAAAAGAGACCGTTGCAATCGTCAAGGCAAAAGTTTTATGCATCATCATATAATCTCCAGGCAGGGCTTATCTTTCTTAAAATAATTCCCCGTAGCCAATTTCGTCAAGCTACGGGGAATCCAAAAGTCATGAAAGTAAAGTTACTTGACGAGAATCGGCTTGGTAGCGGCAATACCCGCGCCCTTCGCACGCACGATGTAGCGGCCCTTGGGCATGTCGGCGAGGCTGAAGGCGTAGCTGCCGGCGGCGAGGTTGCCCTTGTAGAGCGTTGCAACGCGCTTGCCGTTCATGCCGAATACGTCGACCGATACGAGACCCGCCTTCGCGGTAGAAAGTGAAATCGTGTTGCCCTGGATGCCGAACTTGGCGGCAGAGGCGGCCACGGTCTTGATTGCGTTTGTTCCTTCGCTTTCGAGCTTGATGCTCTTGACGGTCTTTTCGCTGCCTTCGGAAACGCTGAAGAGGCTCTTTGCATCATCGAACGTGGTCACGACGGTGCCATCGTCGGCAATGAGGTTGTCGAATGTTACGGTGCCGTTGAATCCTTCGGCGCTTGCGACGAATACGAGCGAGAAGAGATTGTCGAGATCAATGGGGTGCTCTGTGCCCGCGTCGTCCTTGTAGAGCGTGATGTCGAAGGTGCAGGTCTTGGAACCGCCATCTTCTTCCATCCAGCAACCGTCGCTAGGCGATTGCTCCCAGGTCCAGGCGCTGTCGGCCATGCCATTGCGCACGAATGCGAGCCCAATCCATACGCCGCCTTCGGCTGCGCCGGTTCCGTCCACGGAGATGTCGACGGAAAGAGTCTTTGCCTTGGTGAGGTCGGGAAGTTTTGTTGTGTTGATGAGGGCGCCGTCTTTTCCGAGGGCGTAGGTGACGACCATCTTGTCTTCTTTCTTGTTGCCGGCAGCTTTTTCGGGGTCGCCGCTGAAAGTGGATGTCGCCTTGGCGACTTGGCATGTTCCCGTTCCGGAATTCGCTTCGGTGTAAGAAGCCCAGCCAGGCATCTTGTCGAGGGTAATGATGCGCTCGTCTTCCATGTTGCTTTTCCAAACTTCGTTCTTGGTCTGTCCGGGCCACTTGCCGCTCCAAGTGCCATACCAGGGCATCCACCAGCTCCATACGGATTCGTCGGTATGCATGTTGTTCACGTCGGGAATGGGACCGTTTTCGCTGAGGGCGAGGATCTTGGATAAGCCCCACTTGGTCTTGAAATCGTCAAAGGCGGCCGAGTTGCTGGAGTGAACATTGTCGTCGTTGTAGATGTCGATGGAGAGGACATCGTAGTAGGTTTCGCCCGGATTCCAGTCGGTGAGGGATGTCGAACTCGGGTTGAATACCCAGACCAGGTTCTTGACGCCCTTGGTGAAAACCATTCGTTCGTAGACGAGGCGGTACAGGGCGGCAAGCTGTTTTCCCGTATG
Source organism: uncultured Fibrobacter sp. (assembly GCA_946408125.1). Taxonomy (GTDB): domain Bacteria; phylum Fibrobacterota; class Fibrobacteria; order Fibrobacterales; family Fibrobacteraceae; genus Fibrobacter. The sequence goes on from CAMJQW010000015.1 coordinate 15,729, forward strand.
CGTACTCCACCAGAACCAGGTTCCGCCTGCTTCGTGGAGCGGGCGGAAAATTGCCGCGACATTTTCGCTTTGCAGGGCGAGGAAGTAGTTGGCGATGTCGTCGATGTCCGCAATGATTCCCTTGTAGGCGGCAGAGAGCGTATCCCAGGTGGTAGTGCCCGTCATGAAAGCTTGGGTGAAGTCGAAGGTCGTGTAATCCTTGCCCTCGCCTGCGGCATTCTGGTTTGCATAGAAGGCGTCAACGGAATCGGAAGGATCCTTCCAGTGCCAGGTGAACGCTGGGATGCCGCCTTTGTTCCAGAGATCCTTGGCAAGCGCGATTGCCTTTTCGGTGTAGCCCTTGTTCCAGCTGTTGGTCGCGTTGGGGCCGTTTGCAAAGAGGAAGTCTACGCCGACAAGTGCTGGGTACTTGCCGCTGCGCGTGTAGATGTCTTGAACATCGGGGTGCGTCGTGACTTCCTTGCTGGCGTCATATCCTTCCATGTCGCCGGTCATGATGCCGCTGATTGTTTTTTTGCCGAAGTTGTTCACGAGGAAGTTATATAGCTTGACGGCTTCCGGTGTAGCGTTCGGAGTAATCGGGGTGTTGCAGAGGGCGAAAGGCTTGGAAGTGTAAGGCTCAAGATCGATGTAGTCTACGCTGATCCAACCCCAGAATTTTTTGATGCCGACGGTGTTCGCGCCCGCCTTGAGCGTCACGATGGTTGAAATGTCGGTGAAGGTTGAGGCTGCGTTGAAGTCGATTTGCCCGACCTGGTCGCCATTGACAGTGATGTAATTCGACTTGAAGTCGCCAGCCTTGTAGTGGATGGTGAGCAGGAACTTGCCTGCGGCTTCAGCGGTGACGCTGAATTCGATGTCGCCTTCTTTCTGGTCGACATAGGCGCCGCCCGAGGCGTTCTCGCTGGTGACTTTTTCGGCGGTGCCCGACAGGGTGGCCGACTCGGCTTCGTACTGGGCCGCGAAAGAAACTGTGGCGGTGGCGAGGCCGAAAGCAAGAATTGTTTTCAAAAATCCCATAGTTAACTCCTGTTTTCTCTTGAAAATATCTTAAATAAAAGCCTTTATATCGAAAAAATAGCGCACCGTTGAACATATCGTTGGGTATTTCGCAACGAAAAAGCGGTTTAATCTACGCAAAATCTGCGTTAAATAGAGACGGTGTGTTATTTCGCACAGAAGCGGAAGCCGAATTCGAACGTTCGGGATTCGCCTGGCGCTACGACGATGAGGCCACGGTGGTGGTTCAGCGCGTCGGGTTCCGAGGTCATGGGCTCGATGGCGATGCTCATGCGGTCGGGCGGAGTGTAAATCTGGATGGCGTTGTACTGCTCGTTGCCGGATTTTTGCCAGATGTCGATGCGCCCGGCGGAGCCTTCGAGCGAAACGGTCGCGCGTCCGCTGTTCTGGACGTCTCCGTTGAGGCAGAAGCAGTCGTTGATGAATTCGTCGCCGATCTTTCGACCGGCCGTAAAGCGCGTGTCATCCTTGAAATTGCCGGTGGGAAGGTCGGCCTTGTCGAGCAGGGCGAGCGAGCTTGCGGGAAGCGTCATGGTGAACCCGTCAATCTTTTCGCCGAGCGAGAAGTACGGGTGCCAGCCTTCGGAATAGGGCATGTCCGTATTGCCGATGTTCTTGACGCTCGAGATAACGTGGACGCTTTCGCCTGTGAAGGTGATGGTATTCGTGGCGCGGTAAGGGAAGGGAAATCCCGCGAATGCGCCCGGCCAGTCGCAGGTGAAGACAGCGGTGCATTTTTCGCTGTCGCTCTCGAAGCTTTCGAGTTTCCATTCCTGGCTCTGCAGGAATCCGTGCAGGGCGTGCGGGGCCCAGCTCACGTTGTTGATTAGTTTGTGTGTGCTGCCGTTCCAGGTGAACTGCGCATAGGCGGTCCGTCCGGGGAAGGGACAAAGCCTGCAGCCCGCATTCGTGTCGGGTCCCATCTTGAATACGTCGTCACCGTCGCGGTAGCCGAACAGGAGGTCGAGATTCTTTTTGTCGTCGGTTAAGCGGGTGGGAAAGCGCCATGCATTGAGGCCGCCACCGTATCCGCTCAGGATTTCGAATTCGGCGCCGTCGTCGCGCTTAAGGATATGGCGTTCGACGGTGCCCAGCGGGCGGGAAATCAGTTTGAAATTGCTCATGATGTTTAAGATAGAAAAAGAACTAATAGCTATCTTTGTAAGCATGGATTCCCGTACGATTGTCGCACCGATGACTCCCGCCGGCGTAAGCGCCGTGGCGGCGCTCCGCGTGAGCGGGCCGGACGTGCGCAAGGTGGTCGGGGCGCTGTTCGGCGAAAAGGCTCTAGGAACGCTCGCGCCCCGTCACGCAAGCTACGGGACGGCCCGCATGCCGGATTCTGGCGATGTGGTCGATAGCCTCCTCTACATTTTTTTCGAAGGCCCGAATTCCTACACTGGCGAAGACGTGCTGGAACTCTACCCGCACGGGAACCCGCTGATTGTGCGCCGCCTGATGCAGGCCATCCGCAGCATCGAATGCGTGCGCCTGGCTGAACCGGGAGAATTCACGCGCCGCGCCTTCTTGAATGGCAAGATGGATCTTGCGCAGGCGGAATCTGTCGCGGACGTGATTCACAGCGCAAACCTTGCGGAATTGAAGAACGCGCACCGCCTGCTGGGCGGAGCGCTCTCGAAGAAGGTCTTGACGCTTGCCGAACAGGTCAAGGACATCTCGGCGCGCCTGGAACTCGATGTGGATTTTGCCGAGGAAGAAGCCGATCCGGATTTTGAAGGATGGGGAAAACGCTTTGAAGGAATCCGGGCGTCCATCCTGGGCATCCTGGATAGCTTCCGCGAAAAAAGCTCCGTGGGTCGCTTGCCGCTGGCCGTCATTTACGGCGCGCCGAATGCGGGCAAGTCGAGCCTCGTGAATGCGCTTCTGGGCGAGGACCGCATCCTCGTGAGCAACATCCCGGGCACGACCCGCGATTTCGTGGAAGTGCGCCTGTTCCTGGACGGCGGTGAAATCCGGCTTGTCGATACGGCGGGAATCGCGGAACGTGCAACCGATGAACTTGATGCCCTCAGCATGGAAAAGAGCCGCGAGATTCTCGAAGAAGCTGACATGAAGATTCTCGTGGTGGACAGCGCTTCGCATGTCATTGCGAGGGAACGGAGTGACCGTGGCAATCTCAATCCGGACTTTATCGTGTATTCCAAGAGTGACCTGATGGGTGTGCCAGATGGCAGCTCTGAGGCCGCCATGACGTTGACAGAAAATGCTCTTCGCGTCTCTTCCAAGACGGGCGAGGGGCTTGCGGACCTGCGTCAGGCCATGAACAAGACCTTGTTCAAGAAGGTCGAGAATTCCGAGGACTTCTGGATTACGAGCGAACGAGAGAAGGCGTGCCTCGAAGAAGCCCTCGCGGGAATTGACTGCGCTCTTGACCAGCTCAAGAACAATCCCGCGGTCGAGTTGGTTGCCTTCGAGATGCAGCTGGTGCGCCGCGCCCTCCAGAGTATAACGGGCGAGATTTCGTCCGAAGATGTCTTACAGTCTATTTTTGCGGGGTTCTGCATTGGAAAGTAGCTTGCTCAGCATTATCGGCGTCTTGACGGGCGTCTTCGCTTTCGGGACATACATGATCCCGCTCAAGAAATACCCGAACTATTCTTCGTGGGCGTTCCTTGCCGTGATGGCTGTCGGAGCCTTGGCGTGTTCGGCGGTTATTGCCAGCGTCACGGGGCAGTTCAACTTGCAGCCGGTAGGTATCCTCTGCGGATGCCTCTGGGTTTTTGGCGGCGGGCTCTGTTTCTGGGCGGTGCAGGCGGAAGCCGATCTCGCGGGTGCGGGCCTGCGTTCCATGAGCGTGAGTATCCTGCTTTCGTTTATTACGGGCGTCACGCTGTTTGCCGAACATACGCTCCTCTATTTTTCGATTCCCGCCATCATCTGCATGCTCGTGGGCATCTGGATTCCCGCGGGAAAGATGCAGCATATCTGGAAAAACTGGCGCTCGCTCCTTTCCGGTGCGGTATTCGGTTCGTACCTGATTCCCTACAAGCTCAGCAATCTCGGTGACATGGAATTCTTGTTCCCGTTCTCGGTGGGCGTGTGCCTCGGTAGCGTTGCCCTGTTTGCCGTCTTGACTCTCAAACGTCACAAGCGTTACGAGATGCCCGTGGTTCCGACCTTGTTCGCTTTCGGTGCAGGTATCCTCTGGATGTTCGGTACGCTCGCCATCTTCTGGGCGATTGCCGATGATGGCCTCTTCGGCTATGCGGTGGGTTACCCGCTCTTGCAGCTCAACCTGGTGGTGAACCAGCTGTGGGGAGTTCTTGCATTCGGTGAGTACGCGACCCGCAAGGAACGCTTCAAGCTCGCCATATCGACGGTCGTCATCCTTTCGGGTGCGGCCCTGCTTACGCTATCCAAGATGTAATCAGATGGTCTTGATTTCGGCCTCGAGTTTCTCGGCCGTCTTCGTGTCTTCGCTGTAGATGGAATTGATTTTCTTGCAACTCAGTTCCAGCAACTTTCGTGCACTCTGGTTGTCGCCGCGCTTGCGTAGTTCCCGGATGGCGTGGTCCACGCGGGTGATGTCTTCCTGCTGCGGGTAGTCCTTCATGAAATTGTAGAACAGCGCAATCTGCGTTTCGTAATCGCTGTCATTCTCGCAGGCGAGCAGGAACGGGATGACGCGCACGTTCAGCAGGTTGTCCAGGTCGCCAACGAATGTGTTGAGCGTAAGGCCCGCGGGGAACAGCTCGTCGGTATCCTTCTGGATGTCGTCGTTGTCCATCATCGCGCCGGATTCGAACTGCGAAAGCATTTCGTTCAGCAGGTTGATTTCGGTGGCCTTGGCCTGCTCGCGGTAGCGTGCCTGGTAATAGATGGGGAGCGTCGTGAGGCAGAAGTGCGCCTGGTTGAGCCCGATGTATTCGCCGATGTAGTAGACGTCGGCGTTTTCCTTCATGATGTCTTCTTCGCTGGCGAAGTTGCCAATCCGTGCCGGGATGGGAATGACTTCCATGTTGGAAAGTTCGTGAAGGCGGTTGCGCAGCGAGTCAATGTCGACGTTGTCCGGAAGCTCGATGCCTTCTTCTTGCATGGATTCGAGCAGGTTGTTCAGTTTGGAATCGACGGACTTGCCGATGTTCCGGGTCTCCGGGAACATCGAGGTCTCGCGGAAGTCTCCTTCGAGCGCAAGCAGGCCGTTCTTGACGAGGTCGTCGAACGGGGTCGCGTTCTGGGCGTCCGGGGACGGGAGAATCTTCGCGTAGGCGATCATCCTGCCGCAAAGCTTTTCGTCGTTTCCTTTTTTCTGTTCAATTCCGAGCATGTGTAGAATATAGAAAATAGTCATTGCTTATTAGTCAAAATCCTATATTTACATGTATGGAACCCGCGACCTGGCAAAAGATTCTCGATATGTGCGACAAGCTGTCGCACGTGACGTACGAGAATCTCACGAAAATCATACGCCTCGATGCGACCGGGAGTGCGACGGGTGCACGCAAGCTCGATGACAGCGATCGAAACGATGTCGATACCTGGATGGGTGGTGGTACATGTTTCAGCATGACGTGGTTCCTGTACCAGAACATGTGCGATATGGGACTTTCTCCGCGTCTCGTGATGGGTCACAAGAGGATCGAGAAGAACATCCACTGCGCCTTGATTCTTCCTGACGAATCTTTCTCGTCCAAAGAATTCTTGTTTGATCCTGGCTACCTGATATTTGACCCGCTGCCGATTCCGCTTGCACACCCGCTTGGCCCGGGGGAAACCTTATTTCCCCTTGTTCCCAACAGTGTGCGTCTGGTTCGGTCGTCGGAAGACCGCATGGAACTCTGGACGGGCGGAGCCGTGCGCGGTGACGGCAAGCTTTCTTCGCCGATGAAGCTTCGATTCGAATATCCGATGGCGGGCGTGTCCGTGGACGAGTTCAAGCAGCACTGGAGTGAGAGCTTTTACCGCGAGATGATGACGTACCCGGTGCTGAACCGCCTGGACCGCGAACATGGAATCCAGTATTACTATCAGAAGGGGAATTTGGTGGTCCGCGATGCGAACGGGAGCCGTATGGAGCGTATCGACGAGTCCCTGCGCGTCGAAAAGTTGAGCGAGATTTTCCGTTTGTCTCCCGATCTCGTGGAAAAGGCCCTCGGTATCCTCTCGCGGTGACGGAGCCCGCGAAATCTTTTTTTATATTGTTCTTCAAAGCCAGTCGCCGCGTCGCGGCAGAACAATCAAGGAGTAAATGATGAAAAAGCTTTTCGTTGCTTTCGCCGCTCTCGTTTCCATGGCCCTGGTGGCCTGCGGCCCGTCCAAGCTTGAAATCCAGGAGATGTCCGCCAACTGCGATATCTTTATCGAAGTGCGCGAGACGCTCGATGACACGCTTAGCCTCATGGTCGGCAACGCCCTGTACCTGAACGTGAAGCACGTGGCCAACAAGGACCTCTTCCCGTTCCCGGTGAGCACACGCGACCCGCAGGAAATCGAGCGCGAGACCGCGACGGACTACGTAAACTCTCCGGAGGATCTCGTCAAGTACCTGCGCTTCACTGCTCCGAACATGGTTAACTTCGGTATCGTGGTGGGTGAGAATGCCAAGAACGAAATCGGCTTTGACGAGGGCAAGCTCGTGAACGAACTCACGGAAGCCTTCAGGAAGATCGATGGCGGTACGCTGGTCCTGTTCCACGAGGAAGGCGGCGAAATCGTCTCTGCGAAGAAAATTTTCTAAAATTCGCTTTTTTTCAAAAAAAATGGAGCGGCCCGGCGGTCGTTCCTTTTTTTTTGGAAAAAATTTTTCCGGATGACCGAAAAAGAGCTATTTTAGGTAAAGATTTTTTATCAAAGGGACTTAAGGGAAGTTGGTATGAAAAGAATAGGGTTCTCCTTGCTTCTTCTGTTTATGGCCTTGCCTTCTATGGCGCAACAGGCCGCTGCACCCACTCAAACCGCCGCGCCTGCTCCCGCAGTTGCGCCAGCTCCGGCACCCGCGCCGGCACCGGCCCCGGCCCCTGCAGTAGCGCCTGCACCAGCACCCGCTCCTGAAGCGGCGCCTGCACCGGTTGCTGAAGTAGCGCCGGCTCCCGCTCCGGCGGACTCCGGCGCGTTCCCGGCAGAATTCTCCGCTACTCCGGATTCGGCTGCGACCCCTGTCGATTCAAGTGTTGCTCCTGCAGATTCCGCAGCCCCTGCGGCCGCTGTTGCCGCACCCGCGGACACGGTCAAAGCGGATACGGTCAAGAAGGATACGGTTGTCGTCGCGAAAGTGGATTCCTCCGCAGTGAAGGCGGACTCTTCCGCGGCCAAGCAGGATTCTGCTTTCACACCCGCGGAACAAAAAACGACAGCGTCTCGGAAGCGGTTCTTCCTTGGCGTGTTCGGTGCCGTGACCTACAACGATTTCTATGACAGCAAGCTCGGGCTTTCCAACTTCGGGAAGCATGCATCGGGATACTCCATCGAAACTTCGGGCCAGGACGACCTGATGGGCAACTACTGGGGCGTCGGTGCGAATGCTGGTCTCGGCGCGATGTTCATGTTCACCGAGATGTTCGGCATTCATGGTGAACTCGGGGTGGCTTATCGCGAGGGCAAGGGCGAATCTGACGTGACGGTGACGCTTACCTGGGATGACAAGACAAAGATGAGGGAACGCGCTTCGCTCGGTATCGAGTATTCCTTGAGGCAGGTCAATATGGATATCCCCGTGCTCTTCCGCTTCGCGCTCCCGAATATCATGTATGCGGAAGCAGGCCCGATGCTTTCGCTCAGCTTCTATTCCCGCGACAAGTCGTACGTGAGCGACGACGAATCGAAACATAAGTACAGGGAAGAGGACGTGTGCAACTTCGCGGAATTCGACATGGCTTTCGGGCTCGGCGCCACGCGTCGTATCGGCTCGAAGTACATCGAGGCAGGCCTCCGTTTCGTGCTGGGCTTAACGCCGCTGAACGATGCGGATGACGCGCCGAAGACTTGGCAGGGACAGTTCAACATGACCTTCTGGTTCTTGTAATGGAGGGATGGAAAATGAAGAAGACTTTGATTGCGATGATGTTCGTTGCCGGAATGCAGGCGGCGTTCGCGGATTGCTTGGGAACGGCGTTTGTGAAGGTTCCGGATACCTGGACGGCTGCCTATGTGTATTCTGAAAATTACGCATACAAAATTTCGATGGCGTCTGGCAAAAATGGGGCGGGATTCATTGAGATAGACCTCGGTTCGCTCATCCCGAGTAGGGGATTCCGTGACAACGGATTTGTTGTTACGAATAACTCGAGTGTGGACTATCCCCCTGCGCAAACTATAGATAATAGGGATTATGATGTCGCTAAAACTCGGATGGAGTTTGAAAAATTATATATCCCTTGTCCCGGTGATGGCGGAATCGTTTACGTGTCGGAAAATCCGAAGGAAGAAGGAAAGACTGTCATAGGCTCCATGCCTCCTGATTCGAAATATATCTACTTCATGCCTCCTCCCGACGATGTTGCGTGGATAGGTGCGGTTCCGATGATTAGCGTGGACGGAGGCCAGACCGCGGTGCGCATGACAGCCGATGAGAACCGTTGCGGGTGGTTCTACTACGTATTTTTCGGGGAGCCCGTTACGGACCATGTTGTTTTCATGCGTGACGACGCGATGGATCTGGAACATGCCATCGGTGTGGACGGGGTCACGGGAACGGGGAGCGCGGCAGCGGAAATCCCGTTGCAGTCATTCTTTGAGGCATTCCAGACAGAAGAGATTTTCTTTATCCCGGATCCGAATCTCTGGTTGAGTGAGGATGATATGGGCTTCTACAGCACCGACCCAGGTGTGGATGGAATATGCAGTTACACTATCGGCGCGCTGATTTACGATACCGATGCGAGTTTGCATCCGTCCTTCTCGTGTGACAAGTATTATCCTGGCGGATTTTACGAAGCTTGCCAGATGGGCGTGTCCAGCCTCGGTGTTGACAAGACTACTGCCCAGACGTATGTGCAGAACTGCATAGGCGTACATCAGGGCATCGTCGTTGACACGCTTGGTCCTGACAAGAAACCCCACCTATCTAATTCAGCGAATGCGCAGAAGTGCTTCCCGAGTGCCGACATTTTCGAGATGCTCTTCAATTATACGGAGGGCGTGAACGAGATGTCCTGCTATGACTTGCCTTTCGGACGCAATGCCGACGGCTCCTGGGAATTCAATTCGGACTATCATATCAGCTATGGTGCAGAGCCTGCGATTCCCGGGGGATTCTATCCGGTAGAATTGTCGGATGACAAAACTGTTTTGAATGCCTACCCGCAGCAGATTCCCGTGGCTGCGGCCCGCACCAAGCGTGCGGCTCAAGGCCCGGCCTTCATGAATCCCTTCATGCGCAAGGTGGATCCTTCAAGTGGCGAGAATATGCCGCGTATGGACCTGGTCTGCAACGGCCCCGGCTGGGATGGTGGACGTGATTGCAATGGCAAGTATGCCTCTGGAGACGATTTGACGGATTGGTACCCGTCTACGATTACTGGTTCTACGATGACTGATGTCTGGTGCTGGGGAAGCTATTGTGCATCGGAAGCCCCGAAGGGCTGGCCCATGTATGTCGAAGGAACGGGTAAGTTGACAACGTCCAACAATGGAATGGCTTCTCCCCGCTGGGGAACGGATGACGAAAGCGATCCCGATGCGGTCAAGCGCAACCAGCATTTCTGTTTCGAATCCCATGCGGACTTCGTTTACAAACCCGGACAGCGGTTCGCGTTCCGTGGCGATGACGATATCTGGGTGTTCATCGACAACAAGCTGGCGGTGGATTTGGGCGGTACGCACCTTGCGGCCCCGGGTTACGTCGTCCTTGACAAGTTTGTCGGCAAGAGCGGTCCGCTTGTTCCGGGCCAGCGCTATGATTTCGACATGTTCTTCTGTGACCGCCGCACGACGATGACCAATGTGAGGGTCTACTCGAATATCTTCTTCGAACAGAGGACCAAGGTTGAATTCAAGAAGAGCGTGAATGAAGCTGATGGTTCTTCGTCGTTTGAAGCCTGCGTCATCGATTTCCACGATATGGATTGCGTAAGCCGTCTCGGACCGAATCCGAAGATGGATACGGTCTGCGGAAAGGATGTTTCGCCGGAACTCGTGTATGCAAGTTACAGCTTGATGCGCGCAGACGGAAGGATCGTCTTGGCGGAAGATGAAATGACCGAAGCCAAGGTGTATAAGGGCGGCATCGACCTCACGAACCGTCTTGTTCCCAAAATCGATGTCGAGAAGATGGAACTTGGACCGGGATCGTATAACTTGGTTGTTACGGTGAATGGAAAGACCAGCAAGATTCCGTTTACGATCGAAGGCGGTCTCGACATTGCATCTCGTAATGCCTATGCGGTGCAGGCAAGCGGCAACGGGATTGACAAGTACCCGTTTGTCTCGGCAGTGGCCGCGGGTGAGAAAGTTCCGCTCTACATTTCCTACATAGTGGATCCGTGTGCCAGTGATTCGGACTGCGACGATCCTCTGGAATTCAAGCCGGAAAAGGCCGAGGGTGTTTCTTACACGCTCGATGTTCCCGATGACCTGACTCCGTACAGGATGAATTCTAAGGGCGAGTACGAGGAAATCGGCAACAAGGCCTCCCGCATAGTGGGCAAGTCCGGCGTTGACACCGTCTATGTGTCCCTCGAGGATTCCAAGAAGGAAAAGACATACGAAATAGGCATCGCTGACCGTACGGTGAAGGCGAAGATCAAGTTCAATGCGGAGAAGACCGAGACTCCCGATGACTTCGATGTCGAGATTAAGTCTTCGAGCAGCGCGAAGTCGGGCTCCAGCTCGTCTTCCAGTTCTGCGGGCAAGAACAGCTCCAGCAGCGGCAAGGGCGGCGGCAAGAAGGAATACGAAGAATTCGCCCGTCCGAGCTTCCGTGTCGTGCTGACGGGACCGTTCACGTTCTCCATCGTGTTCAACGAGGATGCTTCGAAGTCCAAAAAGACGAAGAAGTATGCCGTGATGGACCTGATGGGCGGAATTGTCGAGCAGGGTGCGACCCACTCGTCGTCGGCATCCGTCAGCCTGCGCAATGCGGGTTCGTACATTGTCCGCGTGGGACATGATTCCCGCGTGGTCAACGTGAAGATGGCGGAAGAAGATTAGTAGACGCGCCTTTCCTTAAGGCGCTTTTCGAATTCGGAACGGGGAAGGGGTTGATCGTAGATGAATCCCTGAACCATCGGGCAGTTGATTCCCTTGAGGAATTCCAACTGCCCGCTGTTTTCTACGCCTTCGGCGACGACTTCCTTGTTGAGTTCCTGCATCAGGCTCACCATGTTCTTCAGGACGATCTTGTCCTGCTCGTTGTTCTTGCTCATGTTTTCGAGCAGGGACTTGTCGAGCTTGATGATGTTTGCGTCGATGTTGGTGAGCGCGTTCAGCGTGGAGGAGCCGGTTCCGAAATCGTCGATGGATACGGAGATGCCCCGTTCGCGCAGCTTGTTCACGAAGTTCTGCATGGCGACGCTGTCTTCGAAATCGGAGACTTCGGTGAGCTCGATTTCGATGAACTTGCTGTCGATGTTGTACTTCTTCATGATGGCGAGGATGTCGCTCGCGAGGAACTTGTTCTTGAGATGCAGCTTGGAGAAGTTGGAGGAAATGCGCACGGGCGTAATTCCCGCGTCAATCCACTTGCGCAAATCGCTGCATACGGTCTCGAAAACGTAAAAGTCCAGCTGGCAGATAGAAGCTTCCTTCTCGAGCACGGGCAGGAATTCCGCCGGGGCCGCGATGCGGTCGCCGAGGTTCCAGCGTACAAGCGCTTCGCCGCCGAAAAGTTCCCCGGAATCCACGCGGATCTTGGGCTGGTAGTAGACGACGAATTCGTGGTTCTTGAAGGCATCTTGGAATGTTGCGGACACCTGCTTTTCATGCATGGTGTTTTCGAGCATCTTGGGCGTGAAGTAGATGATGTCGTTCCCGCAGGCGTTCTTCGCGATATTGAGCGCAATGGAACCGCCGTGCATCACTTCGCCCATGGCGTCACTTGCATTGATGGGGTAGATACCCATGCGGGCCTGGACGCTGAAATGTCTTATGACGTTTCTCTGGTTGAAGGATACATCGAGGCTGGAGAACGTCTGGATGAACGGATCGACAAATTCGTTCTTTACGAGAGCGAAGAAGTTGTCTCCACCGAGACGTGCAATTTCACCTTTGCCCATCAGGTAGGCATGCGCGGTCTTCGCATACGTGATGATGCCGTGGTCGCCGGCCATCGAACCGAGGGTATTGTTGATGTACTTGTAGTTCTTCAGGTTGATGAAGATTCCCGTGTAGTGGGAAAGCTCCTTCGCAATTTTCAGGTTGAGCCCCTTCTGCATGATATGGTTCGTGTTGGGGATTCCTGTCATTGCGTCGGTGACGCGGGCCTTGTTCACCATGCTCGCAAGGCGCGTCTTTTCGAGGACGGCGAAGATATCGAGGGCGATGAGCTTGATAGCCTGGATTTCTTCTTCGTCAAACTTGTGCTTCTTTTTGGGATTCGCCGAAAAGTTGATGATGCCGTTGTCGCTGGTGCGGTATGTTTCGATGAGGGCGGCGGGCTCAAAGCCTTCGGGGGCTTCGAAGAGCGTCCAGGCCCCGTTTTGCGCACTCTTGTCGGAGGGGTTCATGAAGCTAGCCTTGATGAACCCTACGTTTACGGCTTGGGCGATGTTGCCTATGGCGGCGGCGATGTGCTTGGCCGTTTCTTCGGGGCTTGAAGCGTTCTTCTGGAGCCTGTCTCTAAACTCCTTGTAGATGCCCTTGTTGAAAGAAAAATCCATAGTCATAAATCCCATAAACCGGTCTTGGGGTGCGCCAAATGTAGCAAAAATCCCCTGGGGTTTAAAGGGCTATGGCCTAGAACTTCTGATAATGGTCAAAAGTTGTCTCTTTTGCTTTTTTTTGCAATTCGTAGAAGGCCATGAGCCATGCCTTGAGGCGGGTCCAGTCCTTTTCGCCGTCCTTGCGGATGTAGCTGCCGGGGAGGAACACGACGAAGTCCTCGAGCGTGTAGTCGCCGGTACGGATTCCGCGGATTCCGCCGTAGAATTCCGCTGTGGGTTTCAGGTCGGTGTCGTGGACCGTCTGCCCGTCGATGGCGATGGTAAGGTGCTTCTCGTAGATGACAAGAGAGAAGTGGTGTTTTTCCCCGTCGAAAAATTTTGTCTTTCCGTATATTTCGCTATTGGCTGAGTCGGCGCTGGCCTTGAGCATGGTGCACACAGATTGCGGGTCGCTTTCGCACTGGGCAATCTTGAAACCGAGCGTGTCGTTCCCCGCAGAGAAGAGGACGGGCTTCGAGTCGGTGTCGATATCCTTGGTGTCGAGCCAGAAACTGACTGCGAAACTGTTTTCTTGCCAGTTGTAAGAACCTGTTTCCCGGCAGTTGTCTACAGCAACTTCCGTGGCTACCGTATTTTGCTGACGCTTGTACATAACGCATGTCTTGAGGGTGACGCGGTGCGTGTTGAACAGCGTGTCTTCGAACGTGGTCCCGGGTTCTATGGTGGCATAGAGGTGTTGGATGTTGGGGTAGATTTCGTCAGCGATGTAGCCGCCCTGTAGCCAGCGGGCTGTTAGCGTATCCTTGCCAATCCTTCTGACGGACATCCAGTAGCGGGCTTCCTGCGTTTCGCCTTCGGCCTTCAGCGAGAAGATGCGGTTGCCGAACTCGTCGACGAGCGGATCGGGGGTGTTGCCGTAGTCGTCGTTTTCCGGGTAATCGTAGACCTTTGTCGAAAGCTTGTAGGGAATGAACAGGGAATCCAGAGTCGGTTCGAGCCCGAGGGAATCGAGCATGTGGAGTGCGCGTTCGGGAAGAGCGAGCCTGATGGAATCGACTGCATAGCCACCGCCTCCCACGCCCCAGAAGAATGTGCTGCCGGGCTTGAGTTCCAGGGTGCCCCCCGATTCTTGCGCCTCTCCTTCGTGCCAAATCCATTTGGCGCCGATTATTCCCGGGGGGACTCCTTCGATGGTGAGGTAACCGTTTTCGATGTCCTCTTGCGTGATGGCCGCGCAGATGAAACTTCCTTCGAAGCAGATGGAATCGGCGTCAACATCGTGATAATCGCGCAATTCTGCCGTGGCTATGTTGAGTGTCGCCGGTTCGCCGATTTCGATATTTTGATGGACGATGCTCGAATCACGCGAGGAGAAATAATGGTAGTCGTAAATGAAGCCGACCAGCGTATCTACCTTGACGGTGGCCTTTGCGAAAAGCCTTGCGGTGCATCCGTGACGCCGGGTGCAATCGGCGATGCTGTCGAACGCGAATTTTCCGTCGTCATCCGAAATGGTAGAGTCAAGGACTATGGTGTGGTGGGTGAGGGAGTCGTCGCCCGTGAAGTACACGCGTGCCTGCGGGATGGGCCTGCCGTTTATGTCATTCACGATGCCGGTCACCTTTACGTAATCCGATTGGGCTGTCTGTCCCGATTCGGTCTCGGAAATCACGCCCGCGGTACCCGTGCTGTCGCTACAGGCGGCAAGGAACGTGAGGAGCGTAGCCGCGATAAAAAAGGAAATTTTCTTTACTCCAATCATCCCTACTCCAAATTCGAAAACAGGTGTATGTTCATCTGGTAGACGCCGTCGGCCTTTTCCTTGTCTTCCCCGATGATGCGCCTTGCCTTCGCCTTGAATTCCTGCAGTTCGGCCTCGAGCTTCTTGTATGCCTCGCTCGAGATGCTGAACGTGAGCGTGCTCATGACGGTCGGCTTCTTGGGCGGCGTGATGAGCGCCTGCTTCGAGAGTTCGAAACACTGCAGCTGGTACTGCTTGATGAGTTCCGCGTTGTTGTACGGCCCGCTGCTGATGCTTTCCTTGGTGGGTTTCCAGAAGCCTTCCTCGTTCTTGCGGGCAAGCCCGAGGCGTTCCAGCAGGGCGAGCGAATCCTTCAGCTTGCCGAGAGGGACCTTCGGGAAAATCCTCTTCTGCACGGGAGCCATGTCGTCGCCCACGTCCATCGCGTCCAATATGGCGAAGAGCGCGCTGTGGTACCAGCGGCTATAATATTCGTAGGCGTCTTCATTTAATATATGCTGCGGGTTCGGGTGCAGTTTCAGCAGTTCCTGCATCGCGGCGTTGCGGGCGGCGTCGTTTTTCGCCTGGTCGAGTTCCACCATCGTCTCGAAGTACTTCGCCTCTTTCTTGTCGAGTTCGAGGATTTCGATGAACTTTGCCACCATGCGGGGGCTGACCTTCTTGCCCCTGAGAACATCGGCAAAGTAACTGCGGCTCTTCTCGAGCCCGAGCAGGTTGCAGATTTCGGTACGCGTGAAGCCCGGTTCCGCCTGTGCGCGGGCGGTCTGGTATTCTTCCAGGAACTTGCGGAAGTGCGTAAACTGGTATATGTCTAGGTACGGATTCATACGTCGATAGCCATAATATACATTTTTAATCGCGAAGTGAGAAATTTTTTGAGAACGTCCGGATGGATTGCATACCCGGAATCCCAACAATTTGTATCTCTTTGTCTGTCATGGGATTAACCGCCTGTTTTACAAAATATGTAAAGAATGTCGAGCCTTTATTTGGTTGGCCTTTTTTCAACGATAATGGCTATTTTTCTATCTTTTTGCCCGCATTTTATGAGGTAATCCCTATGGGTAATGAGGCAGGAAAGCCGAGTATCATTACGTCCTCGCTTGACTTCTTGGTCAACTGGGGCCGTACCAATTCCCTATGGCCGTTCCCTTATGGTACGGCATGCTGTGCAATCGAGTTCATGAGTACGGAAGTGGGCCGTTACGACCTTTCTCGTATCGGTTCGGAATACGTGCGCTTTACGCCACGCCAGTCCGACGTGCTCCTGGTGGCCGGAACGATCACCTACAAGCAGGCCCCGATCCTGAAGCGCATCTACGAGCAGATGGCGGAACCCCGCTGGGTTATCGCGATGGGCGCTTGCGCCAGCAGCGGCGGTTTCTATGACTGCTACTGCACGGTTCCGGGCATCGACCACATCATTCCGGTGGACGTGTATATCGGCGGCTGCCCCTCGCGCCCCGAAGCCTTCTTCGATGCGATGTTCGACCTTCAGAAGAAGATCAAGGACGAATCCTACATGAAGCAGCGTGCCGAACGCGTGAAGGACCAGCTCGAGATGATCAAGGCGAAAACCGCCGAGGCGAAGGCGAACGCGAAGGAGTTCGCACAGGAAAAGGTCGCCGACATCAAGGACTTCGTCGTGGAAAAAGAACAGAACCTTGTGAAAAAAGCCCAATTCTGGAAGGAGTAAGAAGAATGTCCGTAGAAAATATCTTCTCCACCCTGGAAGAAAAATTTGGCGCGAAGCGCGAGACGCTCGACAAGTGGGGCGTGACCGCCGTCGTGAGTGGAGCCTACCTGCACAATGTGGTGCAGTTCCTCAAGGATAGCGCCGAAGTGAAGTTTGATATGCTCGTGGATATCGCGGGCATCGATTACCTGACTTACCCGAACCATGAAGGACCTCGGTTTGCAGTCTCGTACTCCTTCAAGAGCATCAAGACTCCGGGCGCCCGCATCCGTCTGAAGGTGCTGGTCGGCGAGGATTGCCTCAAGGTCCCGACGATTACCGACCTCTACGCGAACGCCAACTGGTACGAACGTGAAGTCTACGACCAGTTCGGAATCGTGTTCGAAGGCCATCCGGACCTCCGCCGCCTGTTGAACCACGTCGAATTCGTGGGTCATCCGCTCCGCAAGGATTACCCTGCCCAGAAGCGCCAGTGGCTCTCTACCAACGACTACCTGCTCCCGGAACTCGAGAAGCGTCTCGAGACGCTGGGCTACAAGGTGATCCAGCGTTCCAAGGAAGTGGAACCGAACGATGACGAATTTCTCGAAGGGAGTGTCAAGGCATGATCGTACTAGATAAGAATGGCGAAAAGCTTAATCTGATGCCCCTGAACGTGGGCCCGAGCCACCCGGCTACGCACGGATGCTTGCGCTTCATGGCTGCGATGGATGGCGAAACCATCGTCGCGAGTGTCGAAGAAATCGGCTACCTGCACCGCGGGTTCGAGAAGATGGTGGAACGCGGTACCTGGCAGCAGGTGGTCCCGTATACCGACCGCCTCAACTACTGCTCGGCCATCATGAACAATATCGCTTACTGCCGCGCGGTGGAGACGATGTTCGGCATCGAACTGCCGGAACGCACGAAGGTGCTCCGCGTGATTGTGAACGAACTTTCCCGTATCAACGACCATTTTGTGTGCGTTGCGGCCGCCTTCCAGGATTTGGGCGGTACGACGCCGTTCATGTACGCGTTCAACCCGCGTGAAGAAATCATGTGCATCTGGGAAAAGCTCACGGGTGCGCGTCTTACCAACAGCTTCGCCCGCATTGGCGGTCTCTATCGCGACAGCTACGCCGGATTCGAGAAGGACGTACTTGCGGCGCTCGATTCTACCGAGAAGGCCTTGAAGGACCTTCACGCCTGCTTGGACCGTAACCGCATCTTCCTCGACCGTACCGTGGGCATCGGCAAGATTTCTGCCGAGAAGGCCATTAGCTACGGCTGGACGGGCCCGTGCCTCCGCGCTTGCGGTGTCGCATCCGACCTGCGCAAGGACGAACCTTACTACGATTACGAGACTTACGACTGGGAAGTCGTGGTCGGTACGCAGGGTGACTGCAACGACCGCCTCCAGGTGCGCCTCGCCGAAATTGAGGAATCCGTGAAGATCGTGCGCCAGGCCCTGAAGCGTCTCGCTCCGGGCCCGGTCGACATCGTCGACCCACGCATCCGCGTGCCGGCGCACAAGCTCGCCTACCAGGATATGGAAGGCCTCATCGGGCGCTTCAAGAGCGTCTACGAAGGCATCCGCGTTCCCGAAGGGGAATACTACAGCGGTAGCGAGTGCGCGAATGGCGAACTCGGCTTTACCATCATTAGCGACGGCAGTGGCCATCCGTACCGCATCAAGGTGCGTCCGCCCTGCCTCACGCAGTTCGCCGCATTCCACGAACTTGTGGAAGGGGGCCAGCTTGCCGACTCCATGGCCGTACTTTCGGGCCTTAACATCATTGCTGGAGAACTTGACCGATGAGAGAACATATTCAAGGTGCAGTCCAGTTCGTTTCGAACAACCATTTGAAGTTTGACGGTCCCGCAGAACCCATCGCGGCCCTGCCGGATCCGGCGGAAACCTTCGGTCATGTGAACAAGGAAGTTCCGCAGCCGCCTACCAAGGAAGTGCTTGCGAAGCTTGACACTCCCGAAATCAAGGAACGCTGTGCCGACTTGCTCAGCCGCTATCCCGAAGGCCAGGGAGCGCTTCTCGAAGTGCTCTGGCTCGTGCAGGGAGTGTTCGGCTGGGTGCCGCGCGAAGGTATTCGCTGGGCGGCCAAGGTTTGCGGTTGCGCGCCTGCCCATGCGCTCGGTGTCGCGACTTTCTACACCATGTATAACCATGCCCCGAAGGGCAAGTTCCTGCTGCAGTTCTGCCGCAACATCAGCTGCACCATCAAGGGCGCCCCGAGCATTATCGCCTATGTCGAGAAGAGCCTCAACATCAAGACGGGCGGCACGACTCCGGACGGTCTCTTTACGCTGTTGCAGGTGGAATGCCTGGGCAGTTGCGGCAACGGCCCGATGATGCTTGTGAACGACGACTTCGCGACCGATGTCGAGAACGACAAGCTCGTGATGAAGCCGGGCACGACCCTCACCAAGGAAAGCGTCGATCGCATCCTCAAGTGGTGCTATGCCCACGAGAAGGATATGCCGAAGCACGACGTCCTCGGCGGTACCGTGAAGGGCCACTGCGGACATCCTGGCGCTCCGGGTGCTACCGCCAAGCCGCAGGTTGCGGATTATGCTCCGCCTTCTCCGGTGCTGAACGTGAAGGCCGAGGCCGACGAGGCCGGTGCCACGCTCACTTGGAAGGGCGCTCCCGAATTCACGAAGATCGTGGTGGAAAAGAAGAACGGTTCCAAGTGGGAAGTCGTTGGCGAACCCGGCGTGAAGGACAAGGCGTTTGTGGACGCTGCCGGCAAGGTCGGCGACGTGTACCGCATGATTGCCACTTCCGGTGAACGTACGGCCAAGCCTTCCAAGGAAGCCGTTACCACCCAGAAGCCGGCCCCGGTCGAGGAGGGCAAGTAATTATGGCAGAAGTAGTAAAAGTTTGTACGCAGAACTTTGGCAAGGGCGCCCAGGACATTGAAGTCTACAAGAAGCTGGGCGGCTATGCGAATATTTCCGAACGCCTGTTCGAGATGAGCCAGTTCGAGCTCATCGACTACGTGCAGCGTTCTAACCTCCGTGGCCGCGGCGGTGCAGGCTTCCCGACCGGTATGAAGTGGAGCTTCGTGCCCCGCAATTCCGGCAAGCCCGTCTACATCGTCGTGAACGCTGACGAAGGCGAAGGCGGTACGTTCAAGGATCACTTCCTGATGATGGAAGATCCGCACCGCCTTATTGAAGGCCTGATTATCGCCGCCTGGGCGCTCGGTTCCCGTGCCGCCTACATTTACGTGCGCGGTGAGTTCCTGCCCTGCATCGAGAGCCTCAACAAGGCCTTGAACCAGGCGTACGCCGCCGGTTACCTCGGCGAGAACATCATGGGCACCAAGTTCTGTTTCGACATCTTCGTGCATCGTGGTGCCGGCGCCTACATTTGCGGTGAAGAAACTGCTTTGATTAACTCGCTCGAAGGCCAGAAGGGCCAGCCGCGACTCAAGCCGCCTTTCCCGGCGGTGAGCGGTGCGTGGAAGTCCCCGACCTGCGTGAACAACGTCGAGACCATCATGAGCCTCCCGTGGATCCTGCAACACGACCCGAGCGAATACGCCAAGATGGGTACGCCTCGTGCCGGTGGTACGAAGGTGTTCTGCATCTCGGGCGACGTGAAGAATCCGGGCGTGTACGAGGCTCCTCTCGGCACTCCGATGATGACGATGATCAACGACTACGCCGGCGGCGTCGTGGGCGGCAAGCTCAAGGCTGTGCTTCCGGGCGGTTCCTCGTGCGCTCCGCTGACAGCCGAAGAAGCGGCTGTCGCGACGATGGACTACGAGTGCCTCGCCTCGATGAAGACGATGTTCGGTTCGGGCGCCATGATCATTATCAACGATACGCACAACATGGTGGACCTGCTGAATTGCCTCGGCAACTTCTACAGCCACGAATCCTGCGGTCAGTGCACTCCGTGCCGTGAAGGTACGGGCCTGTTGCACCGCATCTTGAATCTGATCGTCGATGGCAAGGGCCACGACGGTGACGTGGAACTGATGCAGAGCCTCTGCGGCGGCTTTGGCGGCGTGACGATTTGCCCGCTGTCCATTTCGCTCGGCGGTCCGGTCGGCAGTTACACGGCGAAGTTCCGCGCGGACTTCGATGAATATATCGCGAAGAATCCCGACCACGCCAAGCCGCGTGTTCAAGAAACCTATCGTCCTGGAATTTTCTGGTAATATTATGAGTAACTACTACAACATGCCGAAACTCCCGACCGAGAATAGCCCGAAGGTGGAAATCTTCGTGGACGACAAGCCGGTGATGGTTCCTGGCGATACGAACCTCCTCGAAGCCCTCAAGGCTGTCGGGATTGAAACTCCCCACGTATGTTACCATCCTTACCTTCCGGTATCGGGTAACTGCCGCCAGTGCCTGGTGGAACAGGAAGGCCCGCGTGGCCGCATGCTCGTGATTGCATGCTATACGCCGGTCGCCCCAGGAATGAAAATCTACACTCCGGCTTCCAGCGCCCGCGTGAAAAACGCCCGCAAGGCTACGCAGGAGTTCATGCTGGTGAACCACCCGCTCGATTGCCCCATCTGCGACAAGGCCGGTGAATGCACTTTGCAGGAAAACTACATGGAAGCGGGCCAGAACGAGTCCCGCATGCGCCCCGAATACGGCAAGAACTACCACGGCAATCCGGCCCACCAGTTCATTGACGCGAAGGGCCAGCTCCGTGGCGGCAAGCATGTGGACTTGGGCCCCCGCGTGTTGCTCGACGAAGAACGCTGCGTGCAGTGCGACCGTTGCGTGCGCTTTATGCGCAGCATCGCGAAGGATGAACAGCTGCAGCTCGCTGGCCGTGCCGACCATACCTACATCACCACGTTCCCGGGCGAAAAGCTCGATCACGAATATGACCTCTGCGTCACGGACGTGTGCCCGGTGGGTGCGATGACTGCGAAGTACTTCCGCTTCCAGAAGCGCGTATGGCTCCTTTCTCACACGCCGACCGTCTCGATGGACGATTCCCTCGGTGCGAACATCTGGCTTGACTATGCCGACGGCCACATCTACCGCGTGATGCCGCGCTGCAATCCCGAAGTGAACCGCAGCTGGCTTTCCAACACGAGCCGCCTCGCGTTCCAGAACTTTGACAAGAACCGCTTGCCTTCGATGGATGTTCACAAGGTGACTCTCGGCAAGGGCAAGGTCGCCCTCGTTGCCGGCGGTTCCTGCACGATGGAAGATCTCGCTGCGCTCCGCATGTTCAAGGAAACCCTCGGCGACCGTGCGGAACTCTTCGGCGGCTCGCTTTTGAAGGTGGGCAAGCCCGACGGTATCGCGATGAGCGGTGACCCGGTGGCTAACCGCGCCGGCCTGAAGCTCATGGGCTTTGCGGATGTTTCCGAGTTCATGAAGCGTGCTTCCGAATTCGAGTCCCTGATTACCGTGAACGCGAACCTCTTCGGTGAAGATCCCGCGGCGGCCAAGGTGCTCGAAAAGATCAATACCCGCGTGGCCATTTCTCCGTTTGACGACGAGACTGTCAAGAAAGCGACCATCGCCATCGGCGTTCGCCATTGGAGCGAAGTCCAGGGCACGATGGTCAACAGCCTGAACATCTTGCAGAAGTTGAATGCCTGCCCGGTATGCCCCGATGAAAATCTCTGGGCTCCGTATGCAGTTCTTTCTTACATGGCGGGTACGAAGTTCGAATGCGCCTGCGAGGCTTTCAAGAAAGTGGGCGAGTACGTCCCTGCACTTGCGGGCCTTACCTACGACGCCATCAAGAGTACCGGCAAGCTCCTCGAAGGAGGTGAAGCATAATGGATATTATCGAATCCAAAACCTGGATAGAATGGGTCATCACGATAGCGAAGTTTGGCTTCTGCTTCGTGCCGGTCCTTTACATCCTTCTGTTGATTCCCATGGAACGCCGCGGCGCAGGGTTCATGCAGGACCGTCAGGGCCCGAACCGTTCTTACATCAAGATTCCTTATTTCGGCAAGATCCGCCTGTTCGGTTACGTGCAGAACATGTGTGACGGTACCAAGCTGTTCTTCAAGGAACAGTTTGCGCCGGCCGGCGTGAACAGGGTCTTGTATCGCGTGGCTCCGGCGATCCCGTTTGCCATCGTGTTCCTTTCTCCCTGCGTGATTCCGTGGTTCGGCCCGATGGTGTTCGAATGGGGCGGCCAGACCGTCCGCATTGCGGGCTCTATCGTCGATTCCGACGTGGGCGTGCTCCTGCTGTTCGGTTTCAGCTCGCTTTCCGCTTTCGGTGCGATGCTGGCCGGTTGGGCTTCCAAGTCCAAGTACAGCTTCCTCGGTGCGCTGCGTACGAGTTCTATGACCATCAGCTATGAAGTCTGCCTCGGTCTTTCGATGATGGGCCTCCTCGTGCTGGTCGGCTCCTTCAACCTGACGGACATTGTGAACTGGCAGGAACACCACGTGTGGGGTATCGTTGCCCAGCCGGTGGCGTTCTTCTGCTTCCTTATCGCGGCTATCGCCGAGACCGGCCGCGCTCCGTTCGATGTGGCCGAAGGTGAACCCGAACTGGTCGCCGGTTACCATACCGAATATGGCGCCATGCAGTTCGGCCTGTTCTACATGGGTGAATACTCCCACATCTGCATCAACAGCTTCCTTGTCGCGACGCTCTTCCTGGGCGGCTATGCAGTTCCGTTCGTAACGACCGAGACGATGCAGGCCCACATGGGCGGCACGCTCGCCATCCTGTGCGGCGTCCTCGCGTTCCTCGGGCTTGCGTTCTTGCACATGATTTACCGCTATTCCAGAAAGCTCAAGGCGACGAACCTCACGAACCGTTTCGAAATTCTCCGTGAATACCAACTCTACAAGATTGTCGCTTGGATTGCTGTCGTGGTGTTCATCGCCCTCGGCGTGAGCTCCTGGTTCTTCTACGATCCGTCCAAGTTCGTGGTCAACGGATTTGCCGTGGGCAGCCTTGCCACGGCAGTGGGCACCGCCCTCATCCACCTGCTGGTGCTTGTGGTCAAGAGCGTGTTTTTCTGCTGGGTGTGGATCTGGGTCCGCTGGACTCTCCCGCGCTTCCGCTATGACCATGTGATGCACCTGGGTTGGAAGATTATCCTGAACATCGCCCTCATCAACCTCGTGGTGACTGCGGTCATCGCCAAACTCGTAGGGGGTAACTAATGCGCATTATTAAACAGAGACCTATGGACTGGGTGGAACGCCTCTACATCTTCGAAGCGCTCCGCGGTCTTTTCACGACTCTCAAGCATGCGGCTCGTGGTCTTTTCCGCTACGAGACCCTGCCGACGATTTCTTATCCGGAAGGCCAGCCTGAAGTTCGCAATACCTACCGCGCCAAGCATCGCTTGATGCTGCGCCCGGATGGAACGCCCCGTTGCGTTGCCTGCGGTATGTGCGCTGCGGCATGCCCTGCCCACTGCATCTTTATCGAGGCGACGGCCAGCGATGACCCGCGCATCGAAAAGAAGGTGAAGCGTTTCGATATCGACCACCTGACCTGCGTGTTCTGCGGCCTTTGCGCCGAAGCCTGCCCGGTGGACGCTCTCCGCATGGATACCAAGAAGATTTCCTTTATGCACCGCACCCGCGAAGATTTCGTCGCCCATCTGGAAGACCTCACCAACTGGGATCCGAAGGATTACCCGGACGACGAACAGAGCCAGGTGGCTCCGGGCGGCAAGAAGAATGCCGAGGCCCTCGAGGTCTGGGGAATGGAGGTTAAATAATGCTCGCTCTCATCTACTTTATCATCCTCGCGGTTGTCGCCCTCGGTGCGGCGGTCTGCGTGTTCCTGAGCCGCCACCCGCTTTACGGCGCGCTTTCGCTGGTGACTTCGATGGTCGCTCTCGCCGGCATTTACGGCCTTATCGGGAGCCCGTTCCTCGGAGTCGTTCAGATCATGGTCTACGCCGGTGCCATCATGATGCTCGTGACGTTCGTGATCATGGTGCTGAATGGTGCCCGCGATTCCAAGACGCCGATGTTCGACAAGGTGTCGCTCTTTATCATCCCGGCAGTGCTCGTGCTCGCGGGTCTCGTGGGCTTTGCCTTGACCCGTGCCCCGCTCGCTTTCGACGCGACGACTCTCCGCGGTTCCGTGGCCCTCACTTCGCGCACGCTGTTCGATGTCGCCCAGACGGGTCCGGGTTACTTCGTGCTGTTCGAAGTCCTCGGCTTGCTGCTGCTTTCCGCGATGGTTGCCGCCGTGCTCCTTGCCAAGAAGCGCCTCGGCTCCGTTGATACCGAAAATACGGAGGAATCTCACTAATGGAACTCCAACCGATTTACATCCAGATTCTCGCGCTCGCGATTTTCGCCCTCGGTCTCATGACGGCGATTTCGCGCCGCAACCTGTTCTTCGTGCTCATGGGCGTCGAGCTTGCCCTGAACGCGGTGAACCTTTCCTTCATCGGTTTCGCGAAGACCCTGCCCGCCGAAATGAGTATCACGGGCCAGATTGTCCCGCTGTTCTCCATCGCGGTTGCCGCCGCTGAGGCGTGCGTCGGTTTCGCGATGCTCATCCTGCTGTTCCGCAAGAAGGAAAGCGTGGATTCCGATAACTATTCGAATATGAAGGGGTAACCAATGACACATTTACCGCTTTGGCTCATTCCTCTGTTCCCGCTTGTTGCTACCATCCTCCTGGGAACAATCGCTGTCATTTCGTCGGGTAGCAAGAAGGGCCCTGCTGAGGGAATCGTCGGCGCTCTCGCCGTTCTCTTCCCGGCGCTCTCCTTCGCGGTGGTCGCGGTGCTCGCGTTCGGCATGCCCGATGCAGGTATCCGCGAGACGCTCTGCAACTGGATCGATATCCCGCTGTTCAAGGCCGATATCGGATTCCTGTTCGACGGTCTTTCCCGCATCATGCTCCTGTTCGTGACGGGCATCGGAACGCTCATTGCGCTGTACTCTACCGGCTATATGCACGGCGACCGCGGCTTTGCCCGCTTCTTCGCCTACATCAACCTGTTCCTGTTCAGCATGATCGTGCTTGTCCTTTCGGACAATCTTCTCCTTACGTTCCTCGGGTGGGAAGGCGTGGGCCTCTGCTCTTACCTCCTCATCGGTTTCTGGAACAAGGACCTCTCCAACTGCAAGGCTGCGAACAAGGCATTCATTGTGAACCGCGTGGGCGATATCGGATTCCTGCTCGGTATGCTCTGCCTCGTGACGGTCGGCGGTTCGGGTATCCTGAACTACGATTCCCTCACGGCGTTCATCCAGATGATTATGGCGGGCGGCCATGTGGAGATTGTGCTCCCGGTGCTTTCGCTGACCGGGCTCCTGTTCTTCTTCGGTTGCACGGGTAAGTCTGCACAGATTCCGCTCCTCACTTGGCTTCCGGATGCCATGGCGGGTCCGACTCCCGTGTCGGCCCTCATCCATGCTGCGACCATGGTGACTTCCGGCGTTTACCTGCTCGCCCGTATGGGTAGCATGTTCGCCCTGCTCCCGGTCGTGCTTGACATCATTACCGTCATCGGTATGCTTACGGCATTCTGGGCGGCGATGGCTGGACTTTTCCAGAACGATATCAAGAAGGTGCTTGCGTACTCGACTATTTCCCAGTTGGGTTATATGTTCATGGCCGCAGGCGTCTGCGCATTCGACGCTTCCATCTTCCACGTGTTTACGCACGCCTTCTTCAAGGCGGCCCTCTTCCTTGGCGCCGGTGCCGTGATTCACTCGCTTGCGGGCGAACAGGATATGCGCAAGATGGGCGGCCTTATCAAGAAGACTCCCGTGACGGCCTGCGTGATGATCTTTGCGTTCTTCGCGATTATCGGATTCCCGGGCTTTGCGGGCTTCTGGTCCAAGGACTTGATTCTCGAACGTCTGTTCGTGAGCGGTCCGATGGGTCCGACTTTCTACGTGATTGGCCTCTTTACCGCCATCATCACGGCGGTGTACATGGGACGCCTGATTATCCTTACGTTCTTCGGTGAATACCGCGGTTCCAAGGAAAGCGAGGAACACATCCACGAAGCTCCGGCAAGCATGCTCTTCCCGATGGTGGTGCTCGCTTTCGGTGCCGTGTTCGCGGGTTACCTCTGGGCCGATTCCATCGGCATCACGTTCTTCAGCGATACGCTCGCTCCGGTGGTCGGTTCCGCACAGGCTTACGCTGCAACGCTGCAGCCGCATGCTCATGTGAACCCGATGATCTTCGCCGGTCTCGGCACGCTCGCTGCTCTGCTCGGTATGTTTATCGCGTACAAGGTCTACGGTTCCGCTCGCGTGCCTGCCGCCAAGGGCAGTTCCGCTCCGGAAGGCAGCAAGGCTACCTGGACGTTCTTCTTTGATTCTGTGCACAAGTATGTGGGAATTATCCCGGTGCAGGTACTCGCCTGGATTTGCGATGTTGTCGTAGATAAGATCTTGCAGGCGGTTCAGTGGACCATCGGCGCGATTGCCACGATTCTGGGCGATGGCGCTACGGTCGTGCAGGTGCGCAAGGTGCGCTTGCAGATCGCATTTAGCATCGTGGGTGTCGCCGCCCTTGTGCTTGTTGTTCTTTTGAATGGAGGGTTGATCTAATGCTGTTGCATCTCCTCGTATTGGCCCCGTTCGTTGCCGCGATCCTTATGGCGGCGACCTCCAAGGAAGACCCGAAGTCTTCTTCGCGTCTTGCATTCATTTTCGGCCTCGCCTTCGTAGTGCTTTCGGTGATGCTCATCGCTGCGGGCAACAAGGCTACCGACCCGATTGAATGGTTCCGCATTCCCGGCTGCAAGGGCCCGGTCTATTACTACCTGTATAGCCACGGTCTGGGCGCCTGGATGGTGTTCCTTTCTACGGCACTTTCGCTGGTCGCCCTCGTGTCGGCCCGCGTGACCGCTTGCAAGAACTACCGCAACTTCGCCATCGGGATTTTCTCCCTGATGGGAGCGATGAACGGTACGTTCCTCGCTGCCGATGCCGTGCTGTTCTTCTTCTTCTTCGAGGCGATGGTGATTCCCGCCGCGATTCTGATTGCTTCGTACGGCGGCAAGGAAAGCTCCAAGGCCGCGATGACGTTCGCGATCTACACGCTGGTCGGTTCTGCCCCGATGATGGTCGCTCTCTGGTACTTGCTGACCAAGTCCGACAACTCCCTGCTGCTTTCGCTCGCGGTGGCGCTCCAGTCGCTCCCGGCCGGAACGCAGATGGCAATTCTCGCTAGCTTCCTGCTTGCCTTCCTCGTGAAGACTCCGGTGTTCCCGTTCCACGGCTGGCAGGCGATTACTTACGCCGAGGCTCCGGCTCCGCTTTCGGCCATCCTTACGGGTGCCATGAGCAAGGCGGGCGTGTTCGGCTTTATCGCGTGGATTCTCCCGATATTCCCGCTCAACATCAGCGTTGTTTCGACGATGATGTGGCTTGGCCTCGCGACGGCCGTTTACGGCGCCCTGATGGCGCTGCGTGCCACTGACGGCAAGAAACTCCTCGCTTTCAGTTCCATGAGCCACTTGGGTATCGCGGTCGCGGGCGTGTTCAGCCTTTCCGAGGCGATGCTCCCGGCGGTGCTCGTGCTTCTCGTTGCCCACGGCCTTTGCGCCGGCGCCCAGTTCTTCTTGATGGGCATTGCCGAACGCATGGCGGGCACTCGCGAACTCGATAAGCTTGGCGGTCTCTCTAGCAACAGCCCCGTTTTCAGTACGCTCTTCGGCGCCCTCGGCGTGATGTCTCTCGCCGTTCCGGGAACGGCCGGGTTCGTCGGGGAATTTACGGTGCTCCTCTCCCTGTGGGATATGGGCCCGCTCGCGGCACTTGTCATGGGCTTCTCCATGATTCTTTCCGCTGCCTACATGCTCCGCTTTATCCAGAAGGTCATCTTCGGTAAGGCTGCGGGCAACTACGATAACGGTCCGCGCACTTCCGGCCTGGAAGGCGCTTCTATCGGCATCATGGCGGCGCTCCTGTTGGTGTTCGGTTTCCATCCGGCCTTCGTGACGGATTCCCTCCACCTCTTCGACGAAGAGACGGTGGAACAGATGACGGATGCGGGCAAGGCTGCCGACGGCGAAGAAGCTGCGGAAATGGACGAAGACGGCGACGAGGAAGAACTCCCGCAGGCGATGACTCCGGAAGAAATTGCCCAGCTCGATTCTTCGCTCAAGGCGAACGGCTTTACCGATGAGGAACGCAAGTCCCTGATTACGCAGGTTGTCGGCACTGAAGCCGCGCTCGCGCTCGAAAGCAGGGTGCAGGCGGGCCTCGATGCGGAAGCTTCGGGTGATGCGAAAACAAATGATGAAGCTCTGAACAAGGAGGCTTCCAATGACTAATTTCATTAACTTCCTGCCGATTGCGGTTGTCGCCCTGGGCGCCCTCGTGACGCTTGCCTCCGAGCCGTTCATCAGGGACGAGAACAAGCACAAGATCCTCCCGTGGGTCGCTTCGCTGTTCGTAGTCTCCGGCATGGCCGCCTTCGCGCTTGCCAATACGGATACGATTTTCAACTTGTTCGCGATGGATCCGATCCGCCGCCTGCTCGGCATTGTCGTGCTGTTCTGCACGTTCCTCGGCATTTCCGGATTGCAGTGGACGCTTGGTCACGAGAAGTTCAAGGGTGGCGAGTCCTACGGGCTCATGCTCCTTGCCGCTTGCGGAGCGCTTTTCATGACGCAGGCCATCGACTTCCTTTCGCTCTTCTTGGGCATGGAACTCGCGAGCTTCCCGGTGTATGCCCTCGTGGGTATCCGCCGCCATCAGGAAAATGCGGGCGAAGGCGTGTTCAAGTACTTCGTTTCGGGCTCCATCTTTAGCGCCCTCTTCCTGTACGGTGTCGCCATGATTTACGGCGCGACGGGTTCGACCTCGTTCTTTGCGCCGATTCTCGAAGGCCGCGGCGCCATTTACGGCGTGGGCATCCTGTTCGTGATTTTCGGGCTCCTGTTCAAGGCGGGCGCCGCTCCGTTCCACTTCTGGGTCGCCGATGTCTACACCGGCGCCTCTGTCGCCGTGACGGGATTCATGGCCGCGGTCGTGAAGGTCGGTGCTCTCGCCGCCCTCGGTTCTGTGTGGCTCGGCATGCTCGTCGCGAAGGCCGCTTCTGCTCCGGCATGGAACCTGTCCGAGCCGGTGACGGTTGCAAGCCAGTCCCGCGCCCTCTTCCTGGTCGTGCTGATCGTGGCCCTCCTCTCGATGGTTATCGGTGCCTTCAGCGGTCTTGCGCAGAAGTCCATCCGCCGCATCCTGGCGTTCTCCGCCGTGATGAATGCGGGCTTCCTCGCCATTGCCTTCTTGCTCCCGAACTATGCGGGTGAAGGTTCCGTGCAGCTCGGCCCCATGGCCTACTTCCTCGTGACCTACGCTATCGGCAGTGCGGGTGCCCTCACGGGTATCGCCTTCCTGGCTGGCCGCGATGATCAGTTTGAAAATCTTGATGACCTCCGTGGCCGTGGCCGCAGGCGTCCGTTTGTCGCGCTCGGCGTTGTCGTGTGCCTTGCGAGCCTTGCAGGCCTTCCGCCTGCAGCCGGATTCCTCGCGAAGTTCGTGCTCTTTACGGGGGCGTTCTCTGCCGGACTTGGCTGGCTTGCTGCTGCCGGTTTTGCGCTCTCGCTCGTTGCCGCGGTCTACTACCTGCGTATCGCCTACGTGCTGTTCGTGAAGCCGTGCGAAGATCCGCAGTGCCAGTGCTGCTGCTCCAGCGCTCCGTTCAGCTACTTGCTGAAGTTCGCTGTCGCGGTTGCCGCCATCGCGCTTGTCGTGGTGAGCGTCGTCCCGGGCATCGCGCTCTTGTAATCTGACGCGCCTGCGTCAAGGAAAATGGATGAACGATAGTAGCTTGTTCCAATTCCTGCAATTCTCCCTAGGGGACCGCGAAGAATTCGATGCGGTTTTCTCGGAGAAGGATTGGAACGAGCTTCATCGCATCGCCACGCAACAGTCGCTTCTCGGCATTGTCTTTTCTGGAATATCGCGCCTGCCTGCGCAGCTGCGCCCGCCTAGGCTGCTTTTGCTCAAGTGGTCTTTCCAGGCTGAATCCCTCAAGGGAATGAACGAACTGCAGAACTCCGAGGCAGCGCGCCTTACGGAGCTGTTCCGCTCGCGGGGCCGCCGGACTGCCGTGTTGAAGGGGCAGGCCAACGCCCGGCTCTATCCGGATCCGTCCATGAGGCAGCCGGGCGATATCGACCTGTGGGTCGATGGCGGCCGCGCGAGTGTCGAGTCGCTCCTGCAGGAGATGAACCTCCTTGGCGAGCCTTCTATTTCCAAGCATCATGTCGAGCTCGCGAAAAAGGGAAGCAAGGTCCCGGTCGAAATCCATTTCAAGCCCGCGGCGGGGCTCCGTCGCCCTCGCACGAACCGCGCGCTGATGGAATTCCTGGACGAAGAAATCCTGAAATCGGAAATGGTTCCGGAGGGCTTCTACGCCCCGCCTCTCAAGTTTGCGCTCGTGATGCAGCTGGCACATATCTACCAGCACTTTCTCGGTAGCGGCATCGGCCTTAGGCAATTGGTGGATTACAGCCGGTTGCTCCATAGCGCCACACCCGAAGAAAGGAGCGAGATTGCCGACCGGCTTAACCGACTGGGTCTGAATCATATCGGTGCTGCGGTCATGTGGACGATGCGAGAAGTGTTTGGTGTTGAAGAAAGCATGCTGCTCTGCAAGCCTGATGCGAAGCGTGGCCGCGTGTTGCTCCGCGAGGTGATGGAAGGCGGGAACTTCGGGAACTATGCCGAAAAATACAAGCACTCCGTTTTCGTGAGGTGGCTCATGGATCGCGTGAATGCGATGCGGCACCTGCGCTTTGATCCGTGTGAGGTGCTGTGGGCCGAATTCAAATACTGGAAGGCGACCATCGGACTTGTCCCCAAGAGGATTCGTACAGGCAAGCTCGGGCTCGGCGGTCGCTAGAATTCTTATATTTCGCTGAAAAAATAAGGGGAGTCATTATGGATAAAGTTTACCGTTCCGGAATCGGTTTTGACGTTCACAAACTTGTAGAAGGCCGCAAGTGCATTATCGGCGGCGTGGACATTCCTTACGAAAAGGGACTGCTCGGCCACAGCGATGCCGACGTCTTGCTACATGCGATTAGCGACGCTTTGCTCGGTGCTGCCGGCCTAGGCGACATCGGGACGTACTTCCCGGATACGGATCCCGCTTTCAAGGGCGCCGATAGCCTGGAACTGTTGCGCAAGGTAGGCGAGGAGGTCCGTAAGGCGGGCTTCGAAATCGTGAACATCGACAGCATCGTGATGTGCGAACGCCCGAAGGTGAATCCGCACAAGGATGCGATGAAGGCGAATATCGCCCGTGTCTTGGGTCTTGATGTGAAGCAGATCGGCATCAAGGGCACGACGACCGAAAAGCTCGGCTTCACTGGCCGCGGAGAAGGTATTGCGAGCCAGGCGGTCGCCATGGTGCGCAGTGTTTAGCTAAAAATTGTTATTTTATTAATACAAAGAAATTAATTTAGAGGTGCATATAATGAATAAAATATTCGGTATTGTGGCTTCGGCCGCCCTCGTGTTCGGAATGTTTACCGCATGCGGTGATGATTCCAGCAGTTCCGGTTGGGAACCTTCGGATGACGAAGAAATTTCGTCTTCGAGCGAAAAGACGAAGAAAAGCTCTTCCAGCGAAAAAGTGAAAAGCAGTTCTTCCAGCAAGAAGTCGGAAAGCAGTTCTTCCAGCGAAGACGAAGAGAATAGTTCTTCCAGCGAAGACACGAAGAACAGTTCTTCTTCCAAGGCGAAAAGCAGTTCTTCTTCCGTGACGGGCAGCAGTTCCTCGTGGGCCGAGCTGCCGCAGAAAAAGCTGGTACAAGAACTTGGAGCCTGCAATGCGTCGAACGCCGATTCGCTGGCTGAATATGATATATGGTATGTTTGCCTGGATGGTCAGTGGAAACCTGCTGAACCCATTGCCGAAGAATGGGCTGTCGGCAAGGACGGCGACAGCAAGTTTGGTGGCGAGAACCGCTGCTACGTGTATGATGAATCTCAAGGATGGTACTATGCGAAAAAGACCGACTGTACCCTGGGCCTGCCGGGATGTACGCTGAAGAACCGTGGTCTTGTCGGCATAGGTTCCGACAAAGAATGGTACGCGTGCAAAGTTTGGCAGTTGCCGAGCGACACGACGAAATACGGCCATGATTGGACTAAGGTTCCGTACGAGTTGATTGAGCTTGGCAGCTGTACGGCAGCCAATAAGGATTCGATGGTCGTCTTGAGCGGAAAAAACTATATCTGTAAAGATTACGAGTGGACAACCGTTTCTCAGGTCGATATTGATACGAAAGGCATGAAGTGCACCGAAAAGGAAAAGGGAACCGTTTCCAAAGGCACCGATACGGATTATGAATACTATTGCACGGGAACGAAGTGGGTTGAATATACGGCTTGGAGCTGGGATGTTCCTTGGAGCATGCGCATGAACAAGGATTTTGCTTACGATTCCATTGTCGACTCGCGTGACAAGCAGGTCTACAAGGTCGTGACGATCGGTACCCAGACGTGGATGGCACAGAACTTGAACTATGCGGATTCTACGAAGACACCGAGCCTCAAGGGCCGCAGCTGGTGCTATGATTACAAGGACGAATATTGCAAGGTGGGCGGAAGGTTCTATACCTGGGCTGCCGCCATTGACTCCGTCGCCCTCGCCACCGCCAAGGAAAATCCCCAGACTTGCGGGAGAAACGCCGATTCCTGCAAGATTCCGGAAGGCAATCTGCGCGGGATTTGCCCCGAAGGCTGGCACCTCCCGTCGCCTGCGGAATGGGAAACCTTGAAAAAGGTTACTTTCAGTGACGGCGGGAATGAGTCCTTGAGGTCCATAACAGGTTGGGATTTTGGAACTCAATATAAGGGAACCGATGATTACGGCTTTACGGCCCTTCCTACGGGCATGCGCGTGCATGTTGTCTCGAATTCATACCGCTTTGATGTTTCTGGAGGAGCCGCAGAATTCTGGTCTGCTGCGGAAGGAGATGGTGAGGAAAAAAGTGCCTGGGCGAAGTTCTTCGGGATTGCCTTAGAAGCGAGTGTGTATCGTACCTATAAAGAGAATGGCCTTCCCGTCCGTTGCGTTAAGGACTAATATCCCATATAACAAAAAAATCCATGGCATCGCAAGCCAGGCTATCGCCATGGTGCGTAGCTTATAGGCTATTGTAAATAGAGAATGACGAAAAACTTTACAGCGCCTTACGGCGCTTTTTTTATATTTTACCTGAACTTTACAAACAACAATTCACCGCCATGAGCCCGAACTAGCTGAAAGGCAGCGACGATGATCCGGTAGTGGCGCTTCATAGGAAGGTCCTATAATTATGACTTGGATGGCGTTAAAAATGTTAGGGTGCCTGGCGCTCCTCATGTTCGGCATGAAGTCCATGAGCGAGGCTTTGCAAAAAATGGCTGGTCCGCAGCTCCGCCATGTGCTCGGAACCATGACCACGAACCGTTTCACGGGAATGCTCACCGGCATGTTCGTTACAGCCTCGGTACAAAGTTCGACCGCCACCACGTTGATGACGGTCTCTTTTGTTAATGCGGGGCTCCTTACGCTCATGCAGGCCATCTCGATTATCCTCGGTGCCCACATCGGCACGACGGTAACGGCATGGATCATGAGCCTCGGGTTCTCGTTCAACATCGCGAACTTCGTCTACCCGGCGTTCTTCATCGGTATCATTCTCGTGTACCTGAACAAGAAGCGCGTGCTGGGCGAGTTTCTGTTCGGTGTCGGTTTCCTCTTCCTCGGTCTTACGACCCTCAAGGAAACTGGTTTCGCGGTAGTACAGGATCCGGGTGCGAGCGCTTCCATCAGTTCGTTCTTTGCCCGCTTCAGCGACCCGAACTTCTTCAACTCGCTGTTCTTCCTCGTGATGGGTACGGTACTTACCCTGTGCGTGCAGTCTTCTGCCGCCATCATGGCCATCACGATGATCCTCT